>PCUW01000007.1 GCA_002787775.1 Bdellovibrionales bacterium CG12_big_fil_rev_8_21_14_0_65_38_15
TCTCTGTTTTCACTTCTAGATTTGTTACTGTTGAATTTAATCTGTTTTGTAATGCGCCCAGAACTGCTCTGTTACCACTCACTTTATCTAATGCAGTATCAATCGCCGTTAAGTTTTCTTGAGCTCCCTCTTTAGAAGAAACTGCTAAACCCGCAACACCTAACTCTGAACCAAGAACATTAATTTGTGCAGGATCAAAAGAAATCCTATCAGCAAATTCATCATTACCAATACCAACTTGAAATTCTTTAAGCGATCCTTCTCCATTGAGAAGTTTAGTTCCATTAAAGTCTGTTGATTGAGAAATTCTTTCAATTTCATTGGTGAGTTGTTGAAACTCAAGATCAGTAAATTTTCTCTCTTTATCACCAACTGTATCTGAAGCAGCTTGAACAGATAGCTCTCTTAAGCGAACAAGTATATTTGAGATTTCATTCATGCCACCTTCAGCAACTTGAATCATAGAGATACCATCGCTGGCATTTCTTTTGGCCTGTTGTGAACCACGAATATCTGCTTTTAAATTTTCACTGATGGCTAAACCTGCAGCATCATCACTCGCTCTATTAATTCTAGAGCCTGAAGCTAATTTTTCTAAAGCTGCATCCTGACCTTTTTTGACTTCACCTAAAGCTCGTTGAGCTGCAAGTGACTGTACGTTTGTGTTGATACGAATACCCATAATCTAATCTCCGGTTAACAAATAAAACCTCCTTGTGTTGTTTAAAGAGTGAATCAATACCTTCTGATTGCACTTTACAGCACCCCAATGCTGTACTTGTCCTTTCGGGTCCGGTTAAAACTTTCTTGAGTGTTTAGCTTTAAAAACTTGAATAAAATTAGACCCTTATCCGACTCGGACACTCGGTCTTAATATTATTTCAGTGCTTTAGTTTGAGTACTTGACGGCTACGATCGGCCTTGAACTTTTGAAATTAGAGTGGAAGTAGAATGACCATCTATAAACTTTAAACTTTTAACTTCCCCACCATTGGCCAAAACAATGTCACTTCCAACAATTTGTTCAGGCTTCCAGTCGCCACCCTTTACCAGTACATCAGGCTTTAGCTCTTGGATTAATTCAAAAGGTGTGTCTTCGTTGAATATAATGACGTGATCAACGGACTTTAAATTTAACAACATGAACATTCGATCACTTTCATTATTAACAGGTCTATCTTCGCCCTTTAATCGTTTAACACTGGCATCACTATTTAGTCCGACGACGAGTTTATCGCCAAGTGATTTGGCTTCATTTAAATAGGCGACATGTCCAGGATGAAGAATATCAAAACAACCATTTGTAAAAACGATTTTTTTATTTTGATCAATGGAGCTTAGTTCGAACATATTTTATTGCTTAATAACTTTTGAACCAGACAATCTTCCATGAAAATTCATTAAAAGTGGAAAGCCAAGTGCAAGCCATGAAAGACTTCTAAAAACTGTTCTTTCTAATGATTTTGCTAAACTTAATTGGCGATCGTTCATATCAACCACTGCAATTCTCATAATACTTTTACCAGGAGTTTGCTTGGTTTCTAGAATTGTAAAATAAGAAATGTAAGCAAAGCTCCAAAGAATAGCTACGACAGGTGCAATATCAAATGATGTTAACAATCCCATAGCTTGCTTTAATGGGACGCCTGCAATGGCCAACATACTCGTCACCATAAACGAGACAGTTAATGTGATGATAATTGTATCGATCATTTGCGCCGTAAATCTTTCAGGTAGACCTGCAAGCTTAATCCTTGACGCTGCTTTAGACTTTTTACTTTGTTCATTTGCTTTCAAAGAAGCTGTCTGGCTTTCTGGATTATACAAAAAACCTAGCTGCTCTCTAGATATACTATTTGATGGTGTTGAATTCACTTTAGATGTTGAAGCGATAGAATTCATTCTGGACGAAGAAGTCGTGGCAGGTTTAGACCAACGAGGCTTTTCTTCTTTTTGATGAAAACCTAAACCTTCTCCAATCGCCTTAAACTCGAACTCTTCGAGATCTGGAATCATGATGGATTGATTTTTAGTTGACGGTGAGCTTGGCTCAATCTGCATATCGCCTCCAAAAAAGTATACTTTTCAGCTACTTATCACTATTTTGGCATGTTAAAGACGAAGTCTCAATCTAAAAGGTTTTGTTTGGTAAAAATCACACCCGCTAAACTCGCAATGGCAGTTGGTGCTCTTAATATTGGTGTCGGTAGATGAATTGAGCGACTACCAGGGATAAGACTTATTTTATGCTCCTCCTCTTCACTAAAGCCACCTTCAGGCCCCACGAATCCTAAAGACCTGCCTTCAATCACATCTAATTTTGAGGGTAAAACACTAGAACTCATTCCCATACATATATAGTTGGAGTAATTATCGCTTTTATTCACATGATTCTGGCAAAAGTCTTTAAATTCGATTGGTGATTCGAGCGAGGGGATCCATAAAGAGTTTGATTGCTCTAAAGCCTGAACAAGAAGTCTTTGCGCTCTATCTTGATTAAGTTCATAGCGCTGAGAAAAACTTGTTAATAATGGAAAGATACGCCCCACACCCAACTCGGTCGCCATTTTTAGACATAAATCAAAGGCATCTTTTTTAACCAAACCAATCGCCAAATCCCAAGAAGGAAGCTTCATCGACTTAGAAAAATCGCTAAGCTTAAAGAGAGCGCGTTTTTTTTCAAGAGAAACTAATTTAGCTTGAGCTTGGCCACCCTTACCATCAAGAAATTTAACAACTTCATTTGGCTTAAGTCTTACAACTTTAATATGCTGAAAAGCCTCATCTTCAATTGAGACCTCTTGGCCTTCACAATATTCGCTCAGTTGCTCTATATAGAATGCTCTCATTTTTTAACTAACTCCAAAGCACACCAATCACCTCGAGATACACTATTTTTAAGAGATAACTCAGGATATGACTTTAAAAAGGCTTCTTTGTGTTCATTTAAGAGGCCAGAGACGATAATGGTAGATGTTTTTGCTAGTGAGTTTAGCAATGACTCTTTTTCATGAATGAGTATTTCTAAAAGAATATTGGCAAAAACAAGATCATACGTTTTATTTGCAATGAATTTATCGCGCTTAATAATTCTTTTAGGATCAACCTCTAATTTATTTTCTTCGAGATTTTGAATTGTATTTTCTAAAGCAGATTGATCGATATCCATATAGACTACATCGCAGCCATAGCGA
>PCUW01000012.1 GCA_002787775.1 Bdellovibrionales bacterium CG12_big_fil_rev_8_21_14_0_65_38_15
AGCGAACATTCCGTAAGCTTCTCTGTAGTTTACCGTAATCCAGTAAGCATACATTTTAGCAACGGCGTAAGGGCTTCTTGGATAAAAAGGAGTTGTCTCCTTTTGAGGAACCTCTTGAACTAGGCCGTAAAGCTCTGAAGTAGAAGCTTGGTAAATCTTCGTTTGTTTCTCTAGGCCACAAATACGGATAGCTTCTAGGAGTCTCAAAGTACCTGTGCCATCAACGTTGGCCGTATATTCTGGCGTATCGAATGAAACTTTAACGTGACTCATGGCTCCAAGATTGTAGATCTCATCCGGTCTAATCTCTTGAATGATTCGAATCAAATTTGTGCTATCTGTTAAGTCACCGTAATGAAGCTTAAAATTAGGCGATTCGTGTGGATCAACGTAAAGATGATCGATCCTTTGCGTATTAAAAGATGAAGAGCGCCTTTTAATGCCGTGAACTTCATAACCCTTTTCGAGGAGAAGTTCGGCTAGATAGGCGCCGTCTTGGCCGGTTACACCAGTTATAAGAGAAACTTTCTTTTTCAAAATAAAGCCTTGAATAGGTACATCCATAACGTTTACCATAAGTTTTTTTAAGTTGAAATAAAAGCTTTAGATACTAAGGTGTTAGCTCGTCCTCTTATTTTGGTTAAAACGATTAATTAAATGTTGAAAAATATATGGAATTTAGTCCCTTACTCTACGAAAAAGCTTCTGTTAGTTTCGCTATTACTTGGTTTCTTTTGGTTCGGTATCGAATATTCGCTTATTTTCGTAATCCAGTACTTTTTCCTTTCTTTGAATATGATAGGTGCTTCAGACCTTAAGTTTACATACAACCTTGGAGCAGATCCCAATTTAGGTTTTGTGCTCTTGTTGGCTTTTGGTTTGTTACGTGCTGTTGTGTATAGTTTTAGAATTTTTATATCTGGAAAAATATACTCTGATTTTATAACTCACATGAGAATGAGTGTGGGAGAGTTTGCTGTATTTAGAGCCACATCGATTAGTTCTTACAAAATACAGGCATTATTTGGTGAAACAGTACAAAGTTCTGGCCAAGTTATTCAGTACATTGGATTAATTGCAAATAACTTAGTGGTTTCATTTTTTCTTTTAATTGCAGCTTTAATGTTAGCTCCATTTGAAGTTTGCATCGGCTTGGCTTTTCTGCTTACAATCGTTTTTCCAATAAAAAACTTTTCTAGAAAAATGGATGCACATGGAACCTCCCTTAAGAATGAGTGGTTTAGCTTAAATGAAATTCTTTCTACGAGTATTAGGAATAATAATTTTTTATTGATTAATGGGTTACTCGGCAAACAAGTAACTAAAATTAAAATGAGTCTTTCAAGATATAATGAAAGCTATAAAAACTTTACTCTGATTAATGGGATTAATTCATCTCTACCAATGTTGCTCGGAGTAGTATGTATAACTCTTATGAGTTACTCGAGCGTAAATTTTTTTAAAACCCCTACAACTAATATCATACCAGCCTTATACTTGTTTGTGAGATTTAGCCAAAGTGTTAGTGAGCTAAGCGGCAACACTTCTATGGTAAGGTTGTATTTTCCTACGATAAAGGAACTCGTAACTTTTTTTGACTTTGTAAAATCTGATGGATATGTTTCCAATCAAATAAAGATGGAGATTGATGGAAACGTTGAAGAAATTAATTTTAGAGATGTTTGCTTTAACTATCCAGAACAAAAAAATACTCTTGAACAAATGAATTTAACTCTTCGTCAGGGTGATTGTTTAATTATTAAAGGGCCGTCCGGTGCTGGAAAGACTACTTTGCTTAAATTGATTATGGGAGTAATAGAACCGACATCAGGAGTAATAAAGGTTAATAAGGAATTGTTTGAATGTAGTAAATCGCAGTTTTGGAGTCAAATCTCATATGCAGGAACAGAGCCATTTCTTGTTGAGGGAACTTTAGAAGAGAACTTAACTTTAGGAATGTATAAGCTAGACACTCTGCAAGCCGAAAATATTTTGAGAGAGTTGGGTTTGGGAGAAGTTTTTGACTTGAATTCGAACTTTTTGTCTTTGAAACTCGATGAAGTTTCCAGGCTGTCAACGGGGCAAAGACAAAGAATTTCGCTCGCTAGATTTTTTTTAAAACCTGCTAACGTGTATATTTTTGATGAGGGTACTTCGAATCTTGATCTTGAAAATGAAGAAGCTGTTAAAAAATTAATAAAGTCATTGAATAATAAAATTGTAGTTATTGTCTCTCACAGGGCAAGTTTCGACGATATTGGAACTAATATTATTAAAATTGAAGGAAGAAACTTATGAAGAAAATTAATATTGGCTTGTACATGGGAAGCTGGCCACAAAATATTGGGAATGCATTCTTTGATTTAGGAGCATATGCCATATTAAAAGAAGCAATGCCTGATGCTGTGATTCATAGAGTTGGAGGGGCAACTCATTGGATGTTTAATGCTAGTTTTAATCATCTGAAAAACCCGATTGAAAGAAAATTAAGACGTAGATTTAACCAAAGACAAACTATTTCGAACTCGATTGAAATTCCGATGTTTGCAAATCTAGATTTAGTTGTATTTGCAGGTATGAGTATGTGTGCTGAGTTTGTTGCCAATAATGGACCAACATTTATGGAACTTGCGAAGCGCAAAATTCCGGTGCTTTTACTTGGAACAGGTGGTGCTCTTTACGATAAAGATGAGCCCATAATTTTTTCAAATTTCCTAAAAAAGTTCTCCGACTTTAGAGTTATTACGCGCGATGATGATACTTATAAAATGTTTGAGCCGCACTTGGCCGGAAAAATGGTTGCAGGTATTGATTGTGCATTTTCACTTCCAAGGTACTTGAGCCCTTTAAGTTTTGATTGCCCAGATTTTAATGTTGAATGCTTTGATGAAATAATTCCTCCACCAGTTCTTAATCATAGTCGCCAGGTGTTTAGAGCGCATCATGATATGTGGGGCCCCTTGCCAAAGCATTACATTGATCAGCCAAACTGTTTAATCTCAGATGTTCCTGAGGATTATTTAAATTTATATGCTAACTCAAAAATTACTTATTCAGATCGAGTCCATGCATGTGTAGCCACTCTTGCTTACGGCAATGAGGCTAGGCTATTTAGCTCTACCCCTCGTAAGTCACTCTTTAATAAGCTTGGCGTAGACAATATCACCTCCACTACTGTCAGACTTGATATGGCTAACCTTAAAAAGCTTCAAGACAACCAAGTTGTTCTAGCTAAAAAGTATATTCAAGAGTTAGTTGTACCAGGAGCTAAATAGTGGAGCAGTTGAATTCTGAAGAATGGGGAAGCCTGTACAATCTAAAAATGTTAGATGGAGCTATAAGTACAATTAACCAAAGGTGTTATAATGTTCAAACACTTGAAATGTTAAACCTTACGAATGAGTCGGATAGTGTGCTAGAGATTGGATGTGGGACGGGAGTCAGCTCAATTGCTTTGGCGCAAGACGGAAGAAAAGTTGTAGCAATGGATTACTCACAAGAATGCTTGAAGCTTGTGAGCGAAATAGCAAGTCGGACAGGAATTAAAGTAGATACAATAATGCATGATGCAACTATCGAATTACCATATTCAGATAAATATTTTGATGTAATTTTTCATGCAGGCTTATTGGAGCATTTTGAATTTAATGAAAGAGTTGAAATGCTAAAACTATGGAGACCGAAGTGTAAAAGGATGATTTCCTTAGTTCCGAATGCTGCATCTTTGACTTATAGACTAGGTAAGCACTTGCTAGAGAAGAGTAATAGATGGCAATTTGGAATTGAAAATGCAATTTATACTCAGTCTCCGGAGTTTACCTCAGCAGGTTACACAGTAGAAAAAGAGTATACAGTAGGTATAAAGGAAGCGATGGATTTCTTGCCAAGATGGCACTGGTTTAGAATTTGTATGTCTAAGCTATTAGATAGCAATGAGTTCGAGGATGACTGTAGACAGGGCTACTTACTAGTAACTGTAGGAGTTACGAAGTGACCTACTTGAAAGCATTTAACAGATCTTTGCATTGGATTGAAAAGTTTTCCATTAATGGTCAAGGGATTGCAGTTTCAAGCAAACAAAAAAAGCAGTCATACCCAGAGGTTTCGGGCTACTTAATTCCTTCATTAATTAGTATCGGAGAAAGAAAGAGGGCCCTAGTTTATGCGAACTGGCTTAAGTCTGTGCAAGGACCAAGCGGGTCATGGACATCTCCAGATGGTACGCCGAACTTCTTCTTTGATTCGGGACAAATCCTTAAAGGACTCATTAGTGCCGAGAAAAACTTTGGAGGCTTTAGAGATTGCTTGAAAAAGTTATTAGACTGGATGATTTCAGTAATTAATGATGATGGGAGCATAGCTTCGAGTGACGTTGATGCTTGGGCGGGGGAAGTTCCCACCGAAGTGTTGCTTTATTCTTTGGCCCCAATGCTTGATGCACTTATTCTGCTTGGATACTCAAGTGATGATCCAGCTTTTGAAAAAATTGATACAGCAAAAAATCGCATGATTCGAAGCCTTAATCCTTTACCTACGTTTAACTGCCTTTCCCACTTTCACGCATATATTATTGAAGGCTTAATTGATTTGGGTGAGATTGAATTGGCTGAAGCGGGATTAGAATCAGCACAAAAAATGAAAAAGCTATCTGGAGCAATTCCATGCTATCCAAATGAGATTGCCGTCTGCTCAACTGGATTATTTCAGTATGCACTCTGTTACTTCAAGTTAGGAGATCTTGATGAAGGTAAAATTTTATTTAATGAAGCTCTTAAGCTCCAAAATAGAAGTGGTGGATGGTATGGAAGCTATGGAAAAGATGCGAGATATTTTGCAAAAAGTGAAATCCCTTGGGCAGTTAAGTACTTCTTTGATTCATTAAACTTTATGATAAAGCTCGAGTTTGAAAAAATGAGCCATATTTTCCCAACTGATATCAGCGTTAATGACGATAGATATAAGGCTGTTAGAGATTTAGTGAGTTCTTCAAAAAAGTCTGCAAAAGTTTTGGACTTAGGTTGTGGAAAGGGAAGATATTTAAAAAATCTATGTAAAGAATATCCTGAATTAAATTATTATGGAGTTGATCTCTCAGAGAAAGTTATGTCGTACATAGCTGATGATGTTGTTAAAAAGCAAGGTTCCATTACAGAGGTTCCTTATGCAGATAATTTCTTTGACATTGTTGTTTGCAATGAAGCCCTAGAACATGCCATGAATGTTAAGGGAGCAATCGCCGAGATCCATAGAGTACTCAAAATAGATGGAAAAGTAATAATTATAGATAAAAATAAAAGATTTTTTAGAAAAATGAAGATTCTCAAGTGGGAGCAATGGTTTTCATCGAAGGATATGATTTATATTTTAAAGCAATCTGGTTTTGAGGTTAACGTGCTGAAAAACTTAAGTTATGAAAACTCTACTGGTGCGGATGGATTATTTTCTGCATGGATTGGAACAAAGTGAAAAAAGTTATCTCGTATTCGCTATGGGGAGATCTAGCAAAATATCGACAGGGCGCTATAGAAAACTGTAGACTCGCAAAAATTTATTACAAAGATTGGATTTCAAGATTTTATATAGATAAAAGTATAGACGAATCATTTAAGAGTAAGTTGGTTGACCTAGGTGCAGAGGTTATCGAATTCGATAGAGGCGTTATCAATTCAGGAATGTTTTGGCGTTTTACTGTATTTTCAGACCCCAGTGTAGATATTGCAATTATTAGAGATACAGATTCTCGACTATCAGCCAGGGAATCACTGGCCGTGAATGAGTGGCTGGAATCAGGAAAGAAATTACATGTTATACGCGACCATCCATTGCATGGACGCCTAATTATGGGAGGAATGTGGGGGGCAAAGGCAAGTTCCTTGAGAGATATTCAGGATCAGATAGTTCTCTATTCACCAAAAGATGAACGAGATATAGATCAAGTCTTTTTAGAAGAATATATTTATAAAAAATTCAAAAGGGATAATGTTTTTGCTCACGATTGTTTTTTTGATTTTGAGAAACAAAAAAACACTTTTCAGATTAACCGAAAAGACTATGAATTTGTGGGTGAGGTTTTTAACGATATTGGTGTTCGAGAAAATGATTTTAAATTGATTGAGTTATATGAAAAATCTGCAAGCTTTAGACTAAGAATATGGATAGAGTCTAAAGTCAGGTTAGTTAGATACATACTAAAAGGTAATCTTTGAAAATCCTTCACTTGTCTCCATCTGCAAACTCCTCTAACTCAGCTGCTCATAGAATTCATGAGTCAATTTTGGGTGTTGGCGAGGACTCTAGAGCTTTGGTATACACGGGTAGTGCTGTACCTCAAAGTTATAAAATCAAAACTCATTACCCTTATTCTTATTTAAAAAAAAGAATATTTGATCGTCTCAACAACATCCTAGCTAAATCTATGTACGCAAGTAAAAAGAATAGCCTCCCTTGGTCTAATCCTAGGTATAAAGTTAAAATTTCAAATATTATTAATAAACTTGATCCTGATATTGTGAATTTACACTGGTTAGCTGACTCTTCTGTAGACCTGAGAGACCTTGCTTTAAACTGTAAGAGTACTCAGTTTGTTTGGACTCTTCATGATGTCTGGCCAATTACTGGTGGATGTCATTGTAATTTAGATTGTAGTAATTGGAGAGTTGGCTGTAATGATTGCCCCCAAATAGGAGGAGGTGTAAATGAAAAAAATAATGTGCACAGGTATTTTAATGATAAAAAAGAAGATATCGAGTTGATAAAAAATTTAACAGTTGTAGCTCCAAGTAAGTGGTTACAAAAAAATGCTGCTGAGTCCCCGGTTTTTAGTTCGCGTAAAGTAGTAAATATTCCAAACCCAATTAATACCCATATATACTCACCTCTGTTAAATAATGAAAGTAATTATGGTTTGAATTCACATGACTTTATTGTTTCTTATGGCGCATCTGGATTAGAATCATCACCGCATAAAGGATTTGTTTTTTTTAAAGAATTAGTAAAAATTTTTAAAGAATCCGATAGAGTAAAATTTTTAGTATTTGGAGGACGTAACAGTTCTCCAATTTCCCATGAAAATAATGTTTTATGGCTTGGTGAGGTAAGAGATCATGCAGTTTTGCGAGAAATATTAAGCAGCTCTGATTTATTCTTATCGACCTCTTTGCAAGATAATTTTTCAAGTTTATTGCTTGAAGCCTCCTCGATGGGTCTTCCTTCAATAGCATTTGATATTGGTGGAAACTCAGACATTGTTAGAGATAATGAATCCGGTTTTCTTGTTCAATCCGGTAATGTTGAAGAACTTGCTAGAAAGATCAAATATTTACGTGATAACAAATGCAAAGCAGCAGGTTTTGGAGAGTCAGCAAGAATATATACTGTTGGTAGTTTTTCTTATGACGTAGTTTCTTTAGAGTATGTAAATTTGTATCGGCAGGTATTGAATGAGTAGCCCAAAAGTTTCTGTAATCCTGCCTGTTTATAATGGCGAAGAATATCTAGATCAGGCGATCAAATCTGTACTTTTTCAAAGTTATAAAAACTTAGAATTGATTATTGTTGATGACTGCTCTACAGATAGAAGTCTTGAAATTGCAAAGACTTGGGTTAAAGATGACAGAGTAAAAATCATATCAAATATATCTAACCAGAAATTACCAAAATCCTTAAATATTGGGTCAATCGCAGCCTCTGGTGAATATCATACATGGATTTCACATGATAATTATTTTGCCGAAAAGTTTATAGAAACTTACGTTAACCTGATTAGCACTGAAAAGGTTGATATCGTATACGGAAACTACTTTATTGTTAATAGTAGGGGAGATGTCGAGGGAGATGGTGTGGTAGGCTCGGAAGATGAGCTACCTTTCTCAAATATGATTGGAGCATCTTTTCTTTATAAGAAAGATGTTTTTCATAGCCTAAATGGTTATAGTGAGAACCTGTTTCTGTTAGAGGATTACGATTTTTGGCTTCGTTCATACAATTTAGGTTTTAAATTCTTAATATCTAAAGATAAGAATTACTATTACCGAGTCCATGTCCAATCTCTGTCAAGCAGGGAGACGAAAATTTTGAACATGCTGGCGCAATATCAATTTCGAATGAGAAAAACCAACAGATATGTCGACGATGATTTTCATTTTAAGTTTTATAGCCGATTAATATATAAACTTTTTAAAACACGACAATACAGACTTCTTTTACTGATCACAGTGGAGTCATTTTTTAAATTTCCCAAGAAGTTCTTTGGTGAAGTTTTTCACAGAGTTACCGGCTTGACTCTTGGAAAGTAGAAGTAATATAAATGCAACCAACAATTTAAAAATTCGAACTATTGACAGTGAATTAGTTTCATAAAGGGCTTTGCCGTTTTCCTTAAGCCCCCTAATCTTGAACTTGCTTGAGACACCCTTTCCATCCATTGTCACATAAGGAAGTTTGTGTATTTCCGTATATTTAATTATCTCAGGATTATGTTTATAAACTTCCATAAACCAATGAAAGTCCATTGAAAGCTTGAATTCGTTTGAAAATGAATTTGAACAATTGAAAAGTGATTTACTCGCAATTAATCCTGGATGAGGACATGGCATTCCGATCGCATTTTTCCAACCCGTGACCTTAACAGGTAAAACAACTTTTTGATTAATTGGTTTTTCATATTCAAAAAATATTGGTGAAGCATGTAGGAGTATTTTCTCGCGTGAACTACAGATAATATTAATGAGACTTAAAAAGATCTTAGGTTTTGAAATTATATCTCCACTATTTAAAAACATAAGGTAGTCTCCGCTTGAGAGCTGGACACCCTTGTTAAAAGCATCAGATATTCCCTTGTCCGGCTCGCTAACCGACCTTCCATTATAGCAATCTAAGAAACTTACTGAATCCTTGCATGTACCTCCATTAATAACAACACTCTCAATGCTTTGGTGTTCAGGGATACTTTTCAATGTTTTTACTAATTCTTCGAAATTGTTGTATGTTATTGTAATAATTGATATTTTTTTTATCAAAACAAACGCCTAATATTGATATATATTTAAATTTTAAATAAAGAGATTCTATGAAAATTTCTGTTATTATGGCATGTTTCAATGCACAAAACACAATCATTAAATGTTTAAAATCTTTAAATGATGACCTAATTGATTATGATTACGAAATTATCGTCTGCGATGACGGATCTACTGACAACACTGCAATTTTAATTGAATCTCTAAAAGATTCGAAAGTAGTATTAATACGAAACCTTGTGAATAAAGGATTGCCTTACAGTCTCAATCGTTGTCTCGCCGCATCTAGCGGTGAAGTTGTACTAAGACAGGATGCTGATGATTTTACACTACCAGGCAGAGTGAAAAATCAATTATCTGCATACTTTAAAAACGATATGCCAGATGTGGTTGGGTGTTTTGCAAATTTAGTAAATGAAGATGGTTGCAAATGGGGAGAGATTGAATTCCCAATAATGCCTGCCACCTCTGATTGGTTTAGAAGAAGACCGATTATTCATGCATCTGCCTTGATAAAGAGGAGTTCTCTTTTAATAGTTGGTGGTTACGACGTTACCGCTAAAAGAGTCGAGGATCTTGATTTATGGTTTAAAATGCTCTCAGTTGGAATGAGAATAATAAATGTTCCATTTCACGGGTATGCTATAACATGGACTAAAAAAGATTACCTTAGAAAAAGTAAAGTTAATCGTATATATGAAGCACTATTTTTATTTAAAGGATTTTTAGCAAATCAATTTCCATTGAAAGCATATATTTTTCTTTTTAAGCCTATTGTATTAATTTTTGTTCCATCTTTTTTATTATATCGTTGGCATTTCAAATCTTTTGGACCTAAGCATGAAAAATCTTAAGGTGTTAAGAGTATTTACTGTTCCTATAGCCATGATTGGCTATAAAAAACATTTAGAAGAACAATCTAGAACAGGAATTGATCTTCATATCGGCACTTCAATGGACGATAAATTCGATCTTTTAAAAAATGATAATTTTTACAAAACATATAGATTGAATATTGCGAGGGAGATATCACCTTTATCTGACATAAGGTCATGTTTTAATACTTACTTATTAATAAATAAAATTAAGCCCAACATAGTACATAGTAATACACCTAAAGCGGGCATTGTTTCATCAATATCATCTTTTTTATCTGGTGTGCCTGTTAGAATTCATACCTTTACTGGACAAAGATGGATAACACTTAAAGGGTTGAAGAGAACAATTTTAAAGTTTATTGATAAAATAATTATATCTATAAATACTCATGTAATAGCCGATAGCCCATCTCAAGCAGCCTTTTTAAACAAAGAGTTTAGGACTAATAAAGTTGTATGCTTAGGTGCAGGCAGCTTTGGCGGTATTTGCTTTGATGATAAGAAAGAAATTAAAATTCCTCACATTGCTCTCAATACTCGCCAAAAACTGGGAATAAACGAAACAGACTTTGTAATGCTTTTTCTGGGTAGGGTAGTAAAAGATAAAGGTGTTGAAGAATTAATTGATGCTTTTGTGTCACTTAAAACCAAATATAAAGGCATTAAGTTACTTGTTGTAGGGCCTGTGGAAGAACTAGGGAACAAAATTTCAGATCATCATTTAAAAATACTAAGACATGATCCAGATATAATCAGCACTGGTTATACTTCGGAGCCACATCTATATTATCCTATTTGTAATATTTTTATCTTACCAAGTTACCGAGAAGGCTTTGGAACAGTAATTTTAGAAGCAGCTTCATTTCGTAAAGCTTCCATTGGGACGCGTATCTATGGAATTCAGGATGCTATTTTAGATGAAGTAACTGGGCTTTTATGTGAAGCAGGTTCATCAACTGACCTTTCAAAAAAGATTGAAAGGTGTTTAATTGATAAAAATCTAGTAGAACAAATGGGCAATAAGGCATTTGAAAGAGCTCTTGAAAATTTTGATTACAAAGTAGTAACAAAAAACCTCCTCGATTTTTACAGGAATTGCCTAAATGAAAAGAGCCTTTGATTTTATTCTTTCTTTTTTATTTTTATTGTTTTTAAGTCCGCTTCTTATTGCATGTACACTTTATGTTTTAGTCATTGACGGAGCTCCGCCTTGGTTTTGGAGCAAGAGAATTGGTAAAGACGGTTCCTTATTTTTAATGCCAAAGTTGAGAAGTATGAAAACTGATACACCTCAACTTGCGACACACCTCTTAAACAACAGCAATAATTATCTTATCACTGGGGGGGCTTTTTTACGTAAGTCTAGCCTAGATGAGTTACCTCAACTTTTCTCTATTCTTAAAGGCGATATGAGCTTTGTAGGACCTAGGCCAGCTTTGTACAATCAGGATGATCTAATGGAACTGAGGACAAGGTATGGGATTGAAAAACTAAAACCTGGATTGACCGGTTGGGCACAAATTAATGGTAGAGATGATATTTCAATAGAGCAGAAAGTTGAATTAGAGAAATACTATCTTGATAATCAGTCTTTAAAAATTGATCTTGTTATTATTTTAAAAACATTTCTAAAAGTGATTCTCAGAAAAGATATTAGTCATTAATGAATTCGTTCTTCTCCACTGGCTTTATTCGTAGTAGGCTTAAATTCAGGGACTAGTCTCTGTAAAGTTAGAAGAATTTGATCTATTGGCGAATTATGGGTTAGTTTTAGCAATTGATTTAAGCCATCTTCAAAGTCGCTTGCAATTGTATTTGTTTGCGAAATAAAGATTTTTTCATTCTTGGTTTGAATTCTTGCTTCACCATTTTTGAATAGTTCCTCAAACATTTTTTCACCTGGTCTTAATCCAGTGAACTCAATACTAATATCATCGTCTAATCTAAGACCTGCAAGCTTGATCATCTCTTTTGCTAGATCATAGATTTTTACAGGTTGACCCATATCTAAAACCATTACTTGTCCGTCACTTCCCATTGCACCCGCCTGGAGTACGAGCTGACACGCCTCTGGTATTGACATGAAATATCTAATGACATCAGCATGTGTCACTGTGACAGGTCCACCCTTCGCAATTTGTTCTTTGAACAAAGGAATTACGGATCCTGATGACCCTAGAACATTACCAAAACGAATCATGATAAATTCAGTATTATTTCTATTCTTTTGAAACTGACATATCATTTCAGCCAGTCGTTTGGTCGTTCCCATAACATTAGTCGGATTTATAGCCTTGTCTGTTGAGATAAGGACAAACTTGGTCACATTATTGCTAATTGCTGCTTTTGCGGTATTTAAAGTTCCAACAATATTAGCTTTAATTGCTTCTATAGGATTTTCCTCCATAAGAGGAACGTGCTTGTAAGCTGCCGCATGAAAAACAACATGTGGTTTAAACTTTTTAAGCGCGCTATTGATAGATTCTTCTTGCCTTACATCTCCTATAATAAACTTCGCATTTTCATCTCGATAGTGTTTTTGAAGATCATAGACAGCGATTTCACTTTGCTCGAAACCAATTAAGAGATCTGGGGAGTATTTTAAAAGTTGTTTGCAAATTTCTGAGCCAATTGATCCTCCTGCTCCAGTAACTAAAACTCTTTTACCTTTGATGAAACTGGCAATTTCATTCATGTCTAAGGATACTGGGGTTCTTCCGAGTAAATCTTCAGGTTCAATTTTTCTCAGTTGAGAAAACTCAATATCGCCATAGATTACATCATTAATTTTAGGAAGAGTTTTGACTTCTATATCTAGACCATCAATCTTCTCTAAAATGTTTCGAATCTCTTGGCTTGTCGCAGATGGAATTGCTATGAAAACTTGCTCGACCTGAAGTCTGGTAATAACAGTCTTTAAATTGTCTGATCGGCCTACGACAGGAACTCCACCTAAAGTTCTTCCTATTTTGTCTTTGTGATCATCAATAAAACCAACCACTCTTATTCCAAGCGTTGGAGTATATTTAATATCTCTAAGTAATTTCTCTCCGCCGACTCCTGCACCAATGATTAAAACTCTTTTTACGTTTTGGTTTTTTAGCCCAATATTTCTTTGGTAATCAGAATAGATTCTATAAATAAATCTGCCACCTCCTAAAAAGAAAATCAGCAGGAACCAATCAATTAGAAAGGCACTCCTTGGAAAGCCCTCAAGGCGGTTCATTATAAAGATGATGAAGAGAGAGACTGGAACCGCCAGGCTCACCCCTCTAATAACGCGAATAAGATCAGGTATACTCGAAAATCTCCAGATGGCTTTGTAGACGTTTGAGTAATATAAGCACGTTAGTTGTGTTACTAAAATTAAAGGAAGAGCTTTTAAAAAAGTCGGCTGATTAAATATGTCCGGATACCATTCCCCAAAACGAAGGCAGTGCGACGCAGTAAAACAAAAAATTATGACAAGAGCGTCATAAGTCATGACAATTAGGTTTTTTTGTCTCAAACTGAGGTTTTGAATGGAATTGATCATCGCTTGTGAATCTATAATAAATGAAGTGGGTTTACAATCTAGATAGAAGTCTTGATGTAGTGCGCTGGCGCCCTAAAAACTAGTATAAGGTATTGATTATGCTAATAAAGTCTGTGAATCCTAAATATTCTAAATTTCTTGAATATTCCATTTATACGGCCTTACTTGCTTATGCAGCAGGACTTATTACTTCAATATCAATTTTGGGACTAGCTCATATTGCTATGATTTTTCCCTGTATTTACTTAGCTTTTAAGACTAATTGGAAGGATGTGCCTAAAAGCGCATGGGGCTTATTGGCGTTTACATTAACTGTAGTCCTTTCTGTTTTTATAAATCATGAAGTTATGAAAAACGGTTTTAAGCCAGCCTTTAAGGCAAAATATTTTCTCTATGGGTTCTTATCAATTGTCCCTTTTTACTATTTCTTAACAAGCAAATTAACTCAAAAGAGAAAATACGTTTTAATTGGAATCATCTTCACTTCTACAATTATTGCCTTAATTGGTGGAACGATAGCTAGAAAAACTGGATATAATCCGATTACATTTCGTCATGTAGAGATGCACTTAGATCGAAACTCGGGAATTATGGGATTCGTGCTTAATTATGCTCATAATCTATCTTATTTTATGACTATTTTTGTAACATTGTTAATCGCCTTTTGGAGAGATTTTTCAAAAAAAGAAAAAGTCATTTATGGACTCGTTTTAGCTTTAAACGTTTATGCGCTCTACACAACCTATGCTCGAGGAGCGATCCTGGCCTTGATTGCTGGTATTGCAGGATATTTTTTAA
>PCUW01000055.1:0-600 GCA_002787775.1 Bdellovibrionales bacterium CG12_big_fil_rev_8_21_14_0_65_38_15
ATTCATACCGCTCCAATGCACTAGCTGCGGTATTTGCAGCGCCTGTTTCTGGGTGACGTAATACAATAATGTCAGCATATGCGGCAAGGGTTCGAACAGTGTCACGCAATGACTCTCCCTTTGCAACGGAACTAAATTGTACGTTGTTGATAGGGATTACCGTGCCACCCAAACGTTGCATTGCTGCAATAAAACTTGACGATGTTCTGGTACTTGGTTCATAAAACAGATTTGCAAGAACTTTGCCGTGTAATGGCTGCACGGCTCCAAAGCGGGCAACTGTTGTTGCCATATCGTGGGACAGCCGCAATATTTCTTCAAGCTGTTCCCGATTAAACTGCGCCACACTGAGGATGTTTTTCCCGGCAAGACCGTGTTTATACATCCCGTTTCCGCCTGTTTTGTCCTCAGACCACAATCCGGTTGACATAACTATCTCCTTTTGAAATGTGCAAAAAAATACCCGCCTTGTGAGCGGGTTATCGACTAACTACGTTTGGCATTTGTACGTCATTCCAATATGTGACTTTAGAGGTTAAAACAACTCTTGTCAAGAAGTTTTGTGTTGCTGTTTACCCCAAAGATCTATAGACTATTAGT
>PCUW01000055.1:730-3243 GCA_002787775.1 Bdellovibrionales bacterium CG12_big_fil_rev_8_21_14_0_65_38_15
AAACGTCTTATCTTGATATTCAGCCACTCGGCAAGCTTTGCTGGGTAAGGGCTCCATCCTTGTTTTCCTATTGGATGTGTTTCTTTAAAGCATATTCAAAACTTAAAGTCCAAGGAGGAGCCCAATGTCTGCATTACGACAACGCATGTCAGAAGATATGCAAATCAGAAATCTTGCCAAAGGAACCCAAAAAACTTATTTATTAGCCGTCAAGCAGTTTGCTTGCCATTTTTGGAAATCTCCCTCTGAGCTTGGTCCAGAGCATATCAGATCATACTTATTATATCTTGTTAGCTACGAATCTGTCTCTAAGGCAAAAACTGCCGTCAGTGCTTTGCGCTTCTTGTATCGACATACATTGAAAAAAGACTGGAAAATTTTATTAGACCCAACACCCAAAATGCCCAAGAAAATCCCAGTTGTTTTGAGTGTCAAAGAAGTCGCCCGCTTTTTTAATGTCATGAAAAGCGCAAAATATAGCGCACTTCTCATGACCGTATATGCTACAGGAATACGTATTTCTGAGGCTACTCATCTTAGGATTAGTGATATCGACAGTAATAGGATGCAAATTATCATCAGAGGTGGTAAAGGAAATAAAGATCGTATGGTGATGCTATCACCGGTATTACTATCACTTTTAAGAGAATATTGGCGACTTGAGAAGCCAGGTTATGATTGGCTTTTTCCAGGACGATGTACAGCAAAGCCTCTTTCTTATAACTCAATAAAAAAAGTCATTAATAAAGCTACAGCTGAAGCTAAGATTTCCAAACATATAACCCCGCATACCCTTAGACATAGTTTTGCAACTCACCTGTTAGAATCTGGAGCTCATCTTAGGCTCGTTCAAGTTCTTCTTGGCCATCGCAGTATTCAAACAACTGCCTTGTATACAAAAATTTCTCAAAAAACCATTAATCAAACGAGGAGTCCCTTAGATAAAATTGTGAAGATCATCAAGCCATAGTGGAGATGGTTTGATGACTGACACCCTATCTCGCCCTAAGTGGGAAATGGCGGATGTTCTTAGGAAATTTGGTGACTCCTACCAAAAATCAAGACATGTACCATTTAAGCACCTGAAGGTGGTGAGAAATATTGTCAACTGCAGAACAGCAATGCTTGGTGGTCATATGGAGCAATGTGATTCATGCGACTTTGAGCGTCCTGTATACAATTCTTGTCGAGATCGTCATTGCCCAAAATGTCAAACAATGACCAAGGAAAAATGGCTTGAAGCTCGTCGTGCCGATCTATTACCCGTTGAATATTTCCACCAGGTATTTACCGTCCCTCATGACTTGAATGGTCTTATACTGACGAATAAAAAAGTGATGCTCGATTTATTGTTCAAAGCAGCGTCGAAGACTCTTCTTCAGTTTGGCGAAGACCCAAGAAGTCGACTAGGTGGAAAAATAGGATTTACACTCATTCTACATACTTGGAATCAACAGCTCTTTGATCACTTTCATCTACACTGTGTTATTCCAGCTGGAGCTTTGAGCGCTGACGGCAATTGGATACACCCTAAAAATTCAGGTTTTCTTTTTTCGGTCTTGGCTATGGCTAAGGTTTTTAGAGGAAAATATCTTGATCTCATCGAACGCGCCTATCATAGGGGTGAATTGATATTTGTAGGTAAACAATCTCATATCAAAAATCCAGTCCTATTCAAAAGTCTTTTAGATGGTCTTAGAATTAAAAAATGGGTGGTCTATTCAAAAGCACCTTTTGGTGGCCCCCATCAAGTATTGGACTATCTCGGTCGGTACACCCATAGAATTGCTATTTCTAATAACAGAATAAGCGATATTACTGAGTCCAGTGTCAGCTTCAAATATCGAAATCGGTCCACCAATGAAGCAAAAACATCAACGGTTTCAGGGCAGGAGTTTTTACGTAGGTTTATGCTTCATGTGCTGCCTTCAGGGTTTGTCAGGATCCGTCACTATGGATTCCTTGCTGGGAGAAATAAAAGAAAATGTTTAGAACAATGTCGAGCCTCACTAAATGCCAAAGCCCCTGAAAATCGAGCTAAAAATCTAAATGCAGTAGAAATTCTAAAACAAATAATAGGAATCGATGTCTCTAAATGCCCAAAATGTAAAAAAGGAAAAATGAATCAGCAAGGACTCATCAAACAATATTTTGATTCTTCATAACAAGACTATAAATAAAGGGCTAAAAAATAAAACAACATAGGAAAAATAACAATAGTAATGAGTTTCCTTATAAAGGGGAACAAGGATTGCTATTGTCTAAAAAATCGCACAAAATCCTCAGCATTGCATAACCTATAAAATAGCATCAAGGACTGTATTTAATCCCCATAGCGACCACGCTCAGCGGCATCGTTCATCAAGTTATTAGCGAAATGCTTCGACATCACAAACAACTCTCTACTGTTTATTTTCAAAAAGAAAACTCAGACGAATTTTCTTTACCCGAATGGGAGAGTAAAGCTGACACCTTTGCGAGAAGAGTCATCAAAGAACGCATCAAAGAGATAA
>PCUW01000005.1 GCA_002787775.1 Bdellovibrionales bacterium CG12_big_fil_rev_8_21_14_0_65_38_15
AGAGAAGCTTCGCTTTGAATTAGTGAAATATCGACATTATAACCCCGTTGGAGCTGTTGGTTGGTTCTTTAAAATGAAGCTATTTAAACAAAATACTATAAAGTATTCTGACGTTATGATGATGGAGAAATTGATTCCATTTTTATCTAAGCTTGATTTTATCAATTTTGGTTTTGGCCAAAATGTAGTTTTTGTATTCAGAAAAGTATAACTGGATTGCTCAATATTCCTTTTTTGGTAATTATAAATTTTGAAAATAAATTGTTCAATTATCGGTGGTGGCATTGTTGGTCTTATGACGGCGAGAGAAGTCGCACGCGCTAAGCCTTCTTGGGATATCGCTGTCTTTGAATCTTCCGAATATTTAGGAGATGCCACAACGGGAAGAAACAGTGGAGTTCTTCATTCTGGAATCTATTACCCAACTAACTCTTTGAAGCACACACTTTGTATGCAAGGAAACTCGCTTTGGCGAGAAGAGCCGGGGGCAAATATAATCTCCTGCGGGAAAATGCTTGTAGGTGATGATCTAAGTGATCTTGAGTTTAAGGCAAATAATAATGGTGTTGAGTATCGTTACGCAAATGATGAAGAATTAGAACAGCTTAATCTTTATACACATTCAGATAAAGCACTATTTATCGCGAGCACTGGCGTATTGGATATCGCAAGTTTCATTCGTGAGATAACTTACGAATTAAAATCTATGGGAGTAGCTGTCTTAATTAATTCTAAAGTGACTGAGCTTAAGCCTAGCTGTTTGAAAGTTGGTGATGATTGGTATCAAAGTGATTTGATTATCAATTGCGCTGGCCTTGGTGCGATAGAGCTCAGGTCTAAACTTGGATTAACCAATTATACCCAAAAGCTTGTAAAGGGCAGATGGCTTACAACCACCGAAAAATTTGAAGCCCCTTGGCTTATCTATCCTAAGCCTTTACCAAACCTTCTTGGACTCGGTGTTCACTCTTGTATCGATCCTGATGGTTCTGTTCGCTTCGGTCCTGATGCATATCCTATTGTTGCTGGAAGTGTTGATTACACTTTTGGCGATTACGAAAATCTCCTTAGCGATACATTGGCGCAATTTCCAAATCTCGATAAATCTAGAATATCTCCAAGTATGGTGGGCATTAGAACAAAGCTTGAAGAGACAACTGACTTTGTGGTGGATTCACCGCTGCCAGGCTATATTGAAGCGCTTGGTATTGAATCACCGGGATTAACGGCGGCTCCGGCGATTGCGAAGCTAATCGTTGATTTAATTTAAATTATTTAAACTCAGTCCTAAAAAATATACCCAACCTTTCAAACACATGAACAATTTCAATAGCTTTGCTAGCACCTAGATCAACTGATCATTTGCAATAATTAAAAGTCCAATGATTTGGAATATTTCATTGAAAAATTCAGTGAATAGTGGTAAGGTCTTGAGGTTGATGCTTGAGTTGTAAAAACAAACTATTTGAAATTAGACGAGATTTAAAGAGCAATAACTTTGAGTTTTCAATACATGCTTACGAAAGAATGGTTGAGCGAGGTATTTTCGCGACAGATATTCTCGCCTTAATCAAAAATGGACTTAAGCATTCAGTCTGGATTGAAAAACACGGAAGTTGGAACTTTTCAGGGCAAGGTATTGGTCCAGATATTATCACTATTGCTTGTACCTATAATAACTACGGCACTTTAATCGTTACTGTGTTTTGGAAATGAATATGAAAACAATAAAACAATTCGCTGGCTTCAAATATGTTACAGTAGAAATTTCGACATCTTCGCTATCAATGAATGATGCTCTTGATTTAGAAGATAAGCTCGCCAAGGAGATTGTTTGTCACTTCCCCCTTCATGGAAGGGAAGTACGTTTTCTAAGAAAGCAAACAGGTCTTTCCTATGTGAAGCTTGCTCAATTCTTTCAAAACTCGTTTGACCCTTCTACGATCGCTAAATGGGAAAAACGAGAGGATGAGCGCCTATCTCCTGCAAATGAATCATTGGTTCGTCTGTACTTTGCTAGACACTATGGCCTTAAGCTTAAGGCGAATCCTGATGACTTGTACCCTAAAGAGTTTCCTAAAGAGTTACGGTATGCTTGCTAGATAATGATGTTTTAAATACTTAGCGGCTTTAGAAATTTAACTTCTTTATTGAATCAAACAAGCAGAAAGTGTAAAATATCAAAGAATGACCAGGTGGAGAATGTGCGCTAACACACCCTCCTAAAGCCTAGTCCTTCAAGATTTCGTTCCAGCACCCTGATCATTTCTTCCATGAAAAATCCTTATGTCAAAGGCGCCCTTCAGTGGGCGTCATGGAAGACGCTTCTAAGTACCCAACGTTTGAATAAGGGTGATTAATTTATGACAAGCGAGTTAAATGGCTTTGGCAAATAGTCTTCTTATAATTCCACCACAAGTCTCATCGCTCGCCACAGCACCCTGTTGAAAGCGAAACTGTTCATTGGCACGGAGAACTCGATCAAGCAGTGGTGTCAGTTCATCAAGCTGTGCTGCTTTACTAAAGCTCTCAAGGCGCAAGTCGATATTTGATTTAACCGTCTCAAATTGGCTAAGAATTCTCTGTCTTTCGATCTCAAAAGTACCCGCCGAAAGTGCCTGCCCATCGCGAATTGAATTAAGATAGCGGTACTCAAAGACTTTGATTTCGTGATCAATGATATCTAGATCGGCCAACATGTTATTAGTATAATCACCGATGATTTCTTTATTCACTTTGGAGTCAATGGCATTCTCTTTAAGAATCTTGATGGTCGCGCCCTTGAATTCGCGCATCTTTGCACGGTAGCGAGTAATACCGTTAAGCTCATCATACAGCTTAAAAAAGTTTTCATGCAGAGTACGTTCAAGTGGAAGTTCACTGCTATTAATTCGAGCATGCATTAAATCGTGAAAATCCATTTTCATTTTGGCATCACGATTAATTTCTTGCATCAAAAGATTCGCGTACACAGCGTCATCACCGTGGGCATACTCTTTGATGAGTCCAATTTTGTGATTACCGATGCTTTCTTTAACGAGATTTTCGACTTCGGCCAGATCGATGAGATTACCTTCAAGTGCGCTCTTAAAGCGTGAAAACTTACGC
>PCUW01000034.1:0-154954 GCA_002787775.1 Bdellovibrionales bacterium CG12_big_fil_rev_8_21_14_0_65_38_15
CGCCACCTGGGCATTTTGAATGCTTTTGAAAGTTAAGGGATGTGTTGGAAAAAGTCTATAATTTTTCAATAATGCAGGACATAAAGTCTTTAGCGATCCCTTAGATATGGCGTGAACAACTCGACCTCATCAAGGTAAAATTTCATGCGCTTAGTAACGTCTTCAAGTAGGTCTATTTGGCATTGAAGTAACTCAATTTCACTAGAGGATTGATCAAGATCCAAAGAATACATTTGTGTGATTTCATCAAGACTTAAAGTAGGATTTGGTTCCCATTCTTCTTCATCAATTTCCCAGTCGGCAAATTCATTAAGAAGCTCTTCGATCGGATCATTGAGCTCAGTGCTTGGGCCAGCTGCAGAGACACGATCTATGCCCCCAAATGGGAAGCTCACCACGTTGTCATGTTTTTCATTGTCAGTGTCATGATCTCGGTTCATGGGCCTGGTATCCTTCATTAAGAATGGCAAAAGCCATCAGGTTCATTAGTATTAATGCAGACTTAGTGCCACAAAAGAGTGGCGAATATACACATATTATCAGTGACTTAGATCGAAAAAGTGGCTAAATGCCTGACACCACTTCGTCACCTGTCTATTTTATAAGCAATTAGCGGCAGAGCGTGCCGGGACGAAATAAACCTAAGATATTGAGATAATAGGTCTATGGATAAGCCTAATTGCTTAAAATGCAAACATTATCAATCCACCTACGAGCCTACTAGACCAAGAGGTTGTCGCGTCTACGGATTCAAGTCCATCATGATGCCATCGATGTTGGTCAAGAATGAAAGCGGTGAAGAATGTAAAGCTTTTGAACTGCGTGATCATTTGCAAAAAGAAGAAAATAAATTTGATTTTAATCGTAAAGATTATTGGTAACTAATTTCCAACAATTGCAGGAAGTTCTTCTTTTCGTTCATAGTAATTCGTCCCAGCTGCTTCAATCATTGCACCACCAAGACATTGATCGTCTTTATAGAAAACAACTGATTGTCTTTGAGTAACCGCGCGCTGAGGAATTTCAAAACGAACAAAGAGTCTGCCATCTTCAAGCTGCGTCACAATACAATCTTGATCCGCCTGGCGGTAGCGAACTTTCGCTTTGAGCTTTAACTCTCCAACAACTTTAAATTCAGGATCAATCCAATCAATATCTGTCGCCGTCAGATCATCACAGTACATAGCAGGGTGTCTCTCACCTCTTTCAACGATTACAGCATTACGCTCGACATCTTTGGCCACAACAAACCATGGCTCCCCTTGTCCACCAAGACCTAAGCCTTTACGTTGTCCGGGAGTATAAAAGGCACAGCCATCATGCTTACCTACGACTTCGCCGTTTAGTAATTCAAAGTTACCAGACATTGCTGGCAAGTATTGTGATAAGAAATTTTTAAAATTTCGCTCACCAATAAAACAGATACCTGTTGAGTCTTTCTTTGTCGCCGTCGCAAGTCCAAACTCAACAGCGATAGCGCGCACATCACTTTTTTGTAAATTGCCAATTGGAAATAAAACATTCTTAAGAACAGCCTTTTTAACTGCGTAGAGAAAATAGGTTTGATCTTTTCCTTGGTCTGCACCTTTAATAAGATTTCCCTGACCATCCGTTTGACAATAATGCCCTGTCGCTAAGAAGTCCGCACCAAGTTCGCGCGCCTTATCATAAAAGACTTTAAATTTAATTTCGCGGTTACAAAGAATATCCGGATTAGGTGTATGGCCTTGTTCGTACTCTTTTAAAAAGTGTAAAAAAACATTGTCCCTATACTCTTTAACGAACTCGACAGAATAATAAGGAATATCAATTTTCTCACAGACCTTAACCACATCAGCATACTCTTTCGAGGCTTGGCAGACGCCATTTTCATCTTCCTCTTCCCAATTCTTCATAAACAGGCCAATAACTTTATAGCCTTGTTTTTTTAGAATCAATGCCGAGACAGAGGAATCCACTCCGCCAGACATACCAACTATCACTGTTTTTTCAGCGTTTTTGGCCAATTGTTCAGATGTTAGGTCCCATACTTGATTCATACGAGCTTTTTAGCGCATGTCGAATGACCAGGCCAGTACTGAGCCAATAATTGCTTGGGTGGCATTGTGAAAGGTCGAAAAATTAAGGGTTTCGGCAAAATCTTGTTTAGTATGGTGATCGGTATTGAAATCATTTTCCCAGTCGTGAGTCAAAATAACACTTGGAATTTGTGCATCGGTGAAGGCTTTTTGAGAGCTAAAAAGGTCTTTTCTAGGGGTAGGTGTGAACTCAACACTAGACCTAACCTTGTTGGCCACCTTTGAAATATAGTTCGCTAAGACTAGATCAATTGTGGCCCCTTTTTCGTTTTCATCACTGGTTCTCGTATAAGCTCTAAAATTTCCTGATTTTTTAGAAAGATCCTTATCAACTGTGTCGTGGCCAAGCATTAATAGATTTATAAATCCTGCGACTTTAAGTTTTGAAAGCTCTTCTTGGTGAGCCTCAACATAAGCTTTTGAGCCACTTTGACCCAATTCTTCGCCGTCAAAAAATATGACTCTTAGAGTTTTTCCAATGCTT
The DNA here is from genome assembly GCA_002787775.1 of Bdellovibrionales bacterium CG12_big_fil_rev_8_21_14_0_65_38_15. Lineage (GTDB taxonomy): Bacteria > Bdellovibrionota > Bacteriovoracia > Bacteriovoracales > Bacteriovoracaceae > UBA4207. Next base: position 2,563 of record PCUW01000034.1, read on the forward strand.
ACTTGAGAAGCGACTTCAATCAATGAAAGAGCTGCTGCAACTCCTGTTGCATTATTGTCGGCTCCAGGCATTTCACCATCGCCTGAGACAATAAACTTTTTCGGGTCTTGTGCGATGGTGTCGTAATTAACACCAATAATAAGCACTTCATCTGGTTGAAGATAACCCTTCTTTTCCCAAATAATGTTTTCACCTTTGATCTCTTTGGCTTTATCTAAAACGTTAAGCATACTCTCAGTAAAGAGACGCATATTGGCAGCCTCTTCTGAGCCAGGACTTACTCCGGAAGCTAAATATTTATCAAAGTCAGCAGAATAACTTTTTTTAATTTCATCAGTTTTTATATCGAATAATTCTAAAGTTGCTTTATTTGAAGGAGATGAAGAATCGATCATCTCAATTATTTTATCTTTAACTTTTTTATTGCCAGCAGAGCCGAAAAAACGCGAAGGTCTTCCGGCCATGAGTATTTCGTGTAATTTACTAACAAGCATTTCTCGTTGAAGCTTGATGGCTAAGCGGTTGACTTGGCTAAGCGTTTTAGGGGTTTTTTCATATTCTTTAAGCGTATATTTTTTTTCTTCAGAGTTCGCATTTATTGAATAGATTAAAATAGAAAAAACGATGAGATATAATTTCATTAGAAGCCCATTTGATTTTTTAGCGATTGTTCAATTTCCTCGTCATCCTCATGATTATTGGGTGCAAATCGACGAGCATGCCCCTTAATCATATGAAAGCAGTCTTGAACTTTCCCACTCGCTAAAACTCTCGAAATACCTGCAGCTTTAGAGTAAACAACTGCCGAGGTACCGGTTGGAATCATTCCTGCTTGTTGCGTAGAGAACTCAAGCACACAAGTTTGATTATTTTTGTAATAAAGCTTAGCAACATATCGCTCTCCAAATTCTTTAAACTGAACATGGACATCAATAGGAAAGGTGGAGTTTGAGCCTCCACCAAAACTGCAGGATGTTAAACCTACGTGAGTAAAATAAAGCCTTTTTGGCTCCTCAACGTAAACTGTGCCTGTTTTTGGATTAATCTCAACAACAATAAGTTCACTAACATTTCCTGTACGCTTCAAATCAAGTCCGTTATCTGCTCCCTGACCCAAAAAGAAATGATGAACACCTTTGTGCTCAATGATAATACTATCATCGTGCCTAAGATTGACTTCGCCTTCAATGATCATTGAACTTGGAATAAAGGGTTCAATTTCTTCACCAAGATTTGTTTTTTCGAAGATATTTAGATGCTTGAAAGACTCTTCCATCTCAACTGTCATAATCTTTGCGATTTTCATCGACTCTGCTTTTCTCATATCAGAAAGAGGAAGAACGAGTTTTCCTAATTGATCTGAAGTTAATCCGGCCAATAAAAAACTTTGATCGCTGTCTAAATCTGGTGATGAAAACAGGGAACTCTCACCTGTCTTTTGATTCTTTTGTAGTTTAGCGTAGTGACCAGTTGAGACACTCGTTGCTTTAATGACCTCTGCTTTTTGAAAAAGTATTTCAAAAAGAATATTAGTTGCAACCACCTTGGCATTAAAAAACTTACCCATGAGTCTGTGAGCAACAATTTGATCATGTACAAGAGCATAGTACTGATCTTGAGCATTAACGGCATAAAATGGAATTTCAAGACTATCAAAAAGCTTTTTGATCTTAGCTAGATCTGATAACCCGTACTGAACTATATCTTTATCAATTCTTAGTGTTTCTTCTTCAGTATCGGTCACTGTTTGATCATGAAAAAGCACGGCAACAGCGTGAACTTCGAAGCCTTGCTTTTTTAATAAATAAGCTGCAACCGCAGAATCCATGCGACCAGTAACACCAATGAGTACTTTTTCAGCTTTTGCGCTCATAAAACCCGACCAATCAACTTGGCTATAAGGAGTAAAACCTTCCCTATTATAACATATACCTTTAATTAAAAGACAGACTCACCGACAAGAATGTTATGTCGGCAGACTTTGAACAAAACGATATTCTACTTTTTAAATTTGAGCAGGCTTCTAAAGGCTGTAGACTCAAACACTTTCTTCACTTCCTAAATTCTCAGGGAACTAGAAGACCAATTCGATTTGCCTATATTGAAGCTGAAGGCCCACTGATTACGAACCTTTCACTTCGTGAGAATATCTATCTCGATTCGATTCCAAACTCACTATCAGAGACCAAAGACTTTCAAATGAGATCCTTCCTTCAAAGATCTAGTAATCATCATTTGATCGATTTTTATAATAGAATTCCACTACTAGATGAGCTGCCAGGTGATGTAGATTCACAAACTCGAAAAATGGCTGCTCTTTTTAAAGGTCTGCTTCAAAGCGCAGACTATCTTTTTTTAGAGTCACCAGAGAGATATCTCGATGATGAATCATTAAAAGTCTTCACAAATGCTTTACGTTTTCAGGCCGCGAGTCGCTCACAAACAGTCTTACTTGATAGCGAGAATCCAAAATTTTGGTCTCCCTATGCAAATAAAGTGGTCCTACAAAACACTAACGGTGCCTATGATGTCGAGCCGGTTCTGTCTGGTAAGGTTAAAAAGAAGTTTCTTGAGTTACTTAATAAGGAAGAAATTCCAGAAGGAAATATCACTTTCCTCAATCTAGATAACCTTCTTGCTGCCCCTACAGCAAAACCAAAGAAAGCAGCTTAAGATAACACACTGATTTCGTTGACAATCTCGCTCTGGCAAAACACAATAAATTAAACGGCTTGCAAGGAATTCCAGTGCCTAAAAAATCTGAATTTAATTTTATCGATATTTTTGCTGGTGCTGGTGGACTTTCATGCGGCATGGAAATGGCCGGTATGACATGTGTACTTGGAATTGATGCTGATAAGCATGCCATGAATACCTTTGCTCATAATCATAAAAAAGCTGAAGTCTTTTGTGGTGACGTCAGAAAGTTAACTAAACAAGAGCTCAAAAAACTTACGAATAATAAAAAAATTCACGCTGTTGTTGGTGGACCTCCTTGCCAAGGCTTTTCGACTGTAGGCCTTGGAAATCCTGATGACATCAGAAATTCTTTATTCAAACAATTTGTTCGTATTGTAAAAGAGACGAACCCTGACTTTGTTGTGATTGAAAATGTCACAGGTATGCTTGCTAAGAAAAATGAGTCAACACTTAAGTCTATTTTGAAATGCTTTAATAAGATGGGCTATCAAATGGATGTTCGTGTTCTTTCAGCGCAGGAGTATGGTGTACCAGAAATGCGTCGTCGAACGATCCTAATTGGTAATAAAATTGGTTCAGATATAGTTTTTCCTGTTATTACCCACGGCACCAAGAAGAAGCCTGTTTTAACTGTTGCTGAAGCTCTTGCAGATATCAAAGATAAGAAAGGTAACCTCCATAACCATGATCTTGAAACTGCTATGTTGCCATCTGATTTAGATGAAAAACGTCTAGCACGCATTCCTGAGGGTTGTGGCATTCGTTACGAAAAAGATGAAAAGAAATATTTAACAAAAGCTTTAAGCCTAGGTGTTGATTGGAAAAATCTTCGCGAAGGTCGTTTTCGTCAAACAAAGTATTTTAGACTTGATGGAAAAAAGCCAAGCCCAACAATTATGACTCACCGTCATAGCTACTATCATCCAAAAGAAATTCGCTACCTTACTCAAAGAGAAGCTGCGAGATTGCAAAGTTTTCCTAACGACTTTGTCTTCTTTGGACCACTCTCGTCCCAGTGGAGACAGATTGGTAATGCGGTTCCACCTCTACTTGGAAAAGCTATCGCTCAAGCAATCTTCAAAATGGTTAACGCCAAGAAAAGCGTTAAGTCTAAAAAAGATATTGAAGCGACGATCACTCAAGTACGCGGTAGTGCATTTATGTATCGCTCTACTGGCATGGCCGCTAAATCTAAATAGTGAAAAAGTTTTCCATTCATTTACTCATCATTCTTCTTTGTTCAAGCTGTGGAGTTTTCTCGGATCGTCCAAGGTCTGAAGTAGAAGCTATCTATGCTAAAGAAAGTGATGGTTCATCTTTCGTCACTATTTCAAAGATGAGAGTGCATATTAGAGATCAAGGATCTAAAGAGAATCCTACGCTCGTGATGATTCATGGAATTTCAGACTCCTTACATACATGGGAGCACTGGGCACAAGAGCTTCAAAAAAATTATCGTGTTATTCGTTTTGATGTTCCAGGCTTTGGCTTAACAGACAATGTTACTGAAGAGAATTTTAAACCTCAGTTTTATAATGAATTTATGGCCGAACTATTTAACGTTTTAGAAATCGACCAAGCGATTTTAATTGGTAACTCGCTTGGTGGTTATATCTCTTGGAATTTTGCCTTATTTAAACCTAGTAAAGTAAAGGCTTTGGTTTTATTAGATCCTGCGGCCTACCCATTATCTCCTCCGTGGGTTGTTAGAATTGCAAGTACGCCTATTCGCTCTATTGCCGAAAATTTCTCGCCTCGCTGGATGACCAGATCAGTGGCAAGAGAAGTCTTTTATGATGATGATAAATTAAGTGAACAAGTTGTCGATCGCTACCACGCCATGCTTATGCTTGATGGAGCTAGAAAAAGATATATGAAGGTCTTTAGTGCCATTAACAAGTTTGCCGATAAAGAGCCCTTAGGGATTGAGAACCTTAAAGCACCAACGCTGCTTCTATGGGGCGATCGCGATCAGTGGATTAATCCAAACCAAATAGAACGTTGGAAGAAAGATGTGGCGGGCGTGCAGTCCATCATTTTTAAAGATGTAGGACATGCACCACAAGAGGAAGCTCCAAAGATGAGCTTAGAAGCCGCCATACCATTTATAGAATCTAATCGCTAATGCTTCTACTGACGTAGCTGACCAACCAGATAATCAAATCTGTAATGCCCCAACTTCATCGATTTACCTTTGCGAATTTTACGAGCTAACTTACGACCAACATTTCCGTTAAAAAGGTCTTCTGCATAAGTCGCAACACCGAGTGGAAGTAAAGCAACATCTATTCCAAGACCGATGGCCGTCAAAGGAATAGTAATGCCCGCACCAAGAATATAAACCATAACAAACTCTTCATCATCCCACGGCAGTTTAGTAAAACCTTGCATGAGTAAGAAGAAGTTATCCTTAACTAATGCTCTATCATCTTTAGTTAATGAAGCGATCATTTGAGAATAATCATACTGATCTAAACGTGATAAAACTTCTAACTGGCTATTTTGATCTAAAACAAATTCAATGGTTGAACATTCATCAATACAATTGACTAGAATGGTATCGCCTGTTTTTCTATCAGTGACTTTAGAAATAGTCGTTTGTGCATACAGATTAAGACTTATAATGAGTGTGATACTGATAACTAAAAACTTCTTCATCTCTTGCTCCCCGTTATTTTTGACTAGGTGCAAACTATGAAAGTTGATGAATAACGGCATTGATCTAGGTTCATTGTTGAAAATAATATCTAGTGAATTATCCTATAAATAGATGAAATCACATCTAGTTTAGATAATCATTAGACCTAAGTGCTGCATCGACTAAGGCTTGATACGCCCCTCCAGCTTTTTCAAGAGAATCCTTATCTCCTGATTCAACCAACTCACCATTTTTAAAGACGAGAATACGATCGCAAATCTCTAACGTATGTAATCGGTGAGCGATGATCAAGCAGGTACGTCCTTGCATCACAACTCTAAGGGCATCTTGAATAATTTTTTCATAAGCTGGATCAACATTGGCCGTGGCTTCATCAAGCACAAGTAGTGCCGGATCTCTGAGTAAAATTCTTGTCAGTGAGACTAGCTGCTTTTCACCAATAGAAAGATTGGCACCGTTATCTAGAATAAGCGAGTCAAGAGTAAGACCGGCGGCCTTCATTACTTTAGCAAGACCTGTCAGTTTAACTGCGCGGTCAATTTCCTCAGCACTAAAGCTTTCTTCAAGAGTTAAATTAATTCTTAATGATGATCTAAAAAGAATTGTCTCTTGAGAAACAAAGCCAATAGATCGTCGAAGAAAAGAGCGCTTATATTTTTCAAGAGGAGTTCCATCTAGGGTAATCGCACCTTTTTGGTAGTTATATAAGCGAGATAATAAAGAAACGGTTGTCGTTTTACCTGAACCTGTTGTGCCAACAAGACCAACACATTCCCCTGGGTTTAACTTAAAAGATACATCTTTAAGCACCCAATTTTCGTTAGCGTAAGCCATAGAAACATTTTTAAATTCTACTTCGCCAGCCAAACTAATATCAGCCAGTTCCCCGTCAGGGCCTAAGGTTTTTGACTCAGTCGCCTCTTGTAAAAAAACTGAAACTCGCTCTGAGTTTGTCAGGGCCTGTTGAATTTGATGAATTTCTCTTGCAAGCATTTGCATAGGGTTAAAGAAGCGATCGGCGTATCTGATAAAGGCCGTAAAAACACCGACACTTAACACACCTGCGATAATCTCATGACCGGCGTACCAAACCAATGCAACAAATGGAAGCGAGCAAAAAAATGAAATAAGAGGTCTTGACCAGGAATATAACCAATTGGCCTTAAGGTGTGCACCTAGATACTCATCGACAGACTTGTCGTAGCGAGCTTGACTCCATTTTTCTAAACCAAAAGATCTGATGACTGGAATACCACTTAGAAATTCTGCCAATCTCGCATTAAGCATAGAGGATAATCGAGACATATCACGGTTCACTTTACGAACACGGTGCCTAGTTGCATAAACTAAGTAAATAGCAGGTACCATTGAAATCAAAGAGACAATCCCAAGCTTCCAATTAGAAATCATCATACCTGCAGCAGCAATACCTGCAAGCATGACAGCCGCAAAAAGTCGTCCAAGCACTGAAGAGAAAAAGTCTTCAATCGCTTCTACATCATGGGTTACTCTTGTCATGATCCTGCCTTGAGGCTGACGATCATAATAACTGACAGGAAGAACTTGCAAATGATCAAACAAACTTTGTCTTATTGATAAGATTGTCTTGGCAGCGCTATCTGCCAGAGTGTTTCTTCCCCACCAACTCATACCAACAGACAGGGTTTCCATTATAAAAATACCGGCCGCCCAGTAAACAGCTCGATCAAAGTTTCTGGGCATTAAACCCTCTTCAACAAAGTATCCCGTCCATCTGGCCGAGATGATGGCAACCAATGAAGAAAGAAAAACTAAACCAAAAGCATAGAAGTATCTAAGACGTTGCTCTTTTGAAAATCCAAGCAAAAAGACCAGTGATTTAAAATCACTGACGCCTGCTTTTTTTAAACTCTTTTCATCTTGTTCATCGGCCTTCATATAACTCATAAAGTTGCCTCCTCAAGATGAATAATTCGATCACAATATTTAAGCGTCGATTCTCTATGAGCCACCCATACGGCAGTCAAACCTTTAAGTTCCTTATTTAAACGAGACAATATTTTTTCTTCTGTGACAGTATCAACCGCAGATAAACAGTCATCCATAAAAAGAATACGAGGCTTGCGGGCAAGAGCTCTAGCAAGCGTTAGTCGTTGTTTTTGTCCACCGGAGAGATTAATCCCCCACTCACCTAAAGGTGTTTCAAGTTGCTTTTCAAAACCACGAACATCCTCATCAAGACCAGCCACCCATAAAACGTGCCACAGTTCTTCATCTGTAAGCTCAATATCCATCTTGATATTTTGAGCAATCGTTTCTGCAAAAAGAAATGGTTTTTGTGGAACTACCGCAATTGAAGACCTTAAATTTGAGTGATCAAAATAATCATAGCTTTTTCCTAGTATAGAAATTTCGCCAGACTTAATCTTTCTTTCCAATCCAGACATCAAGTTCACAAGAGTAGTCTTACCTGTTCCGATGGGACCTACGATTCCTAATTTTTCACCAGTTTTTAGCTCGAGATTAAAATCGTTGATAATAGTTAAAGGTGATTTTTGATAAGCAAAGGAGACATTCTTAAGCGAGATCACAATATCACTAAATTGATCTGGTAAAGGTTGTCCATCTTGAATGAGGTGTTCTTCTTGTCCGTGCATGAAAACAGTCATTAAGCGCTGAAGAGATGCAATCCCTTTTCTCCATTCTGAGATAATAAACCCAAGTTCAAAAAGCGGATCCTGAATTAAGAAGATCAACGACTGCATGGCTAAGAAATCCCCAAGTGTTAAAACTCCATCAAAATAATATTTAAGACCAAGGGTAAACAAAACGCCATATGACACTAATGAAGTGAAACCAAAGGCAGGAATAAATAAAAGAGAAGTCTTGATAGCATCAAGCTTTAAATCTTTATAAGTTTTAGCTGCATCTTCTAATTTGCCTTTCCAAAAGTCCCCTGTTTGAGTCATTCGCTGTAAACGAATAGTTGAAATGACCTGAGAAGAAAGGTCATTGAAGACTGATAGAAAGTCCTGTGCTTTTACGTATCGAGTGATTTCTCTTTCAGATAACCAGCGAATGGCAGGAGGTAAGAATAATAATGTTCCAAGTGAAACCAGTGTTAGCCCGACATGTATTTCAAGCATCGCCCAAAGAGTAAAGATTCCTAAGAAAGCAACATCTGTGATGGCCACCATAGTGAAACCAAAAATAAATCTTGCTGATGAAACGTCGCTTGTCGACGCATTCATCATCGGGCCTTTAGTAAAAATAGTTTGAAGGTCATGCTCATCAAAATATTTGGCATGTTTCCAGATTTTGCTCTTAAGTTTTGCAGAAGCGAAATGTGTTTGTCTGGCAAAGGTCATGCGCCAGCCCCATCGCCCGAAGAAAACAATAATTCTGATACCCAATAAGAAAACCAATAATCGAATAAATGTTGATTCTTGAGATGTACCTACAAGCCATGTTGGAAGTGGGTCTTTTGTAAAAAAATCTAGCGACCACCCAATGCTTCTGGAGCTGAGAACTTGCATAAGGTTTGTAACGATAACGGAAATTAATCCTAAAAAATACATTCCCCATCGTTTGGATAAAAATTCGCGCCAAAAAGCATAAGCAGCTTTTCTCTTGGATGTGGTAGGTTCAAAATACCATTCGGGATTATCTGAATCTAATGTTGAATGTGGGGCTTCTTGTCCATCGGCTGCCATCGACGATAATGGTAGCGAAGCTAGGAGCTTATGGCTATGAGATCTGAGTGATAATCCAATCACGCAGCTCGACTAAATAATCACTAATCATAGGCAACTCAACCGCTACTCCATCAATGACTTTTGAAACATCAACGGCCGTATAATTCACGCCTTGAAATGCTGCGCCAAGAGACTCAATCATTTCAGGGTGCAGGGAATCTGAGAAGATAGTGGTTTTTAAAATAACGCCTTTATGTACATCAAGATGCAAATCCATTCCACCCCAACCAAAGCGTGCGCTAAGGTGATGATTAAACTTTGGAGTTTCACCAAAGCGCCACTTCCAGTCTTTTAAACTTTCATAGTACTTATTAAGGGGCTCAATAGTTTTTAACCAAGCATCGTCGAGATGCTCAATTTCACATTCTTGTTGATAATGATCAAAAAACTCGCGAACGATATAATCACATAATTGCTCGTGAGTCACCGAAGGATTAAAATCAGTGAGATTGGAAACTCTGGCACGTACAGATTTTACACCTTTGGAAACTAATTTTTTCTCATCTGGATTTAAATAATTAGAAAGTTTTCCTAGATCAGCTTTGATCAGCAAAGTGCCATGATGAAAACTTCTATCTTTTGTTTCTTTAAAAGCGGAGCCGGATATTTTCCTTGGCCCGTCGGGTAAATCAACTAAAATATCATTTCGCCCACTAGCATATGCGTTGATATTAAAGCGCTTGATCGCATTGGTGATAATTTTATTATTTACTTGCTTATCGTAAACCTCTTTACCATTCATAAAAGTAAAATTGGTATTTCCAAGATCATGATAAACAGCACCGCCGCCACTTTGTCTGCGACTTAAAATAATATTATCTTCTTCCATTTTTTTGGTATTGCATTCAATCCACGGGTTTTGAAAACGACCAATCACAACAGTTTCTTGGTTACGCCATAGATACAGTACGGCCGTGGTTGGATCCATATCACGAAAGATCCAATCTTCAGTGGCAAGGTTAAACCAAGGGTTGTGAGTATCAGAAAAAAGAACACGAATTTTATTTGTCATAGTGGGAGAATGATACCCTCTCCCACTTTATAGGTCTATTGCCGATCTATTGATCAATTGTCGTCTTAAGCTTTAAAAGTCCTGATTTTGCCGTTAACAAAAACGATGGAGCAGGCAATCCTTCAATCGTTTTTGCACCTGGAATACAAACTCCGTCTTGAAATTTAAAATCAATCGTTTTAAGCAGTGTAGATGTATGGACACGGACAAACGCATCATCAAAATCGATAAACAACGGCTTAATCAGATCATCTTTTTCGCGGCGCAAATGTAGATCAATCGCATCAACGAGTCTTGGATGAATCAAATTCATATCTTTTTCAACAAGACCAATAAAACCTAAAATTTTAAAGCGATCTTTAACTAGGTCTTTAACTTTTGAATGATCTTTAAGATCTTCTGCATCTGAAAATGAAATCCTCGATCCATGCTTAAGACGAACAAATTCAATTTCTTTCATAGCGGAACCTGGCTCACCAGGAGTATTCATCATAACTGTCACACCAGTTTCTTCATCAAGAGCAAAAATCTTAACCGCTAATTTTCCTTTATGTCGAACAAATTGAAGCTTTCTAATTTGTTCCACGACCATCCAAACCTCAGGATCAAATGGTTCACCTAATAAATTTTCGAAAGAAGAGATTAAGGCTTTTAAGTCTTTTTGCACGAACTCGTACTCACCGATTTGCGCCATAAACCTCATCACGTACATCACCATACTTAGACCGTCACCAATGGCGAATTCGTCACTAATATTTCGAGATAGCATAAACAAAACACGAGCGACTTCTTCTTGGTTTTCAAGCGAAAGCGAGCCATTCAAAATAACTGATTGATCCTCACCTGGAGTTTGCTGAGCAGGAAGCCTTTCATTAACAAGCTTCATCCTCTCAAACGTAGGAGTATCTCCCAACATGAACGAGAAAAAGATAAAGAAAGGTAATAAATAGCGCATGAGTCCCCCTGGCATTGGCCTTAAAAACCCGACGGCCGTCAAAAAAGTAGACGGCCTAGAAAGCTTAAAACAGCGTTTAAATGAGTTTTAAGACTTTCTAATGAATCTTAGGGATTAATAAAGCAAAGTCGGTGCCAGAATATGGGCTATTCGAGAGTGTATTCGGCGTCTACACCGTCAACTTGATCAATCAAAGCATCATCATCAAATGATGGATTATCTTCAATTTCTAGCTCACGATCAACTCGGTATTCATTCTCAACAGCACTACCGTCACCGCGAGGTTTTGATTTTCTACGACGTTTTTTATTGTCAGCACTACCACCATCTTCAGCGCGTCTCATTTTCTCTTCAATACTTAATTCTTCTTCTTGTTTATCTTCAGAAGAATCAGACTTAGATGGTTTTTGATCTTTTTCAAAACTTAATGATTTATCATTTTCTTCATCGACCTTTTCTTTGGTTAAAAATCTTGCGATACGAAGTTTCTCCAGGATCGATTCAATCGTTTCTTCAGCAAACTCAGAAAGTTTTTTGTCTTTAAAAGACTGATAGTAACGATTCGGGCTTGGTAACATCATTGCTAAAAAAGCTGATTCTTTTGCTGTAAGCTCACTCGCTGACTTTTTAAAATAATGTTTTGAGGCAGCATCAATACCGTAGATACCTGGACCAAATTCAACCACGTTTAAATAAACTTCAAGAATCTTGTCTTTAGAAAGCTTACTATCCATGGTGTGAGCGATAACTGCTTCACGTGCTTTTCTTACAAAACTATAGTCAGGTGAAAGATAGAGATTTTTTGCGAGTTGCTGAGTAATAGTACTAGCACCACGAGGTTTTTTGCCGTCTTTGATTGAATCTTCTAAAGCCTTTTGGATTTGTGCCCAATCAACACCTTCATGCTCATAAAATGACCAGTCTTCACTCACAACAATTGCTTGTTGTGTAATCTTAGCGATATTTTTAAGAGGCACCCAATTTTTTGGTTTCTTATCAACTTGTGTGTATTGAGCTTTGCCATCAACAAGCTTGATCGAGACGTATCCGTCTTTAAGCTTTTCAATATCTTTATGAGGAATCGCTAGAAAATAAAATGCGACGATGGCCACAATAATGACATCAAGGATAAGGGAAAAAACCAGAATCTTCTTTTTTTGTGGACTCACAAAACCTCCAAAGCAGACCTCATTTTAAGAGGTTGCCATTGGAGGTGCAAGTATTAATCTGTAACTATAATATCGTTACATTTATAGGCTTCTAAAAGCTCTTGGATACGAGTGGCTTTAGTGCGATCACCAATGACTTCTACCATAGCGCGACCTAGACGATCACGACGCTCAAGTAAGCGCATAGCATCAGAATCAACTGGACGACCAGCAAGAAATTCCTGTGCCCAAACACTTGAGATAAAGTGTTCGCGAATTCTCTCAAACTTTGAGCGCATTCCATGAATACCTGGACGATCCCCTGTCCAACTCAAAAAGAGTCTTGGCGTTGCTGTATGGAAAAGTTCTTTATTGGTTACAACAAAGTCATGTCCTTGTTGAGCTAAGCTTTGGGCTAGTTTCCACTCACGTCTTGCCGGCAAGGCGTTCTGACATGATTGAAGACGCTCAAGTTCAGTAAGATCTTGAGCAGCGATCACTTTACCATCATCAAGATGCTGATCAGAGAATTGATCGAAGTCTTTTCTGAAGTTTTTAAGTGATTTTAATGAGCCGCCAGCTGTAAACTTTAAGAACTCATCACCCCATTTGCCATAGATCTGCTCAACGATATTGTCGTAGTCCGACAGGATGGAAACAATATTTTCAGTACCATCATCTCTGCCGGTGAAGTCACGTGTGCTTGTCATTCTTTTTAATTTCTCAGCAACAATCGTTGCTTTTTTGTTGTTTTCACCAATCGCAGTGATTGCATCCGTCATACTTTTTTCAGCGGCAGCGATAAAATCTTTGATTGTTTTGCCATCAAGATCAAGCGCTAACCATTGTTCATTTTTTGCTGTTCTTAATTTCTCAACATTAGCTGCAAGACGCTCAAGATGGAAAAGTAAGACTGAGCGTACACCATCACGGTACTCTTTAACTGGCATCGCATAAAGTGTGGCGAACTCAGGACTTTCAGAATCATATTTGGCAAGTTCTGCAAGCGCCATAGTATCTAAGAAAGCGACTTCGGAAAGACCACGACTCATAAAATCTTTAATCTGAGTTTCAAGTTGAATGCGAAGATTAACCATACTCAAAAGAACTTGAAGCTTTCTGGTATTTGCAGGACCTGTACCGTCGTCACTTAAATCACTTGATAAGGCTGCAATCGCCGCTGCCAGTGATTTTTTAAACTCTACAGAGTCACCAAGGCTTTGAGCAAAATATACTTCCTTAGCTTTTTCAACAGACTCGCGAAAGCTTTTTTGAGAGGCTGCGATGGCCTTATTGATATTATCAAGTTGAGTACGAATAGGTGTTAGGTTTTGGACATCATCAAAATGGGCCTGAGTTACAACATCCATAAAGCCCGAGTTTTCGATATCACTTCTAATGTCGTAGAAAGCACAATTAAGTTTAATAAAGCTTTGACGATCGGCCGCATCTTCAAAGTTAAATCGTTTTTCAAATAATGAATGAATCAGATTTAAAATCGAAGACATGGCTATACCACCAGCCGACAAAACTAATCCGTTCGAATTAGGTACCAGGAGTCCTAGCTGAGAAAAACGTAAGATAACATCGGCAGAGTTTTGTAAGAAACTTTTGTCTCTAAAATTACATTTTCCTCTTAGGAAAATATCATTAATATTTTGAACAACATCACCAATTTGTTGACCATTAATAGTTGTCGGTGTGGCCGGAGCAGTTGTAACACCTGCGTTTTCAAGCTCACCTTGAATCGCCGTGGCACCATTAAAAATTTCATCTAATCTGGTTGGATCTTCCTCACCACAGCTATCTCGAAACAATGCTTTTAAGCTTGCAATTTTGGCCACGATATCTGAATACTGCTTAGAAATCATAGGACATGATTCAGGTCTGGCCGGTTTTCTTAGGTTTCTAGAAAAAATATCATTTAAGGATTGAGCATCTTGAATGGAGAGCGTTGGCAGCGTAATACTTGCCCTCGCCTGTCTCATTTGATCAATTGGATCGCTGGCAAAAGTGTTCAATGATAAACACAGAACAGATAGCAAAGCACCACGACGAATCATAAATCGAACTCCTAAAAATGAATTGCCGACATTACAACGCATTGCAACCTAAATCTCAAGAGATGATGTAATTATGTATACTTATAAGTTATTGAAAGAACGAAATGCTAGTTTCTCGATCGAACTGAACAATTCACTTTCAAGGCGGCCACAGTAAATTTATTCATAGGCTTCACGCGAATTTGCAGATCACCAAATGGATATTCAATGCTTAAAGAGGCTTGGTTTTTTTTAGGAGATTGAAACTGACCTAAGGCCAATTGATCAAAGCGGTCACTAAAGTCGGTATATTCACAGTGACTCCATTGGTATTTCTTTTTACTGACTTCGCGGTGATAACAAATCACTTGAATTTGATCTTTGTTAGCAAAACCAAGAATTGAGCCAACACAACGATTAAATCGTTCTTGATCCTTTTCGAAAGCATCTTTTAAAAAGTCGGCAATAATTGAGATCACTCTAAAGTAATGCTCGAACATCAAAGACTGATCGAGCTCATTCAGTGCTCCTGGCAGGACAGGAAGATTGGCATCCATCCACTTTTTACTAAACTGATCTTCTTCTTCAAGTCCGTGACGTCGATGCAGCTCACGAGAAAGCTCTTTAAAACTTTCATCTAGGACTAAATTTAATCTTTCTTGTGTGAGCCCAGAGTTTGGTAAGAGTGAAAAATATTTTGATAAGAAACTTCGAATACCTGCGGATTTAGTATTAACGTAAGCGCCCGTGCGACAAAGCTTAAGACTGATGGATGTTGTATTTTCATGGCGATCAATTAAGAGTAAATCAGCTTCCCCAACACTTTGATCATGGGATCCACCTGCAATTTTTCCCACCAAAAGAACTTTTTCAAAAGACTCAGAGTAATGACTTTTAAAATAGTCTGCACAGCTTTTTGCTAACCGAGGAAGTTGCTCGGCCAAATCACTATCGTTTTGCCATAACCAGTCTTCATAGGAGCGAAGTCTTAATGTGAGATCTGATTGGATAGAACTTAGAAAATGAGCTTCACAGCCTGCTGACTTGGCCAATTCAAGACCGACAAGATACTCAAAGAGATTGCCCTTAAACTCATTGATCAGAGCTTCATTCTGGGACGCTGTATCAAATAACTGATAGTCTTGCACACCACTTCCAAGCAAGATGATTGTTTTCATCCTGCGATTCTTAGTCTAAGCTTATTAAAACCTAGCACCCATGGGCGATATG
Organism: Bdellovibrionales bacterium CG12_big_fil_rev_8_21_14_0_65_38_15; assembly: GCA_002787775.1. Lineage (GTDB taxonomy): Bacteria > Bdellovibrionota > Bacteriovoracia > Bacteriovoracales > Bacteriovoracaceae > UBA4207. The sequence goes on from PCUW01000034.1 coordinate 18,043, forward strand.
AACAAGTTCCCCTCGGTTTTCGAAAGTATCGACGACCTGACGTTAGAACAAATTCGATCTCTTCTCACTGTCAGCGCACAGAACAAAATCCGTTTTCAAGATCGACAGTTTGCTCCCTACGAATCATACCGTAAATACGTTGTTGCCACTTCATTTTTAGAACACTCAACAAGAACGAAACATTCCTTTGGCTTAGCGATCCAAAAACTTGGGTGTATGTACGTTGATTTTAATGCCGAAAAAAGCTCCCTTCAAAAAGGTGAAAGTATTGAAGAAACACTTCTGACACTTTGGTATCAAGGTGTCGATATTTGTGTTCTTAGAACATCAGTTTCAAATCAATTTAGCGAATTTAAAAATAATCCACCCATCAAACTGATTAATGGTGGCGATGGTATTAACGAACACCCAACCCAAGCCCTGCTTGATTTGTTTACACTCATCGATCAAGGTCTAGAGCTTGATGGGAAAACGGTTACGATCGTAGGCGACTCAAAACATTCCCGTGTCACTCACTCACTGGTTCGATTGTTGCCACAATTTGGGGCCAAAGTTATTTTATGTGGACCAAAAGAATATTTATATGAAGACAAAAATGTTGAACTGGTTACTAATCTAGATGAAGCCATAGCTCAGTCTGATATTTTGTATATGCTAAGGATTCAAAAAGAGAGACATAACTCGCCAGAGTATACAAAAATCTATGAAAGCTACAATCAAAACTTTGGAATTAATTTAGCCAAACTAAAAAAACACAATAAAGCGATTCCAGTGCTTCATCCGGGTCCAGCTAATATCGGAGTTGAAATCGCTAGAGATGTTTTAAAATCTGAACTTTTTTTGGGTTACCAACAAGTGGTCAACTCAGTTTATACCCGTATGGCAATTTTAATGGCCATGCTTGAAAATGGTGATAAGACAATTGGACACAAACCTGTTCGCCTATAATTTTTCAATTCTAACTTCTTTAGGGAGTCATCCCTACAAATTCATATTTATTCTTTGGAGATCGCTATGACACACACATCGCGTGAAGTGACTTTTGCTAAGAAATTAAAAACAACTAAAGTCTGGCTTCATTTTGAAGATGGGGTTCACTTTCATGGATGGTGTGACTGGCAAGAAGACCAACTTAAAAATGGTGTTTGGGGAGAAGCAGCTTTTACAACGGCCATGACGGGTTACGAAGAAACCATCACGGATCCAAGTTATTTAGGTCAGCATATTATCTTTTCAGCCGCTCATGTTGGTAATTACCCCAGCGATAAAAAAGTCAGACAAAGCTTGGGAGTCCATGCCAGCTCTGTTATTGGTCGACATTTTTCGGCCAACGATTTTCTTGAAGATTTAAATATTCCAATCATAAGCGATATCGATAACCGAGCGTTGGTGAAATATCTTACCGATCATCCAAATCACAAAAGTGTCATCACAACCTCGAAAGTGACTCCAACAAAACAAGAATTCGAATCAGCCAAGCTTATCTGTGATGAGCTCTCAAAAGTCTCAAGATCAAAGCCAGAAGTCATCACTGCTGGCGATAGTCCTATCGTCTTAATTGATTACGGCTGCAAGAATGCTATTATCGAAAATCTTAAGAAGCTTAAAAAACCATTAGTGGTCGTTCCCTATAATACAACGGCCAAAGATGTTCTAAGCTATAAGCCAAGATTAATCTTTTTATCTAATGGCCCAGGCGATCCACAAAACCATAAAGCTGAGATTTCAGTTGTTAAAGAGTTGTTATCTTCTACTATTCCAATGCGAGGAATTTGTTTAGGCCATCAGCTTTTAGGCTTGGCTCTTGGAGCTAAAACAATCAAGTTGCCTTTTGGACAACGAGGGATTAATCATCCATGCCTAGATCATCAGACAGGTCTTATTTTAATTACCAGTCAAAACCATGGTTATGCCATTGATGACGAGAGTTTCGAAAAAATCAGTCAAGAAAAAGCGAATCAAAAAGAATGGCTCGTTACCTACTCTTCTTTATTTGATCAATCGATTGAGGGTATTGCCAGTAGTGATCACCAAATTAAATCAGTACAATTTCACCCCGAAGCAAACCCAGGACCAACTGATGCTTTAATATTCTTTGAAGAGATCGAGCAGTTTTTAAATGGTGAACTCACAAAACCTATTGAAAAGAATAAATTAGCGCCTCGAGTGAAATTACAAAAAACAGTCAAAAAAGATGTGCCTTATAAAAAGATTCTCTTAATTGGTTCAGGTCCAATTAAGATTGGTCAAGCAAGCGAGTTCGACTACTCCGGTACACAGGCTTGTAAGTCACTTCGTGAAATTGGCATCGATGTTGTTTTATTAAACTCCAATCCGGCCACGATCATGACTGATCCAGATATGGCCTACGCCACTTATATCGAGCCGATTACGAAAGAGACTATTAAAAAAATTATTAAAAAAGAAAATGTTGATGCAGTCTTGTCAACAATGGGCGGGCAAACCGCTTTGAACATTTGTATTGAGCTTGAAGAAGACGAATACTTAGCTAAAAATGGTGTTGCCCTTTTAGGTGCCAATGTTGAAACCATTAAAAAGACGGAAGATCGAAACCTTTTTGCCAAAGAACTTGAGCAAATGGGCTACCAGGGTGGAAAGCGCTTTAGTGCCAAAAATGCAAATGATGCCGAACTCATGGCCCAAAGCAAAGTTGGCTACCCCTTAATTATTCGCCGAGACTTCGCCCTTGGTGGAAGCGGTGCTGCTCTCATCCATAACTCAAAAGAGCTGCATGAAGTTCTAGAGTCTGATATTAAATTTCCAGTCACCATGGAAAAATCCCTCGTTGGATTTAAAGAAGTCGAGCTTGAAGTCATGGTTGATAGTGCCGGCAACGGTGTTATTATTTGTTCGATTGAAAACGTAGATCCGTGTGGCGTTCATACAGGTGATTCTATCACTGTAGCTCCGGCCATGACGATTAGTGATCGCTGTATGCAACAGATGCGTACAATGTCGCTGAAGATTGCCAAAAGAATGGGGGTTGTTGCCGGTGGTGCCAACGTTCAGTTTGCCGTTAATCCCCACGACGAAGATGATATTGTCGTGATTGAGATGAACCCAAGGGTTTCTAGAAGTTCTGCTCTAGCATCCAAGGCAACTGGTTACCCTATTGCGAAGATCTCTGCTCTACTTGCTGTTGGATATACCCTTAAAGAAATTTTAAATGATATCACTAAAGCCTCACCTGTCGCCTTTGAGCCAACTCAAGACTACGTCGCTTTAAAAATACCTGTCTTTCCATTTGAAAAGTTTCCAAGCTACTCACGGCTTCTAGGCCCGCAAATGAGAGCTGTCGGTGAAGTCTTGGCGATTGGTGGAAGTTTTAACGAAGCCTTTTTAAAAGCCCTTAGATCCCTTGAATTAGGACTTGAGATTCCTCATCTCAACCGTCTAAAAACAAGCCCACTAATTACAAACGTAGACTATCTTAATCACCGCCTGAAAAAGCCTCAGGAGCTCTCACTGCTAACAGCACTTGAAGCCCAAAGACGAAATCAAACAGTCGATCAAATATTTGCCAACTCAAGAATCTCCCATTGGTTTTTAGAACAAAACCAATTAATTGTTGAAACTGAAAAAACTATTGCTCAAAAATCCAGTATTTCTGACGCCGGACTTTTACTTGAAGCAAAGAAAATTGGCTTCTCTGATAAATTTATCGCTCTTTTAAGTCGCACGACTCAAGCAGAAGTTCTAAAAAAGAGAATTGAAACAAAGACAGTTCCAACCTTTAAAGCGGTGGATACATGTTCAGGTGAGTTTCATGCCTTAACTCCTTACTACTACGCAACCTATGGTCGCGCGTGTGAGGCAAAGAAAATTAGCGATGATAAACGCTATATTATTATGGGCAGTGGCCCTAATAGAATTGGCCAAGGGATTGAATTTGATTATTCATGTGTGAAAGCGTGTCAACAACTTCAGGCCAATGGACATCGTGCCATCATGGTGAACTCTAATCCCGAAACTGTCTCAACCGATTATGATAGCTCGGATCGACTCTATCTAGCCCCTCTCTACTCCGAAGATCTTTTTGATATTTTCTCCCATGAAAATCCAGATGGTGTTATCGCCTGTTTTTCGGGACAGACTGGAATTAAAGTTAGAGCTCATATGGAAAATGGCTTTCGCGGTGAACTTAAGCAATTTCCATTCATGGGATCCAACCTTGAGACCATTGACTTAACTGAAGACAGAAAACGATTTAGTGATATCTGCAAGCAAACCTCTTTAAGCTTAACCAAGTCTAAAGAAGTCATTGGCTTTAAAAATATGGTCAACGCCATGGTAGAGATAGGCCTGCCAGTGATCATCAGACCAAGTTATGTGATTGGAGGAGAAAGTATGTATATCTTCCACTCGCTGGATGATATTGAACTTTTACCTGACGCCTTAAAAGAAAGTCTTAAAAATTCTTCCACCACTTTTCAAATTGAAACGTATCTAGAAAATGCGCTTGAGTATGATGTTGATTTAGTAAGAGATATGCACGGTAATATTACTTATACTGTTTGCGAGCATATTGAACATGCCGGTGTACACTCAGGAGATTCAGGAATGATTTCTCCTCCAGTTAAGATTACAAAAGAGATGGCAGCGAAGATGAAGGAGATTTCTTTTGATCTGGCCCATAAACTTAATATTATCGGTCCTGTGAACTTTCAGTTCGCAACCACTAATAATCAAATTTATTGTATCGAAGCTAACCCACGCGGTTCACGTACGTTGCCATTCTTATCAAAGGCTTATCATCTTTCACTTCCACAGGTGGCAACTGAGGCGATGCTTGGTAAAGACATCTCTAGCTTCAAGCTAAAAGATTCGGCTTTCTATTCAGTGAAACAATCAACATTCCCTTTTGATCGTTTCTTGAAAGATGATGTTGTGCTTGGCCCTAAGATGAGATCAACCGGTGAGACGATGGGAGTCGATCGTCATCTTGAATCGGCGATCTTAAAAAGTTATTTAGGCAATTACCCATGGCTTCGTCGTACGGGAAAAATCCTTATTTCACTAGCTGAAGATAGCAAGGATATCATTACTCCATTTTTAGGATCACTAAAGGAAGTGGGTTACACTTTTTGCGCCACGAGCGGCACGAAGAAACATATTTCGGCTCAAGGATTTGACTGCGAAGAGGTTGGTAAGCTCGGCGATCCTGGCTTTACCATTCTCGATGCTTTAAGACAGGACGATATCGTACTCGTTCTTAATACCCCAACCAACAAAGGTGACTCTAAGCTTGATGGCGAAAACATTAGAAACACCGCTATTCAGCATGGAGCCCCGTGCTTTACGCGTGCTGAAAATGTCGAAATGGTTCTTTGTGCCCTACTTGAGGTTGCAACTAAAACGCAAGGACTTTCGCCGATGTCTTTGCAGGAGCTGCATCAATGAGTACCTCTAAAAAAGTATTCGTTGCCCTTGATAATATGACTCAAGCTCAAGTTTTTGAACTTCTTCCAAAACTTTCAGCAAAGGTTGGTGGAATTAAGATTGGCTTAGAGATGTATCTGCAGTTTGGAAAAGATTTTATCATGAAGGCCAACGAACATTTTGAAGGTGATATTTTTCTAGATCTTAAACTTCACGATATTCCCAATACAGTTGCCAAAGCAATTCATGGACTAAGCGGTCTTCCGATTCGTTTTCTAACAATCCATGCAAGTGGAGGAGAAGCCATGATGTCTGCAGCGGTTGAAGCAGCAGCAGCGGCCATTCCACAGGCAACAGTTTTAGCTGTAACGATTCTGACGTCTCTTGATGATCAAGAAACGGCAAGCGTTTACCAAACCAAGCGAAAAGAGAGTTTTTTACGACTACTCTCCTTGATCGAAAAAAATCATAAACTAGGACTTGTGTGTTCAGGTGCTGAACTTGAGCTGATTAAAAATAAAGATCTTATCACCATGGTTCCAGGTATTCGTTTTGAACATGAAATTCAAAGCGGCAAGACACAGGATCAAAAAAGTGTTTTCACTCCGACTCAGGCGATTGAGAGAGGTGCACATTTTCTAGTGATGGGAAGAAGTCTTACTCAAAGTTCAAACCTTGAAGAATCTTTAAAACTTATTTAAAAAACTTAAAAAATCTAGAATCTTTAACAATTGTTTCTTTTGAATCACAAAATACTGATAACCTTTCTTGAAAGCGAACCAAGCAACTATCATTTTTTGTAATAAGATCAAGCTCTACGTGTGGTGAACCAAATTCGATAATTTGTTGCATAAAGAGATCATTCGCTAGTCTACAGTCAGTAATTTTCAAATCAATGGACCTTGAACAGCTACGAATCATTCGTCCTTGGATGAGCTCAGAGTGAACATTTGATGCTCTAATGCTAACAACTTCAAACTCTTCATCTGCAGCAAGAGTTACTTTGTTAGAAAAAAGATCGATAATATTTAAAACTCCGGCATGATCAACAAAAAGAAAATCCATATCGTTTCTTAGCTTTACTTTCATTCCTTCATGAATGTCTTTTGTAAAAGCGGTAGTACTTAAAAGGAAGCAGCAAATAAAGATTATCTTTTTCATATGAGTCCTGGGCTTTTCTTTTGATTTTATCAATTTCTAAGACCAAGAAAGACAACTCAGTAGTAATTTCATAGGCCGTCTAATCTTTAGACAGACCCTAATAAAAAGGCCAGCTTACGCTGGCCCTCAGGTCTCAATCTTTATTAAAGCGCTATTATTTTGCTTTAAAGAAGAAAGTATCTTTTCTTAGGAATGTGCTGAACTTGATATCGTATGAAGCTGCAGCGTCTCTGCTAGTTGCAGAATAGTTAAAACGTGAAGAATCAATTCCACGTTGAGAGAAATCGATTGTGAAAGTTTCACGCTCACCTGCATTTAACTGAGCAGCTTTTTTGAAGTTAAGTTTAAGAACGCGTGCATCATCAAATAGACGGTATTCGTTACGTACACATTCTTGATATGTGCGGTAGTAACCACCAGTGTAGATACGACGACAGTACTGACGACCTTGGCGATCAGTGCTGCAAACAACACGGTAATAACCTGGCTCAAAAACTGTACGAGTTCTATATTCAGTACAAACGTAGTCACCTTGTTTGAAATTAAAAACAAGTTCAACTAGATCAGGTGTAGCTGTTGTACGAACAACTTCAAGAGTTGCTTGAGCAGCTGCGCCGCGGTCTTGTGCAAGTTGACCAACGATAACTTTCTTAGATCCTAGCTCAATAACGCGATCTGCAGAGAAAGCGAAACTTGAAGCTAAAAGCGTAATCATCAAAAATAAAGCCTTCATAAAACTCCTTGTGGTGTATAAAAATATTTCTATCAACTATCGTGAATAAAATTAGCTTAGCGTGCCCAGTATGCTTCTTCAAGGGAGTCTTCTCGTTCGGGTAAGCCACGACTTAGACGAGGCGAGTTTTGACGCAACACTTCAAAGCTGACTCTATTAGCGTACTTGGCAACCTGGTGAAAGGACGAATAAGTCAAAAATGAAGAGCCATGTTTGGGTGACTTTGGAATCAGACGACGGTGGTATTGATTCGCTGCCATATCATGAAGCAGCGCAGCTAATGCCGCGTCCCCTGCTCCATTAGTTGAAATTACTTTACCTGGGCCACCCATATACGGATTAATATGGCTGTAAATCTTCACCGGTTTGGTGCAATCGGCTAACTTCATCGCTCTTGAATACTCATACTTGTTATATTCGCCAATCGACTTACTATGAATCATATCTTTTGTTTCTCTTAAGTACTCCTCATCACTAAAGCCGGCCAAGTACAGACCTCTTGGGCCAACTGTTAAAAGAGCAAGATCAACATAATCAAGAAGCTTTTCACAATTTAATAAAGGATCTTCCTCACCTGTTAATGCAGAAGCTTCAACTTCATTCATGGCCGCGACAGTGACGTAATCGCGCAAGAAACTTCTTAGAAAGTCCTGTCTCTCGCGAACAATACCGCTAGTTCCTAGTGATAAAATAACTGGAACTCCAGCTTTCTTAGCCACCTTTACTGCATGAAGTGTTGCCTTAAACATCGGCGCATTTTCATCGCGAAGAAGATAAGTTGAAATCATTAGTGCAGCTGATTTTTCTATTACCTCATCAGGGATAGCATCAGCCGTTAAGTCATTCATTATACCTTTAGCAATAGCAAAGGTGCGTTCACGATCAGGCGTGATCAAACAAAGTGCTCTGGCCATTGGGCCTTCGACAGGTTTGAGATACGAGAAGTCCACATGCGAGTTAGTGGTACAGATATATTTAAAGGCATCATCACCGACACTCATATTTTTAGAAATAGTTCCTAAAGCAATGGATCGATCATCACTTAAAACGGAGTAATTATGCAGGGTATTTCCAATTGATCCCCCAGCGTAGACACCTAGAATTTTATTTTTATTTCGAAGTTCTAACGTTAAGGCTTCCATCGTTTGATCTGGTAGGACCACTGATTCACCTTTATTGAGCTCAGCCTCGATCAAGACGGCGTCCTCGACTTCTGCTTCGACATCGACGATCAGCTGATCAATGCCAACAATATAGATTTCATCGGCCGCATCAAGGTCCCATTCTAGAGAGATCCTAGATTCACTCTGCACTGGAAAATAATGTTTGGTTTTCCTGCGTCCTGGAAATTTCATGCTATCACCTCTAATTTTGATGAAACATGGCATATTCCGCCTAAATGCGACAAGGGGGTGTAAAAAATTCGGCCTATAGTTATAATAGATTTATGAAGCTTATTTTTACTCTTTTATGCCTAGTTCTTAGTTCCAACGTCTTGAGCGCTGATCTGGCCTATATTGTGTCTGATCAGGCCATCATTTATAGCGATATGGACCTTTCTGTGGGCATAGGCTACGTCAAAAAAGGCAAGAAAATTAAAGTTGGAGAGATTGCTAGAAAAAATGGGACAGTCCTCTCAACTGTCGTTTCGGGTCGAATTGCTTATATTAAAAAATTGGATGTGCGATTGGCACAAGAAATTAGTGACGAAGGCGGAAACTATATTGCGCCTAAAGTCACCGATCACGAAGTGTTATTTGAGGAGCAAAACTTTGAAGATAATTTTAGTGAAAACAATCATATGGTCTTACATATGGGAAATATGGCGACAGGTTCAGCTTGGCAAGAACTAGATCCACAAAGCAGTGAGAATACAATTTCTCAATTTGGTATTGGTTTTGAACACAGGCCAGAGCTTCGAAACTACTCTTGGGCGGTTGGGCTTAATTATATCAGTGCTGAATCAGACAACTTTGCTTTTAAGAGTTTGATGGTTGAAGCAAAGTTTCAATATTCAATAGCGAGATTTAGCCTTGTCTCTCTTGATGCTGTCTTTGGCGTTATCGGCACTGGTGATGCTCGACTGCAAAACTCCTTTAGCTCTACTGAATCCAGAGGAACTATGTTCGGCTATCTGATTGGCGGACAAGCAAAACTCTTTCCTTTTTCAAAATTTGGAATTATTGGCGGTGTAGAAATTAGAAAGTACAACGTTGGAAGTATTGGAGATGTTCAACTTGAAGATGGCAGCATTGGAGCTTTTGAATCTTTCAATGGAGCTAATGTTTGGGCCGGAGTTACTTATAAAATTTAATCGACCAAGATCGTCGATCCCTGCTTTGAGCCTTCTTCTTTAGCTTTTTTCAAGAAATAATTCACCTTATCTTCAGCGTTTTGAAAATTGCCGTCAGGTGCGACCACTTGAGCTTTTTCGGCATCACTAAGCTCACTTTTAAATTCTTCAGATATTTTTCGCTCTAACTTTCGCTCTTCAGTTTCTCTTAAACTCTCTTTTAAACCTGAAAAACTCGTTCCAAAAACATTATAGCCATACTCGTATAAGCTATCTAAGTGAACCTTATTTTTCTTGCCTCGTTCTAAAAATTGAATCATGGTCCTTAGAAATTCTTCTTCTTTAGGCACATGACTCCAACCTGCAAAAAGATAGGTCATACCCTCTTGATCAATTTTTCTATCAAACGTCAGCTTATTAAATTCACCATACAGCCTAATCGTTTCATCAGGATTGCTCGCCTCCCACTCAAGAGAATCAAAAAAACGAGTTCGATAAGATTGGGCGATCGAGCTGTAGCGTTTCGTCGTTAGTTCCAGTCGCTGCATTAAACCTTCTCTTAATAAGAAAGTCTGCTCGACTTTATAATTATCAACCACCAGTTTATCACCTGCGGGCTTAACTTCGACAACTCCCATTTGCTTTGATTCATCATAACTTATGTTGATAGCATTAGGCGGAAAGAGGAGTTGTCTTGCTTTAAGAATGAATAGCTTATAGGCAAGATCAGTGTATTTAATGACCAATAATTCTTTGATCCAACCAACAAAACCAAGGGCGTTCATTGTCGGCAATCGTAAGTCGAGAGTAAATAAATCTCTCCAAATTTGCTCACTTGGAACTGCTAGTAATGAGTTTTTAAAAATAGGTAAATTAAATAAAAGATTATTTTCAAATGGGTAGGTATAAGTCGTAGGCTTTAAAAGCTTGATACCTATTTCTATTTGCAGGTTTTGATTCTTGATATCCCAAGCAATAATAGGTCTTTTAGATTCATCTATACTTATATTAGGGATGAGTAAAAAGTAAGGATGCCTGACTGGCATAGAAACAATATAATCACCGACATGAAAATTACGCCAACGAGTTAAGCTGTCGGTGCTGACCATATCAATTTTCTTTAGATCAAATGGAACTGAGTATAAAAGCTGAGCTTCAACTTTCTGCGTTTGCAAAAATCTAGAATTAAGTCCATTTTCAATCGAAACATAATAGAAATGATACGGCATGAACGCCAGCAAGCCGGCGGTCATAATGAGGGCAATGACCAAAAGAGAAGGAATAATAATCCGTTTCATGTACACCATATCGGACACTTACAGCAGATATTAAGAAAATACTCAACTTTATTGGCCTTTAAAACGATAAGCCATTGAATCGGAATGAAATTGGAGCCGAAGATGAAGATCTTACCATTAACATTTTTATCAATACTCATGATTTTAACGTCATGTGATTCTCAGCGTAGTACTAGAAAGAGTCGCTATGACTACTCTCCTTTTAGTAGCTCCACATCAACAACTGGTGGCAATCAAACTGATGGAGAAATTATTATTGATAACACAGGTAATGGCTCTGGAGGTGGTGGTACCACTGTGACTATTCCACCAGAGATTGATCATTGCTCTTGGGCCCCAGATGGGCTTAATGGCTTTATGTCAAATAGTGCTCACATAGGCTCTTATACTGTTTGTAAGAGTACAAGCAATGAACTTGATCTTTATATCCAGGTCAAAAATCCAATTACTAACGTTCAAGTGTGTTTAATTCCAACTTCAGCATCAGGTGGACAGTCTGTTTATATTGGAGAGCCGAGATGTTTGGTTTTAAATGATAATAAAAGAGTTTATAAAGTAACGATGGTTAAAAACCGTCCAAACTACTCTCAGCTTCCTCTTAATAGTGTCATGATTATGAAAGATGAAGTTCACTTCTACCCTTACCCATTCAATCAAAATGCACTATCGCCTGATGCTTATGTTTTCTGTTCGCAGTACCTAGCTCAATACGGTTACGGTGGATATTGTGATGCCTTTAAATCAGTTGGAGCTTATACCTATAAAGAGTTTTAATTCTTTAGGTTTCCAGAAACTAAAGTTCCGGACTTATAGATTTTATAAAGCTCTCCATCAAGCGTTGGAAAAGCAATTAGCGGGATAATCTTTCGAGTTTGAGCTTGGCCATCATCTTCTTTTTCTAGCTCGACACAAATAATGAAGTAATAAAAGCTCACCCCATTTTGTTGATAAGCTTTGATATAATTAAAAATCTGATCGCCTTCATCATCTTCATCTGCATAAATTTCATCTGGATCTTCAAGCGTTGTTTTAAAATACTTTTCATAAAGATCAAATTGCTCAAAAGGAATATCAGCAGCAATTCGATCCTGCAGCAGTCTGGCAAGAAAGGCTGATTTCTTAGCTTCAATAGCATTTAATGATTCTTGCTCTAACTCTAGATCGATGGCCCCTGCTGGAAGATCATCTCTGGCAATAAATTCATCAGGATTAGTTATTTTTTCGCCGCCCCTAAACTTATCTAAAAGCTTGGGACTTCTGGTCGCTGTTGCTAGTAAAATAAAACTTGGTTGGCGCTCAAAAAGGTGACACATGATTACGACATGAAATGGTCTTTCTGGCGAAAATGTTTTTATAAAAATAAAGTGATCTTCACCTATTTCATTTTCATAGCGCCAGATTTCATCAGGTTTTGTAAGTGCTTTATCCATCAAATTAGGATCGCTGATGAGAGAGCGACAATCCTCATCTGCTACCTTTAGCTCTACTCGTGTTTCACGCTCAAGGTTTTCATACCAAGAAACAATTGGCTGATAGTATTTTTCAATACAATCTTCGCTGCAAAAGCTTCGGGCAGAACTTTCTTCAACAAATAAAAGCTCTTCAACATCGAGAAGTGCCTTTTTACAATGATTACAAAAATAGACTGAACGATTCAACCAATCCGCCTAACTATAAAGAGAAATTAAGACCTGCGTAGATCTTATTACCATAGCTTCCAGGCAAATTCCAAAGTCTGGCATTGAGAAGATTTTCATCTTTTAAACGTTTTGATCTAAAGACAGCTCCTAAATCCAATGAAACCATAGGAGAAATTGTTAACTGTAAAGATGGAGAGACTGTTCCAAATGAGATCTTCTCGCTTAAAGCATTGTCACCTTCGCCCGATCCAATACTAACTGTTGCAGCTTCAACTGCAAAACGAATATCAGGTGAAACCATCCATCCAAGAGAAGCATTAAGTCGCTGAATATTTCCAATACTCAGTTCACTCTCTTGTGAAGGATTACCAGTAAGCCAAACTCTGTAACCTAGTCCGAAAACAAAAGTTCCAAATCTTTTGGCGGTCTCGACACCGACAATCTTATCTGTTCGACTTGTTCCAAAACCTGAGTTTTTCTGACCGATATTAGCGCCACCAATAAAGTCCATTGATGCTCTATCAGCTCCACCACCAAACTCAAGCCAATTTACGCCTAAGATGACCTGTGGATTACCTTTTTGAGAAGATCCCTCACCAATAGTGCTATTTGAATCAAACGATCCCATCGACCAAGCAGCATCTAACCAAATATTGTAGGATGTTTCAAAATGGGCTTGAAAACTTGTGACGTTAACTTTTCCAGACTGATCCCCAACTTGAGCATCAATCATTCCATAATTAGCTGCTAGTTCAAACATGCCAGAAGGGCCTGATCTGCTCACCAAACTGCTGCTAGAAGCAACCGATGTATTCGTTGATGATGGAGGTGCAATTCTTTTTATTTTAGTCGGCGCAGGAGCGGGCTCAGGCGATGATTCGGTATAGTCGACTAAAGCAAAAGAATATTTTGAAATGAGAAATAGTGTAAAAAATAGAAGCAGGTTCTTTTTCATGACAAATCCTATGTCAGAGATGGAGTCTTCATAACTCCGTAGTTATATCTATTTAACCATAAGCTAGAGGCTAAGATCAACCTTTGTTAAAACCGAGTAAATAAGTCCGTAAAATAATTACCTGACTGGAAAGCCTTGCCCTCTGCTATAGGGCACCCTATCCAAGATACTATAGTAGAACGTGATCTAGGATGGATCATGCCATCTTTGGGAGGAACCCTTTGGAACTATTCAAACGAATACCTGATACCACCATGAAATCTCTTATTGAATGGGGTACTCAAGGTCACTACCCTCTCTTTGATCGAGATTGGTTGGGAACGATTTCTACTTCAGGAGCGCGCTTAAAAGCTCTTACAATTAATGAAAAAGGTAAAGTGAAGTCGATTCTTAAAAGAATTGCTCATCAAAAAAGTTTTGAAAGAAAAAGAACTGTTCTTTTTTCTTTAAGTGAAGATGATCGTCGCACGTTCATTCGCGCTTTTATGAGCGCTGTTGAACATAGAATTCTTGATAATGCACCGGAGCTACATTAATGAAAACTCTAAGAGTTTTATTAATCCTACTTTTAACACCACTATCATTGATGGCCGAGTACCGCGTCTATCAGTATCAGGTTATGTCGAGATTTCCAGGTGAATATCAAGCGAAACCACATATTGTAACTTCGACACTCGATCCTGTTTCCTACCTCTCTTATCATGGCGGGGAAACTTCAATAGCTATTGATTTAATGCGCTCATGGACCTGCCAAGGTCATACAGGTGGCATGAAGGACTATTGCCTAGGACCAGCTGAACGATCGATTGCTCAAGAAAAAGAAATGGCTTCGGCCGAGGTGAAAAAGTAGTGAAAGTCGAGAATCCTCAATCAACCAAGCTTAAGACAATGCTGACGAATCAAAGAAATTTGGTTGCAGCAAAAGAGCGTGAGATTGAAGATGTTAAAAAAATCTACGATATGAAGAAAGAAGATGAGAGAGTATTAGGTCAAAAAGACGTCATCGAAATCAAAGACATTAATCAACAAGAAATTCTAGAAGCTGTCGATAATAAAACTTCACGCCTTGAGGATATTCAAAAATCATTCAAAGCGGACTCTGAACGTATTCAAAAAGAAAGAGCGATTCTGGCCGAACAAAAAAAGCTTGATAAAGATGCCACCATGGCGCTCAATGCTATTGATCAAGATCGAATTATTCAAGATGGACTTGAAAAAACAAGATCGATTAAAGATTCAACCAATAAATCAGTAGCAGAAATTCAACAACAAAGTGATTTTGAAATACAAGATATTGCCTATCAAACTAAAAAGAAAGCGGACACGCAAACAAGACTCTACGACTCTACTCTGGCTGATCGCTCTAGAGAGCAAAGTTTACAGTTAGGTACAAAAGATATTGAGCATAAACAACAGCTCGATAATTTAAAAATGGAATTTGCTAGAAATTCGAGACAACTTTCTCGTTTAAATACTGCGGATAAAACGAACAAAGACTTAGCCTATAAAAAAGAATTGAAAACAACTGAAGATCATTACAATCAGTTGCTTTCATCAAAGCGAGCACAGTTTGAAGAAAAGTTTACGGCACTTCAAGCGCAACATGA
Source organism: Bdellovibrionales bacterium CG12_big_fil_rev_8_21_14_0_65_38_15 (assembly GCA_002787775.1). GTDB lineage: Bacteria > Bdellovibrionota > Bacteriovoracia > Bacteriovoracales > Bacteriovoracaceae > UBA4207. Next base: position 33,130 of record PCUW01000034.1, read on the forward strand.
GCAAGTCATTTCAAGAACGGAAGAACAGTTAAGAACTCAGCTTAAGGCCTTAAGTAGTGACTATGCTAAAAAGCGTGATGCAACCTTGGCCAAGGTTGATGATCCGTTTTATAACCTTAAAGAGATTGAACATAAGCTTGAAGATAAGCCAGACAGCTACCTTGTTCATATCAATATTCCTGAACATGAAGCTGAGAATGTCGTCTTTACCGGCCATGATCGTAAAATGAAAATTACAATAAGTCGTCGTTTCACTGATAGAGTTGAAGCTGAAGCAGGTAAAGTCAGCGAGAATCGACGTTCAGAAAGTTTTAGTAAAGAATTTCAAGTTACAGATCTTGTTAATCCAAAAGAAATCACTAAAAAATATGAAGACGGTGTCCTCACCTATCGTATCGCTAAGGCTTAAGGGTCTATCACATCCGCATGGAACTCTGATAAATGAAAGTGGACTTTTTCCACCTGAATAATTGTATTAATCGAATCGACGAGTTCACGAATTTTTCTAGGATGAACAGTCAGATAAATGGTTAAAATTCTTTCATTGTTTTCAATGTCGATAATCTCTTCACTAATTTGTTCTATGGTATTTGTTTCATTTAAAATGAGCTCTTTTACACTTTCAGTGACTCGACCTTTAGAGAGAACTTCAAGACGGTAATGGCAGTTATCGCGCTCCATCTCAAAGAGTTTATAAATGGGGCCTAAAAGCTTTAAGACAATAAGACTTGTGACAGTAAAAATGGCTGCAATGAGTGGATATCCAGAACCAATAGTCACGCCAATTGCTGCGACAACCCAAATGGTAGCAGCCGTGGTTAAGCCAACGACCCCGCCACGACCTTGAATAATCGCTCCAGCACCAAGAAAACCAATCCCGCTTACAATTTGGGCCGGAATTCTTGAAGCATCAACATAGCCCGCAGCATCATTTCTTACCAGCAAAGAAACAGCTGTATAGAGAGTTGCGCCGATACAAATAAGCATATTTGTTTTGATACCAGCAGCCTTCATCTTCTTTTCTCGGTCATAACCAATCAAACCACCAAGGACGAAAGCCGTAACAATTTCAATTCCTAGACCGAAATAAACACTAACTTCACCTAATAATTCAATATGGACTTTCTGCATTAAGGCACCTTGAGAAGAAAACATCGTAAAATGATAAATACTTATCTATCATAACGTTAAGGAATAGATGATGAAAAGACCTCACCTTCTTAATTTTCTAAGTGTTATCACTGATGAGTGGATAAGCGTTCGTGCGGCCATCACGATGAGAGAAAATCCCATCACAAAACAATTTAGTCATCAAAACCTAACTGATGATCAAGATGCCAGACTTCCAATTCAGGCCCTACGTTTACTGCGCTCTTATGAGTTTAAGATGAAACTGGTGGGCTTAACTAATAAACAAGAAGTCGTATTCACAAAAATTTACGATTCAGATGTTTTGGGAGATTTTCGATTTAAAATCCCTTTGACTAGTGAAACACGAAAAATTGAAGCATTTCAAATTTATGAAGTAAGCAAACAAGAAGGTCTTGAATTACAGCTTGGTACGGCCTTACCACTAAGAATTCCAAATCCACGTAAAATTATTATTTGCGACTTTGATAAAACATTAGTTGATACTCGTTATTCAACAACGCGAGAGCTTTATCGCTCCCTCACCAAGCCTCTACAGTTCTTTCCAACACTGACTCAAAGTTTAGAAATACTTCATGAAAAATTAAAGGATGGCTTTAACCCTTTTATCCTTTCCGCTTCTCCGCATTTTTATGAAGAAGCCATGCGAGATTGGCTCTATCAGCATCAAATTTACACGGCAGGAATTTTTTTAAAAGACTATAGAAAAGTGCTTTCGTTTCTTGATGGTGATTTAACTCCCAAGGATTTAAAAGTCCAAGGTCTTTATAAACTCAATCACCTTTTAGATATTCTAGGAATGACGGGCCTTCCCGATGAGTTAGTTCTCATGGGTGATAATTTTGAAAGTGATCCCGTTATTTATTTAACGCTGGCGATGATTCTGTTAGGTGATCAAAAACCATGGCAGTTATGGCGGGAGCTTAAAGAAAATGATGCCTTTCAACTCTCCAAAAGACAGGACGCAAATTTTTTAGATAAAATTTATCAGCTGCAAAATCAATTAGAAAGAAGACAAGGTCGCACCAAACCCAAATTGACTATCTATATTCGAAAACAATTTAGTGAAGACAAGTTAGTGCTGCCGGACTTTTGCCGTTCAAGAATGGATCTCATTGAGTTATATGAGGGCAAACCCGTCATCGAGTCTGCCCCGCAACTAAGCGTTTAAAATAGTTTTAGACTACCAGAGAAAGTAGCAGCGTCATAAATCACAGATTTGCGATAAAGGTAATCGGCATTTTCAGTTTTAACTGGCACTTCATTTTCAGTATCTAGAATATCAGGGTAAGTTCCATCAACGTTTCTAAGCGCATGCTTAGCTTGACCATGGATCACAAAAATCACGTGATTGAAATTTGTCCAGCCATCGCGTGGGACAAGAACTTCGGGAATGCTAACACTTCCATTTTGACTTATAGAAAATGTTAATGGTCCTTTCATCACTTTTCGAACCTTCGCGATTTGACCTGGAGTTTCAAGTGTAGCTGGCCTTGCTGAAACATAATAAACACTTATTCGTTTACCTTTAAACATATCCAGCCCATTAACTTGGAACCCATCAACAACAGTTGCAGAGTCTGCAAAAACCTGAACTGAAGATAGTATTATTAAAATGGTAAAAAATTTATAAATATGAGACATCAATTTCATACTGTCCCCCTTATTGGATTTGAGTATCAATATTAATCATTAAATGGCCGTTAGGGTCCACTTCTGTATCAACAACGTTAAATGGTATACCGGCCATTGAATCCGGAATTGGAAATTCATCTGCCAAAACCATTCCTCGTACATCATTTTGAGCTGCTTTAAAGCGCTTTCGAACTTGTGGCATAACAACGCCAGACCAAGACATTAAACCTAAAAATCTTTTGATATACTTCTTATCAACATGGACGGAATCCATATCAATATCTGTCGCTATAATTTTAATTTTTCCATCTTCAACAGGAAAGTCTAAAAACATATCGAAATTAATTCTAATAGGGTTGTTGACTAAACTGGCACCGACTCCAGTCACCGTATACTCAAGCTCTACTGACATTCGAGAAGGTGTCGAAGCATCTGCATTTTTAAGTTTAAATTCTGGGATTTTGGAGATGATATAGCTTTCACCGTCATCGGTTTCAAACGAATTAAAGTAACCACGATTATAGCTTAACTGCACGATCCTATTAATAAAGCCTTGGTTTATTGATAAGACAAAGTCATGATTTTCAGAAACGCGGTGTTCAAGCGGTTCACGAGTTGCTTGTAAATCAGTTGAAAAACTTGTCGCTCCTTTAACTGAATCTTTAAAATATCCATCAAGAGTTAAATGAAGACTATCTTTAACAAAGTTATATTTTTTAAGCTTAATACCCCATTGAAAAGGTGCTACGATTTGATCCAGCGGGGCACCAGCAGGATCCATCACGTTCACTTCTTTAAATAAGCCTTCTGATGTTTTTTCTCCGATCATTTCATTCATCATGACAGCGGCGTCATCATTCATCCAACCATTCATACTACCTTTAATCGCCTGAACAATTTTCTCTTCATTTTGTTTAAGCATATTTTCAAGTTCAGAATAATTGGCGCTAATCACCCTACCATTAATTCTAATTTCGATTTCAGGAAGGATAATGCCACCTTCAAAATTAGCTCCTAATGCAATCTCATCAATATTTGACTTAAGACTACCGATGACTAACTCTGGACCATTATGACCAGGCTTATTAATCAAACTCAATGGAACTTCAATTCGAAGTGGTTTTGATTCTTGATCAAGATAAAGTGAAAATTTATCAACACCAACTTGACCTAAAAAATCATTATTAAGATCTTGTGCTCTTATTTTTGCTACATTTAGGTCAAGGCCTTTTGTTTCAAGAACAAGTTTTAATTGTAATTTACCTGCCATTTTAGAAAGACGATCAAGCTCGATATGAATATCTTGCCAGTCAATGTTGACATCAATGCCTTCGAGATCAACGGCAAATTTATGCTTATTAAAATCTAAGCCCATCAAGAATCGCTGTAATGTTTGCTTGATTTGTAGAGCGGCATCACGAAGAGCGCCTGATGGAGGAAGCATATCTTCTAATGACTTTTCCTCCATCTCTACATGTTGTTTATGAAAATAGGCTTGAGATACAGATAGGCCATTGCTATTCATTAAAGCTGGCAGCCCATTAAAAATTTTATCTTGCCCTCGATGAGTTATATAAACTCCGATAGCATGTGGGATTTCACTTTCTGGTTCATAAGCAAGGACTTGCGGCGCTGTTTGCTGAGCAAGTGAAGCAAAGCTTAAGAAAGTGACAAAAGCTGCGACAAGTGTCTTCTTTTTAAACACAATAAACTCCAAATCGTTCGTTATTTAACGGACTTAATTATTTGAGAGTTTATAGAGCAAGGTTTATGCCATACGGATTATGATAAGAGAAAACTAGGTGCTGTGAAGATAATAGTACCAATACTCATCCAAAGCCCAAAACGATGAATACGCTGACCACTACCTTGGATTTGTTGACCCAGACGCTTTGTTAAAGGCAGACGATTGAAATCGAATCCCATAATTTCAAGCCACACTCTAAAACAAGCTAAGGCAAGGATGGACGCCGTTATAAGATCATTGCTCTCACCTAAAGTGATGTTTAAAATGTTCATACGACCTCCTTTATTATCAACTATGGGAAGAAAGTATTGAAATCATCAGATTCAATCCCTTTCATTGATTTAATCGGTGATAGTGATGAAAATTTTTACCAATTAGGGCTTAAAGACGCTGAAGCGGCTAAGCTTTCCCTACGTCACACTGAAAACCTGATAAAAACACCATGGAACTCGCTTGATTCTAGCTTACGCTTTTTGGCCGAGTCGATGTTTAAGAATTCCAAGTCTTGGAAAGCGCGATTCGCACCTTGGACCAAGGCTTACGCTGAAGGCTTAGGCATCAGTCATGAGAAATTTCTCTTAGTTTTGCTTGTTCCTGAACTCACGGCCTGTTTTTCCAAATGGATGCCAAGACTACCTAAGGCCTTACTTGGTTGCTCGTCTTTATTTTATCGAAACGAAGATTCTGATTTAGTTCACTTAAGAACATTAGACTTACCACTTGGACAAAACTTTGCTGAAAACGAACGATTTTTAAGAACTCAATTTAAAGATCAACCAACAATTGTCTCCTATGGTAGTGCTGGCTTTCCCTACCCTTCGCTAACTGCAACAACGAGCGAAGGTATAACTCTAGCACTTCATCAAAAATTTAGTGATCAATTTGACGCTAACGGTACTCCGATCTTTGAGCTTGCCAATGAAATGCTCATTCGTTGCGGTGATCTTAAGACTTGCCTGGGCTTTCTTAGAAAATCTAAAAGTCTTACGACCTGGGCCTTTCATTTGGGTTTTAAAGATGGTCAAGTTTTAGAAGCTGATTTGAGTGGAAGCGAATTACAGTACCAAACTTATAATATCGATGATCATCAATCACTTTATTTTAATAATCGCTTAATTGACGAAAAAAAGATGGCCAAAGATTTAGCTCCACTGAACTTTGAGTTTTATAACTCTTCGAGAAACCAAAGTGCAAAAAGAAAACTTAAAAAAATTACTACTAATGAGCAGATTCATACAAAAGATCTATTAAAAGTTTGGACGGCACTGGAAAATCGAAAATCTTATGGATTGGATGTTTTAACTCCATCAAGCTTACACGTCGCTGCGATGATACCGGCCAAAGCATCGATTCACGCTGTGATGGGAGATGCTCCAAAAACCTGGAAAGGTCTTGTTCAAATTGAAAGTGGTCTTTGGGGAAATGAAAAATACAAATCTCAAGTCATTGGTAAAGAAAAAGAGCTGAGTTCTCATGACAAAGCCTGGAACCATATGATGCTTGCACAGTCTTATCATGACAATGGTGATATCCATAAGCTTCATCATCATTTGCAGCTAGCACTTAGAAAAATGAAAGGTCATGGGCTTGAAAATACCATTAGACTTTTTCATCTCATTTTTAGTTTCATACACGAAACCAATCCAAAAGCTCTATCCCAAATTGCCAGCGATACTGTTGAGCTTATTCCTAGTTTAGACAAAACCATCGTCGATCATGCGTGGCTTTTGGTCTTTAGAATCGAAAAAATATTAGATCTTCCATTAAGTGTCTACGCTGCTCAAATTCATCACCCCTCTCTGGCTCGATTAATTGACATCGAAAGCTCTATTCCAACTATCGTTTTTAAAAGAACGATTAGAAGCATGATCTTTCCTAGAATTGAACTTTTAGACATCTTTTATCTTCATCAGCGAATAGAGTCTTAAAATTGCCAATTTAAAATGGCATTAAGTTTCACCGCTAACTAACCAATTTTTTAAAGATTTCAGTATCTTAGTAATCTAGTCAATTTTAAGTTAATAGCTTGCCCCTAAATGCCGATAAACTAGCTGAAAGGATTTAATTTATGCTTAGATCGCTAGTTTTATTTAGCCTAATTTTCAATACGATAACAGCTTATTCAAAAGTTGAGACGGTTAAATTAAAACGCGTCAACCTAGGTCTTGATGTTCCCAAAGATTGGTTTGTTAAAGTTGGATTAATGGGAATACCACTGGTTTTAATTTCAAAAACTATAAATAATCAAAAAGCTAGTCTTAGTTTTACTCCTACTAAACATGAAAAAGTTCTGCCATCTACTATTAACGATTTGCGTGGACAATTTGAGCAATATAAATCTGGTCGCGAAGTTTGGATGAATAAGCGTTACGCTAAACTTGTAAAATTCATTGATCCAAAAATTGTAGAAAACAAAGAGAACTCTGCAGCCGTTGTAGGTTTTGAATATATTATGGATGATAGGAAGTTTGCAGAATATAGCATCAATATATTTTGTAAGGATCGATATATTTTTTCAAAACTTCTTTATGAAGTAGGCTCTCATCCAAATGCTTATAGCCAAGCGATGAAAACGGTTAGTTCACTTAATTGTAAGGAGTGGAAATAATGAAATCCGCTCAATTACGATTAATCACTACTTTTATTATTCTTTTTTCATTTTATGGAAATTCACTAGCTCAAGTCATAGATCCAGTTGATCCATTTTCAGATTTAGAGCCGGCACAACAAATTAAAATTGAAGATCCGGAATATTTAGCAGCACTCGAATCAGTGAGTGAAGAAGATCTTCAACAGGAAGTTTTGCAAAGAATGCTGATGTTTCAAGCTCAGCAGTGTATGGATGATAAAGGAAATATTCCTTATAATAAGACTGTTACAATAAACCGCGAAGGCTCTGATCATGATGAGATTATTAATTGTAATGATATCGCAGCAATGCAGTACCAAATCATGGTGGCCGATCAAGGCTTAAGCGAGCGCCAAGCAATATCTTGTGTTACCTCTGGTTGGCACGCGGAAGATCGTCTCTCTTTTGTCAGAGACCTAGAAATTCCTGTTGAAGAAGCTTTGGCTTGTCCTGGAAAAAATACTAGTTCATTAAAATGTATGGGTGAATTTGTTTGCGGTGCTTACGCAGGTATCGCTGGCATGGTTCCCGTTGGTGGAGCAGCTCTTCAAGATTGGATGAGTGGTTGGGCCAAAAATACATTCGATATGAATTGTTCTGCAGGCAAGACTCTTAGTACTATTGGAAATTGTTTAACTGAAGTTGTTTGGGGTGTAATTAAAAATATCGTTGGTAATCTTGAATTTGTAGCCGATGGTATTCGATGGGTTGGTAATGCTATAGCTGACGGAGCTCGATCGGTCGGTAGGGCATTATGTTTTTGGTGTGAAGACGAACACGAAGATGTTTCAAGTGATCAACAACACCTTATCAACTCATCGGAAGAAATCCGAGAGCAAAATACTCGCCAAGCTAATAAAGCTGAAGAAGAATCTGGAAATGCCTTTACAAGATTCTTTTCAAATATTGGTGGTTTTCTTAATGACATGATTGCAGAGCCTGCCGGTAGGAACTTTGGTTGTGCAAAATGGGAAGGAAATCGTTTCACCAATACAACAAATTTAGGCCTTGACAGCGTCATGGGCAACGATGACAACTCAAATGCCGTTCGCTGTGCTGAACCAATGGCGAGTTGGGAATGCGCGAGTTGTTCTCAAAGGGCCCAGCTTGTTTGTGGAGTTGTTGGTTTTCTAGGCGGAGAGGCAATTACGACATTACTTACAGGTGGAGCCGCTAGACTTGCAAAACTTGGCGCAACTGCCTTAAAAGGAACTAAGACTGCAGCAAGAGTTGGTGAAGTGGCCTCTGGAATTGCGAGATCAACCTCTCGTGGCCTAACGTCTTATGCAGGTCGAGGTTTCTCTTTAGTTAAAAATACACGCATGGGTAGTATGTTTTTTCAACTTGGAGATAAGGCCGTCAATGTCGGTGGACGTTTTCGTAACTCTCTCGTTGAAGGATTTCAAAGTTTAAGACAAGCAAAAATAGCTGGTAAGTCGGTTGATGAAATCGCCCGAGCAAGTATCAATGGTACTTTAGATGGAGTCAGCGCAGCAGGTGGCTGGGCTTCTCGACAAGGTATTAGAGCGAAACGAGCACTATTTGGAAAGTACAGTCCACTATCACCGGTTAAGGGATACTTTAATCTACTCGACGATGCCTTCGCTCTAGGAGCAGGTGGTAAAGCTGGACTACTAGCAGCTAGAGCGGCCAGAACACAATCACAAGTTAGAAACTCAATGGTTCTAGCTAGAAGTTCTATGCCTAAAGGCTCAAAGATGAGTGCAGATCTTGTTAAAGCTCAATCACGTGTTGATGATGTGCTAGGCAAGATTAAAAGTCTCACAGATGAAGCAAAAAATACGAAGATAAGTCCAGCCAGAAAAGCACAAATTAACAATCAGATGACTAGTCTGTCTCGAGAATACAACGCCGTTACAAAAGGTTTTGAAGACGCCTATCGAACTGCAAGAACTGAGCTTACGGCGCAAAGAACAGCGGCAAAAGAATTAGCCCAACGTCAGGCCAGAGAGTTAGCAGAACAACAAGCGAGAGCGGCACGAGAAGCTGCAACGAATTCGAGACAATCGAATGCACTTGTACCGTACCAAACAAATAATCCTCCAGCATTGCAGAGGACTGTCTCAAGAAATTCAAACACTATTGCTCCAACAACAACTCGATCGATTACAAACACTAACCAGTCAGTTGTAACGCCGATATCTAGAAATTTAGATACAGTTCCAAGAAATACTAGAACAATTAACCAAGCTCTACCTAGTGGTTGGAATCCTGTTACATCGGGCAGAAACTTAAGCGGCAGCGAAGTCGCTCGTGTTACATCGAATCTCGAAGAAGGTTTAGAAGCTGGAAGTATTCTTCGCTACAATGTCCGCCGTGCAAATGGAAGCGACACTTGGCTCTACAATGCAAAAACTAATCCTGTTACAGGTGAAATATCAGGTAACTTAGGTCGATCTACCAATAGAAATGTTACAACTTTTAAGTTAGAAGAAGTGGAATTATTACAAGCAAAGGTTGATATGCCTATTGATGGCGTAGCTCGTATCGGTGGTAATTCTCGTACAATCCCTTTAAACTTTAAGGCCGTAACTGATCCAGATGTTGCCAAAGTTATACGACAAGCAGGAAACGCAACTTCTCCTCAAGCCGTCAGAGAACTTGAAGGCTTAATGAAAGGTATGAAACCTGATCAAATCAGACAAATTGGTGCTGAAGCCATAAGAAACTTGCAAGCGGGTAGAGCTGCAAGTCCTGGACAAGTTGCTGCTTATTTAAAATCAATGCCGGGCTATCGTACACTTGATAATATTCCTCACTTAGATGATGCTGTAAGGGCCATGAATGCTGGCAGTATCGATGACGCGATGGAAATTATTGATAATGCGGTTAGAGGTAGCAGTCCGCAAACAGCAATGATTAGAGATAGCTTAAAGGATGCAATCGCAACCACGATGATTTTAAGAACTCCGACTGGCGCAATTGCAGCAGGAAATATGGGTTATCAAGCTGTCAGAGAGACAAACGTCACCACTCTCCCATCAACACAAGTCATTACAGATCCTGCAAGACTTTTACCTGCTCCAAGTAGCACTGCCCTTGTACCCACATCAACAACTGCAGTTGTGCCGACATCAACAACTGCCTTAACAACTACTGGCAGAACTGGCGTTGTAGGAGTAGTCACAAACGGTGAAGTCACTGGAGCTGTGGTTCGAAATATTGATGAAGTTACAGACGGAGTCAGAGGCACAGTTGGCGCAGGTGTAAGAACTGGTGACGATATCATCTATGTCGATGCTGTTGGTAATGCCTCAAGAAATCTTGACGATCTTCCACTAACTAACACTAACAATGCTTTAAGAAGTGGGACACGCAATGTAAGTGATAATACTGTAGGGTTAGGTAGTTCTAGAAGAGGAGCACGAATTCCTCCAACAGTTGGAGGAAGAGTTATTGCTGGCGGAACAGTAGTAGGTGCAGTGCTTAATAATAATACTGAGCCAGATCTTTATACAGGTATAACGAGCAATAATGAATCTCAAAAGCAGTGTCATATCGATATTTATAAATCCGCAGAGCTTTTAACTGATCCTGAATTAGCTCGAACAAATATTACTTATGAGTGGCTAAAAGAAGATGAATCAGTGATTAGTGGTTGTTCAACAAAGGCATGCGACTATCCTGCTGGTACTTCAAAAATGTTTGTACGTTTTAAAATTAATAATGAGACCTACATTAGCACTTGTAAAAGAGAAATATCTATTACAAACGGTGGAAATTCAACACTTCCTAACTATAGCTTGTCCGCTGTGTATGTCACAGGCTCACCAGCGACTTGTGAAGCAAAGGTTTCAAAAACACAAAATGAACAAAAGACAGAGCTAGATGCTTCTGCAATGGCAACGGATAAAATAACAATTAAATGGTTTAAAGAAGAAGCAGCGACTGCTGGTAGTGAAATTTGTGCGGGTTCGATCACGTGTGCTCTTCCGGCTAGCTCAGAGAAATTGTATCTACGAGCCTATAAAGACAATACTCAATTTGGAACGTCGACATGCCAAGAAGTTGGTTCCAGAAATCCAGCAGGTCCAAATATTACACGTCCGTATGATATTAAAGATGAAGAAGATGGAAATAGAAATGGCTCAGATATCGATATGGCGAGCCAGTTCTACGAACAACAGCGCTCACCTCCTCCATCATTGTTCCAGGCGGCACCTATTCCACGTCGCCCGACACATTATCTGCATAGCGGCTGGTACTAAAAACTAATCTCGACTAAGCTTAAAATATGTTAAAAAAATCAATGGTGAGTTTACTCACCATTTTTTTATTTCTACCGCTCCACCTATTGGCGCAGCAAATCACTAAAGCTCCTGCTTGGAGCTCTTTTGAATCATTTACCTTTGCTTCTGATCAAGACTTTTTAACCAATTCTTTACTCGTCGTAAAAGATGGTGAGGTTATTTACGAGAGATACCGTGAAGGTTTTCAAGCACAAACCAAACAACAAATCTGGTCCATGTCCAAATCTATCTCTGGCCTCATTATTGGTAAGGCCATCAATGATAAAATTATTGGCTTACAAGACTCAGTCTCGAAGTATTACCCTGAGGCACCTAAAGACGTCACTATTTCCCACTTGCTCAATATGGTCTCAGGATTAGAGTGGAACGAAGGCTATGAGTATAATCCTGTCGGCAGTGATGTCATTAATATGCTCTACACTGAAAACTATAAAGATATGGCAAGATTTACGGCAACTAAAGGCCTTGCTTATCCTGCAGGATCATTTTTCAAGTACAGCTCTGGATCAACGAATCTATTGATGGGGATTCTCTCAAAAGCAATGGGACCTAATGATTATGCTGACTACCCATGGCGATCATTTTTTAATCTATTAGATATTGATGACGTGACTTGGGAGAGAGATCATCGAGGAACATTTGTTGGTTCTTCCTATATTTTTATCAAGCCACGAGATTTAGTTAAAATTGGACAACTTTTTTTAGACCAAGGACGCTATAAAAATAAAGTCATTGTTGAAGCATCTTGGTTGGAACAATCAAGTACTCCCTATCCTTATTTCTACGTCAAAGAGAGGGACATAAAAAATAATGATGGTTTTGCTTATTCAAATCAGTGGTGGCTCAATGCCGCTCTTCCATACCCAGACGGAAGCCTTAAGAGTCGCTACCCTTCGCTTCCAGCCGATGCAATTTTGGCCTTAGGTCATTGGGGACAAATGCTAGTGATATTACCCGAGCAAAAAACTATCATTGTAAGAACTAGTCAGGATAAAAAAGGAAAACTTAATCGTGATGAGTTCTTTTCACTCTTCATGCGCGCTTATGAGCAGGCGTATCCTTGACGAATACTTTGCGCTCACGTTCTAATAAATAAAATACTTATCATTTAGGAGTTTCATGATGAAATCACTAGTCGTAGCAATAGCTCTACTTTTTAGCGCTAACCTCATGGCCCAATCTCGTGGTCAATTACTTGAAGACGTCAGACAAATCTCTTCTCTTGTAAAAGAAGAAACATATAATTCTCAAGCTAACTCTCAAAGCCTTCGCCAAGCTAGAGAACTTCTTGAAGAAGCTTATGAACTCGTTGGTGGAAGCCGTGGTGGTTCAGATATTCTTTGCGCTCGTGCTAATTTTGGTTATATTCCAACCAATACTGCCTCAGGTGTTAGCTACGGCGAAAATGTTTCTTCTATTGATGAATGTCAGCGTATGCTTCCACCTCGTGGAGCTAAAGCCCTTTGTGCTAAATCACGATTTGGTTTTCAACCTATGGCCATTGATCGCGCCTTATTTATCGGTGATGATTATTTTTCAAGTCTTGATGCTTGCTTGGAAGTGGCTCCAACATTTGGCCAAAATATTATGTGCGCTAAAGTTCGCTTTGGTTATTCGCCGTACAATATCGATCGTATGCTTCAAATGGGTGATTACGTTGCGACTGCTTCACAATGCCAAGAGATGCTACCAGTGCGTGGTTCACAACTTATGTGTATTAAAATTTCATTTGGATTTCAGGCGATCAATATCTCTTCAGGTAGAGCTTTTGGTCAAAGAACTTCAACCCTTGATCAGTGCCACCGTTTGATTAACCAATAAGAAGCTGAGGTTTCCTTGAAACGCATCAAGCTCATTTTAGTTGCTGGTTTTGGAATTTCAATACTAACAATTGGACTTGGGATTGGTGCGTGGCTTTGGACAAGTCCATTTGCTAGAGTTCTATCAGCGAATTACGCTAAAGAAATGTGTTCATGTCTTTTCGTCAGCGAACTCTCCCAAGACCACTGTGAAAACTACTCCACTCAATATGTTAAGCCTGCTGGTCGTGAGATCAATCTCAAGACCAAGGAAGTTCTAGCCTGGGGTTGGGGTAAAGAATCTAAAGCGTCTTGGATTTCACCGCGCGAGGGTTGTCGCCTCGATATTGCTTACAATACATCAAGCAACTGAGACTTATCTTTTTTTGAAATAATCTTGTCTTGAATCTGCTTCCAGGCATCCATGGCTTTTTCGCGACTGCCCTGATTGATATCGAACTCCTTACCGGTATCAGCGCCAGTTTGCGAGGTCGTCTCAAACACCGGAGGGGTAACCTCTTCGTGTCTTCGACTTGGAATGAGAGCCTTGATATTTAGCGCCATGCACCTATTTTACCTCAATTTCTACTCCTACATATTTACAGTGACTTATGGCGCATCACGTCTTCTTTTTATGCCAACCAAAGCAAATCCTGACTAACTATTTCGGCCCAAACATGATACCAACATCCCGAACTTAAAAGGATTTAGTCGGAGGACATATGCGCACAATTATCGCGGCCCTAATCTTGGTATTAGGACTTTCAGCTTGTCAAAAAGAGCAACCGCTTGGAAGCCAAGACAACCCTGTTAAACTTTATTTCACTCCATCGGTGGATTCAGAAACTATCACATCAACTTCTAAAGAATTTATTAAATTCCTTGAAGCTGAAACCGGCCTATATTTTGAATCTGGCATCCCTTCTAACTATGTTGCTGTAGTCGAAGCATTTGGTTCTAAAAGAGCTGATATTGCTGTGATGAACTCTTTTGGTTACCTGCTTGCTAACCAAAAATATAATGCTCACGCACGCCTTAGAGCTCTTCGTTACGGTGAAGATTCTTATAAAGGTCAAATTATTGCTCACGTTGATAGTGGTATTAATGAACTTAAAGACCTTGCTGGTAAGAAGTTTGCTTTTACTGATTCAAGTTCAACTTCTGGTTATATGTTCCCACTTAAAATCATCAAGGATGCGGGCGTTGAGCTTGGAAATACAACTTTTGCCATCAAGCATGACAGCGTTGTGACAATGATTTATCAAAAACAAGTTGATGCTGGCGCGACGTACTACTCACCTCCAGCAGAAGATGGAACCATTAGAGATGCACGCTCACGTGTTAAAACTCAATTTCCAGATGTTGAAGAAAAAATCAAAATCATTTCAATTACTGAACCAATTCCAAATGATCCATTCGTCTTTCGTGACGGTCTTCCTGAAGAAATTGCGACAAAGTTCATCGATGCTCTAAAAAAATATATTGCCACTCCAGATGGTCAACAATCATTTAAAAATATCTACAGCGTTGAAGGCGTTGTTGATACAACTGATGAAGCTTATGACGGTCTTCGCCAAATGATTAAAGCCATTGATGTAAATGTTGAAGAACAGCTTAAGAAATAAATAAACCTAAATAATGAGGAAGCCATGATCCAAATTGAAAATCTGGTCAAGACTTATCCCAACGGAACTCAAGCTCTTAAAGGTGTAAGTTTCGATGTAAAAAAAGGCGAATTTTTAGTCGTCATTGGTTTATCAGGTTCTGGTAAATCAACTCTCCTTCGCTGTATGAATCGTTTGCACGATCCAAGCTCAGGTAAGATCAACTTCGAAGGTGAAGAGATGACGGCGCTTAAAGGCAAAGCTCTTCGCATGGCCAGATCAAGAATTGGAATGATCTTCCAGCATTTCAATCTCGTTCCAAGAAAAACTGTCATGACCAACGTTCTAACAGGAACATTGGCCAGAACAGGTGTGCTTGCTTCTATCTTTGGCTGGTATTCAGAAGAAGATAAAAAGAAAGCAGCTGATTATATTAAAATCGTAGGACTTTCTGGCAAAGAAAATGTCCGCGCCGACAATCTTTCAGGTGGTCAGCAACAACGTGTAGCGATTGCTCGAGCACTTATGCAAAATCCAAAAGTGTTACTTGCGGATGAACCGGTAGCTTCTCTTGATCCGGCAACTTCTCACTCAGTTATGCAGTATCTTAAAAAAGTTAATGAAGAGCTAGGAGTCACGGTTATTTGTAACCTTCACTTTCTCTCTCTTGTTCGTCAGTACGCAAGTCGTGTTATCGCTCTTAAAGGCGGCAAGATGATTTATGAAGGTCAACCCCTGGACATTGACGAGCAGTGGTTTCAAACCATCTACGGTGAAGACGCTGTAGAAGTAACGATTAACTAGGATAGGTGATTAAAATGAGTACTGAAAATACACTACCTGCCAAGCACACACCGTCACTCGGTAATATGAAGAAAGTTATCTCTGCCCTTGCGATTGATACCTTTCTTTGGAGTTATACCGCTTTAGTTATTTATAAAATCATTTGGGAAAAGCTCATTAAAAATGTTCGCTATCCTGAATTTACATGGAATCAACCGCTAACCGCTTTGGCCGTTGGTTTTGGTATCTCTGTCGTTTTATTTTTTACAACAGCTTCACTTGGTCGTGCTTTTCAAGGTCTCTATGACTTTGATGAAAATGAAACAAAGCTTGGAAAGCCATTTGCGATCTGGGGCTATTTCGTTATCTTTTTAACGTTTATTGCTGGTCTGCATATGTCTCAAGTTTCGATGCGTGAGTTTTTATCCGACTCAGGTCTTGAAGGTGCTAGACGAATTTTTACAGCTCTCTTTAATCCGAACTGGAATATTATTGAAGACGCTCTTTTTGCTGCTGTAGAAACCATTTACATGGCCTTCATTGCGACAGCTTTTGCTATTCCTGTCGCCTTCATCATGGGCTTTTTTGCAGCAAGAAACTTAATGAGTTCAAATCGATTAATGTTTTCGATCTATACGCTCACTCGTTTCGTTCTCAATATGAGTCGCTCTATTGAGCCTCTTGTTTGGGCGATTATCTTTTCTGTTTGGGTTGGTATTGGCCCATTCTCAGGCATGCTTGCTCTTATGCTTCACTCTGTAGCCTCACTTTCAAAACTCTACTCAGAGCAGATTGAAAGTATTGGAGACGGCCCAATTGAAGCTATGACCGCCACTGGTGCTCACCCTATCCAGGTCATCTGGTATGGTGTTGTTCCACAGATCGTTCTTCCATACTTGAGTTATACGATCTATCGCTGGGATATTAACGTTCGCATGGCGACAGTTATCGGTCTTGTTGGCGGCGGTGGCATTGGTACAATGCTTATGCAATATCAGGGACTTGCCAAGTGGAATGAAGTTGGACTCCTTGTTATCGTGATTGCCGCGATTGTCTGGTTTATGGACTGGGCCTCTTCAAAGATAAGAGAAGCGATCAAATAAGCTTTTTTTCGAAATTAAATAAAATAAATTGCCTCACATCTTTATGTGGGGCTTTTTTTTTTCCAAAATTGACCGATAAGAAAGCTGTGAAAGGCTTAATTTTATTACTTCTATTCAGCTCTTTTGCCTTTGCAAAAGAATGTCCTAGCATCGATGAGGACTTTATCTCCTATTATGGAGCGCTAAAAGATGGACCAATCCTAGGTTTAAAAGCGAGTATCAGTGGAGCAAAAAAGGATCGCATACTTTGTTCGAGCGAATCATGTGGAAGTGGTGGCTGTGAATGTGCTCTTTATGTTGAAGTCGATAACTGCTTAACACGAGTCCTTGAATTTCGTGGAAGCCACAAAGTCTTGGGCGAAAAAGCAGATGGTATGCCACTCATTGAAGTTATCAAAAAGGGCGATGCTATCGCTCCAACATCGATGAAAACTTTTATTTGGAATAAGGACCGAAGAAAGTATGTTGAAAAATCGAAGTAGACTCATCTTCATTTTTACTTTTATTTTTTGTCTTGAGCTTCAAGCCTATCCACTTTTTTATAAATGTGGTGCGGGCGATCGACTAGAAGATACTTTTGCTGGGCCAGAAATTCTAAATCAAGTTCAGGCCATGCTTTCAACTGCTGTAAACGAAGAAGACTTCAAGCAACAAGCCAATGCTCTTTGTCGTGGAGCGAATGAATGTTTGGAAGAAGTTGAAAGAATTAAAGCTCTGATCGGTCAGTCGAAAGATATCACAACTGAACTTCTCAATGTTACCAGTAGATATAACGGTGAGATTCGTCGTTCTCAAGAAGTAGATCAAAATTATTATGATTCTATCAAGTCAGTTGTAGATCAAGCTTTCACTCTTCACGCCTGCCAAGAAATAAAACGTACATGGGATGTGGACTCATGGGTTGGAGAAGATAAAAATAATTTTGCTGTTTTCTATCCAAAGTATAATAACTATATGTATGCAACAGGTTGTAGAGGTCGCTCATCAAGTGCCATCTGTGAACCAAATAAAATATCTAATTACAAAAATAAAATAAAAAGTGCACTGTTAATGGGAATGGATCCTTACCTGGCAATATCTTTGGTATGGATGGAAGGTGGAACCAAGGAAGGATTAGACTATCTCTACCTTGATCCCATCGCTAAATTTGGTGCTATGGGATGTACCGGTACTTCTATTCGTTCAAGCCAAGCATCGGATAACAGTCTTAATTCTTACGGAACCTTTTATGAAATTGAACCTAAAGTCATAACAAGACCGGCTTTAACTAAAAAACTTATCGATTTTCAAAAGGCTAAAGGAAAACCTACAAGCGCAGGTGGAACATCATACTTTTGTAGAAAAATTTATGATGATCTTGGTATCGTTTACGATGAACCTCAGGATGAATCATGTTGTCTTAAACTTCCCTTCACTCAAGATAGCGCCGACATGGAGCTTATCGAAGAGGCATTAATCTTTGAGCAGGCCAGAAAAAATTATCAACGTCGCTTTAGTGACCGCGAAGATCCAGCCTTTAGAATTCAACGTTTTAATGGTTATAGTAGACTGATGGGAGCAGCTGAGGAAGTCGATGCCTTTAGATCTGGCGTTGATCACTATGAGCATCCAGCTTACGGTTACCAAGCGATGGACTATATGGTGAACTCTATTTTAACTAATCCTGTTATTAGAAATTTAGTTGAAGAAGCTGAGGCTGAAGTTGAAGTCTCTCTTGGAAAAAAATCAGACTGGCGATCCATTATGTGTGTTGAGCATCCAGGTGGTGGAATATTCCAAACAGATAGTAATTATTATTTCAATCTTCACCGTGATACACCAAGGCTCGCCTTAGCCTATACAAAGTGGGAGAAGGGTGAAGAACTTTCAAACGCAGAATCAAAAATTGTTGAACAAGATATTAAGGCTCTTATCAGTAAAAATATTATGAAAGAAGATGAATACAACGTTGAGTATAGTAAGATGATTAATAATTATTTTACCAATCATTATCAAAACAGAAGCACAGTTGGCAGTGCTTCGGTTCAACAAAGTACTTATACTTGGGAAAATCTAAGCAATAATGATCTAAGCTCTATTGGATCTAGAATCCTTAATCGAGATTAGTATCGGCCGTAGTAATCAGCAATAAGGGCTTTGCCTTTTACTTTTGCTTCTTTACGACATGAGAACTGATAAAACTTACAACCAAGAGTTTTTCTAACTCTTTTGATCATCGTTTTAGTTGTGTACTTAGGAACGAGAGTCTCGTCTCTGTATTCAGCATCAATATTTGATTTTAAAACTTCAGACATAAAGTTAAGTCCTGCAAACTTCTCCAGCTCTTTTTCAGAGAAGAAATATAAAACTCCTTCTCTGCCAGTTGCTGGAAACCCTTCGAATTCAGTTGCCGTCGTTGCAACATCACGGACATAAATCTCGGCATTCAATTTATAGTCACGAGCAGCATCTGCATAAACATCTTGATCGTGAGTTGAATTATCGCCAAAGAAAATAACTTTTAAACCAGGCTCATCAAGGTAAGGGCGAAGGATGCTTACGATTTGGTTATATTTAAAAGTATAAGTATCTTGGCTACCGATTGATCTTAAAAAAGTATTTCCAACTGGAAATCCATGTTTTTCAACCCATTTTTGTTGAGCAAATAAAATATCTGGAGCAGCTGAAACATAATTAAACTCAACCTGCTCGCCTTGGCCGTCATAATGTTTTTTTAGTTCTTTAAAAAGGTCACGCATTTGAAGATAAGGCTTCTTACGAAGAAAGTGATAACTAGAAGCGAGAAAACTTCCCTTTGAATTGGCTTGCTTGATCGTGTCATCAAAGTCAGAGATAACGACAACTCTAGCCTTCGCTATGTTTAGAGAAAACAGTGAAATCAAGCTTATCAAAAACAAATTACGCATAGCAAAAACCTCTTTTTAAGATACTCAATATCATGACGTTTTATACCCTAGACGTCATCTCAAAATATTAAATTTGTAGCATTTTCACTATGCTAACCTATTGATTTTAGCTATAAAAAACCATGGGACTACTCTATCAAATGCCTGTCAGCGAGCAAGAAGCTGATCGTGTTGAAATAAATGATCAAACACTACTAGTGAAAAGCTATGGTCTTCCTCTTATTTTCTGGGGTTATCTACTAGCTATTTTATCAGTCGTTGCGATTATGGTTGTGGCGATAAAAGATCCAATCAGTAAAGTTATCGCTGGTGAAGATGCTATCAATCGTCTTTTAGGCTACGGCGTTTCAGCAACATTGATCATTATTCCTTTATTCTTACTCGCCTTCTTCTTCTATGAAAAAGTCATTTCTAAATCGGATATTCACTTAAAAGTAACTCATAAAGTTTTCTGGATCCCGTTTAAAAGCACTCGTATTAATTTGCGATCAAAAGACTCGTTTACGCTTGAGCATTTTTTAGATTCACCCAATATGGCAAGAATTCAAAAAATTGATGAGATGAGAGCTTTTGAAAATCGTGGTTATTTCGAATTGTTCGCTATTACGAGCGATGATCAATTAATACAAATTGATAGAAGCTCTCAGAAAAAAGAGCTCGTTAAACTTAAAGACTTTTTAGCGAAATACTAAGATCTTCTTTTTGGTGGAGTATCCGTTCTAAAAGGTCTTGGACGACGCTTTCCGCCTTCTTTACCTTCTGGACGATTCTCTTTTTCGATTTGTCTTTCTTCTTTAATTTTTGAAACATCATCTTTTGTTCTTCTTTTTGTTACAAATGAAGATGTTTTATTTTGAAGTTTAGACTCATCGGCTGCTTTATCATGTCTGGAGATATCAATAGTAATATCGCCATGACATTTAAGCTGACACGACAAACGCTCTTTAGTGATATGAAAGACATTACCAAGAAGTCTGGTCTCTTCAAAAGGTGGAGGGTTACAGTGATCTGCTCCCTCGACAACCTTAATCACACAATCTGAACAAGAAGCTACGCCGCCGCACGATGATTTAATGTAAATCTCTTCATCACGAAGCGCTTCCATAACAGGGGTTTCTTCAGAAAGGAATATGGTTTTGCCTTCAGGCAAAATAGTAAGTTTTGGCATAATTAAACGTGCTTTTTCACTTTGGATTCAATTGTTTCTAAAATTTTTCCCTTAAGTGGCTTATATAAAAAGCCAAGATCAAGAGAGACTTCACATTCAGTGGCCATAAATGCCAGAGTCAAAGTGAAACCCTTACCTGTTGCGATGATTTTTTTACCGGTCTCATCATAAGAAAGATCTGTCTTTACTTTAAACTTATCGACGTAATCACCAGTAATCTGAGACTTTGCTGTGGCAAAAGCTTCATCAGCATTTTTTGAATTTGTATAAGGAACTTTAACGTCCATTTTATCCTTCCTAATTTTTTCCAGTAGAGCCAAAACCACCAGCTCCACGCTCAGTAGAATTGATCTCGCTTGCGACTTCAAAGTTTGCTTGAATAACCGGGCTTAAAACAAATTGAGCAACACGATCACCGTGAGCGATGACTTCATCTTTTGTTCCAAGGTTACCCAAGATCACTTTAACTTCCCCACGGTAATCAGCATCTACTGTACCGGGGCTGTTCACAACCATCAGTCCAGTCTTAAAAGAAAGACCAGAACGAGGACGAACTTGTATTTCAAAGCCTGGTGGAATTTCCATCGCAAGACCAGTAGGAACTAAAACGCGCTCCCCTGGTCTGATGGTCATAGACTCACCCTTGCCAAGGCAAGCACGGATGTCCGCACCTGCCGCAAGTTTTGTCTCATAGCTTGGAAGAGCTAGATCATTATCAAAATGCGAAAGCTTTAACAGCTTAACATTTGCCATGACTTAAGCCTTCTTCTCAATTTTACCAGCTGCCTTAGCAGAAAGTTTCAAGCGACCCATACGATCAACTTCAACAACGCGAACTTTAATCACATCGCCTTCAGCAACATAATCAGCAACATTGTTTACGCGATCATCAGCAAGCTCAGAAATATGGACAAGCCCTGATACGCCTTGAGCGATATCAACGAATGCACCGTATTCTTTGATCGTTACAACTTTTGCTTCGTAATCTGATCCAACTTTTGGACCATTGATTTGCATATCAATAAGAGTTAAACACTCATTGATAGCAGCAGCGTCTGCACCAAGAACCTTTACAGTTCCATCTTCAGCAATTTCAATAGTAACTTTGAAATTCTCTTGAAGACCTTTGATGTTTTTACCACCTGGGCCGATCAGCATGCCGATCTTATCAGTTTCAATTTTAGTTGTTTTAACTTTTGGAACGTTATCTTTAAATTCATCGCGGTGAGTGCTGATTGTTTTATCCATTTCACCAAGGATGTGAAGACGACCAGCACGAGCTTGTGTCATCGCTGCTTCAACGATTTCACGAGTAAGACCTGTAATCTTAATATCCATTTGGATAGCTGTAATACCATCTTTTGGACCAGCAACTTTAAAGTCCATGTCGCCTAGGTGATCTTCATCGCCAAGGATATCTGTTAGAACTTTGAAGCGTTTGCCATCAGAGATAAGTCCCATAGCAACACCAGCACATGGAGCAACGATATTAACACCAGCATCCATAAGCGCCATTGAACCAGAACAAACTGAACCCATTGAAGAAGATCCGTTAGATTCTAAAACTTCACACACAACGCGAGTTGTATATGGGAAGTCAGCAGGCATAATCGCTTTAAGCGCGCGCTCAGCAAGGTTACCGTGACCAAGTTCACGACGACCAACTCCACGAACACCACGAGCTTCACCAACAGAGTATGGAGGAAAGTTATAGTGAAGGTAGAATTTGTTGTAGCTTAGACCTGTGATTCTATCGGCCATCTGCTCACCAGCGCTTCCGCCAATTGTTACAGATGAAAGAACTTGAGTTTCACCACGAGTAAATAAAGATGAACCATGTGGTTGAACTAGAATATTTGTTTCTGTTTCAATTTGACGAACTTCATCAAGCTTACGGCCACCGATACGTTTTTCTTCATCAAGAATATCCGCACGCATCATATCGTATAGAAGACCATCAACTGCTTTGTATGCTTCTTTCTTAAATGAATCGCCTTCTTTAAGACCAAAAGCTGTTGGGTTTTCAGATGCTGCTTTAGCAACCTTTGCCATGATTTCTTTTGTAGCAACCTGACGTTCCATTTTATCAACGATTGATAGTGAAGCGCGTACTTCAGAAGTAAAGTCTGTCTTAACTTTTTCCATCAATGTTGCATTACCGGCAGCTGAAACGAATTCACGTTTCTTCTTACCAACTTCTTTTTGCATTTTAGCGATAACTTCAACAAAGCCCTTGATTTGATCGTGTCCCCAGAAGATAGCTTCTAGTACGTCTTTTTCAGGAACAATTTTCGCTTCACCTTCAACCATCAAGATCGCGTCTGCACTTCCGGCAACAGCGATTTCAAGGTCAGACTTTTCCCATTCAGCGTGGCTTGGGTTTAAGACGAACTTGCCGTCGATACGACCAACTTTACAAGTAGCGATTGGGCCAGCAAATGGAATGTCTGAAATTGAAAGAGCTGCTGAAGCGCCGATACCAGCTAAGATCTCAGGGTCACCTTCAGGTGAGTATGACATAACGGTACAAGAAACTACTGTTTCGAACATATACCCTTCTGGGAATAATGGACGAAGTGGACGGTCGATCAATCGAGCATTCAAAGTCTCACCAGTTGTTGGGCGACCTTCACGCTTCATAAAGCCACCAAGGAATTTACCGGCAGCATAGAATTTTTCTGTATACTCAACCAAAAGTGGGAAGAAATCTTGGCCGTCTTTCATTTCATGAGCAGAAACCACAGTCACAAGAACTTGTGTTCCACCACAGCTAACTAAAACTGAAGCATCAGTTTGTTTTGCTAAGCGACCAGTTTCAAGAGTGACCTCTTTTCCGCCGTAATTAAATGAATAGATTTTTTTGTTTTCGTTCATAACTAGAATACTCCATTAACACGTAGTCCTCGCCCGTCTGGGTGAGGAAAAATTTTTAAATATGTTTTGATGATGATGATGAGGTGGGATTCACGAGATAATTAAATAAACTTGTTAAAATCTATTTAATTATCCCTGGAAGCCGCTTCCCTTAAAATCAAAATCTCGACACCCTAATACTATAAAAAGACCGCTTAAAAAAGAAAAGGGAGACTTTCGTCTCCCTCTCTCATTTTAAAATTATTTACGTAGTCCTAAATCTTGAATCAAAGATTGATACTTTGTTTCATCTTTAGTTTGAACATATTTTAGTAGCGATTTACGCTGACCAATCATCTTCAAAAGACCACGGTTTGAATGATAGTCGTGCTTGTTAGCTGCAAAGTGAGTCGCAAGACCGTTAATTCTATGAGTAAGAAGTGCAACTTGTACTGGTGCTGAACCTGCATCAGTTGGGCCCTTACCGAATTTTGCACCGTAAGTTTTTACGATTTCTGTTCTTTGTTCTGTTGTTAAACGCATGGATGCCTCCTACAAACCAAAAACCGAGCTAAAGTTAACGCATAAAGTCCAACTCAAACCAAGTCAAAGGCGATATTAATAATGACGGCAATTTAGCGGATAAACTCGGACATGTAAACTTTTAGATTCTTAAGCAGACGTTCTTCGATTTGACGAATTCTCTCTCGAGATACTCCGTATTCATCTGCTATGTCTTGAAGTGACGGAGGGACCTCTTCAAGCAGTCTGCGCTTGAAAATGTCCTGATCACGTGGCTTTAGGTCCTTAAGGAAGTCTTGAAGGTGCTGCTTTAAGAGTTCAACGCCCTGCGCATCAGCAACATCATCTTCAAAAGAGGGTTGGGCCAGTCCTGGCAGGATACTACTTAGCGGCGCATCACTATTTGGAGATGCAGGCTTATCAAGACTGATTTCTCCGCCCTGCTCTAATCTTTGGCCCATCGTTAGTACGGCTTTTTCTGAAACACCAAGGTTTTCTGAAATCGTTTTAACGTCTGGGTTAATTCCCATTCCAAGCAAACGTTGCTTTTCTTTCATTAGATTAAAGAACAACTTTTTTTGCTCATTACCTGATCCAATTTTTACCAAGCGAAAATTATCCAAAATATATTTCAAAATATAAGAGCGAATCCACCATGAAGCATAATAAGAAAGCTTAGCCCCTTTGCTAGCATCATATTTTGAAACGGCCTTCATCAGACCAATATTTCCTTCTTGAATAAGATCCATCATATTTTGCCAGGCCGAGCGGTACTCCATGGCAATCTTTACGACTAAGCGAAGATTAGAAACAACTAACTTTTTGGCCACATCAATATCGCCGGTTTCCTCAAGTGCTTTTAAAAGCTCTTGTTCTTGCTCTAAAGATAAAAGCTCATAGCGAGAAATTTGGCGAATATAAGACGTTAGAGGATCTGTTGTTGATAATTTATCAGAATAAAGAGCGAGTTCTTTAGAGTCAGGTAGCACTGGCTCAGGTAGGGTTTCTCCATCCCAATCGTCTAGCTCTGAATCGTCATGATTTTGTTCATCATTTCGGTCTTGGGTGTCTCGTTTTAAAACAAAACTGTCGCCCTGAATTTCTACAACATCAGGTCTATCTTGTTTATTTTTATCGTCGAGTTTCTTCACCATGTGCACAAGATAAGAGTTTTTGACATAAAAGCAAGCCTAGTCAGCTTGTTTCTCGTCATGTTTTGATAAAGATTTTGCTTTTTCAGTCACTTCATAGCGATAGCGCATTAAACGCAGAGCAAAGGGTCCATAATGAAGATAAACTGGGATTGTCGTGAAGCCTTCATCCGGGTATTTCCAATCACCAATATACTTGGAAAATTGTTCTAAGATTTCTACGACGACGATTTCTTCAATATCTCCGCGCCAAGGAGGAATGATTAATTTAGAACGTGCATTTTCAACATCTTTTTTAATATAGCTCTTAAACTTATCAATAAGGTCTCTTCGCTCAAGCTTCATGGTCGGATCATAACTAATCCAATTTCTTCTAATCCACTTAATCATTTTATGAGAAATATTTAAGTCGAATTTTACGGCCAATTTACCAGCGAGTTTATTAACACGATCAAATTCACCTTGATTGACATCAAAATGAACCTCAAACTTTTTTAGGTACTTATTAAAGAAGTAATCCCTATCAACAAGTTCCACTGTAAGTGGTTCTTCATAAGTCAGACGCCCCTTCACTTTATCAAGTGAGCCAGTCGCCCAATCAGTCCAAGAACGATCAAAACTTGTGCGAAGAAGACCTTGCCCCTGATCATAACTATCACTCCAAATAAAAAAATTGGGAATGCCTGTAAGCAGAGCTTTGAACTGACCAGATAATAACAGATTTTCTTCAAGTGTTCGTGACTCTAATATACTTTGAACACGTTGGTCTGGATCATTATAATTGATGGTGAGTTCGGTTAAACGGTCGCAGTAAAGTCGTTTGATATCGGAGCTAACACTAGGTGAACCAATCGCTCTTGGTACAAGACGACGAAACTCAGCTTCATTAGCCTTTCGACAGACTAATCCTCTACATGCGACTCGATTTGTATTGGGCTCATTTTCAAGAGTTAGTCCCTGACTTCTCGGATTAAAGGCCAGTTTTTTATTATCCATTTGTCTTGTAACAAAAGACATAATGATAGGGTCGCGCAAAAGAGGAACAAGCATTCTAAAATTTTCGGTGGTGTTAGACCAAGAACAAAAAGATTTAAACAGCTCATTAGACCAAAAAAACTCTCTCGATAAACGTTGCTCTTTCGTTGATACATTTAAGAGCTTTTGCGGTAAGAAATTATTACCAGTAATATCTGGTAAAGTGAATCGTTCGCTAGACTTCCATTTTCCCATCAAATTATTTTTAAGCGTTTTCTTTGAAACAATGGTGAGGTTTTGAGAACACCAATTACCTACTAAACTATTGGCATATTTTTCAAAATCATCATCAGTCATTTCAAGTTGCTTGGCATACTCAGGCAGAGCACGAACCAAAATATCTAAACCAATATACTGAAGTGTCGCCACTACAGTTCTTGTGGCTTGCTCATATTGTTCAGTTGATGGGTAACGTAATTTTTCGTTTCGATCATTCTTGCAAAACAGTTGAAGGTTTTCCCCTTCATCAATAAAGCCGCGATAAAGTGCAATCCTTTCTAAGTCTCCATCTTTACCTGATTTTATTCTAGAAGTTTGAAAGACATTAAAGAGCGGATCTGTTTCTTTACTCGCATTTGTTGCTGATAAGTCACCAAGGATTAGGCTTTCTAACGACACTAAGGCACTTGCTTGAAAAGCAAAACCTTGCGTGAAAAGTATTATGGTCAAAATTTTCCCGACCAATTTCATCTGTCTTCTATCCTTGATCTTTTTTAAGTTATCGGAATGAAACCCGAAAAGATGTAATATGAGATACTTAATGGTTATATTTTGCCTGGTCGCTGTGAGCACATTGCATGCTCAACTGCTCGACTCTAGTGATAGAGGCGATGCTAGCCGTTCTCTACAGGCAGACGACGCCCTTTTAAGGGAGCGCCAGCTTAAAAGTGACTCCATTAACAGAGAAGATGATCTTAGAGATCTAAGACTTGCAAAGTATGCCCTTCTCGCTGGAAATACCAGTCTGGCTGAGCGTTATCTTGATCGACTTGGTAGTGATCATCCTAGGCTTAATCAAATTGTTGCACGCTATAGTGCCCTATCTGCCTTCATACAAAGTGATTTTGACAAAACTTATCAGCTCGTCAAAAGTGAGCGCTTAAATATTGTTAATGCTTATGAAGAGATTTGTCTTTTACGCTTAATGAGTCTCTTTGCTCTTGGAAAAAATCATCCCGATTTTTATAAAATTTCACCTGAGTTTGATAGTTGTCGAGCTATTACATACAAATACACAGATAATGATCATTTTTGGCTAAGTAGCATGAAAACAATTGTTCAAGGAAAAATGAATCAACTGCCTGGTGGTAATGTTAATGATTTTACCAAGCTGCTCATAGATGATGATTCAACTAAGCTGTGGATGAAGATTGCTCTTTATACCAATCGTGAAAAACAAATTATCAAGAATATTGAACTGCTACCTCAAGAAGCCTATCTCAATATTGGAATTCGTGAACTTTTAGGAATGGCCTATTACAGAAGTGGAGATCCTAAACGAGCCGCGGATTTTATTGAAGACTTGGCAACGCCAAATTCAGATAATATTAGAGGCGATATTGCTCTGACAAAAAATGAATTAGAACTAGCTTATGGTCACTTTAGGCTGGCGCTAAAAAGAAAAGATGACTCTCTTAATGCCTTAGAGCGAGCAATTCCACTTTCTTGGCTCTTGGAACAATGGAGTGATGGCATTGAATTATTAGCGAAATATGTGGGAAGAGAATATGATCCAGTCAAACTCTTGGCCTTAGAAACAGCACTTCGAATTAGAAAAGGACAATACGACAAGTCACAAGCGAATCTTCGCTACCTTGAAGAAAAACTACTTGGATCAGCTCCACTAGATATTCAATTAATGATTAGTTTCGTCAGTCTGATGAAAGGTGATCTTAAAAAGCTTAAAGAAAGTTCCGCGAAAGCTTGTCGAAGTTTTGATGGACTTAATTGTTGGATTGCCGATCAATTATTGGTTTGGGATGACTTAACAAAAACGGTTAAACGAACGGACAAAGTCAATATTGCAGCTAAATCAATGGATGAAATTCTAGCAGAATCAAGCAATGACATCAGTGAACTCAAGGAAAAAATTCTCATCGATCAGCGCGATATAGAAGAGCTTGATTCAAGAAACGTTAAACTTCAGCTTCAATAAAAGTACTTATACCCCAATTGTAGACCGTTTCTTGAAAGTTCATCGCTTGAAGTGAATCTCGTACTCTCTAAATCAAAACTTTGTTGTTCAAGAAAGTATTGAAGACCAAGGGTCGATTTTCTACCAACCCAGTACTCAGCACCTAGCTTCGCCTGAAAGCCGAGACTCGACTTTGCATCCACATCCGCTTTGGATTTTGGTAGTGTTAACAACAGGCCTGCTTCGGCCGTCATGGCGAAGCGATTAGTTCTAAAGAACTCCGACTCAAGTGCTAGATCAATCGTTGGAATAGTAAACCTGGTCCATTCATTCGTCGTTGTTGTTCCGTTCGTAGGATGATTATAGATAAATATTTGCTTTAATTGAATCATTCCTCTTGCTGCTAGCCTTGGAGAAAACGCATGGCGAACACCTGCAGCGATTGAAAATAGGTTATCGCTATTTGAATTGATTCCTGGAGTTGCGCTACTTAAATCAATGGTACGAATTCCAAGACTTGTAATCGCCTGCCAATCTTTTTCACCTTGATGGTCATGACTGATTAAAATAGAAAATCCTTCTTGATTATTATTATCAAAAGGAGAAGTTAGAGAGTCATTACCAACTTTATGTGATTCGCTTAAAGGTCCTAGCTCGAAACCGATCATACCAAGCGCAGTTCTTTCACGCTTATTTGGTCTAATAATAGGAGCAACTTCATCGATATCTTTTAAGACGACATCTTTGGCGATAGTTTTATTTAACTCACCTGCGCTGGCCAAAAGAATGCTGTCATTAGATTTTGAAACAAAGCCTAGTCTTGGATCAAGGATAAGACCTTTAGGCGGAATATAGTCACCTGAATCTTTATCAACAAATCCCACATCTTTTGGAACATAGATATTTCGTTTTTCATCAAAGACACTATCTTCTTTGGGCGGAATATAAAGTGCGGTATCTGGGTCGATGAATCCCCCCGCTCTTGGTGTATATTGTCCTGTCTTTGCATCGTATGATGAGTCTGCACTACCAATATGTTTAGTTTTACTAAAATCGATTTGCTCTAATTTTTCATTCGACTTTTTAGGTGCAAGTTCCTGGTTGTTATAAAGAATCTTCATTTGCACAGGGTTTACCGTCACAGGTTTTGTTGGAACCTTAAGTCCAGATACAGTCCCTGAGAATTGACCATTAGAAACGGCGACACTTTGTTTCTCAATAATGGACTTCAGCTCATTCATCTTTGTCGTTTTAGCCGCGTTAGTTGTCTGAACAATTGGCTCACCATCCGTCCCTCTTTCAATACCGACTGAGCTAGATTCGAGTTCAGCATGACTTGTATTAAGTCTTGCAATCGCAACTTCGCCTTTAAAAGTAATAAGTGAAGTAGCCTTGTTTTCAGCATTAAAACTGGTTTGAAAATCCGTTCCTCTAACTCCCATAGCGGCCGTTCGAGTACGAATAATATATTTCACGTCTTTATTAGATTCTGGATTGATATTTGATCTAATTTTACCTTTGAGCAACGAAATCAAACCTGGATCGTTTGACTTTGCTTTCATCACGACGACCTTTGAATTTGGTCCAATACTCATACGTGAACCGTCACCAAACTCGATAACAGCAAAACTTTTTTCTTTGGTTAAAATGGAGGTATCTTCGAAAATCTTTTGCCCAAGCTCGACCACACGAGCATTCTTAGCTCCCGGAGAAAGCATGGTGGCATAACCACGAAGACGTATGACTTTGCCAAACTCTGCCGCCGAAGAAAGGTTGGAGATTAACAACAGAGCCAAAAAAATGAAGAAATTGGCTTTCATGGCCGATCCTTAGTCAAAATAATTAAATGAAAATTGTAGTCTTATTTTGCTAAGGATATCGTCTTATGACAATTAAAGAGTCGTGGATTTATATTCCCGACCGTCGAAGACAAGATTAACGCCTTGATCCTCTTGAGTCGTAAGAATATTTACAGGACGCTTCCAAATCGCATGGATGTTTTTAAGCGTTTCTTTGGCAAAATTCATGTCGAGATCAACACCCATATGAATATGTCTTAAAAGCAACTCTCCACGGTTTTTATAGTTCCCGCTTTCCACTTCAATAACTGGCTGACCAAAATTCGTAAGACTACTTAAGAGTTTTGATTTGATTTCACTAAACTCTCTAGAGTCAATCTCATTGCGGCCAGTACGTGGATTGTACTTATAAGTGAAAATCCCTTGGCGCTCACAAAAATCTGGAGTCAAAAACTCATCGATGAAAGTCACATCATTATGACTCTTTCTAACGTCAAAGATTTTTTGACGACCTAGATTTGTTTCGATATGCCAGTTCTCTTTTTCATAAAGATTGTCACAATCTTGCCACTCTTTTCCAAAGCGACCAGTATTCCAGCGATATTCAATATCTCTATAAAGCTCGATTCCAATTTTATAAGGATTGAGGCGTTGTCGACTCATCGCCATGACACCAGCGTGATGGTCAGCAAAGTCAATGATCTCAGAAGGACGTAGAGCACGAGTTGTCATGATAGTTGAGTGCCAATAACTTGCCCAACCTTCATTCATAATTTTAGTCATTCTTTGAGGTAAGAAGTAATAGGCTTCTTCTCTAAGAATACCAATAATATCGGCTTCCCATTCTTTAACTGGAGCATATTCTAAAAGGTAGCGCATGATATCGCGTCTTGAAATCGAAACATCAAGCTTGTCTTGTTGAACAGGCTCATCATCTTGTCGAGATTTTACTGGCCCATGTTCTTGTTCATCGCGAGCTTTTGAACGCATGAAAGAGCGAAGTGCGTTTGAGCGACCATCGTTCATATCCTCGCCTTCACTTCCTTGAGTTTTAGACTCACTTAAAAGCTTGGCACGGTTACGTTGGACATCTGGTGTTTCAAAAAGTGCAGCAGGGTCAATTAGGTTTTCAAGCGATAAAACTTTATCAATAAAGTCTTCGACTTTATCTTGGCCATACTTTTCCATATAACGACGAATCTTCGTTCCATGGTTAGCCATCACACTCATCATGTTTCTGTCAGTGCTCGCAAACCATGCATTGTTTTTGAAAAAATCAGCGTGGCCAAAAACGTGCGCCATCACAATTTTTTGATCAACAAGATGGTTTGCATTTAAAAGATAGGCATAACAAGGATTGGTGTTAACAACCATTTCATAAATTTTTTGAAGGCCATAGGCATAGCCTTTTGAAAGCTGGTCGTAATCCATGCCAAAACGCCAATGCGGATATCGGGTTGGAAAACCACCTTGGGCGGCTAAGATATTAATTGTATCGTAGTCACAGACTTCAAAGACAACAGGGTGATAATCAAGACCAAACTCTTTCGCGTAGCCTTCAATTTCTTCTCGAAGACGTGCTAGTTCTCCATCAATGGGACGAGTTCGTTCCATGATTATTTCCCCTTCCCTAAAAACTCTTTAATCGAATCTAAAATCGCATCTTTGTTTTTAATTTTCGACAAAGTAACGCGATCATTATCGTCACCGTATTTTCCATGCAGGTCTTTATAAAATTGACCTGAGCCATAGCGGCTTTCGACTTGGCCATAACAAAAAAGGTTACTGGCCGGAATAATATGTTCATCTAAAAGTTCTAAACAAAGCTTCGTATCATCAGTACTCCAATTGTCTCCATCAGAGAAATGGAATGGATAAATATTCCAATCGTTTGGATTATAATCTGCATCAATGATTTCTTTACAGAGTTTTAGAGCTGAAGAAATTAATGTTCCACCACTTTCACGAGTTCTAAAGAAGGTTTCTTCATCAACTTCTTTCGCAGTTGCATCATGAATAATATAGCGAATTTCAATATCTTTATATTGGCTCTTAAGCCATAGATTGATCCAGAAGCTTTCGGTACGAACAATTTCTTTTTGCTCGTCACCCATCGATCCAGAAACATCCATCATATAGATAACTACAGCACTGTTTTCATTTTCAACTTTTTGTTGAGAACTTCTAAAGCGCATATCACTTTTGATTGGAACGATAATTGGATTTTTTGCGTCGTAAGTGCCTGTTGCCATCTGACGCTTAAGCGCTTCTCTATAACTGCGTTTAAAATGCTTTAGAGAGTCCGGACCATTCATTCCGATACTTGTGTACTTATTCGTCGTGCTTTCAAGGGATTTTTTCCCTTTTGGTTCGATATTAGGAAGGCTTAATTCTTCTCCAAGAATCGAAGCGAGCTCTTCAAGAGTTAAATCAACTTCTAACTCTTTATTGCCCTCTTTATCCCCAGCTTCACCTTCGCCTGGCTGTCCGTCTTCACCTTGCTGTCCGTCGACCGGATCACCTTGTCCGCCGTCACCTTGACCCATGCCACCTTGTTGTTTTTCACCAAATTTAAATCTTGGTGTTTCAATCGAAGGCATAGGAATTTTAAAGGTGCCGTCTCCCTTTGGAGAAGGCATCTCACCTTTACTCACATACTTTCTAAGACCGTCACGGATTCTTCCCTTAACGATCTTTCTAAAGCGAGCATGATCTCTTTTTATTGGATGATCCAAACTTACCCCTTCGCGCTATCGCCTTTTGCAAAAATACTGGCAACGAAGTTAAGTGCATCTGTGGCACAGATTTCACAATATCCAAAATTTTTGATCAAGCGAGATTTCACAAC
This sequence comes from Bdellovibrionales bacterium CG12_big_fil_rev_8_21_14_0_65_38_15, assembly GCA_002787775.1. Lineage (GTDB taxonomy): Bacteria > Bdellovibrionota > Bacteriovoracia > Bacteriovoracales > Bacteriovoracaceae > UBA4207. The sequence goes on from PCUW01000034.1 coordinate 66,266, forward strand.
ATCAATCTTCTCTTGTGTTTCTTTATCAACAACTTTTGAAATAATCGTTGTTAATTTAATTGAATCTTTTTGATCTTCAAAAAGCTTCAATTCAAGCGCACGGTGAAGACGTTCATTCATTTTGTAATCGAATTGTTTACCTTCAATTGCAAGTGCACCGATATAATTCATTATCTCACGACGAAAATCATCTTTACGAGACTCAGCGATATCAATTTTTTCTTCAATTGAGCGCATAAATCTTTCATCAGCATCTTCAAGACGATTTGAATATTTATTTCTGATTTTTTCTTTTTGAGTATGCGCTTTAACGTTATCGATATAGTTAGCACATAGAGTTTGAATGGCAGACTCATCAACGCTGATAGCTTTTTGCACATCATTTTTGACGGTGTCTTCGTACTCTTGACGAGCTACAGCTAGCATCTCTTTATAATGATCAAGCTGCTCACTATTATTCACAAGGCCGTGATGCTTAAGACCACTTTCAAGTTCGTTGAAAACCATGAAAGGGTTTAAACAACCAGTATGACCATTTTTTACTAGAGCGTTAGAGAGTTTATCTTGAATATAACGAGGAGAAATACCTTCAAGTCCTTCTCTTACTGCTTCTTTTCTAAGTTCTTTAACGTTGTCTTCATTATAACCAGGAAGAGTTTTTCCATTATAAAGCTTTAGTTTTTGAAGCTTAGTTAGATCACTTTTCTTTGGTTCCTCTACGCGAGTTAGAACAGACCAGGTCGCGGCCATTTCAATTGTATGTGGAGCGATGTGTACGTGAGGAATTCTTTCAGCGTTAAAGTCACGTTGATAAATTCTCACCTCTTGATCGAGACGAGTAATATAAGGAACATCAATCTTAACCGTACGGTCACGAAGTGCTTCCATGAATTCATTACTTTGAAGTTTTCTAAATTCAGGCTCGTTGGTGTGACCAAGAATCACTTCATCAATGTCTGTCTGAGCAAATTTCTTAGGCTTAATAGATTGTTCTTGTGAAGCACCAAGTAGGTCATACAAAAACGCAACATCTAGTTTTAGCATTTCGATAAATTCAACGATACCACGGTTAGCGATATTAAATTCACCATCAAAATTAAAGGCACGAGGATCAGAATCACTTCCGTACTGCGCAATCTTTCTATAGTTGATATCCCCAGTTAACTCTGTTGAGTCTTGGTTTTTTTCATCTTTAGGTTGGAATGTGCCAATCCCAATTCTATCTTTTTCAGATAGGATTAGGCGCTTAACTTTGACGTGGCTCATGACTTTGGTCCAATCGCCTTCGTACTTTTTCATGTATTCATTAAAGATAAAACGATCGGCCGGACAAACTTCGCCGCGAATTTTAACTTTATATCCATCTTTTCTAGACTTATTAAGCTCATCAAGAAACTGGTTACGTACTTCTAGAGGAATAAGCTTTAATGGTTCGTCATGCATAGGAGAAGGAAAGTGTTTTTGCCCACCCAAAATATCGCTTTCGGTTTCGTCATACCAACCAAAAGTATAAAGAGCACCTTCATCAGTTTTTGAATAATGTTCCAAACCTTTTTTTAGCAAACGTGAGATCGAGGATTTTGCAGAACCAACTGGTCCATGAAGTAGAAGGACGCGTTTTTCAGTGCCATAGCCCATAGCTGCTGATTTAAAGAAGTTCACTAGTTTCATAAGGTGAACATCAATACCAAACACGGCATCTTTTCCATTATCAAATGGGTCATCAAAAAAGTGATAACGAGTAATTTCTTTTTTATATTCAGTGTAATTGGAAGTTCCAAAAGAACTAATCATGTCAAAAATACGTTGGAACGCATTTCTGGCAATCTTCGGATTGCTTGAAACCATGTCGATATAGTCTTGGAAGTTACCTTGCCAATTAAGATGTTTAAAATCTTGAACTTTGAAATTCTCTTTAATGAAACTATTGATATCAATTTGTGCCATGACGTACTACTCCTCGAGATTTAGGGCGGGCTCACCTTGTTTAGATTATACCCCTAAGCAACGGGTCATTGCCAGGCAATCACACTTGAGCATTTTTGCCGGGTAATATTTTTTTCCCTTAAATCTCAATAACTTTCGAGGGCTTTAAGTTGACAAAAACTGCTATCGACATGGACAATAATTGCTGGATGAGAAGATTAGACAGGGACGAACAATATGGGCCTTATTGCGGCCGGCAAAACTGATATTGGAATGAAACGCAAAACCAACCAAGATTCAATCTATCTTGGTCTTGAGCGTAATTTATTTGTCGTTGCCGATGGAATGGGTGGTCATAATGGCGGCGATATTGCCTCTAAAATGGCCGTCGATAATATTCCTGCCTATATGTATCAACATTGGGAAGAAGAGCCCGTTGAAAGTTTTAAATCATCAATAGTTTTTGCCAATAATACGATTAAAGCTCATGGCCAAGAAGATGAAAAACTTGCTGGAATGGGTACTACTGTTAATGCCATCCTTTTTCGTGGACCCCATGCTTACTTAGCTAATGTCGGTGACTCGCGTAGTTATTTGGTAAACAATAAAAAGCTATTTCAACTTTCAAAGGATCATTCACTCGTTCAAGAAAAGCTGAATCTTGGAATCTACGATCGTGATCAAGCCGCTGCTGACCCGCAAAAAAACGTTTTGGTGCGTACTGTCGGCTTTGATAGTGACGTCGAAGTTGATGTCTTCACTTATAAAGTTTGTCGTCAAGACATATTCCTGAGTTGTTCAGACGGCCTTCACGGTAAAGTTTCTGATGAGGATATTTTGCATATCATCAATAGCAATATACCTCATCCTGAAATGGCAACGAAAGAAATTGTGGGCCGCGCAGTAGAACAATTGATTGCTCAGGCCAATGCTAACGGTGGAAACGATAACATTTCTGTTATTATTATCGTCGCTGTTTAAAACAACACCTTCCTTAATATCTTAACGAATTCATTGCGAAGCTATCTTCCTAGTCCTACAATAGACCATCAGTTTGCTAGGCTGCGTAAGTATGCCCTTTTGTCCCTAAAGCCTAAAATGTTTTGAAGGATGAAAGTCTATAGGAGGCGATCCTTTGGACCGTTATTTTACAATCATGATCGTGCCTGAACGTGACAAAGGCGTAAGGTCATTTCGTATTCCACGTGTGTTATTTCATGCCCTCATGTTTACTGGTGTTGTTGCCATCGTTCTTCTTGGAATTTTAAGTTATGACTACTGGAAAATTCTCAAACAAGTTTATGAGAATAAATATCTCACGATTGAAAACCGTCAGCTTAAAGAACAAATTCAACTTTTCAATATGAAGATCAATGCCTTAACTGAAGACATTGAACGAATCCAAACATTTGAGAAAAAACTACGTACGATTACAGGTATTGAACAAGTCGATATGACTAAACCTTTTCAAGATCTTATCCAGGGTGATGAAAAACCTACTGACGCAAACAAAGTTGAAATGGAAAAAGATACGACTTTTGTAACTCCCCTCAAAGAATTTCGAGAATTTCAAGATTCAGCTAATTATCTCAACCTTAAAAACTTATACGAACAAAAAATTGCCACAAACTTTGGTCTTCAAACTGGCTATACATTCACAAAAGATCTTACGGACCTGACCAAACAAAGTTTTATCTTGGCTTCTCAGTATGCCACTTTCGATTATAAATTTAATATTCTTCGTCGTTATGTGAAAAATCTAGAAACGTCTGTTCACGAGTTGGATCAGTTTCTTCTTGATAAAGATAGCTATTTAAAAAGTACTCCTACTCTCCTTCCTACAAAAGGATGGGTCACAAGTTATTACGGCCCAAGAATTAGTCCGACTTCAAATCGCTTAAAAATGCATGAAGGGATTGATATTGGAGCAAAGCCTGGAACACCAATTCTCGCCCCTGCTGATGGAGTGGTTGTTTATTCAGGAACAAAGCCTGGTTTTGGTATGTTTGTCCAACTAGATCACGGCTATGGAGTTGAAACAATTTTTGCTCATGCGAAAACGCTAACAGCAAAAAAAGGTCAAATTGTTAAACGCGGCACAGAGATTGCCGCCATTGGTAGTACTGGTTATTCCACAGGCCCTCACGTTCACTATGAAGTCAGAGTTAATGGTACCCCAGTCGATCCACTTTATTTTATACTTGATTAGTCTGAGGAGACTCATACCATGTTAAATCCTATTCGCGCTATTTTTGGCTCTAAACACGATCGTGATATTAAAGCGATGAGACCAATCGTTAAAACGATTAACGACCTCGAAGCCACCATGAGTGCCATGGATGATGAAACGCTTAAAGCACAAACTCCCAAGCTAAAGCAAAGAGTTGCTGCAGGTGAATCACTAGACTCTCTTTTGCCTGAAGCGTTTGCAACGGTGAGAGAAGCTTCAAAACGTGTCTTAAAAATGAGACCTTTTGATGTTCAGCTCATGGGTGGCATTGTTCTTTACCAAGGTAAAATTGCCGAGATGAAAACGGGTGAAGGCAAAACGTTGACCGCTACCCTACCGCTTTATTTGATTGGTTTGTCTGGTAAAGGCGCTCACGTTGTAACAGTTAACGAATACCTTGCGGCACGTGATGCTAAAGAAATGGGTGAATTATTTGAGTGGCTTGGTTTAAGTGTAGGTTGCATTGTTTCCAACATGGAAGACACTGAAAGACAAGCAGCTTATAAAGCAGATATCACTTACGGAACAAATAACGAATTCGCCTTTGATTATCTTCGCGACAATATGAAATTTGATCTCGATGATTACGTTCAACGCGGCCATAACTTTTGTATTGTGGATGAAGTTGACTCGATTCTTATTGATGAAGCCAGAACTCCTCTTTTAATTTCTGGCCCAAGTGAAGGCGACTCAAAACTCTATGGTGTTGCTAACGCTGTTATTCCAAAACTTAAAAAAGATACTCATTTTACGATTGAAGAAAAATCACACTCTGCCATGCTAACAGATGAAGGTGTGAACGAAGTTCAAAAGATTCTTAAAATTGAAAATCTATTTGAACTTGAACATAACGAACTTCTGCACCATTTAAACCAAGCCTTACGTGCCCATCACCTTTTCCATCTCGATGTAAACTATGTGATTAAAGATGGTGCCGTCATCATCGTTGATGAATTTACAGGTCGACTAAAAGAAGGTTCTCGCTGGAGTGATGGACTTCACCAAGCTGTTGAAGCAAAAGAAGGCGTTAAGATTAAGAGTGAAAACCAAACTCTTGCGTCTATTACGTTCCAAAACTTCTTTAAATTATACGACAAGCTTGCTGGTATGACTGGTACTGCTGATACTGAAGCCGAAGAATTCGACAAAATTTATAAACTTGATGTTGTCGTTGTTCCAACCAATCTTCCGATTGCCAGAATTGATGAAGCTGATGTTATTTACTCCACTCGCGCAGGCAAGCATAAAGCCGTTTCGGATTTGATTGCTGAACTTAACAAGAAAAACCAACCCGTCCTCGTTGGTACCATTTCAATTGAAAGCTCTGAAGTTATTTCAAAAGAGCTTACAAAACAGGGCGTTAAGCATGAAGTCCTAAACGCGAAACAACACGAACGTGAAGCTCATATTATTGCGGCTGCTGGTCAACCCGGAGCCGTCACTATCGCCACCAATATGGCCGGTCGTGGTACCGATATTAAACTAACTCCAGAAACAATTGCTGCTGGTGGTTTATTTATTATCGGCACAGAAAGACATGAGTCTCGTCGTATTGATAACCAGTTAAGAGGTCGTTCGGGACGTCAAGGTGATCCAGGTGGATCTAAATTCTTCTTATCTCTAGAAGATGATCTCATGAGAATCTTTGGTAGTGATCGTATCAAGAAAATCATGGGTACTCTTGGAATGAATGACGATGAGCCAATCGAGCATAAGATGATCACCAACGCGATCGCTAAAGCTCAAAAGAAAGTTGAAGCTCATAACTTTGAAATAAGAAAGCATCTTCTTGATTTTGATAACGTCATGAACGAACAAAGACGTGTTATCTATAGGATCAGAAGAGATATTTTATCTGATGATGCCAACGTCGATTTCATTAACGAGATGATTGAAGATGTAACAGATATGTTGGTTGATAATTATCGCCCAGATCGTAAGGTCGCTATCGAAGCTTGGCCTTGGAACGATATGAAAGTTGGCTTTGCTGCTTCTTTTGCTCCTCATGAAGTCAGTGCAACTCAATGTCTTCAAAGTTTTGATGGTGAAATTGAGCGCTACTTTGCAGAAACAGCGAAAGAACTTTTGGCCAAGAAATTTAGTCAGTATGAAGAAAATCAAGTCAGACTTGCTTGTCGAGAAATTCTTCTTTCGACATTCGATCAGTTTTGGAAAGATCACCTCCTTTCCATGGACCATATGAAAGAAGGCATTAACCTTAAAGCCTACGCCCAAAGAGATCCATTAACTGAATACAAGCGTGAAGCGTTTGGCTTGTTCGAGACGATGCGCCACGAAGTAAAAAAAGCAATCGTTAGAAACGTCTTTACTGTCAGACTGTATACTGCTCAAGAAATTGAAGAGCTCAAGCGTCGTCAGCAAGAAATGCTAGAAGCTCAACTTAAGGCGCATAAAGAAGCCGCGGCAAGAGAAGAAGCGATGCAAGCAACTTCTGCTGGTGGTGGAGTCACTGCAAACCTTCAGCGAAATCGTACCAAAGTCGGTCGCAACGATGCTTGTCCGTGTGGTTCTGGCAAAAAATATAAACATTGTCATGGTATCGCCTAATAAGGCGATATCTCGACTAGCGCCAAACCTTATCATCGGTTAAAATAAACTTAGAATTCCCAAGGAAGGGCCATTTTGAGTGATGATGATGATGATAAACATGATCTAACTAGGATTGAAGACTTAGCCGAGTTTCTTCATGATGAAAGTGATGATTCACTTTTTGATGATATTGAAGAAGAAGCTAGTCCAAGTCCGGCACTTCCGACTCTAGACGATCTTGAATCAGACGAAGCCCTGCCTGAAATAAACGAAGAGCCTCCAACACTTGAAGCTGAGCCTGTTTTTGAAACAAGTGAGCCCGAAGAAGAGTCTGATTCTTTTTCTGGCGATGAATTTGGCAGCTCCCAGGAGTTTGGATCTGAATTTGAGACTAGTGAAGACGATCAAGAAGACAATGCTTTTGGTGGAAGTGGTGAGGAAGACGAGTTTTCAAACCAATTTGATCAAGAATCAAGTGATTCAACCTCTGAATTTGGATCTAATGAGGGTGAAGGTTTTGAAAGCGACGGTTTCGGTAGTGATAGTGAAACTGGTTTTGAAAGCGATGAAACTAGCGAAGATGAATTTAAGCAAAAATCAACGCAAGAAGAGTCTGAGGAATTATCTGCATTTGAAGATACTCAACCCGATGATGATGATAATACATCTCAAGCAGATAGTAATTTTGAGCCTCCAGAAGTTTCTAGTTTCGAAGAACAGGAAGTTGAACAAAAACCTCATGTCCCTCAACAAAACTTTGAAGATCTACGTCAGTTTGCCGAGCGTATCAGCTATGGAGCGGTTGCCCAAGGTGGTAATCCCCCATTTAGTTTAGTTCTAAGAGGTATTCGTTACCAAGAAGATGCTGAGGATATTCAAATTATATTAAAAGAGCACGGCTTAGTTTCTGATGATAATCAGCAATCGATTGAGCAAGGCTTGGCCAATGGATCATTGCTTATTTCTCAAATTAGTGAATATTCGGCTATATATTTGGCGCATAAGTTTAGACGTTTTGATCTTGATGTTATTGTTGGTCTTTCTGATGAGATTCATCCCAGCCAATCTTATGATGCCGATGCTAGAGGCTTAGTGTCTAAACAAAATATTAGACAAAATGTTCATGAAAGTATCAACCTTGATCGCTCGCCGGTAAAAATACAAAATATTATTCTAAGCACGACACCAACACTTGAGGGTTATAATATCCAAGAATATTTAAGTGTTATCAGTCATCATAATATTTTATCAGCAAATGAGATTGAAGAATTTTCGACTCTAAATATCTCAACCGGCGATGAAATAGTTGATGCTATTCAAAAAGATTTAACCGAAGTATTAGAAAAACACGGCACACATGAATCGGAAGTTTTAATGCCATTCGGCCAAGGTCTTGAAACTCTGTATAAAGAAATGGCTGATGCGCTACGAACAAAAGCTTTAAAAATTGGTGCAAATGCTGTCGTTGGTATCAATTATCAATTAACACCCGTTTTTTCGAATCAATCAGGTTCAACAGATGTCCAATATAAAGTTACCTGTTTAGGTAGTGCTGTTTGGGTTGTTGGGAACTAAAATAAATCTATGACTTCTATCTATGAACAGAGATCCGTTGCTAAGAAAACTGATGTTCTCATCGTTGGTGGTGGAATAGTTGGTTGTGGTCTTTTAAGAGATCTTGCCCTTCATGATATCGATGCTGTTCTTATTGATAAAAAAGATTTTACATCACAAACCTCTCAATCAAGTTCTAAAATGCTTCATGGTGGTATTCGCTACCTTGAAAATCTTGATTTTAAACTTGTATGGGAAGCCTTACACGAGAAAAATCTTTGGCTTAAACTCACCCCTCACCTAGCTAAAGAAAGAAAATTTTATTTACCAACTTTTAGTGACTCCAAAAGACCTCTTTGGATGCTAAAGCTTGGAATGCTGCTTTACGATTTTTTATCAAGTTTTCAAAATCGATCTCATCAAATTGTTGGTAGCAGTGAGACGATGAAAGACCTTCCAGGTATAAGAAGCAAAGGTTTAAAAGGTGCGGGAATTTATTACGACGCTGTTGTCGACGATGGCAAACTAACGTTAGAAGTACTGTACGACGCTTTGATGAATCCTAAATGCAAAGCTTTAAATCATGTCAGTCTTGAACATTTAAAAATTCCAAGCGGTAGTGAACCTTTTAAGGCCGAACTTAAAGATGAACTCACTGGTGATAAGCATACTATAGAGGCCAAGCATGTTGTCTTTGCCACTGGACCTTTCACTGATCAAGTCTTATCAAATATTGACGGACTACATTGGAAGCCCTGTCTTTTACCATCTAAAGGATCTCATCTTTGGATTTCAAAAGAAGCCTTACCTGTGAATGAATCCTTGGTCATGGTTGGGAAAGATGATCGTGTCATTTTCGTTATCCCATGGCCTGACAGAGTCTTAGTTGGAACCACAGAAAAAAATATCTCCGGCGATATGTTTGATCTTAAGCCATCAAAAGAAGAAATTGATTATCTGATTAATTCTTTAAAAGATTACTTTCCAGACAATATTATTGGGGACAAAGATATCTTAGGCTCTTTTGCTGGAGTTAGACCTTTGGTCAAAGAAAGCGATACGAACGATTTGGGAAAAACGGCCAGAGAGCATAAGGTTTTTTCTCCACATGAACGTATGCGAGTTATTGTTGGTGGCAAATACACAACCTTTAGAGTCATGGTTCAAGACGTTGCCAGAGAACTTTGCCTTAGTCTTAATAAGAACTATTCTAGCAACGCAACAAAACAACCACTCAGACAACTATCGATTATTCCAGCATTTAGCAAAGTCGAGCTGACCGAAGCTCTAGAAAAAGAAATCTGGCTAAAAGAACTCCCTAGGACAAAAGAAGACTTACTTCATCGCCGCGCTGGTAAAATTGACAGCTAATAGCCTTCTGCACCAAAATAGCTAAAAAATTACCTTGAGAGCAACAATGAAAAGTAACTGTCAGTTTAAAGAAGACGTTTTCGCCTTAACATTCGTTAATAATCCTTTGAATAAAAAAGTCGGTACATTCATTGATATCGGGGCCAATGACGGCATAACTGGAAGTAATAGCAAATTATTAGAAGATTTGGGCTGGAGTGGAATTCTAGTTGAGCCTAATCCAGAACTTCAAGATGTCTTAAGAAAAAATCGTCCAAATGGTAATATTAAACAAGTCGCCATCTCAGATGAAAAAGAAGTTGTTTTCAATTGTGTCGAAGGCGAAGGTAACTTACATGGACTTTCTAGAATTGATTCATGTGAAGAATTTTTAACTCATGTTAAAAAACATGGTGGCAAAGTTAATCAACACCGAGTGGAATGCAAAACTCTGACACAACTGATTCAAGACTCTGACTTAAAAACTGGTATAGACTTTTTATCTGTTGATGTTGAAGGTCATGAGTTAACAGTCTTAAAAACACTTGATTTTAAAACATATAAGCCAAGTCTTGTTTGCCTTGAAGATAACTCAAAGGGTGAGTGTAAAAAGTGTCATGATTTCATGAAAGAAAATGGCTATACCTATATAGCGAGAACTGGAGTCAATGATTGGTACTGCCTTAACTCTTATGCCAGTGACTATCTTCTTCCAAGAATTAAAGCTAATTTTACAAAGTTAAGATGGCGTACAAAGACTCAACTGTCACAAATGCTAGGACTTAATAAATCCAAGTCTCATATTTAAAATCTGTATGAGAGACCAAGCTGAATTCGTGGTCCACTTACAACTTTTGTAATTTCATCTTCCTCATCTTCGATGACGAAAGACTCTCCACGACGATAGTAATCAAGATAAGCTCTCATCCCAAAACCGTTTGGTAGATAGTACTTAATACCAGCACCTAAAGAAAAGAAGTTAGCAGAACCACTGAGTGAAACAGGTTCGGCCGCAGTTTCAGTTGTATCAGAAATTGTATCTTCAGATGTTCCAATGCCTAGAGAAACTCCGACATATCCAATCATTGCATGGTAAGAAAGTGGAGCGGCCAAAAAGTGATAGTTTAAACCTGCTCCATATTCAAAAACAGAGCTGGAAACTTCAGTTCCTTGGGCCGATGAACTTGAACTACTAGCACTATGAATGAAACCAAAAAGCGATAAATCTCTAAGAAAGCCTGTACTACGATTAAAATATTTTTCAGCACCAAGAGAGAAATCGATACTTGAATCTGAACCCGAAGTTGTTCCGGCCGTACCAAGGTCTGATGTCGTCGATAAAGCATTGAAATGGGCTAAGCCAAAAAGTTCAATAGTTCGAGTTGAGCTAAGACCGACACCAGAGCGAACAACAACTTCACCGCTAGTATTCATTGGAATATTTTCTGTTATTGGAGATGATGATCGAGTCATTACTTTCCCAGCAGGATCTCCAGTCGTCATCGAAGCAAATTCTCCAGCTTCTTCCTCAGATAGATCTGAGCCAACAATATCATTCGCTCCATCTGCCAATGGAATACCTGTTTCAATATCTAGTTTTGTGGCTTGGGCGATAAAGCTTTGAGATGGATCATCAGTTAATTTAACTGGTGGTGAAATCTTAAGATTTAAGATTTGATCCGCTCTTAAAACATCATTATCTACAATGCGATAAACAGACCAAATACTGCGAGTTGGACTAACTTTTTGTACAACACCACGAGCAACGACTCCGGTCGTTAAGTAAAACTTAGCGTGATCACCTACGACGAGTCCATCTTCTAAACCTCTATTTAGAAGAACAGTCTTTCTAGAAACAGAGAGTCTTAAAAGTCTAACGGTTAACTTTTCATCAATTTCTAAACCATAGGTATAGAAACTTGAAAGAAAAAGTAGCGACGCTAAAAATAACTTCATATCTAACCTCAAAAGAAAGCGCTCACACCAAATGAGTAACGAATTTCACTTATCTCATACACAGTGTCGATTTCATCTTGTAAACCAGTCGTAGTATTGATTCTATTTTGTTCACCTGACATCATTGCAAAAAATCCTAAGCCCATTGGGGCAGAGTTATTCACCTCATCGCCCGCACTAAATCTAAAACGTAGACCAGCGTGAAGATCTGTTCCCATCAATTGAATGTCATAAGTTTGATTAAGAAATCCAGACTGAAGATCCCCATTACCTCTTTTAATTCCTATTCCAACAAATGGTATGAGTCTTCTCACTGCAGTTGGCTTCCAAAGCGGGAACCAGTGAATTTGGAAGCCAAGAGCCCCCCAAGCGATCCTTCCATTAATCCCACCGCCACCAATATTTTCGTAAGAGATTCCTCTTTCGATTAATCCTTCAATAGACCAACTCGAAAGTTTCTCAGTGGCATGCTCTAGTAAGTATTCATATCCAAGCGCAAGGCCAAAATTATTGCCACTATTATTTGGATCAATTCCGGAAGTTCTTGGGTTAACAGCTGTAGAGTATCTTAGATTGATATGATGGGAGGCGAGATTCGATGCTGATTTTCGTCTTCTTTCACGTTCTTCAATAACACCGCTTTCTACGATTGTTCTTCTTAGCTCTTTATCACTTAAACCAGCCGACCATAGCTCGCCATTTTTTTTAATTCTGGATTGTGTTTCAAGTGCTAATTTATTTTGTCCAGATAATTTATCCTGATAACGATCAAAATCATTAGGAGTCGTTCTAGAAATTGCACTATTTGCTCTTATTTGCCCAGCAATTTGTCCATCAGTTCCACGCGCCTTAGCCTGCCTTGCTTTTTCTACTGAACCTTCAATAACTGAGTTTGAAATATCTAGATCATTCTGTTGTCTAAAATCACTAGAGTCACTTAGGGCTGGTTCTGTTTGAGGACGAACTGATTCTAACTCACCAGGGAAATTATCAGAAATAATTGGAATCTCACCACCACTCCACTGAGTCGTTTCAATAGTTTTTAAATCATAATCAACTGTTGGCGAGGTTGTTACGGCAACTTCACCTTCAACAAACTTATCACTTTCTATAATGAGATCATCAGGAACTGAATCATTGGAAATTTCTGTATCTCTAGATCGACTTAAAATGGCTTTCGTTTGCACAACCTTAAAAGGTCTTCTTCCTTTTAAAACTTCTTCGTTCATTGAAAAAAATATTTTTTGAGCTGTCTTTGGCTTAAGATTTTCTGGAATATTTCTGAAATACCAAAAAGAATAACTGTCGTTGACCTTAACGACCTCGCCTAGTCCGATATATTCCATTTGATTTTCATCTTTATAAAACCTAGCTTGCATACCAGGTCTCATGCCTTCAACCATGCCGCGATTTAAGATAATACTTTTACCGGAATCACTGACATCGCCGACTTCGGCTTGATGAAAGAACTGCGCCATCGATAGAGGAGCATAGCCTAGGCAGAGCCAGGCCAACATAAAGCGGCATCTTTTTAAAATCGGGTACGACATATCCATTCTTCCATGAAGGTCTGTCCCCTCTTTTTCAATATTCACAAGAGGTTATGAAAATTCTAACATACTTGCGCGATAGGTCTACGACGATTTGGTAACTCAGTGCGCTATATTGTACAAAACTTCGCTCATTGTTGCTGTATCGCCTAGAATTACATATATATAGGGATCTAAAATTAAAGAATTCGAGGATTTCGTGGCCAAACGCAAACAACATAAGAAAATCTACATCTACAGCTGTCCTATCACTGAAGAAAAATACAAGCTTACTCGTGAAGTAAAAAACGAAGAAGATCTCATGTCAGTTAAAGCGTACTACGATATGCATGCTGAAGAAGACGACCGCCCAGAACATATCAAGAAGAAACTTCTAGAAGGCTAATACGCCTGTTTATAAATTCATAAGATAAGGTGAACCACGATGGAAACCCATAAAGTCATTATTATTGGCTCTGGTCCTGCAGGACATACTGCCGCTCTTTATGCTGCTCGCGCAGACTTAAAACCACTTGTGATCGAAGGTCACGAGCCTGGTGGCCAACTTACAACAACAACTGACGTTGAAAACTTCCCAGGATTTCCAGAAGGAATTATGGGACCTGAGCTTATGGTCAATTTTAAAAAACAGGCTAAGCGTTTTGGTGCTGAATACTTGGGAACTCTAGTAACAAAAGTGGATTTCTCAAAGCGCCCGTTTCATATCACTTGTGAGAATGGCAAAGAATTTTTCGCCGAAACAGCGATCATCTCGACTGGTGCCTCTGCAAAATATTTAGGCCTTCCAAACGAGATGTCTCTTATTGGTAAAGGTGTTTCTGGTTGTGCCACATGTGATGGTTTCTTTTTTAGAAATCAAATCGTTCACGTTGTCGGCGGTGGTGACACCGCTATTGAAGAAGCAACATTTTTAACAAAGTTTGCTTCAAAAGTTTATATGGTTCATCGCCGAGACGAATTCCGTGCTTCGAAGGCCATGCAAGCTCGCGCCTTTGCCAATGAAAAAATTGAAATCATTTGGGATACAGAAGTTGTTGAAATCATCGCCGACGATAATGGTGTGAATGCTATTAAAGTTAAGAACAATAAAACTGGTGAAGTAACAGAAAGAAAAACCGACGGTCTTTTCATGGGTATTGGTCACACGCCAAATACTAAGTTTTTAGAAGGCCAAATCAATCTTGATGATCATGGCTTTATTAAGACAGCAGGAAAGCATCCAGACACAAATGTTGAGGGTGTATTTGCTTGTGGTGACGTTCAAGATAGTTACTACCGTCAAGCTATCAGTGCGGCTGGTTCGGGCTGTGAAGCTGCAATTCGCGCAGAACGTTTCCTTTCAGAAGGCTAAAATCACTTTGGACCGGTACTTTTTTGCCGGTCCTACTTTGGCCCTAGCGCCCCTATCTCCGATCATTTCTTTCAGTCTTTCTACCTATTTAAAACTGTTTTAGTGCAGTTAGATAAGTTAAGACTTTTTTTACTACAGGGTTCTTTGACATCTGCCCCAAGAATTTGAAACACTAATTAAGAAGATTTGTTGCAAAAAACCAAGGATCGGTTTTTCAATAAAAATTCATTGCACAGGTTAGGCTCAAACCAAGGAAGGTAATGCCATGACTCTCGTATTCGACTACAAGACATTGCACGTAACACTCGACCCATCAACTCGCAGTCTAACGATTGAACTGTCAAGAGCAGCCAGAAGAAACGCCATTACAATGGAAATGCTTTTTGAACTTGAAGGAATGATGGCCTGGCTATCATCCCATCTTGAAATCAATGCTGTTACTCTTCGTGGTGCTGGCGGATATTTTTCTTGCGGATTCGACAGAGAAGAAACAGCAAGGATGGATGCTCCAAAACTTCAAAAGTATTTTAAAAAATTACAAAAAATTGTCTACTCAATGCACTTACTTCCTCAGACATTTATCGTTGATATGGGAAAAGGTGCAGAGGCTCAAGGAATTGAATTAGCTTTAGGCGGTGACATTCGTCTTGTTCATGAAGAAACTGTAATTGAGTTTAATCATTTACAAAAAGGCTTAGTTCCTTGTTCTGGTGGTGTCGGTATTCTTTCTAATATTGTTGGTGCTCAGGTTGCAAGACGCTGGGTAATGACTTCTCAAACGCTTACTTCAAACGATGCTGTGAGTGGAATGTTTGCTGATTACTCTTATGTTCTTCAAACAAAATACAAATTACAACAAGAAATTCTTAAGCGCATTTTAATGCAATCACCAGTAACTAGAATTCAGGCAAAACGATCTTTAGTAGAAGCAACACTGCCTGAAGTTGACCGCTCTTTAGTTTATGAATCCAATTTCGCTCATGCAGGAATGGCTTCAGGAGATTGGAAAAAGTTTCTTGATAATATTGAAAACGATGAAGAGAAGCTTATCAAGTCGACTGAATATACAAATCCGAGAGATATGGCAAAAATCGTAAAAGAAGCCTCTCCAAACAATTAAAAAGCTAACGAATAAAATATCCCGGCGCATCCGTGTCGGGATAAATTGTCATTTATATTTTCACCTAAAAACTCTAATCCATGAATAATGTTTTGATTAATATTTTTTGAATTAATGTCTTTCAAATCTTTACCAGAAATCACTTGATCAAAAACGCCGTGAACCCAACTCAAACGATTTTCGGATCGCCAAACTTTCAAGCTACTTTCCTTATGGATTGGTAACTCCACCACTCGTGATCGCTGAGCCTCATCCAGAGGAAAGAAGCGATTATCTTCAATTATAACAAGTTGATCTAATGGAGCAATCTTAGTCAGATCTTTTCTGTAACGATCAGTAAAAAATTTACCTTCAAATTGTTCACCTAAATCAACTAAGTCTTCGCGCCCAAGAATATTAGATGCAATATCAGAAAAACTCTTTCCATTTGATAGTTTTAGCTTTGAAAGTAGGTCTAAATTCCTCGCATTTGGACCACCAGAATAAAAATGAATCTGCAATCCATCACGGTAAGCCCTCTCAACCAACTGCCTTGCATGATCAAAGACATGATAAGCTTCCCCAGAATCTAAAACGATGTCACCACCTATCGAATTCATCCCTAGTGACTCAACCAGTGTTCCATCGAGATCAAAAACGATATGTCGAATAGATTGAGACGACGGCGAACGTAAGGAATTCCCTTCGTAAAAAAATACGACTAAAACAATCGGAATAAATGATAATAAGGCCGCAATTATCCGTTTCACAAAGACTTTATCGGAACAGTAAATTTAGGCATAATAAAGACATGAAAATCTCTACTAAAGTGTTCATCTTTTCCCTACTAATGCAGCTCTTGTATAGCTCAGCTTGGTCACAGGAAAAAGAAAAATTAAAAGCATTTAAATCAGATATTAATAACGCCACTATCACACGTGTTGAAAATGCTGAAAAATACATGGAAGAGCTTTCTTCAAAATTTCTAGATTCAATTAAAGAACTCGAAGAACAGCGAAAAAAAAATGCCGAACTTGAAAATGAACTCAAAAGCTTAAAAGAATCAATCAACAATATTAATAATGAACAAACTGCAAGTATTGAAAAGCGACTAACAGAACTTGAGGTTAAAACTGGAAAACATGATTTTGATAAGTTGCAACTAGAACACGATAAACTGCTTTCAAATTTCAACACTCTTTCAAAAGATTATGCTCAAGCGAAAGTCATGCTCGAGCAAATAAAGCTATTACTAATGACAGACTACACCTCAAGGTTTAATTCAAAAGGCACCAGTGATAATAAGCTTAAAGGAATTGTTGAAGAAATTAATAAAATTCAACTTCCAAAAGAAAAACCAACTCCATCACCAAGCCCAACAGCAACCCCTACTGCTTCTCCAATAGCGACTTCAACCCCCTCAACAGCAACAAACTTGCCTAAAGATACGAGCTCGACAGCGACTCAGCCTGAAAAAGAAGAAAATTTCATCGAAAAATATCCATTACCGGCAAGACAGTCATTTTGTAGACAGCCGGAAAATCTTAGAAAATTTCAAAAAGAATGCTTACCCTACTTGTAGCACCCCTATGATTTCAATTGTTTAATCTCGTATTATTCTTACGTAAGTCTTTAAAAGAATATTTTTAAGTGTTAAAAATACTGATGCAAAAATACCTTAGCATTACTTTCATGAGCCTATTCATCTTCCTAGGATACGCCCAGGCCAGTAGCTTTAAATCCAGAGCACTTGTTGTTGTTATTGATTTAGCTGAGCAAGCCTCAAAGCATAAGATTCTTTATAGACTAGAAACAAATAGAGCAAATAAAAGAATTATAAAATATCTTTCTAAAAGCTATAGCAAGATCATTATTTTAGATAAGAAAGAAGCAACTAAAAATAATTTCTTAAACAGTCTTAAAGAATTAGCTTTAGATAAAAATATTGAAACCATTGATAGTATTGTCTATCTTCATGGAAAAAATGATAAATATACGACAGGACCGTCGATTTGTTTTGTACAAGACCTGTTATGTACAAATATTTATAGTCTTGCAAAACAAATACTAGCAATTCCAAATCTTCAACATAAGCTTAGGGCTTTATACTCTGATGCCTGCTGGGGAGAGCAACATTTAAATGGGTGGCTCGAGTCAGGTTTTAAAGTCGCTGCAGGCTCTAGGGGCGTTGATTCTAATCATTCAACAGATTTGAAAAGATTCATGAAGAAATGGTCTAAAGGTGCCTCTTTTAGTGAAGCTATAGATCATGCCAACAATACCTTCTTTACTAAAATTTCCGATCGATTAATAAGCGATGCAGACAGCACCAAAGAAATTTTAGGTGATGACTCAATCGTCATAGGAAACTAGTTACAAGTTGTAGGCTGAGATTCATTTCCTCTAATAGAAGAAATCAGATGATCAAAAGCATCGAATAAATACCAACTATTACCAGATTTAGATTCACCATCTTTAGTGTAGGCAAAGCCACTCACTTTGCCTAATTGAGAACAACCATTATAAGGATTGAAATTAAGTCTATCGAGCTGGAGATCAACAATATCCTGAGGAATAACCTTTCTAAGAGCTGGGTTTAATGTTCCACCAGCTTGACCAGCTCTAGCATTAGGATCGTACTGGAACTGAGGATCTACAAGATATCCTCTTGAGGCCATAATACCTGGCTGCCCATCACCTCTTAAGTTCTTTGAAAATTCAATTCCGCGCTCATCATAATGATCCAAACCTAATCCGTGAGCATATTCATGGGCACAAGTGGTTGAATCACCCAAACCATCTTTAGTTGAGAAAAATCCTGTATTCCCACTTAAGACTTGGTTAGATCGTTTCCAATCATTATTATAGGCTTCATCTTCAATACGAATATAATTATTTTCAACTCGTTGATTAATATTAACGGATTTAAAAACATTCTTTTCACTTTCAACTTGATAACTAATCTTAAATTTAACTTTAAATTCTTTACCACCAATCTTTACTTTAGACTGGGGACTATTAAACATCTTTGATATTTCAAAAGCACATTTCTGAGCTATTGATCGATCAGCTTTTGAACCATAAAAAATCAAATTCGACTTAATTTCGATTTCATTATCGACTAAACAGACTTTTGCTGATCCAAAAACGATGGGCGAAAGAAAAGATAAAGTGAATAAAATAATAATTTTTATCATTAGTAAGAACTAGCCTTCTAGTTTGAACAAAAGGTTCAACGTAGTCACATTATCAAGAGTCTTAGTTTTTTTAATATCATCAACACAACCGACTTTATTGCTTTGCTTATTGATAAAATAGATAGAGCAATTTTTTGCAAGAGGAAATGATGATTTAGCAATTTCAGATTCATCACTAAAGACAAATACACCGGATTTTTTATTCTGGAAAAATCTTCTTACGACTTTTAAATCTTTCATTTTTGCTAATTGTGTATTTACCACAGCATAAACACCATCATCTTTAACAAGGCGCTCATCTCTCATAATGGAGACGTCACCTAAATATTTAAGTCTATCTCGAAGTCTTCGGCTTTCACTTGAAGTAACATCTGAAGATTTTTGTTTATCTACTGCGATAAGATCTAAAATGACATGAAGGTGATCACTTGCAGAATCCGTTAATTTGTTTTCAAAGCAAATATAATTATCGTTTGCTATATTGAAAGAATAGGCAGAGCATTTTTCTCCGAGCCTATACATTCTAGGTAAATCTTTAACAGAGTCTACAGCTAGAATTTCTCTTTCACTGCGGCGAATCAATGAATTCAAGTGATCTTTTTTGAACTTTTCTACGACCTCATCACTATAACCAATGAGGACTGTATATGATATATGATGATCAAGTTTTTCTCTAGCCTCTTTATAAGCTTCATCAGCAAATTGTAGCTGGTCAATATTAATTTGGGCCCATGAATTTGAATTTAAAAGTAAAGCCATTAAAAAGATTAGTTTTTTCATACGAGTATTCCTTTGCATCTTAAGTCATAAAATTTACTTATTAGTATGAAAGAAACATGCCAAGACAAAGGCAAAACAAGGGATTACAAGACATTGATTTCAGTAAACGATTTTAAACTAGTTTAAGGTGCTTAGCTGACATATGACTAAACTTTAGACACTAAAAAATAAAGAGGGGACGAATTTCATGACCCTGAAGTGTTTCCTCAAGGACAGCAAAGTCTTTAGTCGATCCTAATAAAAACCCACCACCACCGGCACCGCAAAGCTTAAGATTATAAAGACCACTTTCAAGACCTTTTTTCCAAGTGTCTTGATAAAGTTGAGGAATCATCGGTGCAAAATGTTCGTACTGAAGCTTAGATAAAGCTGTCATATGATTATGTAAAGCTTCTGTGTCTTGCTTTAAAAAAGATTCAATACAAGATTCATTAATCGGAATGAGTTTATCCATGCAATTTCTAAGAAAACTTTCTTGACGGCATTTTTCTAAAAATAGATTAACAAGTGGTTCGGTTCTTCTAGGTCTTCCGGTATTGAGAAGAAAGAGTCCGCCCTTTCCTTCACCGTATTTTGGAAGATCAACCGCACGATAATCTTTCTTACCGTATATCAACAGCGATTGCCCAAGATAACTAATTAAAGGGTCAACGCCACTTGATGAGCCATGAAAGTGTGACTCCATTTGAGCGAATAAATCTTTAAGACGGGAAAGTTCAGTTAGCTCAATTTTTTCTTTGGTGTAGCGATCATAAACAGCAGCAACGAGTGCTCCAGAACTTCCAACACCAAAGCCTTGAGGAATAGTGGAATGAAAAAACAAACCTTGACCAAGATCAAATTCAAAACTTTTGGTATCAATGTTACCAACAGGAAGCTTTTTTAAATATTGGCAAAAGGCTTTAAGCTCAGGGTCAATACCTTTTGACTTATCTCTTGGAAATTTAAGTCGACCTTCAAATAAAGGATAAGGAATAATGAGTGCGCTTGAGTGCTGAATAACACTGTACTCTCCAAATAATAATATTTTTGAATAAAAAGGTCTTGCTTCCATTTAGTCTTCTTTAGTAGGACCGTTTCCTACTTGATCATCAATCCATTGGCCTTGATCTAAAAGATCAGCGCTCTTACACTCCGAGACAAACTTCATGGCAAATTCTCTAGCTCTTTGTGGATAAAGAAGATGAATATTTGGACCTGCATCTAAGGTAAAGCAGATCTCGTGACCATTAGCTCTAGCTTTTCTTACACGATCAATAATTTCTAATGTTTTTGGTTTCATTAAAATAAAAGATGGATTCGATGTCATCATCATCGAATGAAGCTCTAGCGCCTCAACTTCAACAAGATGAGAAAAGTGTTCGAAGTCGTCCTTTTTAAGAAGCTCAACAAGCTCGCCTACACGCCTATTGGCCATGGCAAAACGCAGGTCTCTATAAGGATGCTTGTTCATCAATTCATGACCTAAAGAGCTGCTCACGGCTTTAGTACCACTATCCACTATTAAAATGGCATCGCCAAAATCTCTATAGACTGGATGAATATCCTGCACAGCAGAGGCAAACTCATTATCCACTAACCCCCAAGAGGCGGCGACTGGATACACAGATCTAGCAGCACTACCAGAGCCTAGTCTGGCATACGAAGATGCCATCTTAAGCCAGCTAGCTTCATCTAAATCAATAACTCCAATAGTCTTTGCAAGATCCATGAGGCTCAAAGAAAGAGCTGCCATAGAAGAAGCTGAAGATGCAATACCAGCAGAGTGAGGAAATGTATTGGTTGAATTTATAGTAAGCTTGACTTGATTTAAAAACGTCATTTCGCGCTTTAAACTTTCATACCATTTTTGAATTTTTTGATTAAAGCTTGGAGTCTCTTTACCCTCAAAAGTAAAAGCAAGTTGTGCTTCTTTATCAGTGCACTTTTCCCACTTCGTTTTTACAATCGTTTTTGATTTATTTAGGGTCAAACTTAACGAAGCATTGGCAGGAAGTTGGACAGGCTTTTTCCCCCAATATTTAACTAATGCAATATTTGAGGGAGCTGACCAGGTATTAGTTCCAGAATTAATGGACGAGGTCATTTTGCTTACCGCTACTTTGCGCTCCCAAATCATGGGGAGGTAAAATCAAATCACGAAAGGGCAAGCAGACTTCTAAACCTTTTTGGGCGAAATACTTTTTCACTTTATCTTCGCTCAACTCGCTACTAACGAGAACGAAGTCTCCACCCCAAGCACCAAGAGACTTAATCACACCGTCAAAATCAGAAAACTTTTCTTGTTGAACAGTTGGTCTCTCTAAGCGTTTTGATAGAATTTCTTCATGTTGAATCATCGCAGCTTGAAAATCTTTTAAATTATCAGCATTAGACATATCTCTAGTGAGTTGAGTGATCTTAGCGATATCAGAAGTTTTACTCTTCTTTTCTTTATAAGATTTAATCGCTTGCCCGGAATTTTGTTTAGTACCTAAATAAACAAACCATAATTTGTCTTTAAAACTTGGATCAAATGAAGTCGGCGCCCACTTTGGTCCAGTGCTATTTTTTTGATAAATAATGGGACCCTCACTTTGAGCACAAGCAATATCGTAGCCCGAGCCACTAAGTGTTTTAAAGAGTAGTTCAAATGGGCTGATATACGCCCACTGAGCAATATTAAAAACAAGTGTAGAGCTTGAGCCTAGTCCCCAATCGAGCGGGAAACCAAGTCTTGTTTCAACGAAGACATCAACTTCATCTCTAAGGAAATGAGGGTTCTGTTTACGAGCTTCTCTTAGAAGTTGTTGAAGAACTTTAACTTCTTCAGTTTCTTCACTGTTAATAGTATTAAATCTCCAAAATTCAAATTTGGATTCGAACCACAACTCACCTTTTGAATCAAAACTCTTCCAAGAAAGAGATGGATTAAAAGATGGAGAATATCTAACAGACAAAGACTGACCAACAGTCGTTGGAAGTGCTAACGCTTCGGCACCGTCCAACACGAAATATTCGCCAGAAAGTAATAACTTTCCATGACCATGATAGTACTGATCAAGTTTATCTGTTTTTACAACTGGGTTTACGCTTAAAGCGAATTCACTTTCTTTTGTTTGCAAAGTTTTTCCTTTTTCGTCAGCTTCGTTGCTCACTGATATTTCCTAATTAGGGCCAACTCATTTCTCACATCAGTAAAGCTGATGATGCGATCCTTGAACGCTTCTCGAATATGATCACGTTCTTTATCATTAGCTTCTAAGTGATTTAGAATATTCATCAAGTGCATTTTCATATGTCCTTTTTGAATACCTGAAGTCACTAGAGATCTAAGGGCTGCAAAGTTTTGCGCTAAACCTGTTGCAGCAATAATTGTCATTAATTCTTTAGCTGAAGGATTTCCAAGAAGCTCTAACGAGAACTTGGCCATTGGGTGAAGTGCTGTTAACCCACCAACAGTACCGACAGATAATGGTATTTCTAAAGAGAAAGTAAAGATTCCATCTTCAACTGTGCAATCACTTAAACCACGATACTGACCATCACGAGCGGCCCAAGTATGACCACACGCTTCGATTGCTCTAAAATCATTTCCAGTGGCCAGCACAACCGCGTCGATACCATTGAAGATACCTTTGTTATGAGTTGTCGCACGGTTGACATCAATTTTAGCGATACGGACCGCTCGATTAAACTTGCTGGCAAATTCCGCGGCACTCATGCCATGGCTTTTATCATCAAGCTGTTCAACCGGACAGCTGACTTCAACTTTAACTAAGCAATCTGGCGTGTAATTCGAAAGAATCGCCATGATGACTTGAACTTGTTTTTCATCTTCATTAAAGGCGTCGTATTGTTGGGCAAGATTTTTGAACGTCTGGCCTAATGACTCAAGCACAGAGTTGATGAAATTGGCACCCATAGCATCACAAGTTTCAAACTCGGCCCATAGTTGATAATAACCAGGCTCATCGGCTTCACGGTTGACTAATTTTAAATCAAGTAAACCGCCACCACGTTTTTCCATATTAGAAGTTAGCGGCTTTGTTTCTTCAATCAGTTTGTCTTTTACAGTTTCGAAGAAGCTTTGAAATTTATTTGAATCTTTTCCATCCCAAATAAGATGAACCTGGCCAGCTTTAGTGGTTGAGATGACGGTTGCTTTAAAACCACCACGTGAGCTCCAAAACTTGGCAGCTTTGGCAGCGGCGGCCACAACAGAGCTCTCCTCGATAACAAGAGGAACGCAGTATGTTTTACCGTTGATATCAAGGTTTGGAACGACACCATAAGGTGACATAAAATTTGTTAGTGTATTTTCTGAAAATTCATCAAAGATTTTTTGTGCGTTAGCATCTGGATGCCAAAAACTTTTTAAGAGTTTTTTTGAACGATCGGGATTATCGAAAAACTCACGAGATAAGAACTCGATTTTTTCGATCTTGGTCATTTTTGAAAAGCCGGAGATATGTCCCATCTGCACTTCCCTAGTTGGCGCGTATTTCTAAAAAGCGCTTTGCCATTTCAAGTTCTAAAAGCTGGTCTAAAACAAATTTTCTAAGATCTTCAATTCCCACTCTGGCGTGATCAAGAAATGGTTTCGCTTGCGCGTACACAGCATTTCCTAAGCACGATGAAACCAGTTCGTGCCCCTGAAGAGCACTTCTAATTCCACCAGAGATAATAAACGAGCGACACTTAATGCCCTGTTCATTTGAGTCTAAAATCTGATTGACATGACTTAGCATTTCACCTGCCGTATGTCCAACAAACTGTAGCCCATCTTCTCTATGATTCTCGTCACTTACGTCTCTTAAAAGCTCCATTTTGGAAAAGTTTGTTCCACCAAAAGCACCGAAGTCTATAGCGGCCAATGGAAGCTTCATTAAGGCCTTAAGGGACCTTGGCCCCATACCCTGTCCAACCTCTTTGACGATGACTGGAAAAGAGACTTCATTAAGCAGCGACTCGATGGTTTCAAGCGCTGGCTTTTGATAACGATCGCCTTCAGGTTGAAACCATTCTTGAAGTGGATTGATATGAATAATTAATCCATCAACTTTTAATTTTTCGATGAGGTTATGAATTTTTGACGTTTCTTTTTTAACTTGAAGTTGTTCAATCTGAGCAATTCCTAGGTTAGCATAAAATGGTAACTCATCACCAATCACGCCTCTAAAGTCAAAATCCCCTAGGCGATCATTGCTTTCAAGCAAGGAGCGACATGAACCAAGGCCAAAACCTAAACCAAATTCACGTGCAACTTGAGCTAAGTTTTTATTAATTGTCAGGGCCTCTTTTGTTCCTCCAGTCATACTAGAAATCCAAAGAGGAGCCTTAAGAGTTTTACCTAAAAATTCAGTCGGGCGACGCCATTCATCAAGACTAGGATGAGCACTAAACAGTGGCTCATAATCAAAGCGCGAATCGACAGAGCTTGCCTTGGTTTGGGCAAGTTCGGTCAAGGCGATGTGATCAGCTTTACGCTGATCGGAGCTATTTTGATTTAAATTTGTCATAAACTCCTTCTCATCTACTACACATAGCATAATCAAGGAAGGAGTTCATTACGACGCGCTTAGGCAAGTGCTAGATCTTAGGTGAAACTACTAAGACAAAAGGTCGCTTTTGTCCGTCAAACTTTGATCTAAGCTTGGCGCAGCTACCGCGGATGACTTCTTCGGTTTGCATTCCAAGCTCTAAGGCCAAACAAATTTCTCTGGGCCCGAGCACTTCAGCAAGCTCATTAAGACACTTACTTAAACGATAAGGAGTATCCATTAAAACCATGGTGCGTTTTTCTTTCGCCATTTCTTTTAAGCGCTCTGAACGAGCGGGATCTTTTGTTGGAAGAAAACCTTCAAAAACAAAACGATCGTGATCATAACCACTAAGAGCAACCGCCAAGGCGATTGAATTATAAAAAGGCGTTGAGCTGACTTTCACTGCGGCCTGATGAGCGCGATCAACGAGTAAGCGCCCTGGATCGCAAAAGGCCGGAAGGCCAGCATCACTCATGACGAAAACATCTTTGCCACTTTTTAAATGAGCTAGCAGTTCTTCGATGGCCGCTTCTCTAGTGTGTTCGTTATACAAAACGAATTCATCAATCTGCTCACGTGGTAAACCAAAGCGAAGCCAACGTCTGCGTCCAGGCTTTAAGTCCTCAATGGCAAACTTCGCACCGGCCTTAATACCATCGTTAATCATGGCAAGTGTGGCCGAATCGAGTGTATTTTCTTCATCAATAGGAGTTGGGACTAAAATCAGCTTTCCTTTCACGTTCCATCCAGATATGAGAGGGCATGTCTTATTATGCCGTTGTATCACCAGGTCTTGAAAAGCTAGCATGCCAGGAACTCCTCGAAAAGTTCCCAGGAACAAATGTTCGTATCAGTCACGGTGGTCTTGAAATTGACTTAGATCTACAATCCGGGTTTGTGCTTAATCACACGTTAAAGATTCCAACGCGCATTCTATTTCGCCTCATGCAGGCTAAAGTACGAGATCTGCCAAAGCTTTATAAAAAAGTTAAGGCCCTCGACTGGCGTCCGTTTTATATTCAAGCGCCGATATTAGAAGTGATTCATGTCAGTGCTCACTCTTCTAGATTATTTGATGAGCGAAAGATTAAAAAAGCGACCAAAGATGCTATTGAAGATTTTTTCAAAGGCACTCAGGCCAAGAAAGTTGATACTGAAAGATTAAAAGATATTGTTAAGGATCACTGCCCTGCTCTTTATCTTCGATTTAAAGATGATGAGCTCACCCTAAGCATTGATACAAGTGGTGATCGACTTGATCGTCGAGGCAAGCGCTCATGGATTGGTATGGCACCACTTCGTGAAACTTACGCTCACGCTTGTCTTTTGGCCCTAAAAGAAAAAATTGAAATTGATGCTCCTCTTTGTGATCCAATGAGTGGCAGCGGTGTTTTTGCCAGAGAAGCGCTTGATTGGAATAAAAATAATAATGACCGTTATTTTTCTTATCAATCTTTTCCGATCACTAAAGAAGTTCAATTTCCAGCTGAATCTGAAACTCCATGGAAGAATATTATAGCTGTTGAATCTGAAGCTAAAACTTTTGAAGCACTTAAACATAATCTTAAAGATGAAGTTCGTTGTATCCAAGCTAATGCGCTTGAAAATCTAGAGATTTCACCTGGTTCTATTTTAATTGCTAATCCGCCGTATGGGATTCGATTAAAACTTGATAACCCTGTGGCTTTTTTAAATCATGTTGTCGAAAAACTGATGAGCTATCAGCCCAAGGCTTTAGCGCTATTGATTCCAAAAGATATTAAGATTAATCGTCGTTATGAACTTCTCCTAGAGTTCTCAAATGGCGGTATTCCCGTCAAATTGATCTATTTCAAGGGCTAATTCCGAGTTTTTAAATCCAGTATAATTCAATCAGGTACAATCTCTAAGTTGCCGATAAGTAGCTGATGAATAGAACTCTTCTTATCCTATTTACACTTGTCGCCTGTTCACAAAATCCTGTGAACAGAATGCCTGCATCAACGGCCATTAACCAGTCATGCATCAGCATGCACCAGTCAATCATAAGAAGAGTTAATGATAGTTTCGAGGAATACAACTTTAATGGTCTATCAGATATGCCACAAAATATTATTGACGTTAGTGAATCATTTGATGAGCAAGGCATTGACTACAGATATATCAAAAAGATTGAAGGCGGACTTCTAGGAATCGAAATCCTTCCCAATCAACATAGCGTGATTAATAGATATGTTAAAAATATTGCCAACCGTTTTGATGGCGTTAGAGTCTTTTATATTGATAATCCGGAAAGTAAATCACTAGGCTCTTTCACTCCATCAAAAAACTATATTTATATTAGTAAAGACATCTCGACCAAATTATCTGAACGTGGATTTACGACATTATCTCATGAAGCAAGACACGCTTATTTTACGTCAAAAATGATTCGCTATATGGACGGAAGCTACAAGGGCAAGATTACGGCCGTCAAAGGTAAGATTAAAGGCTCTGGTAATTTTAGCTATACCGACTATATGTCGTTTGAAGAAATTAAAACCTTTAGAGAGGACTCCAGAAAACTTTTAAACCTTTGGAGCAATAAAGTTATTCAAGAAAGAAAAAATAGCAAAGACTATTGGGATCGCTTTACTTATAAAAAAAATGCAGCGCTAAGCTATATCCAGTCGACTAGATATTACCTTAATAAGCTCATGGATGACGCTCTTAATGATAATCTTAAATTTGAATATCAATTAGGCGTGATCCATGCCAGCAAGGAAATCGTTGAAGATAGTGACAATGCTTCAATTGTTCGAGTTGCGTTGAATAAACATTTTAAGGAATTCGAACTTTCTGATTTGTCCGTGAGGGATGAGCTGTTAAACGGTACAATTGATCAAATCAATAAAGAGCTCGATCAGCTTTTTATCGATGAAAGCATTATCGCCTCTCAGTCAGCGTTTATTGATGGTCTCGACGGGCTTAAAACTTATGATCGTTATGCCTTTTATACTCTTTACTTCAATCGAAACACTCTTATCAATGCAAGAGAGTTAAGATCGACTAAAATTCAAGCCATTGTAAATAACTTCTCACGCTCAACTCTTCGAGATATTACTCAGGGTGCGCAGGATATTAGTGATGCTGATGCTATAAAATATTTTGCTCAACTGATTAAGGAATCAACTGTTACAAAAGTCGATCAAGGATTTTTGCTGAATTATAGAAACGGACAGTTAGAGATTTCTATTGATAAATTCGGCGAAGTTCTACAAGTTTCTACAGGTTATTAACATCAAAGATTAAAGCTTTGCAAGTTGCACTTCCAATCGGAGGCAGTGAAACAATCATATTTTCATTAGCTTGCTCTAAATTGTTTCCGTTAAGATCACGAATCCACTTCAGCTCTATTTGTTTTTTCTTTCCATCCGGGCTGACCATTTCTATTTTCATCCCTGAATGAAGCTTTGCTCCATCAAGGACTCGAACAGTTACAGGATCACCCTTTCTCGTATCTAAAACTTCGGCAATGGCATGAGTTTTATCACGACTAGGATTTTTTAATTTCTTAAAAAGTACATCTGATTTGTTAACCCCGTAAAAGCCGCGAATAACTAAATTAGGCCAGCTGTCCTTAGCCTTTTCAGGTTGATCGCTTAAAAGATCATCAACGACTTTAAGCGCGACTTCAGGCTCACAACCAGTTGGGTCTAGGCGCATAAAATCTAGCTTCATATCACGCAGATCTTTTAACTGTTCGGCCAAGCAAAAGTCTTTGGCCAAAAACATAAAGGAGCCTTGCTTATTTTCGACTAGAGGAAAACCTTTATGAGGAGATTCTTCACTCGCACCAACGGCATCGATCCAGCTTTGATCGGAAGCTTCACCACTTAGAGGAGATAATAATGCGCGCGGTGAATGAAATAATAGAATTCGACCAAGAACTAAAAGCTCACACGGTGTTTTAAGTTTAGGAATAATATGATTCAAACTTTCTTTAGAAAGCTCAATTGATAAAACAATACGTTCAAGTCGATCAGCAAAATAATCTTCCCAAGCTTTTAAACCGACTAAATTATGATTTCCAGTATCGGCCACGAAATGCAAAGCAATGTCTGTATGATCAAAAAGAAATTGCATCACACCTGGATCAAGTGCTCTAGCAGCATCAAAAAATGGTGTCATTTCACTAAGGCTTTTAGCAAAGGAATCAAACTCTCTTTGCCCAACAAGCGCATCACATAATAAAACTGTTTTTAGTCCAAGGCTTTTGGCCAATTTAGCCGCTTCAATGGCTTGCTGCGAATTGAATTCACCAAGTCTTGAGTGATCAAGAGTTCCAATAATAACTTCGCTTACTCCCTTTTTGGCGAGCAGCTTTAAATTATCTTTTGGTCTAAGAAAGTACGTTAGTTTCATAAGCCAGTGCTTCGAACTAAGACATGCTCACTCGCTCCTGGAATTAAGGCTATTTTGACTAGTGAGCCTGGCTTTGTCTCTGTCAGAGGCATATCGGATAGGCTTCGAAGCTTCGAGGCTTTAAACACTTGAACAGGACCTTGAAATGGTACTAGCTCAAGCTCTTCCCCATCATGAAACTTTCTTCTGACTTCAATCACCATGGCATCATTCGTGACGGCGACAATAGGCCCTGCAACAGCGCTTTCAACACCCTCTCCGTCTTGACCATTGTGAATACTGTCTTGACCCGCAGGCTCGACTAAAGAAGCTTGAGTGTAGGCACGGTGATGAACTTTTCTAAGTTCATTCGCCCACTCTTCGATTCGGTCTGATAAGAAGTTTCCATGAACTTGGTAATGCGCCAACGCTTCGGCGTAGACTTTTGTGACGGTTCCAGCATAGTGAACCGATTTCATTCGACCTTCGATCTTAAGGCAATCAACACCAGCTTCAACGTATTCTTTTAAAAGTCTTAGACCTTCAAGATCTTTTGAACTCATAAAAAAGGCATTCTTTTCTTGCTCACTTTGATTTAGTGCAATTTTATATTCATGACGACAACTATGAGCACAGCCACCGCGATTAGAGTCACGTCCTTGGGTGTAGTTCGAAATCACGCAATGACCTGAAAAGGCCATGCACATCGAACCATGAACAAACATCTCAACTTCAAGACCGCTTTCATTTTTTATAATCGCAGCATCAGCAAGGCTAGCTTCACGACCAAGGACGACGCGAGAAACGCCCATCGATTTCCAAAGTTTGGCCGCACTTGCATTTAAGCAAGAGGCTTGAGTTGATAAATGGATTTCAGGACCACCGGCTTCAAGCACTGTTTTAATCACACCAAGATCTGAAACGATCACAGCATCGACGCCGATCATTTTTAATTCACTAGCAAAATCAGAAAGTCCGACAAAATCACTGTCATGCAGAAAAGCATTAAGTACGACATTAACTTTAGATCCATGGGCGTGGGCAAAACTGACAGCTTTTCTTAGTTGCTCTTGGTTGAAATTGTCGGCTGCAGCTCTTAAACCAAATTTTTGGCCACCCAAATATACAGCACCAGCTCCATACAGAACCGCCGTTTTAAGTTTCTCTAGGCTTCCTGCAGGGGCCAAAAGCTCTGGAATTGGGAATTTTTGATTTTTTGTCATAACGCGGTTCTAAATATCAGGAATTGCGCATACAATAAAGAGGCAACTTACAAAACGGATTTTTTTAATAGCATGGCAAAGCGAAAGAGCAAAAAAGCATCTAAAAACAATACGATAGGACTTGGTAAAATCATCTTCACTTTGGCGATTTTGACCATTGTCGTGATCATAGGCTGGAGGATTAAGAAGAATCCTGCAAGTGACGCCCCCTATCCCTATAAAATATCAGGACAAGCTAAGACGGAATTGATCGATAAGGCAAAAGATGCGCAAATTTTATTTATTGGAGATAGACTTGGCGCTGGGTTAGATAAATTCATCCAAAGCTTTAATCAGGCAGCTTCAAAAAATATTTCTGAACCACTCAAGATTTATAATATGAGTCGAGACGGACTAGGTCTTCACCGTATTTTAAATGAACTTAAATCCCTTCCAAAGCTTCCAAGTCTTATTATTTATTATGGTTCGACTCAGGAATTTTTTGAAACGCGAGCGCACCCTCTCCAATATCAGGATTTTCTTTTTAATAAAAAAATTCAAGATGAAGATATACTCAGTTCTGTTTTAATGGCTTTTCCAGATCTTTCACGGGTTCTCTATAATCCTTATACTTTTTATGAGTTTGATTTAGCAGCTAAACCTAACTCAAAGGTTGTCATTGGAGCGGGGCCTGGAAAAATTGAACAGATGGAGATGATCTTCCAAATCTATGAATGGGAACTTTTGGAACTTACAAAATATGTAAAAGAAAATAACTCCAAACTCGTTCTTATCACGTCTCCAATTAATTTAGACGTGCCACCAAAAGCCAATTGTTCATTATCAGAAGAAGGTGGACTGCAAATCGCCATTAATGAAATGATTGAAAAACTTAAAAATGGAAAGAGCAAAGAAGTTTATGACGAATTGAAAGTATTAAAAGCAAAACATCCAAGCCACGCTAGACTGCTTTATCTGTTTGGCTCTACGGCTCTTGAAATTGGAAAAACTAAAGAAGCAAAAGAAGCACTGACCCAAGCTGCAACCTTTGATTGTGCAACTTGGAGAGGCTCCCCTGTCTTTAATCAGATCATGAGAAAAGTAGCGGCACAAAGTGGACTTCCACTTGTTGATTTTGATTCGCAGTTAAATGCCATGTACGGACAAAATGTTTTATTCTTTGATGAAGTTAATCCGCAAAATATATACACAAAAGCCATGCTAACAAAGCTTGGTGAGCTGACTATAAGACTTCTAGGTCTTTAAATTGGAGAAGATATGAGCGACTTTGGTGGACCTTTAACACTAAGTTTAGATAAAGATGAACTTGTATGTGTGGCAGGTGATCAAGAAGTTGATCTTTATAAAGTCAGATCCGGAAAGCTCATGGTTTTTGTGAACGACGGAACCAAGATTACTCCACTGGCTTATCTAGGCGCAGGAGAATACTTAGGTGAGCTGTCTTTTTTTGATCATAAACCTAGAAGTGCTCACGTTGTTGCCATTGAGCCATGTGAACTCATTAAAATTCCTGTTAATGAACTTGAAAAGCAAGCACCTAAATGGTTGATAACGATGGCCTCTCATATTGCACAAAAAATTAGAACCACAGATGAGCTTATTCGTACAAAAGGTATTCGTCGTCAAAATGTTGAATCTATCAAACCCTTATCGATTGAAGATCAACGTCATTATTATCAGATCATAGAAAGTCGACTATAATTCGCGGAGTCTATCCGTCACCGGCAAAAACTGCTGATTTAGCAAAATGGGACCATCTTTGGTGCCAAAAAAGTTCGAATTTTCATTTAATCGTCACCGATTTTACTAGTTATTGACACAAAAGTTGGCATGACTTTGGCATAATATAACTATGAGACGAGTGATGAAAACCAAGGATGGTTTTCACTCTCAAGGTAACATCTACACGGAGGTTTTAGATGGCCAAGAAGACATATACTACAGGACTATTACTTGTCGCACTCTCGTTCATGCTTGGAGCCTGCTCCTCACAGTCTTACACAAAAGCTCCAGTAAACGATAAGCAATACGAACGAGTCCACGAACGTAGCACTCCTATAGTAGCAACAGCCGACAGAAACTAATAAAGAAGGGCTCCTATAAGGAGCCCATTTTTTTTTAGATCAATCCTAATTCTTTTACAGCATCTCTCTCAGCTCTTAATTCATCCAATGTGATATTGAATTTTTCTTGGCCGTAAGGAGTTTGCTCTATTCCGTCTACAACTTGAAGCTTTCCACCGACAGTGCGACATGGGAACGAAAAGATCAGACCTTCATCAACACCGTACTCACCTTTTGAAGCTTTACACACAGAGAATGTGTTACCAGCAGCAGTGTCGTGAGTTAAGTTATAAACATTATCAACGATAGCGTTTGCAGCAGATGCAGCTGAAGAAGCACCACGTGCTTTAATGATCGCCGCTCCACGCTTTTGAACGGTTTCTACGAACTCACCTTTAAGCCATGCTTCATCAGTGATGACTTCGTTAGCTTTTTTGCCACCGATTTTTGCGTTATAAAAATCTGGCCACTGAGTTGCTGAGTGGTTACCCCAGATTGTCATATTTGTTACAGCAGTAATATCAACACCTGCTTTTTTAGCAAGCTGAGTTTTAGCGCGGTTTTCATCAAGCATCGTCATCGCAAAGAAGCGATCTTGTGTAAGACCTTTTGCTGCGTGCATAGCGATTAATGAATTTGTATTACATGGGTTACCAACAACAAGAGCGCGAACATCACTCGCTCCAACTTCTGCCATTGCTTTACCTTGAGGACCGAAGATACCACCGTTAATTTTTAGAAGATCGGCGCGCTCCATTCCGTCTTTTCTTGGAACAGCTCCAACAAGTAGTGCCCAGTTAATGCCGTTAAATGCAGTTTTTAAATCACTCGTGCAAACAATATTTTTTAAAAGAGGAAAAGCACAATCATCAAGTTCCATGGCAACACCGTTAAGTGCAGGAAGAGCTTGCTCAAGTTCAAGAAGCTGAAGTTCTACTTCTGTCTCCGGTCCAAACATTTGACCTGAGGCGATACGAAACAGTAGAGCGTAGCCAATTTGACCTGCAGCTCCAGTAATTGCAACTTTGACGCGTTTTTTACTCATATATAGCTCCTTAATTTAGGTAGTTTTATCTGAAAAAAAGATAACAGACGCTTTAGGGCGTCGCCAGTCCTTGCGTGTTAATTCCCCTAGCTTTATGATGCTTTAAGAAAGATTTTTAAGGAAAACAAATGAACCAGCCGCCGGCTTCGAACTCATCAAATTCATCGGGTAATAATTCAAATAAACGACGCCGTAGAAAGCCATCCGGTAATAGAAATAATACACAGGGAGCTAATTCTCCCAACCAAAACTCTCCACAATCAGCTGGACCTAATAAATCTGGGCCGAGTCGTCCAAAACGTGGTGGAAGAAATCGCAAAAATAAAGGTCCAAATCCAAACCAAGGTCCAAGACTTCACGGTATAGATCTTGTTAGAGCGAAATACCTCTCCTTAGTTGAACAACACGTTGAAGCGAGAAGAAAGTATTACGACCTATTTTATCGTGCTGATCCTAATCAACTGAGAAAACTAGAAAGAGAGTTCACTGATTCTCAAGCGAAAGTTTTGGCTTTTGAAAATTCTCTAAAGCCAGAAGATCACAATCTATTAATTAAAGATTACGGTGGAAAGCCGGAAGACCGAGTCTATACTCAAAATCATCAAATCCCTGCAGAACAAATTCATGTACCGACGACTGGTGATTTTGAAGATCCACATGTACTTGAGAGTCAAAAGCAATCAGACTTCAAGAATGATACCGAAGAAAGTGTCGGCACCTTTGATGATTATAAGAAATTAAAAGGCATTATTTAGATAGAAGCAGAATCTCTATCTGGCATTTTTGAAAGCTGATCTGGAGTTGCGTTCAGATAGTTTTCAATTGTTTGTTGGTGATCTTTTAAAATCGCATCCTTAATATCATTTGTTTGAATATCAAGAACGTCACAAACTTTTGGAAGCATTTTAAGTGGAATATTACAAAGAGCGCGCTCAACGTTAGAGATGAACTGGCCATTTTTGTAGCCGAGCATATTAGAAAGTTCAGATTGAGAATAACCCTTAGGGTGATTTACTCTTTTAGTTCTAATTAGTTTCGCAATATGTTCAAAGCTGCGCATGGGCAGTACTCCTTAAAAAAATTTAATAGCTGGATCGTGATTTTAACAAAAGATTACATAAGTGTGAACTAAAAAATACCAAAACACGACATAAGTTTCTCTTTAATTACAGATAGATATAAATAATACACATTGTCTAAGATCTTTGTTTAGATAGTATCGATATCAAAATTACACTTAATCACTGGATCATCAATGAAGACATTTTTTAGCTGGAACATTAACGGAATTAGGGCCTGTACAAAAAAAGGTTTAGTCGATTGGATCGAAGACAATAGCGATGCAGCAATTAGCTTTCAAGAAATTAAAGCATCAAACGATCAGGTTCCAAGCGAATTACTTTCTAGTCTTGATGATCAAGAACTCGTCACCTTTTCTGCCAAGAGACCCGGCTACTCTGGTGTCGCTAATATTTTTCCAAAGTCTTGGGGCGAGCCAAAAATCAGCTATGGTATCGGAATTGAAAAATTTGACTGTGAAGGCAGAATGTTAATTCTCGAATGGGACGATGTTGTTTTATACACAGGTTACTACCCTAACGGTCAACGCGATCATGGAAGAGTGGATTATAAACTAGAATTTTCCCAAGCTGTCCTTGATCACGCACTTATAAAGAAAAAAGAAACGGGTAAAGTAATCGTACTAACAGGTGATTTCAATACCGCCCACCATGCTATTGATCTTGCCAATCCAAAACAAAATTTAAATACTACAGGATTTTTACCGAATGAGCGCGCCTGGATGGATAAACTCGTTGATGCGGGTTTTGTTGATTGCTTTCGAATGGTCAACGATAACGTCGAAGGTGCCTATACGTGGTGGACTTATCGCGGTGATTGTCGAGAGCGAAATATTGGTTGGCGTATTGATTACTTTTTTGTCGACGCCGATAGCGCCGACAAAGTTTTAGATTGTTTTATTCAACCTGAAGTCATGGGATCAGATCACTGCCCTATCGGACTTGTGCTTGATTTATGAGTAAACAACTTCACCGTTAAAATAAGCTTCACTAACAACACTTAACGATTTTTCGCGCTTTGCTTTAAAAGGTTTATGCAGATTAGTCAGTGCCTCTTCCGGTGTTTTTCCCTTAGGAGATGGAACAAAAATGAAGTTAGCATTAAAGCCTTCTTCTAAAGCTCCTGTCTTTTTAGAAAGACCAAGAACTTCTGCACCAGCGCGAGTCGATCTATACAATGCTTTGGTATAAGTCGCCCCTTTCACTTTGGCCTTTGCGTTTTGTTGTACGAAAGACTGCATGACATCAAACATTGATAAGAATGGACCGCCACCGATATCACTGGCTAGTGCCCAACGAACACCGGCTTTTTCCGTTTTCTTAAAATCAAAAAGACCCGAGCCCAGACCTTTGTCTTTAACAGGTGCATTTGAAGTCGGGCAGTGGGCAATAACTGTTTTTGTTTTAGCTAGAGTTTCAAGTTCACCTTTTGATAGATGAATTCCATGACCCATAATTGTTTTTGATCCAAGCACACCACATTTTCTATAAATATCGGTGTAGTTATCGGTATTTTCAAAACCTTCCATTTGTTTGTACATCTCTAAGACATAATCAATTTCATTTTCAGATTCAGACAAATGCGTCTGAATAAAGCTACCACGTTTTTTGGCAAGCCAAGCACCAGCTTTCATCACATCAGGATGAGTGGTTGGGGCAAATCTTGGAGTCATCGCATAAGCGTTTCCCCATTTTGCACTAAGAGATTCAATCAGCGTTAAAGCCTGCTCTCTTGTTTGAGACAAACCCTTTGGTGAATTCATCGTCATTAAGACATTGCCAGCAATATAATCACCTACAAAATTTTCAAGTGCATCATCGACAGTATGGCCATGAATCGAAGCGTAAATGGCACCACCAAGTGTGCCGACAGAAAGAAGTTCCTTAGAAAACTTCTTAGCTTTTTCTTTTGAATACTTTTTAGATTTAAATTTCATCTCATATGGCCAAGTGTATTTCGACAGCCATTCTAAAAGAGAATCTTTAGGCATTAAGCGCACATCATCTTGCACCCAATGAAAATGCATATCGAAGAAGCCTGGCATCGCAAGCATAGAACTTCGATCAACAAGCACAGAGTTAGGGTATTTAGGTAGAATTGTCTTTGATGGACCAATTTCATGGATCTTAAAACCAGACTTATTGCGTTTCAATACTAATGCGGCTTGGCGTGTCAGCTTGGCTTTAGTATCAGTTACGGGATTTAAGACATCACATAAAAAAATCTTGTATACTGTACTCACTTAAGACCTCTAAATAGGAAATAGATATGAAAAGCTTCACACTTTTTCTTTTTTTAACCCTTGTGTCAAGCATCGTCTATGCGTCTGAGACCAATTTAATTCAGCAAAGAGACATCCAAAAAATCATTAGACTCGATATTA
Organism: Bdellovibrionales bacterium CG12_big_fil_rev_8_21_14_0_65_38_15; assembly: GCA_002787775.1. Classification (GTDB taxonomy): domain Bacteria; phylum Bdellovibrionota; class Bacteriovoracia; order Bacteriovoracales; family Bacteriovoracaceae; genus UBA4207. The sequence continues at coordinate 103,490 of PCUW01000034.1, forward strand.
ATTCTTCGATTAATCCGGCCACCTATAGTTACCTGCAAGCTGGCTTTAAAGAAGCTAACGAAAACGAATATCAGGCAGTCTTAATTACAATCAACACTCCAGGTGGCTTAGTTAGTACAACAAAAGAAATTTTAACACTTTTTGGCGATAGTGATCTTCCCGTCATCGTCTGGATTAGACCAGAAGGTGCAAGTGCGACCAGTGCCGGCGCCATTATTTCCGCAGGTGCTCACCTTCTGTATATGGCAGAAGGAACAAATATCGGTGCCGCGACACCGATTGAAATGAGTGGCGATATCAAACAGTCAGACGCTAGATCAAAAGCTATCAATGATCTGGTTGCTTTGGTCGAGAGCTTGGCCGAAGCTCGTGGTCGAAATGGAAAACTCTTTTCTGAAATGATTGAGAAAGCTTCTTCATTTAAAAGTGTTGAAGCGAAAGAAAAATCACTGATCGATGGAATTGCGAACTCAACGAAAGACATTAAAGAACTGTCCCATGACAAGACGATTAAAATTAAAGGCAATCAAGTTAAGTTGAATTTTGTGAATACACAGATTATTTCTTACGGCATGGACTTGGGACAAAAGCTTTTAGATATCTTGGCAAACCCTAGCACGGCCTATATTTTATTTATTATTGGCGCGGGGCTAATTTATCTTGAGCTTCAAGCTCCTGGTGGATTTATCGCTGGAAGTATCGGAACCGTTTGTCTCGTTTTAGCTGGTATTGGTTTTCAAGTCCTACCATTAAATTTTGGTGCGCTTGGACTGATTGTTCTATCGTTCATTCTCTTGATTATGGAAGTTTATATTACTTCGTTTGGTATCCTAACGATTGCTGGTCTAGCGGCTTTAATTTCTGGTTCGCTCTTCTTATTTAGAACTGATGATGCCTACCTGCATCTTTCCCATACCGTTATTGCTTCAACAGTTTCAGCTGTCGTCGCTTTTGCCGGCTTGATTGCCTATGTCATTATTCGAGATCGAAAAAATGGTCACCAAGAAGAATTTAACTCAATGAAAAATAAAGAAGGAGTGGTTTTAGAAAAGCTTCCAGATAATTTTTATCAAATTAAAGTTGCTGGTGAGGTTTGGAAAGCATCTTGTAAAGAAAATTTAAGCACAGGTGATTTTGTAAGAGTTATCGAGCAAGATGATAATAAGATGGTTCTGACTGTTCAGTCTAAAGTATAGCGGTATAAAAGCCAGCTGATATTTTCGCCGTCTTCATTTGAAACTCTAAACGTAATAGTGCCATTTTCACTAACTCTTCGGCGATGGTCTAGATTGTACCTTGTGTGTCCGTTTTCTCTAATCACACTTGCTTCAGTTCTGGCCATTGATCCATTTCTATAACTAAGTGAACCACCAACACCACTATTAGTTGCAATAACACTTCCAGTTATAGGCACTCGATCGTACAAAAACGTATAAGGCAGTCCGACCTGAACATTAGCACCAGGTTCAACTCGCATCCATACTCGCTCCCCTTCGCCGTGTGTACCAACAACAGAAAAGCGAGCGTTGGTTCTTCTAGCGGTGACGTCGGCGCTAATTAGTAAATCATGATCTGCATCAAGAGATTGAGTCGTTCTAAAATCTAAAACAGAAATATCATCAGGCAGATAATTTCTAATTCTAAGTGCCGGCCCTACATTCAGCGAAGAAGTTTCACTCTGATAAACACTGGTACCACCATTGTAGACTGTATTTCTAGGGATGCCTGCTAAAGGGTTCGTATCAATACTAGTCATGTTGGGAAGATTGTAGCGACGTTCACGTTGCTCTTGAGCCGTCTCTGGAAGATCCTTATCAAAATCAATGAGTCTATAGGTTGTGACTAACGGGTTGCCGTTGATTCCACTTGGAAAATCTAATCGAACAAAGACATTTTTATCATCGCCTCTGCCTCGAAGAAAATAGGTATCACCGGCCTTGGCACCGTTAGCCATTAAGCTTCCAGATATTCTCCAAGACAAAACTCGATCTAGATCCATCTCACCTTGATGAATCATAATGGCACTTTCTGGATTAACACTAGCAAAGTCATCACTCCAAAAATCGTCAGTGATTTCGTGACAGCGTTTATTTCCATCTCTATCGACGAACCTTAGGTATTGAGACACAACCACGAGTTGCTCAACTTCTTGCGGGGCTTCACCAAGTTCAGTTAAAATGCTCTCAACTTGTGAAGTTAGAGTTAAGACTGCTTCACAATTTACACAGACTCCATGATCAGACTGAGCTTGCGCCAAGGCTAATTCAGCTCGTCGATCGTTTTCTCGAATAATATCTCTTGCTGCTCTAAGCGCTTCACTTGGATCATTTCTATACGCCGCGAAAGCTAAGTCATCTGCATCACGTCTTTGTGCGTAGATGTTAGTACTGAGCGTAATAAATAGAGTGAAAAGAAGGGCTTTCATCTCAATTATTATCGGTTTTTGCCGTATTACTTTGAATTTATGAGGGGAAAAGTTTAGTGTTGATAATAAATTTCATCCAAAAGAAGGATTAAAAATGTCAGGTATTCTACCCTTTATTATTCTTATCGCTATTCTCTTATTTAACACCATTAAGATTCTTAAAGAATATGAACGAGCCGTCGTCTTTAGGCTTGGTCGATTTACTGGTGTGAGAGGTCCTGGAATGATTATTCTTATTCCTGGACTGGAGAAAATGGTTCGAATTGATCTTCGTACTGTAACGATGGACGTTCCAAGCCAAGATATTATCACTCGCGATAACGTTACAATTAAAGTGAATGGAGTTCTATATTTTAGAGTTAATAATCCTGAAAAAGCTGTGATCGCAGTTGAAGACTTCTTAAATGCTACAAGCCAGATCGCTCAAACAACTCTTCGTTCTGTAATTGGTCAATTTGAACTCGATGATATTTTGGCCAACAGAGATATGATTAATACAAAACTTCAAGGAATCCTTGATGAGCAAACTGAGCCTTGGGGTGTAAAGATCTCTGCTGTTGAAGTTAAAGCGATCGATCTTCCAATCGAAATGCAAAGAGCGATGGCCAAACAGGCCCAAGCAGAGCGTGATAAGCGCGCCAAGATTATTTCTGCTGAAGGTGAGCTCATGGCTTCACAAAAACTTTCAGAAGCGGCTGGAGTTTTGGGGCGTGAGCCAAACGGTATTATTCTTCGTTACCTAGAAACCATGAAAGAAATTTCAAGCGGTGATGGAAAAACAACTTCGTTCTTTCCTGTACCGATCGATTTTTTAAATGCAGTTATAGGCAAAAATAAAAGTTGAATAAAACTTATCAATTAAAGCCTTTTCATGAATCTCCCCTGCTTGGGGAGATTGTTTTTTCTTGGACAAGAAATCAAAATATCTTGCAGCTTCGCTATGAGTGTCATGAGTTTAATAAGATTGTTTGGCCTGACATTCAATCAAGTGAAAGAGCTTTTAATCTTTGGGAATCGACTTGTTTTGAGTTATTTTTAAAACACCCTAACGAGCACGCTTACTTAGAATTTAATTTTTCTCCAAGTGGAAAGTGGGATGCTTTTGAATTTGATTCTTACCGACTACCCAAAACTCTTCGAAGAGTTGAAGATGTAAGCTCTAAGGTTTCAACCAGCGATCACAATCTTGCTGTAGAGCTTGAGTTACCAAGTCACTGGATGAAGTCTGAGATCGTAGGTAATGCGACGGCCGTGATTGAATTAATGGATGAGTCGATTCATTTTTTTGCTTATAAGCACTGTGAAACAAAGGCCGATTTTCACCATCAAGACAGTTTAGTTATTAATTTCGATCAGCTCTAGACCGCTAACTGAACTTTTTTCGCCCAAAAAACTCTTAAGTAAAGAATGAGCAACTTCTTTTGAATTAACGGCGCTATATTTATCAAGAGATCCGACCATCAATGGGTTTAATAGCTTCATCATTGATCCAGCTATATCCTCAAGTGGTCTGGAGCCAGACTTTCGCCCAAGAAGAAGTCCTGGTCTAGCAATCGTGATTTTATCAAAAGGAATTTGCTTTAATACCGCTTCCATCTCTCCTTTTACACGAGAATAAAAGAAAGGTGAGCTTTTAGAAGCACCCTGAGCACTCACAAGAAGAAAATGTTTTATCCCTCGAGCACGAGCAGACTTTGCGGCAAGAAGAGGAATATCAAAATCAATCTGTCTAAAAGCTTGTTTTGATTTGGCGTTTTTCATGGTGGTACCTAAACAGCAAAAAACAGCACTGGCGCCAGTAATACACTCGCCTTTTTCGTCTAGGCGCTCCATATCGATGGTTATTTTTTTAAGTTTTGGGTGCTCTAGATCAATTGATCTTCGTCCAATAGTGATGACTTGATCAATTTCTTCGAGGTCTAAGAGCATACGTGTCAAGTGACCACCAATAAGTCCGGTAGATCCAAGAACAACGACTTTTTGAGCATTGCAAAGTGCTTCCATAAGATTGATCATAGCATGAAGTTTTCACAATCTGGAGTGGCCCATGCCTTCAATACTGATATTTTTACTAGTTTTTGCCTCTTGTACGAAGAATTTACCTTCTCCTGACAAAAATCAAATAACGATTCTTCACTACAATATTAAAGAACTAACCACTGCAAAAATAAACGATCAAAAAGATGATCAATTAAAAGCCGTTAAAAAAGTCATTGCGCCTTTTCAGTCTGATATTCTTTCCATTAATGAAATTCAGTATGATCTTCCAGGTGTGCCCTCTCTTAAAAATAAAACGAATGGAGAAAATTTAACAAAGCTTGCAAAACGAGTTGGCCTCAATCCAGCAAAATGGAGCCAACTTTTCGCTCCGGCAAACACAGGAAGCTTTGCAAAAAGAAAGTCTGATGGAAATTATTATGTAGAGGAATCTGCCACTGCCAGAGAGAATGCTGATCCAGTTAATTATGGTCTGTTTCCAGCACAGTATTCAACTGCTGCACTCATCAATGCTCCGCTAAGTGAAAAAGTATCAATCAATAAACTGAAATGGATTGCTTTCAATCCATCAGCAAATCCATCACAATATAAAATGGCCAATGATCAAAGCTTGCCTGAAGAGATGCCACTCTTTGATAAAAACTTTAATCACGTCGTAGCAAAATTTTACGATAAGGATGTTCACCTCATCTTTTTTCACACTGTTCCTAGTTATCATTTTGGAAATAAATTCACACCGAATTATAAAAGAAATGCTGACCAATTAAAATTTCTTGAATGGTATGTCACAGGTAAGACTGACTTTGATGTTCCACTTGATCGAACTCAGTGGCCGGCGATTGATAAAGATAGCTACGTCATGGTGATGGGAGATCTCAATGCTGATTTTCAGCAAAAAGATAATCCGGGAGGTTTTGTTCTAAAACGTTTAATGAAAAAACTTAAGCCTTGGTTAGAAAACCCAGGTCCAACCAATGAAAGCTCAGGCTTTGGCCCTAATCCCTTTCAACTCACCCTTGATTACCTTTTAGTAAGTCAGAATATCTCGATCAGTGATGCTGCTGTTCTTAGACCTGAATCTGGCTTTCAAGCCCTAGGTTGCACCAAAGCAGATATGATTAAAGCCAAAAGAGATATTCGTGCTAAGCGTAAGATCATTGATTACATCGATAATAAGACAAAAAAGAAGTGTTACGCCGCAGTTAGTTATGAATACTATAATGCTAAAACTGCCAGTGATCACTTCCCTATTTATGCAAAGTTAAACCTTGATTAAATGGGTGTATTTCGGATATTTTAATTTTAAAATATTTGAAATTTATCCAGACAAGGTTTTATTGTGGAAGAGATTATTGAACAAAATCTTAAAGATGAGATTCCTCATTTTGAAGATTTCTTAAATGGCATCGGGTTCAAAAGAACTGATGGTGCTGTCTTTGGACTTCTAGTCCTCGCCAAAAGACCACTCACCAGTGAAGAGATTGCTAAAGAGCTTAATCTTTCTCAACCTGCGGTTAGCTCTTCATTGAAAACATTAAATCTTTACGGCGCCATCGACACACGTGACATGAAAGAAGGTCGTGCAAAGACTCATAGTATTCGCGAAGACTCACTTTCAATCGTTTCCAGTGTCTTTAGAAAAAGAGAACAAGAAAATATTGAACGCTTTAGAATCGTTGCCGAACGTTGTCTTGAACAACTTAAAGATCAAGAACCTTCAAGAGCCAGAAAACTTCGCTCTATCATGGCCACCTGCCAGATTGCTGAAGCCGTGATGAATTTTGTTATCGGTTTATCTGGTAGAAGCAGCGACGTTGCCTACCCTCACGTTGTTAAAGCTCTACCTAAAGCCCTTGATTTCATCTCGGGCCTTCCGGTACCAAGTGCAGAAACTCAAGAAGCTTTGGCGCAACTTAAAACACATATCTCAACTGGATTGGCCGGAAAACTTAGAACTGGATTATCGAGATTAGCAGGAGAAGCGAAATGACTTTACCTCGTATTGTAATTACTGGTGTCGGCATCGCTGCTCCAAACGGAAATAATCTTGAAGAGTTTAGACACTCCCTACTAAACGGTAAAAGTGGATTAACTTTCACTGAAGTTCGCCATATGGGAACTTGGGCCGCTGGTCTTTGCACTTTTGATGAAACAAAACATCAAAACCGTAAGATGAGAAAACGCGGAACAAGAGCGGGAGCCATTTCTATTTATTGTGCCAGTGAAGCCATCGCTGACTCTAAACTTGATTTCACTACTATCGATAAAGATAGAGTTGGAATTTATATTGGCATTACAGAGCACGGTAATGTTGAAACAGAAAATGAAATTCACGAATTGTATCAAAACAATCTTGATACAGATCTTTGGTCTCACCATCATAATCCAAGAACAGTTGCCAACAATGCAGCGGGTGAAACATCATTAGCTCTTGGTATCACTGGTCCTGCTTACACTATCGGTGCAGCTTGCGCCGCTGGGAATATGGGCCTGATTCACGCACTTCAAATGTTACGTCTTGGTGAAATTGATCAAGCGATTGCTGGTGGTGTTTCTGAGTCTCCACAAACTTTTGGAATCTACGCTGCTTTTAAGGCTCAAGGAGCTTTAGGACACGACGAAGATGCAACAAAAGCGACGAAGCCACTTGATAAAAAAAGAAATGGAATCGCTATCGCAGAGGGCGGTGCTCTTTATACTTTAGAGCGTTTAGATGATGCGAAAGCTCGTGGAGCAAAAATCTACGGCGAGATTGTTGGCTATCATGTGAATTCAGATGCCACTGATTTTGTTCTTCCAAACCCAACAAGACAAGCTCAGTGCATGGGCAAGGCGATGAAGATGGCAGGGCTTGGACCAGATGAAATCGATATCGTTAATATGCACGCAACTGGAACCAATGCTGGTGACGTTCAAGAATGTCAGGCTGTTAGAGAAGTTTTCGGTCAATCACAAAATACATTGATCAATGCCACAAAAGGATTTATTGGTCACGCCATGGGTGCTGCTGGCGCTTTAGAGCTGGCTGGAAATCTTCCTGCGTTTGAAGATGGCTTTGTTCATCCTTGTCACAATATCACTGAACTTGATCCTGAATGCGCCATTAATGGCCTTGTTATCGGTGAGCCAGTGAAAAAGAATGTAAGAGTGATTTTAAATAACTCATTTGGAATGCTTGGTATTAATTCTAGTCTCATTATTAAAAAATTTGAAAGTTAATTCATAGGAGTAAATATGACTGCAACAGACGTACGTACAAAAGTTTTAGATATTATCGCCGACATCGCTCTTGATGATGATGTTACAACAATTGATGACAGTGTTTCTCTAAGAGAACAACTTGATCTTGATAGCATGGACTTTCTTGATATCGTGATGGAGCTTAAGAAACGTCATAAAGTTGAAGTTCCACAAGAAGATTACCCAAAGCTAGCGACGATGCAATCATGTGTTGATTACTTAAGTCCTAAATTTCAAGCTCTGGCTTAATGGAATTTAAAACATCCTATGATGCGATCGTGGTTGGTGCCGGAATGTCTGGTATGGCCGCCGCGATTCGCCTTGCGATGTTTGATAGAAAAGTCCTCCTGATTGAAAAGCATAGTATTCCAGGGGGACTCAATTCATTTTACCGAAGAGCTAATCGCAATTTAGATGTAGGTCTTCACGCCCTTACCAATGCTGTCCCTAAAGGAACAAGAGGCGCTCCGCTAACAAAGCTTTTAAAGCAACTTCGCATTCCTTACGAAAATCTTAAATTATGCCCTCAAACTTATTCACTCATTCGTTTTCCTGAGAAAACCTTAAGTTTTAGCAATGACTTCAATGAATTTGATGAATTGATTAAAACCACTTTTCCTGAACAATTCAGTGGGTGGACAAATTTTGTCACTGCCATCAAAGACTTTGATGAAACTAATCTTCAAAATGAATACTTTTCTGCCAAAGAAAAAGCCAATGAGTTTCTAAGTGATCCCCTTCTTATCGAAATGGTTTTTAGCCCTCTCATGATTTATGGATCTGCGTGGGAGCATGATATGGACTGGTCACAATTTGTGATCATGTTTAAATCTATTTATCTTGAAGGACTAGGAAGACCAGTTGGTGGTGTTCGAACCATTATCAAACTTCTTACCGATAAATTAAAAGAACTTAATGTTGATCTTCGTTATAGCTGCGAGCTTCAATCGATTGAATCAGTCGATGGCAAAGTTTCAACCGTTCTTCTAAAAGATAGAAAGCTTGGTGAACTTAGCATTCAAACTCAGCAAGTATTTTCGTCTATCGGCCTACCTGAGACAATGGATAAAACTAATCACAAAGAAGCAAATATTCGTGCCGGTAATATGAGTTTCACCGAGAGTATTTTCTTTTTAAAAGAAAAACCTCGTGAGCTGGGACAAAACGCTACATTGATTTTTCATAATAATCGCGATCAATATCTTTATCAAAAACCAAAAACTTTAATCGATGATCAAAGTGCGGTGATTTGTTTACCTAATAATTATCATGACGATAATGAGTTTGAAGAAGGCATCGTTAGAGTCACCTTTATGGCCAATAACGAACTTTGGACTAATTTATCTGAGGAAGACTATAAAGCTCAAAAAGAGATCGTCAGCCAAAAAGCCAAGGCTCTTGTTTCAACTTATTTTGAAAAAGAGGCTACCTTTATTTTTGACGACACTTTTACACCAAAAACAGTCACACGATATACCAGTCATTATGCTGGCGCGGTTTATGGATCTCCTGACAAAACCAGAGATGGAAAAACAGCTATAGATGGACTTTATATTACTGGTACAGATCAAGGCTTTTTAGGCATTGTCGGCGCTATGCTTTCAGGTATTTCAATGGCCAATTACCATGGTCTTCAAGGTGGGGCCCAATGAATTTTAATAATGTCGTCATTGATGGATGGGCGTCTCATCTTCCACAAAATATTGTTTCAAGTGCTGATATTGAAAAAAGACTCGCTCCAATTTATGAAAAATTAAATTTACCTGAAGGTCGCCTGGAATTGATGACAGGTATCAAGGAGCGTAGAGTTTGGGATGTTGGCACAACTCCTTCAAGCTTATCGGCTGCTGCCGCCAACAAACTGTTTGAAAAAAATCCTACCTGGAAAGAAGAAGTTGATCTTTTGATTCACGCTTCTGTTTGCAGAGACTTTTTAGAGCCATCTACTGCCAGTGTTGTGCATGAACAATTAGGATTAAAAGAAGATTGCACCTTTTTTGATCTTTCCAATGCTTGTCTTGGAGTTTTGAACGCCATCGTTGTAGCGTCAAAAATGATTGAAGCTGGAACTGTTAAAAGAGCCTTAATTGTCAGCGGTGAAAACGGTGCTCCTCTTCTAGAACAAACTATTCATCGTATTTTAAACGATGAAACAATTAATCGAAAAAATATCAAAAAGCTTTTTGCCAACCTTACTATTGGCTCCGCTGCTATCGCCTTCACCTTAACGAAAGGCGACAATACCAGCGACGGACTAAAACTACTTGGCGGCGCTTCAATGGTAGATTCAAGTGCTAATCATTTATGTCGCGGCGATGGTTCACCCCATTCACTAACAATGGAAACGGATAGTGAAGCCCTAATGAAAGCCGGAGTCATCTTGGCGAAAAAAACTTGGGCAAAAGCTAAAGAGAATTTAAACTTAAAAGCCACAGATGATTTTTGGGCCATAGGCCATCAAGTTGGCTCGGCCCATGAAATGCTAACGATGCAAGCGCTTGAGCTTGAAGAGCGACCGACTTATATTACTTATCCATTTTTAGGAAACACTGGTTCTGCAGCATTACCAGTAACTTTAATTGAATTACTTAATCAAAAAGAGCAGCCTCAAAAAGGTCAAACAATAGCACTACTAGGAATTGGTTCTGGACTCTCCTGTGTCATGCTAGGAGTACAAAGATGAAACCTACCCCACAGTGGCTAGAAGATTATAAAGAAGAATATCCTTTTATTCCGAAAAGGCTAAAGCTTAAGAATGGTCATGAGATGAGCTATGTTGACGAAGGCCAAGGCCCAGTCATCCTCATGCTTCATGGTAACCCGACTTGGTCATTTTATTATCGCAATCTGATTAAACACTTTGCTCCAAATCACCGCGTAATTGTTCCTGATCATTTAGGCATGGGATTATCTGATCAACCACAAGATTTTGAATATCAACTTCATCAGCACGTGGCACACGTTGAAGAGTTATTAGACTTTCTGAATATCGAAAAATTTTCTTTAATTGTTCATGATTGGGGCGGAGCAATTGGTTTTGGTGTAGCGACACTAAGACCTCAAGCCGTCGAAAAAGCTGTCATTCTTAATACCGCTGCCTTTAATGCCGGCGAATGGATTCCAAGACGTATTTCATTATGTCGTGCTCCAGTCTTTGGCGAGCCATTGGTTCGTGCACTTAATGGGTTTGCTCTTCCTGCGGCTTATATGACAACAGTGAAGCCATTGCCAAAACATATTAAAAAAGCTTATTTGGCTCCATACAGTGATTGGAAATCTCGTGTCGCCGTAGCGAAATTTGTACAAGACATTCCTCTTTCAAAAAATCATCCAAGCTTTGAAACATTAGCAGCGATTGAGTCTGCACTTCCAGCACTTGAATTTCCAAAGCTCATTATTTGGGGCGAAAAAGACTTTTGCTTTGATATGAGATTCTTTAATAAGTGGAAGACCATCTTTCCTGAAGCACAATCAATTGTTTTTTCGGCCGGTCACTATGTGCTTGAAGATATGCCAACCCAGTGTGCCGATGCCATCGAGGGATTCTTTGCCCCATGAATATAGCTTCTAGACTGATCGAGTTTGCTCTTAAAAACCCGAACAAGACAGCGATCATTGATGCAAGAACTGATGAGTCCATCACTTTTGGTGAACTCGAAGATAAAATTGCAAGAATTTGTCACTCTTTACTAGAGCTTGGATTTAAGCCCGGCTCCAGAACGCTTCTTTTTGTAAAACCTTCACTCGATTTTCATGCCCTAGTCTTTAGCTTATTTAAAATCGGTATTATTCCAGTGCTCATCGATCCTGGAATGGGACGCAAAAATTTACTAGCAGCGATTAAGCATACAAATCCAGACGGTATGATTGCAGAGCCGATTGTTCATTACTTGAGCTACTTTTTTAGAAGCACCTTCAAAAGCGCTAAAATCAAAGTCTGGACAAGTGATATAAAGAAGTTTCTTGGCTCAAAACGTGCTGATGAAGTTGCCAAAGTTAATGAACATGATCCGGCCGCGATATTATTCACTTCAGGCGGTACTGGGACTCCTAAAGGTGTTGTTTACACTCACCATATTTTTTCTAAGCAAACCGAAAAACTGCAAGAGATGTTTGGCCTAACTAGTGATGATGTTGATCTTCCAGGTTTTCCACTGTTTTCTTTATTTACTCTCGCCATGGGAATGACGACGCTCATTCCTTCAATGGATCCATCTAAACCTGGTCAATGTGATCCAGCCAAGCTTGCTGCAAATATTTTAAAATACCAAGCGACATTTGTGGCAGGCAGTCCTGCCATCTGGTCTCGAGTAGCGGCTTTTGCCATTGAAGCTGAACTTAAATTTCAAAGCATTAAGCAAGTTGTCATGTTTGGAGCACCTGTCAGAAATGAACTTCATCGTGATTTACTTTCGATTATTCCAAACGGAAATACCTATGCCCCTTATGGTGCAACCGAGGCGCTACCACTTTGCTTGAGTGATGGTAAGTGGCTACTTGAAAATACAATTGATAAAACGAATCAAGGCAGTGGAACTTGTGTTGGAACATCGATTGATGGTGTTGATATTCAAATTATTCAGATTAGCGATGATGCCATTAATGAAATGAATCCATCACTACTAAAAGATAGAAATCAAATTGGTGAAATCATTGTTCGCGGTCAAACGGTTACAAAAACTTATGATCAGATGCCTGAAGCTACGAAACTTTCAAAAATTAAAGATGGTGAAACTTTTTGGCATCGCATGGGCGATATTGGTTATCTCGATGACGATAATCGACTCTGGTTTTGCGGTCGAAAAGCACACCGAATTGATAGTGCAAACGGGCTGATGGCTCCGATTCGAGTTGAGGCCATTTTTAATCAGCATCCTAAGGTTTCTAGAAGTGCTCTTATAAGTAATTCTCAAAATGAGCCCGCAATTGTCATTGAGTTAAAGCACGGTTTAAAACCAAATGATTTACTTCGAAAAGAGCTCCTTGCTCTTGCTAAAAGCTCTGCTTTAACAAGTTCTATTTCACAAGTTTTTTTCAACGATTCTTTTCCTGTAGATGTTCGACACAATATTAAGATCGATAGGATAAAACTCTCAAAGATGTATTTTAAAACTAAAATGTTCAAGTACAATCACTAAGCTTCTGAATTCAGAATATAGCCGTCAAAAACTAACCAGTCTCACAATTACACCAGTCCCCTTGTGGTCCCAACACCTCTAATAAGTTTAGCTATTTAGCCTAGAAATTATTGGCACGCGCTTAGCAATAACAATAAATAAGAAAAGCTGGATCAAGACAAGGAGGTTTTGATGCGTGCAGGACAAATCATCAGGATGACGATCGTAGGGCTCGCCTTTTCCACTACAACCCAAGCGGCACTGTGGTTCAAGATACCAAGTGCCAATGAAGAGGTACAACAGTTTGGACACGACTCTAAAGATGAACTCGATCCACAAAAGATTGAAGTCATGATTTGGAATCAATACAAAGGAAAAGAGAGATCTTTTAGAAGAGAATACCAAAGACTAACTCATGCAAAAGATGTTCTTATCTTGCAAGAAACACTTCTTGATAAAGACATGAAACAAATTTACGGCTCCAATAGAGACTTTCATTCTATCTTTGCCGCTAGTTTTGTATACCGCTTTAGTAAGAAACCAACAGGAGTCACCTCAGCATCAACGGTTAAAGCATCTAGTTATCTAGCACAAAGAAGTCGTGGCGTAGAAATTGCGGGATCAACACCAAAAATGATTCTCTTTGCGACATACCCAATCAAAGGTCGAGCCGAAGAATTAATGACGGTTAATATTCATGCGCTTAACTCCGTTACATGGCAAACATTAGCCGTTCAAATATTGGATGCACTCAAGGTGGTGAAAGAGCATGAGGGACCTGTTGTGTTTGCAGGAGACTTTAATACCTGGTCAAAAAATAAAATGGATTATGTGAAATCTGCCATGAAAAAAGCTGGGCTTGAAGAAGTTCAATTTGAGCATTCTGAGCGTAAAATGAAAGTCTTTGGACGAGAGCTAGACCATGCCTTCACTCGAGGTCTTAAAATAACTAATGCCGTCGTAGAAAAGACTGATGGCGCAGATCATCAACCCCTTCTCCTAACGGCGCAAGTTCGATAAACTAAGTGGATGGAAACATCCACTTCTAAAAATATACTGGTCACAGGTGCTGGCGGCTTTTTGGGTCGCTATATCGTTAAAGCGCTTTTAAAAAAAGGTCATCAAGTTGTAGGCCTTGGCCGCACCAAGCATCAAGATCTGATCGATCAAGGTGTTCGCTGGGTTCAAGCTGATATCAGAGATCTAGAGAAAACACGACTTGCCTTAAAAAATATCGACACTGTTTTTCACTGCGCTAGTAAAGTCGCCATGTGGGGAGAATGGGATGAGTTTGAATCCATCAATGTCCAAGGGACACAAAACCTCATCACCGCTTGTCTTGAAAATAATGTAAAAAAGTTTATTTATACTTCAACTCCAAGTGTTGTCTTTGGAAAAGAGTCGATTGATGGTGGAGATGAGAAACTTCCATATCCAACACAAAGCTTATCTTTGTATGGCAAATCAAAGGCCATTGCAGAAAAAAATGTTTTAGACATTGATCAATCTAAACTTTTAACTTGCGCCATTAGACCACATTTAATTTTTGGCCCTGGCGATGATCATCTCGTACCAAGACTGGTTCAAGCCGCTAAAGATAATAAACTAAAGATCATTGGAAACGGCGAAAACCTAGTTGATGTCATCGCGGTTGAAAATGCAGCCGAAGCCCATATCCTTGCTTTTGAAAATATTAGTCCATCATCTCCCATCTGTGGCCAAGCTTACTTCGTGGCTCAAGACAAACCGGTTAAGCTTTGGGACTTCACTAATCACCTTTTAAAAATTCATGGAACAAAACCGGTCACCAAGACCATTTCGTTTAAGCTGGCTTATTTTGTCGGTTGGTTATGTGAGACGGTGGCAAAGTTCATTGGATATAAAAAAGATAAGCTTCCCATGACTCGATTTGTAGCGATGCAATTATCTAAGAGTCATTGGTTTCATCACAATAAAGCGAAAAATCACTTTGCCTACAAACCACTTATCACTACAGAGCAGGCTCTAAAGAACTATCAAGATCATTTAGAAGCGGGTAATCGCTGCTGATTTGAAACTCTAGCCGCTTCAATAACACCAGGTCCCTGCCACTGTCCTTCTCTAAACATGGCCCTAATTGGTAGTCCAATTTCTCTTGAGGCACTTATTTGGCCATAAGAGTGAACGTTGGCCAGGCCAAACATAGAAAAGACATCTATTTTATCTCTTGATTGATTCAGGAATTCATCGAGAAAATCTTTTAAGCGCCAAAGAGGTACGATCTTTAAGGCTTCACTCTCACTTCTCATAGAAAGCTTATTCATACAGGCTTCAAGATACATCTTCTTTTTCTTGGCCGAATAATACCACTTCGTCGACTTCTTACATTCTTTATAAGAAGACATACTAATTTCACGGTGGTTCACCTCTAAAATATAGTTGCGATAATCTTTTTGAAGCTTCCACTTACAAAAGTTAAATAATGATCTAAAGCCATAGAGCTTATTCTTTGGCTTTGTCTCGCAAATATCATCAATCATCTCATGCATGAGCGCTGTTTCCATATGGGAGATCAAGCGCACACCATTTTCAGAGATCTGAAAGGTATTTTGAAATTGATAAGGAGGTTTCAGACCATCTTGATCAATCAATGAAATAATTGCAGGATCGGCGCCAGAGTAATAACTCGTGTAACTGGTGAAATAATCTCGCATCTTTTTTGACTTCGTCGCCACTGTAGCTTCATGATAGATATTTAAAAACATTGAAGACGATTCATCATTTAAGACGAGATCTTTTCTATCATCTACAAGATTCTCAACTGATTCATATTCAAATGAGACTTTCTTGGTTTCAATCGCCGCATTATTGACAACTGTTGGCATTTTTAACAAAGATGAGAACAGCTCAGAGACTAAGCGAGAGACAATATTTTGAACTTGTCTTTGCTTGGTAAAGTTATGACGAAAGAAACTTCGAATCACTCCATCTTTAACAGTTTGGACATGCTCTGTTCTCTTTTCTTTTCGTCCCCCAAAAATGAGAGCGGCATACTTCGATTTCATGATTTCAGTTTTTCTCGTTTCAGAGCTTACAATATAAGGAGCAAGGTCATCCACTCGAGGCGATCTAAGCTTTAGGACGTCTTGAAGACCTACATACAAAAGTGGATCACGATTTGAATCAATATCAGACAAGGCCTGTTGATCAAGATTTAAATTCCAAGACTGTGCATGAGACAGTGAATAACTAAAGTCATAAGAGAATAATGTAATCTGTAGTAAACCTAAAAAATCAGCTTGAAGCTTTGCCTGGGCCGCAATTGCAGCAGTTTTCTCACTAGTATAGGTAAGCCTGATGCGTTCATTAGGATCAACCGGAGCATCATCTGGTCCAATAGATTGAATCGTTAAATTAGCCGTCTTTTCAAAACTTGCCATGATGCCAGCACCAACTGCAAGGCCATAGCCAATAGGAGCGCTTACTAGCCCACCAGCTTTAAACGATAAGGCATCCTCTTTTTCGAGGTACTCATAAGCGTCAAGTTTTGAAAGACTTTCAGGTCTAAACCAGCGAAAGGGAAAAACTAATTTATCGTAATCTTTAGTTAAACCCTCTTCATAGGAGCTTGCAAAGTGAGTCATGCGATAAACTCTTTTAAAAGCAATACCAGCAAAGGCAGCTAAATTGGTTTCGCTTATGTCGATAACGTCTTGATCTCTAAGTTCGCCTAGATAACCTTGGGCATCGATAAGAATGGTAAGTTCATCGACAATAATCCAACGGTGATCATCAAAAAGATCAGGTGCTAGTTGGCGATTAGCATTGATAGAGAAACCGCCGAAATTCTTAACTAAGGAAAATCCAACACCAGACAGGCCACCAACCACATTTAAGGTATTGCCTGCTAAGACCCTTGAAGCTGCATCACTAGCACGCAGACGATAGTCACTGAAGTCTCTGGCAATTCGGTCAAAGAGTGGTATTTCTTGAGCAGCAGGAATGGGAAGGGCAAAACCATTAGCATTTTGTTTAAGCGAAAAACTTTGAAATTCCTGTGACCAGGCATGGCCTGACAAGAACAAAAAGATTCCTAAATGGATTAACACTTTAAACATGAATCCTACAGGTGCGAAACATTCGTTTCAGCAGTTTAAGAATCTGTGGCCTAATGAGAGGACGAACAGCTAAGGCAACACAGAGGCTTTCGCATTCTACCCTATCGGCAATTTCGTTCGTAGTGTAAGACTAAGTATTAAAAATTAAAGAAACTAAAAAGATTAAGTTTTCTGATATTCGCCAAGCTTTTAAGGCAGAGGGGATCTAAGTGATTAATGCGCGGCTTGAACAACCTGTTCATCAAAATAATTGGCCGACATGCCCGCATCAACAACTAAACCAGTTGCATTAAAGCCACTAGATTTTGGTGACATTAAAAAGGCAATGGACGATCCGACTTCGTCAGTCTTTAGAGCTTGCTTTCTAAGTGTCAGCTTTTCAGCAAAAAGATAGTTTTCAATATAACCAGGAATCCCAGCAGAAGCTGATGTTTTAAGCGGCCCAGAGCAAATACCATTGACTCGTATATTTTTAGCACTTAGTGACTTGGCTAAAAAAGCCACGGTTGAATCAAGTGCGGCCTTGATTGGTCCCATATAACCGTAATTGGTCGCTCTTGTATTCGAAATAGAAACAGTAACGATCGATGAGTTTTCTTCGAAGCAATCGATAAGAGCATTACTCATTTCAATCAGTGAGAAACATGAAATACGTGTTGCTTGAGCAAAGTCATTCCAGTTCGTTTCATGAAAAGCTTTAGGCTCAGAGTAATTAGCAAAAGCCATTGAATGTAAAAAACCTGCGATTTTTACGTTTTCGTTCTTTAAGTTTTGTCCAAGCGCTGTAATAGTTTCGCTTTTTTCAACATTGACGACGATGACTTTAGAGTCTGGAAATAATGTTGAAACTTTTTGTGCGTGATCTGAACTTTGAACCGTTAGGATGAGTTTGGCACCGTTGTCTTGCAATATTTTAGCAGCGCTATAGGCAACGCTCTTTTTATTGGCGACGCCTGAAATAACAAATGTCTTATCGCTTACTGCTAAAAAATCCATTTCAACCTCTAAATTGAAGCACAAGTAAAATCAAGCGCCACAACAACTTTGCCGTTAACACGGGTTTTACCTTTCATCATATAGGCATTGCCAATAACCTCGACAAGCTCAACTTCCATCGCAAGTTCATCACCTGGTTTAACTAAACCGCGAAACTTCACATTATCAACTCTTGAAACAACTCCAAGTCCGCCTTCACTGCCCTGGCCGGCCATTAAACAAGCTCCAGATTGAAAAAGCGCTTCTTGAAGAAGTACTCCCGGCATCACTGGGTTGCCAGGAAAGTGACCTTTAAAAAAATCTTCCGTACCTTTGACTTCAAAGCTAGTCAGAATTTTTTTATCAAGTCTTTCGATAATTTTATCTACAAATAAAAAAGGCTCTCTTTGTGGAATTAAACTTTTAACATCCATTAAAGGCCACCCGTAATCTCAAGCGAGGCGCCAGTGATATAAGACGCGTCTTTAGAGGCAAGAAATAAAACAGCAGAAGCCACTTCTTCAATCTTACCAAAACGCTTTAGAGGAACCTGTTTTTTGTATTCTTTGACTTGTTCTTCAGGAAGATCTGCAATCAATTCAGTTTCGATAAATCCTGGAAGGATATTGTTAACAGTAATCCCACGTTTACCAAGCTCTTTTGAGAGAACTTTTGAGATGGCTTCTTGACCAGCTTTAGAAGCTGCATAGTTGGCTTGACCAGGTAAGCCTAATCTTCCACCAATGGAAGACATATTAATAATTCTGCCATAGCGATTCTTCATCATTAGTGGCACTGCATATTTAGACATAAGAAATGTTCCACCCAAATTGGTATCTAGAACATTTTGCCATTCATCATCTGGCATCATGGCAAGCATATTATCTTTTCTAATTCCTGAGTTATTAATGAGGACATCGAGTCTGTTGGCTTCAGTTTCAAGCTTAGCAAAAAATGATTGAATCCCAACTGAATTGGTTACATCAAATTTAGCCAGTCTTAATTGCTCACCATAAGCAGCTTGTGATTCTTTAAACGCATTGGCGGCTTCATCGTTTCTAGCGTAAGTGGCATAAACAGTGGCGCCTGCTTTTAAAAAAGCTTCAGTTAAACCTCTGCCGATACCGCGAGTACCACCAGTAATAACCACAACCTGATCTTTATAATCAAAACTCATAATGAACCTTCTATTGATGGTGAAGTAACTGTATCGAGATAATTATCGACCTCGTGAGATTGAATCACACCGTAATTCGCGGCGCCGAGCCAGCCTGACATAATAATACCAACCGAACCGGCATGAAAAAGACCTTTGATTTGTTGATGCATCCCCATAGATATTTCTAGGCCTTCAAACTTCGTTCCAAAGCTTGAACCTTTTTGGTGATGAGTATACTTCTCGACTGTAAGCGGTGTTGAGCAATCGATAAAATCAATCTTTTCACGCACACCTGGAACCACTTTTTCAAGCGTCGATAAAGCTCGCTCAATCACGAACTCTTTTTGTTTTTTATATTCGTCTTCTGATAAATTTTTCCAATCTTCGTAACGAGCGTTTGATGAAGACACAACCGCGTAGCGATCATCAAGATGAGGTCTGATTTCTGGATAATAGACTGAGAAAGTTTGACTTCCAATTTTAGGAGATAAAATTAAGTCTGTATTAAAGTCACTATCATCTGAGTAAAAAATCAACTCTCCAATATCTGGCAGCGATTCACCTTTTTTAATACCCATAAAAACTTGGCACGAAGATGTGTTCAGTCTGACCTGTTTCGTTTTTTCTACAAACTCAGAAGTAAAATGTTCTTCCCCGACCATCTTTTGAACTGTTGTTCTAATATTGGCATTGGATAAAACACTATTGGCCGCAATGAAATGTCCTTTAACTTCAACACCTTTAGCTTGGCCGTCTTCGATAACAATCTTATCGACTTTTGCATGCATTTGAATATCGACACCATTTTTTAGAAGCTCTTCTTTCATCATTGAAATAAGAACATCAGTGCCACCACGAAAGATATAAACACCTTTACTCATAAAATTAGAAAAGACGATACCGTAAGTAATGGCCGGATCTTCAAGAGTTGACCCGTTAGCGTAAACGATGGGTTCTAATAAAAAGCGTACAACATCGTTACGATCAGGAAACCATTTTTGAAATAACTCACCGTTATTCATTTGGTTATTGTCATAAAAATTCATCGCCGCGAGTTCTTCAAAAAAACCATCGACCTTAGACTTTTCAATTTCAAATTTTTCAACCAGCACACTGGTAAAATGTTCTTTGGTAAAATCCGTCTCTACTTCAAATTGTGGATTAACGTAGCGAACTTTTTCGACTTGAACGATTTTACTGGCAATTTCTTTGCCCCAGTATTTTCGACAAGTCTTAATCATACCAACTGGAAAACCGTGCAAAGACACATCAAAAATATGATCCCCTTGCGCTCTTTTAAACCACGTCGCAAAACCACCTAGCTTATTATGTGATTCTAGAAGAAGAACCTTGCGACCATTCATGGCGAGTTTATTCGCGGCCGTCATGCCAGCTAAACCAGAGCCTACGACGATGACATCGTATGACCCTTCAATCTTGTCTTTTGACTTAAAAAGCATGGAGTTTCCCCTAGTAAAACGGGGCTCATCCTAACGTGAAAGACGCGCCTCGCCTATACGCTTAGCGGCCAGCTGGTGGGGTTGTTGTGGACAAAACGTAGATGCCTTGTCCTAAGAATCTCTCGCCGTCTTTGCTTAAGATTCCAGCGTGAAAAGCGAGCAGTCCAGAGTCATTGAGAGATAATCCACCAATAAACCCTTGATTATCAGCTAGATCGTAAATCTTAGCCGTTTCAACATCTGAAGGTACAAGATCGCCTTGTTTTACAACGGCATTAAATCCATCCCATGTCCCAGTGAAAATAGCGCTTTTACCTGATTTTAAACGACCTCTAAAAGCTACGAGGCCTTTAGAATTTACGACTGGAGCAAAGGCTTCAAGCGCTTCAAGATCACCCTGACCTTCAATCGCTACCGCTTTTACTTTTCCTTCACCGAATAAAAAGATGGCTTTTTTGTCACCTGAAATTGTTGCAGTAAAAACAACATGCTTCGCATCTGAAATACCAACAGAGTTACTAAAGCCTAAGAATAATGAATTTGGATCGGCATGAATATCAACAGCGATAACTTCAAATGATCCATCTGGTTTCCATAGACGAATAGTATCAGGTTGACTCTCATCAGTTTGATCGCGCTCACCACGACGAACCTTGGCAGCAACAAAACCTGAGTTATTCAAGACAGGGCGAAATAAATAAGAAAGAGTTGTGCCGTTTGGCTCTTTAACTGCTTCACGAGCAATTGTTCTTGCTTGAGAACCATTAACATAACGAAAAGAACGATCACCATTAGCATCAACAACTCGAGTGACGACTGTGCCTATATCGTTAATTGATGAGAATGAGAATGCTTGGTTTTGCTCTGGGCGAATAACCATTGTTGTAGCGCGAGTGTTTGAATCAAATTTAAAAACACCGTCTGTTACACCAAAATCAAATTGGCTAAAAACCAAATCACCATTGTTGTTAAGAGAAGGATCAGAAATTAAACGGCCTTCAACAGTTGAGCGATAAACAATACGACCTTGAGTTCCTGAGGCAGAAAACCAAACACCTGAAGTTGCTTCACCACCGATAACATCGATATCAAACGCAACATCACCACGATTGTTAATTTTAACATCAGCAATGCCAAGTACTGAGCCTGCTGGTAGACCAAATCCGTCGTTACTATTTGCTCTTGCAACTAGAGTTGCATTTACAAGTTGAACGTCACTTGGAGGTAGGTCTTGGGCAAAAATGCCGAGTGAAAAGACACATAAAAATAAATAGCATACGAACTTAAACATTATTGGTTCCCCTCTCAATGATGCAGCTAAAAGATAACAAAGTGGGATGGCATGCGGCAAGGGTAACGCAGACGGCTATTCGGTTAAACTTTTGTTAGTTTTTAAGATAGACATGGCTACTTTAACGCCATCGGCTGCAGCGCTAGTAATACCACCGGCATAGCCAGCACCTTCGCCGCACGGATAAAGTCCACTATGACTCACTGAAACAAGAGATTCTTTGTCGCGAAGCACAGTAACAGGAGCAGAAGTTCTAGTCTCTGGTGCGATTAAGAGAGCTTTTTCACTGACAAATCCGTTCATCGAACGATCAAAATGTTTCAGTGCTTTTTTCAAATGATTAATAATAAATTCCGGCAAGATGGTTTTAAGATCGGCGCGATAAATTCCTGATGGAGTTGAAGTTTTAGGAAGTGCTCTAGCTTCTCCTCCCATAAACTCAGCTAAGGTTTGCGCCGGAAGCTCTCTTCCTGTCGCATGTTCAAGTGACGACTGGTACGCCTTTTTTTCAATCTCTCTTTGAAACGTCATTCCACCTAAAACATCTTCAGTAGAAAAGTCTTGGTCACGTTTTACTGAAACAACCAGTGCGGCATTAGACCATCTCGAATTTCTAGCATAGTTCGACATACCGTTAACGACGATGCCATCTGCCTCTGTGCCAGAACTTAAAACGTAACCACCCGGGCACATACAAAAACTATACGTTCCTTTTTTACTGGATGGATCTTCCCAGCTAAGACGATATCTGGCTGCGCCCAAGTCTTTACCTGCGAAATCTCCATACTGAATTTGATCAATCAGTTCACGAGGGTGTTCAATACGAACACCGACGGCAAAGTCTTTCGCTTCAAGCTTTACCTTTTTCTTCACTAGTTCATGATACATATCATGAGCGGAGTGACCGACGGCCAAAACGACATTATCACTCTCTAAAGTTTGTCCGTTTGAAAGTTTAACACCAACAATTTTACCGTCATCTTCCAAAAGCTCATCTACTCTAGTGTTGTAATGAATTTCACAGCCATTATTTAAAAGATAATCTGACATTTTGCTAATCAAGCCGCGAATTTTATTGGAGCCTAGATGTGGATTTGAAAGCCACGCGGTATCTGGAGGTGCTCCAAAATCGACAAGTCGTTGCATGACGTAAGGAACATGTGGAGATTTAATTCTTGTGATCAGTTTGCCGTCAGAAAAAAGACCTGCTCCACCTTCACCAAAACAAACATTATTTTCCTTATCAAATTCACCGTAGCGCCAAAATCTTGCGATATGAAGCATGCGTTTATGGGCGCGCTCCCCTCTTTCAATTAAGATCGAAGGCACACCATACTCAGCTAAGCGTAGAGCGCAAAATAAACCAGCAGGACCAGCTCCAACGATGATTGGCTTTTTTGCGAGCGGACCAAGATTTGGAAACTTTTCTTCAAATTTTATGAATTTTTCTCCCTGACAAACAACCTCTACGGTCCATTGATTGACGGGCTTTCTGCCGCGGTTGGCATTTCTAGCGTCGAGGGATTGGTTAATAACTCGATAATCCACATGATCAGGAATCTCTTGACGTAAATATTCATCAAGATCAGCATCAAAGGGTAATGAAAATGACAAGCGCTTACTCATAGCGATATTCTAGCACTATTGGAGTGATCATGACTATCGAACTCATCATAATTGGTGACGAAATTTTAAATGGAAGAACCCTTGATGCCAATCTTGCTTGGATGGCTCCTTGGCTTTTTAAAAAAGGCTTAAATCTAAATCACGTTACAATGGTTCGAGATGAACCGACGCAAATGATTGAGGCCATGACTACGGCTTGGAAGAGATCGAATATTATCATTACCTCTGGTGGTATTGGTCCAACTCTTGATGACTTAACAAAAGCTATCATGGCAGAATTTGCGGGAAAAACATTAGGTGAAGATGCGAATGCAAGAGCGATCGTTGAGAAAAATTACAAACGAATTGATCGCGAATGGACACCACAAACGAATGCCTATCATTTGATTCCAAAAGATTTTATTGCCACGGATAATCCAGTTGGTCTTGCTCCTGGGCTTGTTTATATAAACGAAGGCAAAGCTCTCATGGCAGCACCTGGTGTACCCAAGGAGTTTGCGGTAATGGTAGAAGACGTTTTCTTTCCTCTACTTGAAAGTAAAGGATTTAATCTGATTGGGGATCAAGGCCAAGTCGTCATTCGAACTTTCGGTGTACCTGAGGAGAAAATCTTTGGCGAGTTGTGCCCAACGCTTTGGAAAGATCTTGAACGTTTTGGAAAAGTTTCCTCACTTCCGCATATTACTGGTGTAGATATTCTTGTTACTTTTGCTGGTGAAGCCAATAAAACTGAATACCAAAAAGAAATTCAAAGTATTGTTGAAGCAACTTCTCTTGTGCCACATGTTTGGCAATGGGGAACTCTTTCGTTAGAGGAATATATTGTTCAAAAAGCTAAAAAACTTGGAAAAACAATTTGTTTTGCAGAGAGCTGTACCGGTGGTTTAGTCGCTTCAAAGATCACAGATATCTCAGGTTCTTCAGAAGTTTTTTTAGGTTCAGTGGTTAGTTATGCCAATAGTGCTAAAGAAGATTTTCTTCATGTTAGTGATCGCGATATAAAAAAATTTGGTGCTGTTAGTGAACAAGTGGCTCAAGCCATGGCACAAGGGGCGCGTGAAAAATTTAAAGCAGATTATTGTGTAAGCTTTAGTGGAATCGCAGGTCCGTCTGGTGGAACAGTAGAAAAACCTGTTGGATTAGTTTGCCAAGGTTTTTCGAGTGCAACGAAATTAGTTTCAAGATCACTAACATTCAAAGGCGATAGACAAAAACTTAAAGAGCGTTTTGCTATGTCGGGACTTTTTTGGTTGTTAAAAGAACTAGAAGATTATTGAAAAAGTGACTGCGCATTTTTATGAACTTCTTGAATATCTTTATCGTTCATTTCTTTAATTTGCTGCCTTACTTGAGCCGCTTGCTCCTCGTTGATCAATCCCTTTTTTAAAAGTTCATCAACTGAGGCTGATAATTCAGATTTTGAAGCTGGGGCCATATTCTTAGCAAACTCACTTATGTTTTGGGCCTGTGCGCTGGCGCCAAGAAAACAGACAGCGAGAAAAATAAAAGCTAAGAATTTTGTCATGATCAACTCATTTTTGAAGACGTTTACGTTTTTAGTATTATTAACTTAAACCCTAGATTCACCAAGTACCCAACCAATTTTCAATGACATATTAACCAATGAGTTTGGTCAAGTGCCTGAGATTATGGTCAATGTTGATTTCTAACCAAATCGCTAATTCACTGAAATAACGTTTACCAGAGTGTTTCGAACCGGAACTATTCTCACTCCTCTACAATAGAGAGAGTAAAGGTTCAGTTTTGGTAAGGAAAGCCTCCAAATTGCCGAAAAGATTAAGGGTATGACAGAGAGAACACTTAAAACTATTCAAACAAAAAATCATCATTTCACGTTGGCGTGGATGTTGATTCTTTTTGCTTTGATATCGGGTTGTGTTCAGTCTCCAAAATCATCAAGAAAGGCCAACTCCAGATCTGGTGCTTCAACCACAACACCACCACCTGTTGGAACACCAATCTTTACGAACACCACAAATTATTTTCAAAGTGGCGCTACAAAATCAACAAGTGTTTTCGATCAATCTGTTTTTACCAGTGACACTTATTATCTTCGCGGAAAAAATATTGATTTATTTATCAAGGCCGGTAACACCATCAGCGTTCAATGTATTGTTCATCACTTTCCGGCTACTGTGACTGGCAGAGTATTAGTTTTAGCCGCGACACCTCAATCGTTTAATAATTTTTCAACCAATACTCTTGAATATTATTTTCTTGTTCGCCCAAATGACAAAACGACCAATCAAACTTTTTGTCAGTCTCCAGGAATTTTAAGTAACCTTGCCTCAACCTATCCAGGTCAAAGCGTTGTTTACGCCTTCTCTGATGTTTGCCCAACTTGTGTCAGCTCTAGCTTTAGCTCTGATGCTTCTCTACTTAAAACACCAGGCGGTGTTTCTATTTCGGGTATTGATATTTCGTATCTAACTCTTAGATTACAAAATACATCAACCGTAGATCCTGGAGCTGTAAGTTGTAGTGGATCTTCAGAATGTTTAGCACAAGGCTTTGATTGCTGTTTAAGTGGTCAATGTGTTATCGATGCTTCAGTTAAATCAGGTACTGATACCAACAGCACCGAATTCTTACAGTCTGTGGATGATATAGCGAATTCACCATCATCAATTAATAACTACCCACATCTATACAATATTTGTCCAATCAACGTTCCAAATGATCCAACCCCTACTCCAACGCCCAATCCTCAAGAGGAGGCTGCGGCAAGACTACTAACTAAAAAAGAATTATACGACTGCATAAATCCAGTTAACGGTGAACAAGGTTATTGCACATCTGTTTACGATACCTCAGTCAATACATCTGGAAGTTATGATACGGGAGTGGATGATTTAAATTTCAATACCGTTTACACAGGTACAGTTGGTTTACCAATGCATAGTATTGATAAAATAACTTACGGCGGTGTTAACTTATTTACCAATGGGGCCTTTACTCGTTCTGGTGTAACTCTTAATGGACTTGATAATACTGTTCCACCATCAAACTTAAATGGAAATGATGATCTTACAAATGCTATTACCATTGGTTTATCAGGATCTTTTGTCGCTCCTGTAAATGCAGATGGAGCCGATCTAAGAATTCGTTATAAAGCGGATAGTAGTTGTGAAAGACTTGGACCTTCGATCGCTCGTTGTAAGAAATATTATACTCAGGGACAAAACTTAGGTCTTGCCCATGACCACTTCCCTGCTTCAAACGAATTTAAACTGCCTATTTATGCTGATACTTCAAAACAAGTTAAAGTTGAAGTCGATGGTTCTATTCGTTATCAAGGAACTCACTGGAGTCTAGTTTCTTCTTCTCCAAATAAAATTGTTTTTAACGGCTCTAACTTAGCTGTCTTTGATACACAAACAGTTCTCATGACTTATTATGTAAACCTTAATACATGGCCTGTTTTAACAGGTGTCGAAATAGCACGTGAGCGTATCAGAGATATGTGTGACTGCGTTGGTGAAGGATGCAACCTAACTCCTGTGACAAATAATCAAGGAGCTATCGTAGACTATAATTGTGTTTATCCAGACAATACTAATCCGCCACCATTACAACAAACAGTCTTAATGAGTTCTAAAACTGTTCCAGTTAGATACTTTGATCTTTCAGGTACTCCACAAAGTGAAGTTAACGGCAATACTCCGGTTCAAGAAGGTGTTAAGTTTGAATACACCTCAGGAAATTTAGCCAAGCCTAATAATGTTAGTCAGTATATTGGCTTTAACGAAATTTACGGCACTCTCGCACCTGCTGCCCAAAGTGCAAAACCAGCTAAAGAAGTCAGAGTGGTTAAAGGTAAAACTTACGATATTTTTATTGATCAAGGGGCTTTTTCAACTTGTTATTACTGCGGAAGTGACTATTGGAATACATCTTTAAAACTCTTCCCACAAAACTTTACCTATAAAGGTGCTGGGTATTTACCAAATCCTTTTGAAACGAATTCTAAAACGAGTACCACTTATCGCGCCGATGATTTGATTTTTGGTCGTGCTTGCTTCTTGCCAGCAACGATGATTCCATGGTCACATAGAGGCACTAGTGACCGTCAAGACCAAAGACAACGTCGTCTTCAGTCTCAGCATTTTTTATATGCCAATGGATATAAAAAAGATTGGTATGGTTTTGATTATGGCTCCATCATTGGAAGCTTTGATGGTATGACTTGGTTTGCGGTTGGAAATCAACGTCGTGTTCAAGCAGAAAGCAATAAATTATTTCTTGCTGTTAACGCCTATTTTGGCGATCAAACAGATGAGAACACCTTTACCATCACTGTATCAGACGCCGCAGCTGTGCCTAACAGCGGATCAACAGTCACCACAGATTTTGAAAGTGATGGAGCTGAATGCCAAAAATATCATGTGTGTGATACTGATCAAGATTGTGCCGCTCAATTAGGCTGGGAATACGCTTGTCAATCGATTACGGGTCTAAAAACATTGTGGCCAAGTTTTGATGAAAACGGACTTGAGATACCAGAGTCTGAATCATTAAAAACGCTTACAAATATTCTCGTGGGCAACCTCGCGGGCGGAACCAAAAGATGTGTTTATAGGGGGCGTGGTGCTGCTTGTATGCCAGATTTTGAAAACGTTGACCCAAACTCTTCTTACACGGCTTCTAATACAGATCGCTTTCATGCCTGTTCCTCAAATACTTATTGTCAACGCTTTGTGGAAAGTTCTGCCAATGCACCTAATTTCAATAATAAGATTGCAAGATGGGCAAGATCTCCAGCTTATCAAAATCTTTCGAGTGATGTCGCTGAAGATGATCTCGATGAGTTTGGTAAACATATTCGCTCTATCGGTCGCCCACTTAAATATGTTGGCGACGAAGAAATCACCGACCTGGCAAAAGCCAATCTTTTTTATAACAATGTCACCGCCCTATGTCTGCCGGGAAGAAATCCAATCGATGTTGGTTCATCTTTATTAACTTTTGGTGAACAAAATGCTGAAAAACCAACGAGTAAATCGATCGGTGGTGATAGAATTTTAGGCATTGGTGTCACGATTGATAACTTTGACACCACTGAAGCGATTGCTGCTTGTCCGGTCTATAACGAAGCTGGTGAATCCTTCCAAATGGATAAAGACTTATCCGTCGTATCTCCGAACTCAACTTTAACAACAGACGGCTCACCTGCTTATCGCTTGCCTGCTCAAAACTTATCAACCAGCTATCTTGATAAGCTAGGAATTAGTACTGATCTTGTGAAAGACTTTATTAATGATCAAGTCACCAAACCAGCATTTGAAGAATTTAGATGTCTTAGAGCTCCTGGAGCTGTCTGCCACACAAATCTAGACTGCGCTCCAAATAAACTTATTACGACGAAGCTTGCTGGTATTGATCCAAAGAATCCACCAACAGGTGGACCGATTGAAACACTCAATAGGCATGAAATTATGTATTGGCAAGAAGAGCTTGTGTGTAAGCAAGCTGAAGCTTATCCAGATGCCGACTTTGAACTTAAAAATAATAGATGTTGTAGAGAAGATAATAAAGTATTAACAATAGCGACTTATCACCCACAACTTGCAAGTGTTGCTGCCTCTGATAGCTTAGAATATCCAAATGTTTCTCCAATGAATGAAGTCCTCGGTTTAAATAAGCCGGCCACTGATGATGATCGCTATAGTCGTTGGAATACAACAGCTGATCTAGTTCAAGATGGATCAAGTGCTTCCTATCCTCCGCTTTCAGCTCCAGTTCAAGATCAAGTAAATTTCAGTTTAGTTAATTTTGTGAATCAATTTGAAACCTTTACACAAGCTGCTTCAAGAACATGTTGCGGTGGTCATTGGGTTAGACAATTTCATAAATCTAATGGTGGCGGCCATCAATGGACTCCAGCTCGTCACCAAACAAATATTAAAGCAAGAACCTTAAGCTGTTATAACTGGGTATATCCAACTGCTGGAGCCGGGCAGTTTGCAGCAACAGAGCATACATGTGCCGGTGTCACAGAGCCTGATGACTTAGAGTGTTCGATAAAAGATGTACCTCAAGCGCAAGCTGACGCGGTTTTAAAAGAAATCGTCAATTTAGAGCTAGCCGGTATTCCACAAGCCTACTTTATCGACAATTCAACTGTTCCAGCAGGAAACCTGCGTTGTTCAGATCGAACTGGCCAAACAACCGCCTTTGCAGCGGGACAAGCTTCAGGAGCGAGCATTGATCTGACAATTAGTACTATTGCTGGCGCCAATGATACTGAAATTACAGATGGCTCACAATCTTACTACTCTCTTGCTGCAGCCTTATTCGATGCTGCCGGTGGGAAAGTTAACTTTAATGACAATCAAATTAAGGCCGTCTTTTCACAAGATGAGGTTTCTTGTTGTAAACCAGCAGGTACACTTGTTCCTGCTAATGCGGACAAGAATCTTTGTTGTACTGGGTTTATTAGAAACATCAACGCAGACTTTGGTAAATGTGCATTACCTGATTACACCAACGTAAGTGTTCATATGAACCGCTATGTCTCTTCAATTGCAAAAGATTTAGACCCTACATTAATTGATAACCAAACAGGCTATATAACAGATCCATCTGTTGTTGAGCAGCTTGCATGTCAGCTCGACGTCTGTGCCTCTGGAGTCCTTGCTCGAGGTGTGAGCTACAGCGCCCTTCCAGTTCCTGGTAAAGAAGAGTCTCATCCCAATTATACGACTCGTCGTTTTGTAGAAGGCAAAGAAGAAGCAGATAACAATAATGGCATTTTAGATCTTTGGGATGCTGGTTTACGCTGGAACAACCAAGTTTATTGCGCTCCTGCACAAATTCCATCAGATTCACCTGATCTTATCGTCACACCTTGTTTTTAGAAATATAGGATAATGCCGGCGAGGATGAGTCGATACCAGAAGTAAATCCCCAGACCGACTTTAGATAATAATGACATGAAGAATTTTATCGTTAATAAGCCAATGATAAATGATACCGTGACTCCTACCCCTACACTAACCCAGTCTATTTCAAGAAGTGCATTATCCTTTATTAAGCCTAGAAGTTTGTAACAGAAGCCACCAATAATGATTGGTAGTGACAATAAGAAACTAAAACTTGCTGCTGTTTCTCTTGAGAGCCCAAGCACTCTAGAGCTACTCAGAGTAATTCCAGAGCGACTAACTCCAGGAAAAATTGCAAACGATTGAGAAAGTCCAATCAAACCTGAACGTAAAAAATCAGTTTTATGAAATAGATTTATTTCTTTTTTTCCAAAAAAATCACACCCCCACATAATGGCACCAAAGAAAACTAAATTAAAAGCAATCAAGTTTGGACTTCGCCCAAAGGATTCGGCATAACCTTTAATTAAAAAAACGAAGATAACAGTAATGAAAGAAGAAAAATAAAAGTTCCTGGCGAAATGTGATTTTGAATCTGTTTTAATACTTAATGTCTGCACAATTAAGAGACGTAATTGATGTCTAAATGAAACGATGATGGCAAGAGCTGTACCAATATGCATGGCTAAATCAAAGAACACTCCGGGGTCTTTTGAACCGAGGAAATAAGGGATAAGCGCTAAATGCCCACTACTGCTCACCGGTAGAAATTCAGTTATACCTTGAACAACCCCATAAATAACCGCGATGAGCGTTTCATTCATTTTTTTCTCTCAATATCAAAAAAGTCATAATCTTTTTTTTCTAATGAATGCCTAAGCATTAAAAACATTTTTCTAAGTTTATCTAGCTTGGGTCTTCCCTCGCCCACAAGATAGATTCTATTCATGGTTAGACTCAACCAAACGGAGAGCTTTTTTTGACCATTTTGAAGAGCAAATCTGGATTTTTCATAAAACCATTTATAGGCATATTCTTGAATTTTTTCTTGTTCTTTATCATCAAGACTATTATTCAAAAGATTATCTAAAAGTGAAAGTGGAGATAAGTCCTGGAGATGTGTTTCTTTTGTAATGAGCTCATCCCATTTCGCCTGAGAAAAGAAAGATGTGGAAAAATCCCTTCTTGCCACCGCTGCATTCATATCTGCATCCCATTCATATTTTAAGATAGCACCTTGTGAAACACTAAGAGGGATAAGTGTTTCACGATATTTTTTTTCAATGCTTGATACATCTTCAAAAAGTTGTCTAAATCTTAAAAATTTTCTATCTCCAAGATAAACAGTATCAGCTCTTGGAGTTGCACCGCGATCAAGTAGACTCATCAGTGCTTGCCTTAAGTCGACATATCCGCCTAAAAATGGACCATGCTCCTTAACGTGTCTTGAGACATTTTTAAAAGAGAGTTCTAGAGAAGCAATCATCAACTCTTCTATTTCAATAATCGCCTGACTAGAGAACTGATTAAGTTCGTTCTGTTCTAGATCACTGGCGAGGAATGGATAAGAAGAATTAAAAAAAGGATTTCCTCTCTTGGCCAATTTAGCCAGTTGACGCCAATCCACCATTCGATCTTTTTTTAAGTAGCCTAAAGAATCATTTTTTGTATCAAAAATTCCAAGATAGGGCCTGATTCGAGTTTGTG
This sequence comes from Bdellovibrionales bacterium CG12_big_fil_rev_8_21_14_0_65_38_15, assembly GCA_002787775.1. Classification (GTDB taxonomy): domain Bacteria; phylum Bdellovibrionota; class Bacteriovoracia; order Bacteriovoracales; family Bacteriovoracaceae; genus UBA4207. The sequence goes on from PCUW01000034.1 coordinate 135,427, forward strand.
ATGCTTCTTTGGTGACTTCAAACTGCGGCAAAATAATAAATCGATCTGCATCAAGATCGCCAAATGTGACAAAATTAAAAAACTCAGAAGGAAAAAATCTAAATTTTGCAAAATCGGTATTCGCTTTAATTTTTACATTTGGTATTTCAGAAAACTCAACATTAACTCCTTCAATCACAGCAAGGTTTCGAAGCAAAGGAGCAAAAACACATAAGAAAATAAAGACGAGAACCAAGGGTCTGGCAAAAAAGCCTAGGACTCCCCTAAAACCACGACCTTTCTTCAACAAAGAGGTACTAGCTCGTTCAATATAGGTAGGTTCATCTTTCAATAAAGGAAGAAGTCCTATACCTAGTGGTAAAACGATAAACTCAATAGCGACTCTTGAGGCACTGAAAAATCGACCAGATAAGCCTTGAGCATTACTTGATAGTCCAAGAAACCATTGAAAGAAACTTACACCAAAAATAAGGCTTCCATAGAACCTCATAATTGATGTGATGATGTAGACAGAGATAAAAGTAGCAATAGCATCGCCACCGGAGCCATCAATACTAATTTGCGATCGAAGAACATTATAAAGCTGCTGAATATGACTGACTGAAATAAGCCCGTGAAAGATCAATTGACCAAAAGAGAAATCACCTAAATAGGACAGACATCTGACCAAAATTCCTGGATTTCTATTAATGGCAGGCAATCTTTAGCTCCTTTTATACTTAATCAGTAAAAGTGACCGACAATATTGGCACCAATTAAAGTCAAATCTTGATCTTCATAGGGCCGAAGGTCATAGCTCGAAGTTATTGGAATTACTGATATTTATTGTATCTTTATTACCTTCTTAAGCCAATATAGGCATCCCTAACACAAATAAATTTCGTACAAAACAACTCAGGTAATACAATAGAAATAAGCTGGTTAGCCTCAATTTGCAAAGCTATCTAGCCGATAAACAAAGAAGAATATGTCCCCTTTTGAGGTTGAGCATGAAAAAGGCAAATAAATTTAGTATCCCAAAGCTCATTAGAAAAAGTTGTGCCACAACTTTGGTCTTAGTGCTTTTACCTCATCCTTGGGTATCTGAAGCTCGAGCACAATCTGCAGTCAATGTTGGAATGCAAGCCATTACAACTCTTTCATCTACTATCCAACAGGGAATGATGCAAGCTCAAGCAATGAGACCTGTTAACCTTGCTCCATCTCAAGTAAGAAGTGTTCCAGCAGTAAATCTTCCAGCTCCACTTAATGAATGTTTAATTTCTCCTGCAAAAATTCCTATGCCACGCTATTGTGAAGAAATAGGTCCACCAAGTGAATATATTACTCCGGCAGGCTTAGCGGCTTCTCCTACATTCAACCAATTCTCACAAACAAGTGAGTTTGCTAAACAACAAATTATCGAACTTGATCGCATGCTAGATATGGGTAAGAACGAAGCATCGAATGGCGCTCGAACTGGTATTCAGTGTTTGGTTGATAAACAGTTAAAAGAAAGAACACGCAGACAAGCTGTTCAAAATGCTATCCAAGCTCGTATTGATGAAATCAAACAAAAAAATGAAGCGTTTAAAGAGCAAGTTAAAATGGTTGAACTTCAAATGAAGAAAATCAGAGGTGAACTATTGGGCTCAGAAGAGTCTGGACCAAAGCACGTCACTGATAATCTCAATCCACCAATCAAAAACTTTCCTCCAAATTGCCAGGCTATGTTTGAGAAGATACCTGGTATCAATACGGCAAAAGTAGGATTAGTAGGATTTAGAGACGGTCCTTTAAAAGCTCAAACCATTAATGGTGGCGAGTTTCTCGCTAATGAGCAAATCTACAAGAATGATATGCAGCGCTTTGTCGACCATGCAAGAAAGCATATTGCTAAAAATGGACTTGAAAGCTACATGGCTGGTGGGATCAATGAATTTAAAGGTAATCCAAAGCTCTTAGCACGTATCAAACAAACATTTGATCAATTTAAAGATCGTACAAAAAGAGAAGAGAATAAAATTAGATCACAACTTTCAGAAGTGGGATATCAAGCTCCTCCTTTAGATAAGAATTTCAAAGCTGACTTTGCTGTTTTTAAATCAGATTCAAAAGAGTTTTTTAGAAAGAAAGCAGTTAATGATTGTGTGACTGGCGCAGACAATGGAATTGCTCTTGACCCAAAGACTATTCTAGATGCCTTAAGACAAGAAAGCACAAATAATCAAGGAACAACCGTTATAAGCTATAGAAAAGCAATGGAAAACATCCTTGCGACAGATTCTTTTATGGAAGATAAGTTGTCAGCACTTAAAGCTCTTGACGATAGTTACGGTGCAGGAAACATAACCATTTCTATTGCAAATGATAAAGCAAAAATTCAAAACATGCCTCCTTATATGTATTTCAAAAATGCCGTTGCAGCTTGTGTTAATGACTATAATGATGACAAAACATTCTCAACATCTGCGTCAGGTAGATCTCAAGCCGTTAAAATCGAAAGAGCTGAGACTTATCTTAATGACTTGAAAAATCTAAATGACAACTTTCTTCCAGAAATGTCGAAAGAAATCACAAGTGATATCGTTAACTGTAATGGAAGAGCAACTGAAGTCGGAAGTTGTTCACTAAATAGCAACAACTTTGACGTCAGTAGTCCAGGTTTTTGTTTTCAATCGGCACGATCATGTGCAAACGAGATGAGCAATTGTTCAGCTGTCGCAAAACAGCTTGTAGAACAAAAAACAACTGAACTAAATGCTTCAGCCGATCAGTATAATAATATGGTAGCGACACTATTTACTGAGCAGGCTGCCACATTCGCGCAATTTAAAGCGGCAGTCATGCAAGAAGCGGGATTAATGAATGCTTTAATTCCAGGCGCTGATTTTGCTTTCCCAGAAGATAACTTTATTTCAATGCCTGAGCTAACACTTGATCCAAAAACTAATACTTATATTAGAGGTGGAGACTCAGCTAAAATCGGCCAACAGCTTAATGCAATGGCCGGTAAAATGGCTGAATTAAAAACTGCACTAGTCGCTCAAGGCGAAAAGGCAGACAAACAAATTAATCAATATATTACTGAACAAAGAAAAAATGTTGAGAAAAATAAGACAGCCTTTCAAGACATTGTAAAGACTTGTAACCAGAGAATCACAGAAGCTACTGAAATTAACCGTGACTATAATTCAACGATGCAAAAAAATGAACAAGACGCAAAATCAGCAGCAGGTGATTTCTGTCGTCGCTTCTATGATCTTTCTACAAATCCAAATGCTGCTTGTGGTGACGTGGAAGAACTTTATGACGCCTCTATTAGAGCTGCTCAATTTGTTGATATTAATGCAAGAAGATATGCCAACAATCTACGAAACCTTTGCAGTGAAACACAGAGTGAGCGCGAAGCCGGTACAGAAGATGGCGGTGGACGCAAAAAAGATGTACGAGTTAATGTTGCAGAGGCATGTAATGATGAAGCTGAATGGAACGAAGCAATTCAGCCTTACGTAGCACAGTATGCTGCCTCATTGCCACCTGATAGTGATGACTCAGACCTTATCGTTGCTTACTTAGAAAATGCTGAAGGTGCACCGAAGGACAAAGAAGACCTCTTGAGCAAATTAAGTGACGACTTCAAGAAGGACAGAGACCTTTACGGTGATCTGAAGAAGGTTCTTCGAAAAACTGAACTCGATGGGTATAAAAGAGAATCTACTATCGGTGATATTTACGCGAGTTCATCAGTAGGTATTCCACTTCCAACACTTGATGCAGAAGGAAAACTCCTTGCTAACCCAGCATATAAAGATAGCGCGAATAGTGAAGTTCAAGCACAAATTGCTATTCTTAAGAGTGTTAGCCCTACGGTAACGGTAAAACAAAGAGTTGAAGCCTACAATCAACTTCATACTTTTATGAAAGATACAGCTGAAAATGATCCTGGAAAAAAGAATAGAGTAGATGCTTTAGCTGCTGTTGGTAGAAATACTGCAGATGCAAACTACAACAATGACAAAGCACTATTGAAAGCAGCTCAGGTTGACTTAGCGATAAGTAAGCTACCTAAAACTGACGGAGATGCTTGTAAACAACTTGTGGCTGATTCGTTCTCTGATGCTCTGGCGAGTTGTTTAAGTGAAACAACACCAGCAGGTAATTGTGTTACTGAAAAACAAGAAGAGTTAATTGAAGAAGGTGAAGTTGATGGCGCAAGAGCAATTGCATCTCTTGGCTTACAAGCTGGAAACACAGCTGAGATTAATCAACTCTTTAGTGACTTAGGTGAAACTGATGGTATGGCATGTGATGCCTTGGCCTCTAACAGAAGAAATACTGTTTCTGATATTGAACGTTTAGATAGAGATATTCTCGGTGATCAGTACGATGATCTCATGAGACGCTAGTTTAATATTGAACTAGCATACCCCACCTAAGGATAAGGGAGGGAATTTGAAGAAACTAGAACGTATAGCACTAAAACACTTAACCGCCATTTTGGCGGTGTCGGTGTTTATACTTAGTGGTTGCGTTCCTACAACTTCATCTCCTAAAAAACGCTCAAGCTCTGGTGGATCGACAACCAACTCAGCGGCTTCTGTTCCTGCCACCAAAGGTAGAATCTTCCTTGATAATCCAGTTGAACTTTCAGGTAATGCCGAGTACCCAACAGAGAATAATTTCAATACACTTTTAAATTTAACAAGAGATCTCGTTTACCTTACTGATGCACAGACGTTGACAAATCCCTGTGATCCGCTTGGGTCTGGCTTATATGTGGTTACAACTTGCTATAATGCTTTACCTGATCGCTTACAACCACCTCTCGTTAATAACACTAAGAAATGGGCTTACGATGCCAATGGTGCAGAGTTCGCACAGGTCAATGCCTTTGGACATAAAAAGAAAATGCTTGATCAGTGGTTTAGTGACCAATCAAGTTATGTCTCTGCCTACTCTCTTCTCCCAGATACATCACTTAAAAAAGATAGCTCACTGACAGAACAGTATTTTTCTAATTACTCATTTTGGTTTGGATCGGCGACGACTTTAGTAACTTGGGCAAATTGTGATTTTTCTGATAACGCTTTTTTCTCTCCAGCCGAGACAGCTTTATGTTTTGGGCGAGATAGTATTGATTCAAAACTTTGGTTTGCTCAAGATCCTACTATTATGTATCACGAGCTTGGCCACGGCTTGACCAAGATCATGCTTAATACAAGAAATAAGATGGAAGGCGCTGGTGTTATCCCTTATAGTTCTGCTCTAGGATATCGCTCTTATGATGAAGGCGGAATGATCAGTGAAGGTATTGCTGACTGGTTTAGCTTTTACGTTAATGGACGTTCTCATTTTGCGGAATGGGCGTTAGGAAGATATCTTAAACAATCAAGACCTCTTCGTGAAAGCGATGCTTCTCATACAGCTGCTGTGTCAGAAGCTGATGATTCAAGGCTCGCCTATCCCGACTTTTTATTTTATGACCCAAATTTTCCGGAATCACCTTTTGAAGATATTCACTACGCCGGACAGATTGTCTCTCACTTTCTTGTTGCACTAACAGAAGATCTTAAGCAGGAATGTAGTATTTCTGAATCGGCAGCCAAAAAATTAACTGCCGGAATTCTGCACGAGGCCTTAGCTGAACTTGGAGATTTAACATCGAAAGGAACAAAAGCTGGCAAAAAAGGTTATATCAATCTCGTAGATAATAGTGACTGGGCGTATGAATGGCTTAGAGCTTATAACCCAATCAATATGAGAAAATTTGCACAAGCCATGGCGAGAAAAACTTATCAAATTGCTGGTCCAGGTAATGTGACCTTTACCCAGTGTACGAGCTACAGTAAGGATAGGCTTGAGAGATTATGGGATAGCTATGGAATGCTGCTCTTTAAAACTTATAATCTCAATGGAAGCTCTCATTTTGATCCAGGTACACTTGGGGCTCCAGCATCACCTGCTGCGGCCATGGGCCACATTGGAAGCGCTCTAGCAGTATCTGCGGCCAACCGATTAAGAACTGTATTGGTTGATAAGAGCTCGGTTAAAATGGACCCAACAGTTGGAGCCCCACCTGCCTTCGTCTTCGATGATCGTGCCCAACTTAGAGCTGTTGCTAACAATCTAAGACAGACAAATGGAGTTATTTTATCAGAACAGCTAGATGCGGATCTAGGATTTAATAACGGTAACGGACGTATCAGTCCGGGCGAATTTGTAGGGATCGCACTTAATCTTTATAATTCCTCAAACTCAACTATCTCTGGTGTGCAAATCATTGCCAGTGATTGGCAGCATGTCAATAACGATGGAAAACTTTGTAACAATCAAGGCGATAGCTTTCCAGCATCAGAAGCAGAGGGAGCAGCACCAGCAGGTGATGCTAGCTGTAATTTATCACCAATATTTGATGCCGCTGGAAGTAATCCAAATTCAAATCTAGATCCAGTTTGTGTCGTACAACTTAATGAAGAAAATGCAACCAGATGGGCACAGCAAGATGAACTTTTAGCGTCAATGGATGGTTTAACTGAGAATGATTGCTTGGGTGATGATCCTAAATCATGTTTCTTACGTTCACCAAAAGGCGCAGATGTAGGTTGGATGTCTAGTATTGATGGCCAAAAGAATTGGTCTGATTCACTTCCAAAAGATGCTAACGGTTCAGTCAATATTGGCGGACACCAGGCAGTGTTTTTTGAGGTGAGCCCTTGGATTTCTCCTGGAACGACCTTTTTATGTCGCCTACGTGTTCGCTTTTCAAATTGTAATGACTGTTATCATGATGCTAATTACAGCAATGATGACTTCCTAGATAATGACTATGCGATGGGCAAACCATTTAAAGTCATCGATCTTCAATTCACCGTGGTAGATTAATGAAAAAAGCAATCGGTTTCACAATACTAATTATCTTTGTTGGAGTTGGGCTTTATTTTTATCAAAAAAATGAATCCTCTCTGGCCCTAAATGATAGAGCTTTAAACCTTAGGAATGCATCAATTGCACATACTCAAAACATGCCAAGCAGTCTGCGAAAACCAGCATCAGTAGAACCAACAACTGATGTGACCAAAAAAGATAGTTCTCAAAAGAGACAATGGATTGGCGCAAAAGATGACATCATTCAAAGTGGAAAAATTGCAATGAAGAATAAGCCTGATAATAACTGGCACGATAAACTTGTCTCTATCTTATCAAGAGGAATTAACTCTAAAACAAAAATTGAAGTTAATCATGAAAAGAGTGTTGTTCTCGTCAACGGAAATGATGCTGTAAATGCTGAACAAGTTGTCGTTATTTTCAATGCAGACAAAGAAAGAAATAGCTACCGTGCGATGGTGAATTCACAAACAGGCAAAGTGATTAGAACATGGGATCATACCATTCATGAGAATACACGAATGCCTGCAAGCCTAAGTGGCCTTCCTTTAACTCTTGAAAGCCAAGACTAGAAAAAATTTTTATATTGATCTAGACATTCTGGATTAGCGATTGCCTCTATATTTGTTAGAGGTTTATCGGCAAGAATCCTTGTAATAGCCAACTCCATTTTCTTTCCAGACCTAGTATAAGGAATATCTGTGACCTGAAAAATATGCGCCGGGACGTGTCTGGGCGTGGTCTCTTTTTTTATAAGTGCCTTGATTTGATCAACTCTTGAGTTTGTTAGTTCTTCATCCACTTTAGGCTTAACAAACAAGACGACTTCTACATCACCATTATCTTGCCTACCAACGCAGAGTGAATCTTCAAGCCAATCAAGACTTTCTGTTTGTCGATAAATCTCTGCAGTTCCAATACGAACACCGCCAGGATTAAGAGTTGCATCACTTCGTCCATGAACGACAACTCCACCTGTCTCTGTCACATGAATAAAGTCACCGTGATGCCAAACACCTTTAAATTGATTAAAGTAGGCTTCTTTAATCTTACTATTGTCTGCATCCTCTAAAAATCCAATTGGTCGTGAAGGAAAACTTGTTAAACAAACAAGTTCACCTTCTTGATTTGGACCAAGAACTTTTTCATCAGCACTATAACTAACAATATTCATTCCAAGCCCAGCCGCTTGAATTTCACCACGTCTTACGGGCATTAAAGGATTTCCAAGCATGAAACAACCAATAATATCTGTACCACCGGAAATGCTAGCGAGATGTAGGTCTGGTTTAAAAAATTTATAAACGAAGTCGAATTGCTCCGGCATTAACGGCGCACCAGTTGAGAGTACAGTTTCTAAAGTTGAAAACTCTGACTTGGCACTTATTTTTCGATCTTCAAGTGCTTTTAAGAACTTTGGAGATGTTCCAAAAATATGAACTTTTTGTTTTGCAACCAGATCAACAAAGTCTTCAAGCGTCGGATAGCCAGGTGAGCCCTCATACAAAGTGACTTCACTTCCAAGAGCTAAACTTGAAACCAACCAGTTCCACATCATCCATCCGCATGTCGTAAAAAACATTATATTCTTATTGGCACTCAGATCACTATGTAAGCCAAGCTCCTTTAAATGTTGTAATAACGTTCCTCCAACTGAGTGAACAATACATTTTGGCTTACCGGTTGTGCCAGATGAATACATAATATAAAGAGGAGCAGCGAAGGCGACTCTCTTAAACTCCAAAGGTGCATTCACTTCTTTATTCGCTATTGAAGTCCAAGAAACTGTTTTTTCAATATCACTTTCATCATTACCTTCGTTGAAGATATCAACCAGAATAATTTTTTCGACACAATCAAGTCTGGCCGCAATTTCTTTAATTTTATCCGTAAGATCAATTCTCTTGCCATTATAGCTATAGGAAGTCGCTGCAACTAAAACCCTTGGCTTTGACTGTCCAAAACGATCGACCACACCTTCAATACCAAAATCACAAGAGGTCGAAGTAAAGACTCCACCAAATGAAGTGCACGCCAACATGGAAATAATCGTTTCAGGAATATTAGGCATCCATGCTCCGAGAACATCCCCTTCCTTGAAATTCATATCTTTTAAAAATGCTGCTAATTGTTGCGTTGTTTTTTTGAGTGAACGGTAGCTAATCCTACGATTTTCATTTATTTCATGGAGTGCATTCAAGGCGACTTTATCAGCATGATCTGTCTCAGCATGACGAAGTAAATTCTCTGCAAAGTTTAAACGAACTTGGCCAAACCACGAATAGTCATCAAAACCTAAATCTTTAAACGCTGGAGTGTCACTTCCCTCTCTGATTACATCAAAATAATTTAAAACTTTGGACCAGAACTCGGCTGGGTTATTGACACTCCAAGCATGCAAATCTTGATAGTTTTTTGCAGGCAAGTCTTTCATAAAGTCATACATCATCGACTGTTCTATTCGAGAAGGACTTGGCGTCCAAAGAATATCGTTCACGCAAACCTCTTAACTATAAAAAATTCTTCAACGCTGCCTTACTGTCCGCATCTACTTTGCTATGTAAGCTTCCGCCGTGTGCATCCATCGTTACGACGACTGGAAACTCTTCAACGCTTAATTCCCAAATAGCTTCAGGAGAACCAAGATCAAGCCAGTGTACACTATCAACTGATTTAATTTTTTCAGCTAGTACCTGAGCCGCTCCGCCAATCGCATGAAAGTAAACACAGCCGTACTGTTTACATCCTTCAAGAGTTTTTGGACCCATTCCACCTTTTCCAATAACTCCTACGATACCGTAGTCGCGCATCACTTCCCATTGGTAGGGTTCTTCACGAATTGAAGTTGTTGGTCCTGCTGCTTTAACTTCATACTTTTTAGTTTTTTTGTCCTGAAGAACAACCGGTCCACAGTGATAAATAATTTGGTTCTTAAGTTCAACGGGTGGTTTCGTTCCGTCATGAAGTCTTTTATGAACAGCATCTCTACCTGTAAAAAGTTTGCCACTGATCAAAACCATATCACCGACACGAAGTTCTCTGATTTGTTCCTTCGAAAAAGGATAGTTTAAACGTTTCATTTCATTGTCCTTTTAATATAACCATTTTTGAATTGAATTATCGGCTTTTAACTGAATTCCTTGGCGGCGATAAGCCCAGCACATATAGGAAATCGATACAAAAAAAGATGCTGGTAAGCGATTAAGTGCTCCGATTTTACAGCCTAATAAAGTCGTTTTGCCACCAAAGCCCATTGGTCCAATACCAAGCTTATTTGAAGTTTCGACAATATCTTTTTCAAGATCAGCTAAAACTTTATTTGAGTTTTTGTCATCAAGCTTTCTTAGCAGTTGTTCTTTCGAGTAAACATAACCTGCACCACGATCTCCACCAATAGTAATACCTAGAACTCCTGGTCCACAACCCTTACCTTGAGCTTTTTGAACGGCATCGAGAATAACTTTTCTTACACCATCTAGATCCCTACCCGCTCCCAATTCGTTATTAGGAAGAGAATACTGAGCTCCGACGTTTTCGCATCCCCCACCCTTAAGCATCAGCTTTATTTCTACAGTATTTTTTGTATGTTGATGAAAATGTAAATCAGGATGACCTGGACCTAAATTAGTTCCTGGATTTTCTCCTGTGAGTGAGTCGACTGAGTTTTGTCTTAAATAGCCTTTTTTGGTTGAAGCAAGAATGGCTTTATGAACTATTTTAGTAAATTTGATTTGATCAAAATTGGCTGGATGAGAAATATAGAAGAGAACAGTTCCAGTATCTTGGCAAATTGGCTGTGATTTTTTCTTAGCTAATTCAATATTAGCCTTAATGATATTCATAGCATATTCAGCTGTTGTATTTTTTTCTTCAGCAGCTAAAGCTTCAAGAATAACTTTTTGAATATCATTAGGAATTTCGGCCGAAGTAATTCTTATAAGTTCAACAATTGAATTGAATAAATGGACTTCATGACCAAGTCCTGGAAGTGCCACCACTTTTTTAGCAGTTTTTTTAATAGCTTTTTTTAAGGCCTTATTTTTATCGGTTTTCTTTGTTGTTTTTTTTGCTGCTTTCTTTGCGATTTTTTTTGTCGCTTTTTTAGCTACTTTTTTAGTTGTTTTTTTATTGAGCTTCTTTGCAGGTCTTTGACGAACTCCCACTGAGGCCTCCCTAGGGTTAAAACGATATTTATGAGGCATATTACCAAGCTGTGTCTGTCCATGCTACTTTCATGCAATGATTTCTCTTTCAGGTTTAAATCCACAGCAACGCTTAGCGGCGGAAACGATCGAAGGACCGGTGCTCATACTTGCGGGTGCAGGCTCTGGTAAAACGCGTACACTCACTTATCGCATTGCACATATGGTGGATAACTTAGAAATTCCACCCTCTCAGATCCTAGGAGTAAGTTTTACCAATAAAGCTGCTAAAGAAATGCGAGAAAGAGTACATTCGCTGCTTGGCAGAAGAAAAAGCAAAGGCATTACACTTTCAACATTCCACTCCCTTGGAGTGAGAATTCTTAAAAGTGAAATCACAAAGCTTGGTTATCATCGAAACTTTTCTATCTATGACACAACCGATCAGATGTCGATAATACGTGAGGGCCTAAAACTATATAAGGCGGATAAAAACTTCGATAAAAAAGTTGTTTTATCTAAAATAGGTTTTCTCAAAAACAGAGGTATCTCAGCTATTGAGTTTTCTAAAACTCGTCACTTTAATGAGGATGACCCTTACGATATTGCGACGGAAACGGTCTATCATTTCTATGAAGACAAACTTAAGTTTTATAATGCTATCGACTTCGATGATATTTTATTTTTAGTTGTTAGACTTTTTAAAGAGCATCCAGAAGTCGCCAGAACTTGGAGTGAAAAGTATCGATATATTATGATTGATGAATATCAAGATACCAACTCATTACAATTTCAACTAACTTTAGGCTTAACGCTCTCTCATAATAATTTATGTGTTGTCGGTGATGATGATCAATCGATCTATGCCTTTAGAGGCGCTGACGTCAGCAATATCCTTGGTTTTGAAAGTAATTTTCCTGGTGCAAAAATTGTTAAGCTTGAAGAAAATTATCGCTCCGTCATGCCTGTTTTAAAACTTGCAAACGAAGTGATCAAAGTGAATAAAAATAGACGCGAAAAAACTCTTTGGAGTAAAAAGGAGAGTTCCGTCGTACCAGAGCTTTGGCTAACGGGTGATACGGATCATGAGGCACAAGCGGTTGTAGAAGAAATACTCAAACACCAATCAGAAGGCGGACATCTTGGAGATATCGCCATTCTTTATAGAAGTAATACTCAAGTTCCTCCACTTGAAGATGAACTTCGTATGTCGCAAATTCCCTACTCCATCATTGGTGGTCAAAAGCTTTATGAAAAAAAGGAAGTTAAGGATTTAGTCGCTTATCTTTCTGTTATCCATAATCCATCAGATCAAATGGCGATGAGAAGAGTTCTAAACGTTCCTCCTCGTGGCATCGGAACGGCAACTCTTAATAAATTTCTAGAAAAGTCTGAAGAAGAAAGAATAGATCTTTTTGAAACGATGAAGATTCACTCTAACCTTGCACCGGCAAGGGCAAAGAGTATTGAAGAATTTACGTCACTTATTAACTGGGCAAGAGAGACTTTTGTCACTCAACCACTTCCTCAAGCTGTTAGTCTACTTGTTGAAAAAATCGATTTTTTCAATTTTATTGATAAGTCTTATGACAGCGCTAAACAAGCTGAACGAAGACGAAATGACATCATGTACTTTATTGACTCGGCCGAGCGTTTTTTAAAGTACCGCGGACAAAATGCAACTCTTGAAGATTTTGTTGAAAAAATCCTCCTTCAAGACTCTCAAGATAAACGTGATGAAGAGGATGAAGAAGATGATGATATTAGAAAAAATGAAGTCACCTTAATGACTCTACACTCCTCTAAAGGTCTAGAGTTTAGACAGGTCTATTTGATTGGAATGGAAGAAGATACACTTCCCCATAAAAGAACTGTTAAAGAAGGCGATGATATTGGTGAAGAAAGACGTTTGTGTTATGTCGGTATCACTAGAGCTCAAGAGCGTTTGATTATGACCTATTGTAAGGAGCGTGAGCTGTTTGGTAAAAAGACACCACGACACCCCTCAAGGTTTATGAATGAGCTTATGGATAAAGATTTTTTTATCCATAAGGACGTAACATCCTTTGGTCACCTCACTGTTGAAGAAGCCGATGCTTATAAAAAGGGCTTTTTCTCAAATCTTAGAGACTCTTTAGACGATTAATTTCAAAGACTTAGCCCTTCAACAATTCCGACTAAAGTAATCCGCTATATCGACCGATATGTTCTGCATGAGAATTGAAAAAATGGGCGAATACGCCAAATTTAATTTGCGAATGATTAATGACCAAGGTTCACAAGCTGAGCAGACGAAGCGTCTTGTCGATAAGATGAAAGAATTACAAGACCAAGCTTCTGCAAAATTAAGTCAGCCAAGTGAGCATATGCAAAAATTTAATAATTCGCTTAAGAAATTAGACGTTATTTAGCTTTTTGATATTCATCCCAACTTAAATCGATACTCCACTGAGATACGAGTGGAATGATGGATACAAGTTGATCCCAAAAATCACTTTCGATTGAAAGATTGATGGCTTGAACGCGATTGCATTCAGGAGCTTTTGCCTGCTTTAAAAGCTCATCTAAATCTACAACTTTTTGACCAAAACCAAATTCTCTATGAATAAAAAGCGACTGACCTTGGGCCTGCTCTTTTTTTTGTTTTAATTTTACAGATCCACCACAACGACCAGGGCTGACTTTAAGACTACTCGAACAAGAAACCAAGAATATCATCAAGAATGCTATTTTCATCTTATCGTTCCTGATTCTTTGGCTTTTGCACAAAAGCCTCAGCTTGCCATTTGATTGGCCAATACATGCCAAAACTCAAGATCCTAGGCCACCAAACGTCCCAACCACTCACTTCATAAACAGAAAGTTTAGATACACTCACGGCCCCGGCTTTTGAAAAGGCTTGCTCAAGTGAAACGGGAAGAGGTGAATCAACTGCACCCCATAAATACAATGGAACTGTTCCTTCAACTTTGATAAAGACATCATGCCCTGGTTTAGAACCCCAGTAAATTGGTAAGCTCTCAGATGTTTGAGCAGCAAACTCGAGTCGAGAGCAGCTAATAAATATAAAGCTTAGCAGTATTAACTTCATAGACCTTGAAAGTTCGCTTTTCTTTTTTCAAGGAGCGCATTAACGGCTTCTTTATGATCTTGCGTACGCTGAGTAATACCTTGAAATGTCGCAAGCATATCAAGCGCTTGAGCAAGCTCAGCTTTTTGTGAAAATCTTAAAGCTTTCTTTGTCATTGATAAGGCAATCGGGGCCATCTGTAGAATTTGGCTTGCAAGCTTTTGTACAGTCTCAAGCTCATCCCCATTGGAAGCTAAACGATTGATCATGCCCCAAGAAAGAGCTTCTGTGGCACTAACCTTTCGCCCAGTTAAAAACATTTCCATTGCTCTAGGCCATCCGATAACTCTAGGAAGAAAATAGGTACCACCATCACCAGGAACTAATCCAAGTTTGGCGAATGTTTCACTAAAGAAGGCATCACTACTAGCAACACGAAGATCGGCCATACAAGCAAAGTCACAACCTGCTCCAACGGCAGCTCCGTTAACAAGAGCAATTACAGGTTTTGATAAAGCTTCCATCATTAAAGGAATTCTTTGAATGCCTTTTTGGTAACGTTCACGAAGCTCATTTGATGAACCTGCAAACATTCCAGTTTCATCTCTCATTGCTTTAATATCTCCGCCAGCACAAAAGTGCTTACCAGCACCAGTAACGACGAATAGACGGACACGATCATCCCTATCAGCTTGTGGCATCATCGTAACAAGAGACTCAATCATTTCGTCGCTAAAAGCATTACTTGCTTCAGGGCGATTTAGTGTCACCCACAAGATACCTTCTTGGTCCAAAACGACCATGAGATCTTTCCATTGATGAGTTGACCAATCTATCATGAATTCTCCGCAATTTTTGCTTGATAAGCTTTTGAAGCACTAGAGCGACCAAGCTTAGATAAAATGAATGTTGAAGCTTTAACAAGTTTAGATAAATCAATCCCTGTTGAAATCCCCATTAAATCAAACATCTGAACCACATCTTCGGAAGCGACGTTTCCGCTAGCACCTTTTGCATAGGGACAACCGCCAAGACCTCCAGCAGAGGAGTCGAAGGTTCTTGCCCCTTCCTGATAAGCCGAATAAATATTCGCTAAGGCCATTCCGCGAGTGTCATGAAAGTGCCATGCAATTTTAGACATATCAGTTGTAGCTTTTAAAAACTGGTATATTTTTTTGACTTGCTCAGGGTGGCCTATACCGATGGTATCTCCAAGGGAGACTTCATAACACCCAAAGGAAAATAATTTATCTAAAACAAGTTTTAAGGTATCTAAGCTAGTGTCCCCTTCATAAGGGCAGCCAAAGACTGTTGAGATATAACCTCGAACTTTAACTTTCTGTTTTTGGGCCTCAAGGCAAACAAGTCTAATACGCTCCAAACTTTCATCAATCGTGGCATTAATATTTTTTTTGTTAAACTCTTCGCTAGTTGCGGTAAAGACAGCAATTTCTTTAATGCCTAAATCGTTGGCAATTTCAAAACCTTTTAAATTTGGTACAAGGCAAGGAAGCATGTCAAAATTGATAGACTTGGCTTTCAATCCCTCAATTAACTCTTTAGCATCACTCATTTGGGGAATTTTCTCGGAGCGAACAAAACTAGTGGCTTCAATTGTTGAAAACCCTGCTTCAATAAGCATTTCAATAAATTGCATTTTTGAATTTGTATCTAGAATAGTTTTTTCGTTTTGCAAACCATCCCTAGGTCCAACTTCTACAATTCTAACACTCACTTTATCTCCTCAAGTTCGACCAAAATAAGTCCACCATCAACTTGTTGGCCTTCAGAAACATTTAATTTGGAAATGACTCCATCTGAAGAAGCCTTAATCGTATGCTCCATTTTCATTGCTTCCATCACTAAAATAGATTCACCTTGAGTAATGGAATCTCCAACCTTTTTCATGATCTTTAAAATTTTACCAGGCATAGGTGAAACCATAGCCCCATGTAAGGCTCCACCACCTCTTGCAAGAACAGCAGCATCTTCAACAATAAAAGATCGACTTTGGATAGCGAGGAACGTTTTCTCACCAAATTTCTTTGAAAAAACTTGGTGGCGATTAGTTGAGTTATTATCAAGCCTAGATGTAATCAGATGTTCTGCTTGACGATCAAAACTAAAAGTTTTTCCTTCCAGTTCGAATTCCACATGACCATTCGTCTGCTTTATAATTTTGACATCTATTTCCTGATTATTGATCAATAGTTTTTTATTCATAATCTAAATCCTACTAGACGATCCCAAGCAGACTCAATATTTTGAGATATTTGTGATGTCGATGTATTACCAAGTAAATGAGCAGCAACAGCAAGAGATAATTCTTCTTGATTTAATTTTTTGGGTTGAAGATCATCTTTATAAGTCTGCACGAAGTGAGTGAAAGTCTCACCTTCAATAAATTTTTTATGAGTTAAAATGCGAGATAAATAATCTCTATTCGTCGTCAGTCCTAAAAAAGGAACTTCTTTAAGAGCAGACAATGCTGCTTTAATCGCTCCGGCGCGATCACTAGCGTAAACAACTAATTTAGCAAGCATTGGATCAAAACTAATAGTCACACTATTACCATCTTGATAACCAGTATCAAGACGAGCTTGTGTTTTTCCTACAGTAAATATTTTCCCAATAGATGGAAGAAAATTATTATCAGGATCTTCGGCATAAATTCTAAGCTCTATTGAATGGCCACGCTGAACAAGACTTTCTTGGGAGTAGGATAACTTTAACCCACTAGCGACTTCTATTTGAAGCTTAACTAAGTCAAGACCTGTTACCATCTCCGTTACTGGGTGCTCAACTTGTAAACGTGTATTCATTTCAAGAAAATAGAAGGCACCAGGAATATCACCATCAAGAATAAACTCGATCGTTCCAGCACCTTCATAATCAATGGCTTTAGTGATGGTCGTAGCGACTTCTGTCATTCTTTTTCTTAATTTTTCATCTAGAGCAACTGATGGTGATTCTTCAACAATCTTTTGGTGACGACGTTGAATCGAACACTCACGCTCAAACAGATGAGTATGATTGCCATGTTGATCACTCATGACTTGAATTTCAATATGTCTTGGGTTTTTAATATATTTTTCTATCAAGACTCGATCATCTCCAAAAGCATTCTTTGCTTCTCTTTTGGCAGCGTCTAATGATTCATCAAAGTCTTTGTCTTGTTCAACAATTCGCATCCCTTTACCACCGCCACCAGCAGAGGCTTTAATTAAGACGGGATAGCCAATTTTTGATGCTTCTTTTTTTAGTAGCGAAGGGTCTTGGTTATCACCGTGATAACCAGGAATAAGAGGAATACCTACTTCTTCCATCTTTCTTTTAGAGCCTGTTTTATCGCCCATTAAAATCATCGACTCAGGAGAAGGACCAATAAATTTAATGCCTGCTTTAGTGACTTTAGTACAGAACCCAGCATTTTCGGAAAGAAAGCCATAGCCAGGATGAATGGCATCAACGCCTAGATCTTTACAGATTTTAATAATCAAATCTTGATTAAGATACGTATCTTTTAAAGCCCCTGAACCAAGACAAACAAATTGATCACCGGCCATTGAATGAGGAAGATCTTTTTCTTCGTCGGTATAAAGTGTGACACAAGAAATGCCAAGCTCTCTACAGGTCTTCACTACGCGAATAGCGATTTCGCCTCGGTTTGCAATGAGTATTTTTTTAAATTGTATTGTCATTATTTCACCCATTTTGGCTTACGTTTTTCTAGAAGAGCACCCATCCCCTCTTGTCCTTCTTCACTTGAGCGAAGTCTCGCGATGGTGGTACTTGTAAAATCAATTTGCTCTTCACGACTTGAGGATCTGGCAAGAACACCTTTAATAAGAAGTTTGGCTTCTCTTGCAGCTAGTGGGCCCGCTTTAGAAAATTCTTTTACTATTTCATTTAAGCTTTCATCTATTTTTTCAGATTCACAAACTTGATGAACAAGTCCCATTTCTTTCGCCTCATTAGCAGTAAAGCGACGGCCGGATAAGAAAGTCGAGCGAGCATGACTGGTACCAATCTTGGCCATTACGAAAGGAGAGATCACGGCAGGAACAAGACCAAGTCTCGACTCTGTAAAGCCGTAAACTGTATTAATATCACTTAAAACATAATCGCAAACACTAACAAGTCCTGAGCCACCACCTAGAGCGGCTCCCTGGACAACACCTATAACTGGGGCAGGACAATCATCAATGGCACAAAAAAGTGCAGCCAATTTTTTTGCATCAATTATATTTTCTTCAGTCGAGTAATTAATCATACTCTTCATCCAGTTAAGATCGGCACCAGCACAAAACGATTTGCCCTCACCTTTAAGCACAACGGCCTTGATGTCTTTTGAAACTGACAAAAAAGTATGAGTAAGCTCAAGAATAAGCTCATCGTTAAAAGCGTTATGAATCTCAGGACGATTAAGCGTTACTGTTAAGATATCATTTTCAATGTTAGTTAAATGAAATTTCATCAATTTTTCCTACATTCTAAAGACACCAAAACGTGTCTCTTCGATTTCGCTGTTAAGGGCAGCTTCAATGGCCAAGCCTAAAACATCTCTTGTTTTAGCAGGATCAATGACACCGTCATCCCATAATCTTGCACTTGAGTAATAGGCAGAGCCTTCTGTTTCATACTTATCTAAAATAGGCTTTTGAAAGGCAGCAACTTCTGACTCTGACATATTTGCGCCTGCATCTTGTTTCACCGTTGTTAAGACGCCAGCTGCTTGCTCTCCACCCATCACTGAAATTCTGGCATTGGGCCACATCCAAAGAAAACGTGGTGAGTAGGCACGTCCACACATCCCGTAATTACCTGCACCGAAAGATCCCCCTACGACAACAGTGAACTTAGGAACGGCCACAGTTGATACGGCCGTCACCATCTTGGCACCATGTTTCGCGATTCCTTCAGACTCGTATTTTTGTCCGACCATGAAGCCTGTAATATTTTGTAAAAAGACTAATGGAATTTTTCGCTGACCACAAAGCTCGATGAAGTGAGCGCCCTTTTGAGCTGACTCTGAAAAAAGAATACCATTATTACCAACGATACCTACTTTATGTCCGTGAATATCAGCAAAACCGCAAACAAGAGTATTTCCGTAATTGGCCTTGAATTCATGAAAGCGACTACCATCAACAAGACGAGCGATGATCTCACGAATATCGTAAGGCTTTTTAGTATCCTTACTGACAATGCCGTAGATATCTTCCATTGGGTACAATGGCTCTTCAAATGGCTTGGCTGCTTTTTGACCAAGCATCGCACCTTTTGATTTATAATTAAGATTAGCAACAATTTGTCTTGTAAGTGATAAAGCATGTTCTTCATTTTCAGCAAAGTGATCGGCCACACCTGACTCACTAGTATGAACTCTTGCTCCACCTAAATCCTCAGCACTAACTTCTTCACCTGTAGCGGCCTTAACTAAAGGTGG
>PCUW01000034.1:155029-155138 GCA_002787775.1 Bdellovibrionales bacterium CG12_big_fil_rev_8_21_14_0_65_38_15
TGCAGTACAAGAGCCAAGAACGACGGCAATTTGTGGAATACCCTTTGATGACATCTGGGCTTGATTAAAGAAAATTCTGCCAAAATGATCTCTGTCAGGAAAGACTTCA
>PCUW01000017.1 GCA_002787775.1 Bdellovibrionales bacterium CG12_big_fil_rev_8_21_14_0_65_38_15
TTTGAATTCACTCTCTTTGCAAGTATTTTTAGCGGTAGATATAAGCATGCCAAGCCGATAATACCTACGATAGTCTCTCTATATGCCACAGAAAGACAAATTATTGAAAAAAGTATAGTGACAACTATATTATGAAGGAAATTGCAAAAATGAATTACATAATTTGAAGCGTAAGTCACTGTCTCACTAAACACCGACAAGATTTCTTCATGTGAATTTATATTCTTTCGCAATAATGCATCTTCTAAAATTTTTTTTCTCTTTTCATAGATAAACACTTGCCCAGTAAAATAATTTAAGTAATTTTTACACATCACTAATAAAGAGCGGGCAAAGCCAAATGAAAACAATATAATAAGATTAGTACCCAAATCTAATGGGTACCAACTTGGAAGCATCGCCGATTTTTTGTCAACAAGATCAAGGCTTATTAAGAAGCCTTGTAAAATAAATATAAAAGACGATTCAACACCGAACCAAACAATACCAATAAAAAAATCAGCAAAAACATACTTCTTAAGTCTTTTTCCTAAAAAATTATATTTGTTACTTAAAAAACTCATGTCTTTCCCAATAGAATTCTTTCAATCTAAAAATGATAGTTACCTGTGATTTCTTTTTAAATAATGTTTAAGCGGATGAAATAAATTTAATAAATCTATATCTTCATTATACCAAATGCATTTATAAATAGACTCGTACATATAACGGGCAGCTTTCTTCGAATGAAACTCCTCAATGTAATCCCTTCCCTTCAAACCTAACTCTTTGCGTTTTTTAGGGTTTGTAACTAAAGTCTTCAAATTTTCATAAAGATTCTCAGGAGAGGTGGGGACAACTGGACACTTGTTTAAAAAAGAGTAGCGCCTAAACATAACATTATAATAACTCATTGTTATGTTTGCCATTACAGGTAAACCTGTTGCCATCCCTTCAATTCCATTTAAGCCGTATGCATTCAAAATAAATTGCTCAGCCAAAATATCTGCATCAGTATGAAGTAAGTTCATTAATTCAGAATTTTGCATATTTTGAATAAGGCATAACTCTATTTTCAAACCCTCATTTTTTAGTCTATCAACAGCTTCCAGAAGAAACTCGGTGCCTTTTATCCCTCTATGATTTGGACAATGGTACACTTTTACGGGACCTGAAATACCATCATGGTTAGAGTAAACCTTTTTTGGGATTATAATTGTTTCATCAATGGTAATATAGTTATATGGAACTAAGTCCCATCTCCATATATAATCAAGCATTGAACCGCAGATGAAAGTATTAGCATTTTTTTGCCAATACTGATTCCTGGAGATCACCTTGTGATCTTCCGCCCCAATGCCTGGATAAGACATTTGCATACAATGCCTCATAGAAATGTCTTGAATTTTTGACAATGCATATGTATCAGCCCCATAGGCTAAAATAATAACTTTTTTACCGGCTAATTTGTAAAAAAAGGCCTCCAGTCTCCAAAGCCTAGTCATCCCTAAAAAGCCCCCATTACAGCCATGGTGAAACACATCGAAATTGATCAGGGAATATAGAAATCCCAGATACATCTTTGCCAATAAATGGAACAATACTAAGTCTAAGGTTTTAATATTTGTTTTAAAGAAATCACCAACATTTATATCAAAATTGCTTGTATTATTAATATTTGCATATACTTCACTAACAACTGTTTTCGAATTGTAGCCGAGTTCATGCATAGTTCTAGAGGCATAGAAGTAGTTCAAAAGAGGAACAGGTCCCCACATTAAACTAGGTTTTCTGGATACTGTATTCCTATTTTTAAAACCAGCAATAAGCGAGTAAATTAATGCTATTAATAAATATAAAAAAATGAAAATACACGACAGTAGTTTTATAAAGTATAAGCATATTGTTTTAAGCAGTTTCATTCTAAACCTAATGGAAATTGTGATTCTGTTTAAATATTTGCAAAATGCTTAAGCTTTTTTAATGCATCTTTTAAAATATCTGATTGAAAGTAAAGATTGTCCTCTGCCAAAGAGCCGACGCAAATCAAATTGTTTATTTTCTTTGCACTAATATTATTACGAATATCTCTGATTGAACTTATATTTTTCTGTGTTGGTCTGGGAACACCAGCTGTTAACTTTTCCAATTGGAAAAAAGATAAATCATTTTTGCAGTCTACTATTCCTATGTTGATCATCTCTTGTAGTATCTTATCTTCTAAACCTTCTTCCTCATCTTTTAGGTACAAAATCTCCAAACTTATTTTATTAAGTTCGTTATCCATGTTCGGGCAATAATTTTTATAAATTGCAACTCTAAAAATACTATAACCACCATCTAGAACATAAACATATTGAAGGTCCTTAAACCTATCTACATTTTTTGAGGTGACAACATTAACAATGGCATTCTTTAATGGGGGGTCAAAATTCAATTCTTTTGTAAACCCAGGATCCAGCACCCATGATAGTACTGGAAGTCCTGCGCCCCAACATAAGCCCTTAACATTTTCAACAGTGAATTCTTCATTATTTTTTATTACATTAAGGGAACATATTTCATTTGAGGATATGTTGATTTTAGCAATTTGTGAGTTTGTCCAAATGTGGCCCCCCATTTTAAGAAAGTCATCCATAAACGCTTTTACATAAAAACCAAGCCCGAGTTTTTTAGGATAAAAGCCTTTCTTGTTAGATTTATACTCTTCTTTTAAATTTCTTTGATTCGGAATAGCAACACGAGATCTAATTTTTGAAGATAGCATCAAGTCTTGCATAGGTAAGTCATCAAAAGCAACAATTCTGTTCATTGGCAACAACTTAACCGCCATAGTGTTAAGTTCACTAGCCTTAGTTTTAAATACCTTTTCTAAAATTGGAGCCATTACTTTAGTGGCAAGAGAATTACCAAAGTGATTTACTAAATATTCTAAAGCATTATCACTTTCATCATTCTCAACGACAGCAGCTTCGAGCAGTTCTCCAAGCCAAATAGGTTTCTCATTAGTTTCTATATTTCGCAAATCGATATACGGCGATCCTGTTTGCAGGATACCATTGACATAAGTTCCACCAATGTCGCCTGGAAGTTCAGACCATTCTTCTTGCTCCAGAACTCCTAGAACTACTTCATCTATTTGATCAATACCCGTTTGGTATAAAGTATGTATTCCAACATCAAAAATACCGTAATTCTCATACTGAAAGGACTTCAGTAGCCCGCCGACGGAGTCACTTTTATCAATAAGAACAATATCTAAGTTCGGATTACTTTTTTTCAAGTAATAAGCACTAAACATACCAGCGATACCAGCTCCACAAACAAAAATTTTCTCAGTCGTACTATTCATTAAAATCCTTAAGTAGATTATAAGGAACAACATAAAAGTTAGGATATTCCTTTATTATTTCATTCAACTGGAGATCGAAGACCTCAGTATTATTAATCTTTGTATAGTAATGGTACTTTTCATCGAGTGTGCCAAACCTGCTTTTAAATCGATGAAGTGATTCTTGAGTTGGCCAAGTCCCACCCCAATTCCATCGCCTATATCCGGATAAGCTCGATTCTGCCATTGCTTTGTATATTATTAAGCTTAGTGGTTGAGTGTTCCGAAAGTCATGTTTAATCACCGGTGTGAAATATTCGGCTGTTTCATTAAAATAAAAAACTAAAAGAGCTGCGATGCGCTCTTTGCCAATACTTGCTGTGTATATTTTATAGTCAAGGTCAGCTTGGAAGTGAGTTTTAATCATGTCAAAAAAACGTTTCGGTTTAGGTTGTCCACAGATATTTTCCATATTTTCCACATGGACTTCATATAGAAAATCAAATGCATTATTATCAATAACTACTTCAACATTTGACTTGATAGCCTTTTTAACCATATTGCGAGTTTTATAATGAAACATTTCTAATATTTTATTCTCAGCCTCACCTAAGTTTGTCGTTTCGGGCAGAATTGTCATTTGGCCAATTCTAGTTGTCACATGGATATCATCAACAGGGAAGCTCACATTCTGAAAAAACTCTGAATCAGAGAAAGGTGTTTCAATATATGTAGAAGTTAGAATGTTTTTCTGTGAAGTAATATTCTCATATTCTGTTAATAATAGTCGTTTAACTTTTGGATCCCTTGTTATTACAGATCCGTGACTACCATAAAAAGGAAGGGAGTTTATTACTTTCCCATATTTTGCAGTCATCTCCATTAATGGCAGTATACCCAGGAGATTGTCATTATCATCTACAGCAATAAGTGTTTTATTTGAACATTTTAAATATGAAGAAAGAAAACATATATATCTGGATGAGTGAAAAAGTAATGATGTCGGATTAGATTTTAAAAATTCGTCAAATTTTTCATTACTGTCAAATTTTTCCATGCTTACAATTCTCACTCATCCTCCGCATAACAACCACGCTCATCTAAGACAACATTTTTATATATAACTAATGAGAACTCATAAGGTAAAAAAGATCTATCGAAGACGTACCTTTCACTTAGATGAGTTTTTACAAAACCGATTAATTTGGAAATATTTTGATGGAAGGCACCGTCCTGCTGAAAATCTACTTCGTCATGCATAAAGTCTACGCATAATGCAACATTAGTTTTATTAAAAAGGTGCTTTATACAATTAAAAACATAATCTTGGTGATTTTCAAGTGAGAAATCATAAAGAATATTGAAAACCCCCGAACATAATATTATATCGTATGAATTATCTATATCTTCGTAAGATTCAATAAGTTTAAAATTACTTTCCGGATAATTTTTAGAATTTTCATCTATAAAATCATTAACAATGTCTGCGCCATTATATACATAGGACGGATGACTTGATTTCAAATAAGACCTTAGTTTTGCAAGTCCACATCCATAATCAAGAATGGTTTTTTTATCATTCTTGAAATTCTTGAGCATACTCCGATATCTTACAAACTGGCGCCCTTTAGGAAAAAAAACTGCTTTATCATGGTTTCCATGCATCCTAAATGATTCTTTATACTTGGAGGCAACCTTATTCAGCTCTTTCATAATAATTTTATCGTATGATGAAGATTGATTAGCGACCAAATGACTAATCTTCGATTGACTTTACCTTCTGAGTGTTCTTTTAATAACTTTTTAACTACTTTGTAGTCGAAATAATCATAGATTTTGGAATTCTTATCTAAAAGAACTTTCTCAACGTAATCGATACTCTCACCTCTAAACCAACTAGCATCTGGAGCGGAAAAACCTTGTTTTTCTCTATTTGTCACAGTTACTGGAATATATTTTTCCATTGCTTTCCTAAAAAGCATTTTTCCATCTCGAGTCTTTTTAAAATATTCGTTTTTTTTGTTTCCAATAACATTTTCATTAAGCCTTTTTACTTCATTTAAGTTTGAAAGCTTATATTTAATTGGTAACTTCATCGCAAATGACACAAGATCATTATCTAAAAATGGTACTCTCGTTTCCATTGAATGCGCCATACTCAGCTTATCCTCTACAACTAGCAATCCATGCAGAAAAGTTTTAGCTTCAAAATAAAGTGAATGATTAATGAAATCTTCAGCAGTTTCTAAACGGTTTGAGTGAGTTTTATAAACATCTCTAAATATATCTCTTGTCCAAACATCTTTAGTGTCTTGCTGGATAGGTGCAAATAGTTCTTTTAAAACGGCGTTAGGCAAAAGTCGTTGCCAATAAAGATAGTATTCATCAATATAAGCTTCAAAATTTTTATGTCCTACAGATCTATAATACCTCCAAGGATAGCCTGCAAATATCTCGTCTCCTCCCGCTCCGGATAATACAACTTTTGTAAACTTGCTAGCTAGCTTTGCAGCATAATAGTTTGGGTACGACTGCCCAACCCTCGGTTCCTCTAGTGAATATGAGAGAGATGTTAGGCATCGCTCCATGTCTCCAGATTTTAAAACCATTTCATAGTGCTCTGTCTTAAACAAATAGGACATATGCTCAGCTTTAGCTCTTTCATCATAAGCCAATTCAAGCCCAGATGCTGAGTTAAGATCGAAGCCTACTGTAAAGGTTTTAATATAAGGTAATTGATGACTGGCCAATGCAGTAATTGACCCTGAATCCATTCCACCACTTAAATAAGATCCGATCTCCACGTCAGACACAAGCTGCCGATTGACAGCTTGACGGACTAAAAAGTCTAATTCTTCCCTATATTCATTTTCACTTAACTGCACTTCCCTGGGCTCTGTAAAATGAAAGTCCCAATATTGTTTAAATTCTAATTTATTATTTTCCCTTGATATAATTGCAAAATGGCCAGCAGGAAACATACTAATTCCGCTATAAAGAGTTTTGTCTCCTAGAAAGTTTTGAAAGGTCATATATTCAAGCAAGCCTTTCTTATCAATCGATCTTTCAAAGCCAGGGTACTCATTAAAGACCTTATTTTCTGAAGAAAATAAAAAAGTATTTTTGTAAAATGCATAGTAAAGTGGCTTGATCCCATATCTATCTCGAGCTAAAAATAGTTTTTTCTCTTTTTTATCCCATACGGCAAAAGCAAACATCCCATTAAACTTTAATACACACTCTTCGCCCCACTCTGCGTAAGCCTCTAATATAACTTCTGTATCAGTATTAGATCTAAATTTTCGACCTAAAGCTTCTAGCTGAAGTCTAATCTCTTTATAATTATAAACTTCGCCATTATATGAAATAACAAATCTTGAATCACGACTAAGCATTGGCTGTTTACCGGCTTCAGATAAATCAATAATAGCCAATCTTCGATGACCTAAGCCAACTGATCCGTCTACGTATTGTCCTTCACCATCGGGACCACGATGAGAAATCTTGTCTGTCATTTTTTTTACAATGATTTCGGATGCTGGTTCACCATTTAAATTTAGATAGCCTGCAACTCCACACATTAAGATATTTCCTTGATTGCCTGAATAACATAGTCAAAATCCTCTTTACTCATTCTATTATGAAGAGGAATCGCAAGCGTTTGCTGATCACATAAATAAGCATTAGGGAAACTCTGAGAATTAAATCCATAAAGTTTTTTATAGATACCTAGATTATGAACGGCATGAGTACCCGGTCGCGTACTAATCCCTTTCTGCTGTAAAATCTCCATTAATTCATTTCTCGGGATGGGTGATTTTGCTGGATCAACATAACACACATAGGCTTGCCATGCATGCCTCCACCCATCAGGAACTTCGGGGGTGATTAGCCATGAAATATCAGAAAAAGCTTCGCTATAATAGTTGGCCCACTTACTTCTTTCATTGATAAACTGATCCAGCTTTGAAAGCTGTACTGTGCCTATCGCTCCTTGAAAATCAGTCATTCTATAATTAAAACCTATTTCATTAAAGTCAGCTAATAAGTAGGGCTTAGGACCTACATGTCTTTGCTCTTCAGAAACTGAGGAACCATGATTTCTTAAGCAATCCATTTTCTCTGCAAGCCCTAAAGAATTAGTTGTTAAAACTCCGCCTTCGCCTGTTGTAATTGACTTTCTTGGATGAGTTGAAAATGCTCCAACATCCCCCAAAGTTCCTGCAAAACGGCCTTTATACTTTGCTCCTGCAGCACAAGCACAATCTTCTAGTATTTTAACCCCAGGTAATTCAGCTTTAATTGCATCTACATCGGCACACAACCCAAAAAGATGAACAGGTATAATAGCCTTCGTTTTTGCAGTTCTAAGATTTTTAAGTCCTTCAACATCAATATTATTAGTTTTTAATGAAACATCTGCAAAAATAGGCTTTGCACCTGTGTACAAAACAGCGTTTGCTGTTGAAACCCAAGTAAAAGCAGGAACAATAACTTCATCTCCCTCTCCGATACCCATCGCTTCTAATGCTAAATGAAGACCTGTAGTGCAAGAAGTGGTAGCTATACCAAAATTTGCGCCATGAAACTGGGCAAATTTAGATTCAAACTCCTTAACCTTAGGGCCTTGGGTTAGCCAGCCACTCATAAATACATCTCTAGTCGCCAACCACTCTTCTTCGCCAACAGATGGTAAGGCAATCGGAATGATACGTTTATCTGTTGTCATGCCCTACGCCTTTCACCTGATTACGACGAGACTCTACTCCAAACTTATCTGTTGTGCGCCAGTCTACAAGTCTTTTCATACCGTGCTCTAAATCAATTCCCCATTTAAAACCAAGATCTTTTTCAGCCTTTTCAGGACAGCCGATACGATTGGTAACAAATGTGAGACCTTGCGGCATATATTCTATTTTAATATCTGTTTTCTTAATTTCTAAAAGTAGCTCTGATAGGTCCTTGATAGAAGTTCCTATTCCTCTTCCAACATTATAACACTCTCCACTGACCTGAGCCTTCATAGCTAAAACGTTACAGCGAGCAATATCCTCGACATCAATAAAGTCATACTTTTGACTTCCGTCACCATATACTTGAGGTCTCTCTCCAGACTCAATCTTATCTAATATTTTATGCATCACAGCTGTATAGGCTCCCGTATAATCCTGTCTTGGTCCATAGACGTTCATATAACGTAAACCTACCCATTCAAAACCATAACGATCACCTAGGGATTTAAAGAAGTGTTCACCGGCGATTTTACTAGCACCATAAAAGGTAAAATTATTATATGGATGATCTTCAGTCATTGGTAATTCTAATGCATTTCCGTAAACTGATGCGCTAGAAGAATATACAATTCGCTTAATATTGTTTTTTATAGCAGCTTCAATAACGTTAAAAGTTCCTTGTACATTTACCTCAAAAGCAGTTCTAGGATATTCATGACACTGCAGAATCCACAGCGCTGCTAAATGAAATACACCATCCATTCCTTCCATCGCTTTAGAAAGAACGTCAGGGTATAGAATATCTCCACCATGTGGAAATAGAGAACAGCGTGGATCTTTTAAAGCGTTGTCGATATTATCCATTCTTCCACGAAAGAAATTATCGTAGATAACAACTTCTTTTACATCTTCTTTAAGAAGCTGATCAACAACGTGAGACCCAATAAAGCCAGCTCCACCAATGACAAGAAATCTTTTTCCCTTAAGTTCCATATTAAATCTCCAATTAACTAATTTTTATTAAATCATTTTCAAGAACGTAGCACTCACCTGTATTTGGACAAACATATTCCCCAAAACCTTCCAAAGGTAACTTTATCTGTTCACCATATTTACTCATCCAACCAATTTGCTTAGCTGGAACTCCAGCCACGAGTGAGAATGGCTTCGTGTTTTTATTTACTACTGCGCCAGCAGCAATAAAACTATAAGCGCCCAGCTCAACTCCACAGACAATTGTTGCGTTTGCTCCAATCGTTACACCTTGACGGACATGGGTATCTCGATATTCATCTTTTCGGATAATCGCTGAACGAGGATTGTAAACATTTGTAAAAACCATACTTGGCCCACAAAATACATCGTCTTCTAGAAAAACATTATCGTATACAGATACGTTGTTTTGAATTTTGCAATTATTACCAATCTTAACGTTGTTACCTATAAAAACATTTTGTCCCAAAGAACAGTTTTTTCCAATTATTGCTTTTGCACTTACATGAACCCAATGCCATATACGTGTTCCATCTCCAATCACAGCACCTTCGTCAATTATTGATGTATCATGCTTAGTAAAGCTCATTAGATTTCCTCAACTGCTCAACAATTTTTATGGCCGTGCGTGCGTCTTCTAATCCGTAACCAATTCCACTTAGAGTTCTTTCATAAACTTTGTTATGAAGTTCAGTAAAACCTTCAGAAAATTCAAACTCTTGCTCATTTATTCGTATAGATCTAAATGTTGTTTTACCAGATTCTATCGCAGACTTAGGGAGTTCATTTCTATCTACAGATAACTTCCATCTAACGGTTGCTTTGTCTAACTCAACTAAACCGATCTCAAGTGATGCAGTTTTCTTCTCAATTTTAACTTCTTTCAATTCACCAAATATCCAAGTTAACATATCAAAAAAATGAACTCCGATATTTGTTGAAAGACCCCCAGACTTACTCTCATCACCTTTCCAAGATTCAAAATACCAATTACCTCTAGAAGTTAAATAAGTTAGGTCTACTTGATAGTGCTCTTTGTTTTCAGTAAGAATCTTGTTTTTTAATTCTACTATTGAGTCATGTACTCTCAACTGAAGAATTGTAAAAACCTTTTTATTATATTTTTTTTCATACTCAACGAGCTCATCTATATCTGACTCATTAAGCACTAACGGTTTTTCACATATCGCATTTGCGCCATTTCTTAATGCAAACTTAATATGTGAAGAGTGAAGATAATTAGGAGAACAAATAGAAACATAATCAATTTTTTGAGTCTCAATAAAAGACTCAAATCTTTCAAACTCGGTGAAAAATTGGCAATCAGGAAAGTACCTGTCAAGGATGCCAACCGAATCCTTTGGGTCAAATGCAGCCACTAGGGTATTGCCCGTTGATTTTATAGCCTCAAGATGTCTAGGAGCGATATATCCGCCTACTCCAATTATTGCAAAATTTTTCATGTTTTAAGCTTTTACCAAGTTCGGTTGTGGTTCTCTGTATTTCCCACGAGTATCTATAATTAATTTTGAATTCTTTAATATTAATTCGTAGTCAAATTTATCGTGATCCGTTGTTAAAACAACGCAGTCATAAGTTGCCAAGCTCTCTGCAGTAAGATTTTGTGATGACAAATCAAATTTGTGCTCTCGCATTTTGGGAAATACAGGTACATGGGGATCGTTATATGATATTTCAGCACCTTCGCGTCTCAACTTCTCCATTAAGAAAACTGAAGGCGACTCTCGCATGTCATCGATATTTTTCTTATATGAAATACCAAGTATCAGAATTTTTGAACCATTTATTGATTTCTTATTTTTATTTAAAGCCTTAGCTATTTTCTTAATTACATAAGAAGGCATTGAAGAGTTTATTTCTCCAGCCAATTCAATAAAACGTGTATGAACTCCAAACTCTCGAGCTTTCCAAGTAAGATAGAATGGATCAATTGGAATGCAGTGACCTCCAAGTCCTGGACCAGGGCGATAAGCAACAAAACCAAACGGCTTTGTTGCAGCAGCATCAATCACTTCGTGAATATCTATTCCCATTTTGTCGCAAACTATTTTCATCTCATTGACTAAACCGATATTAACGGCGCGGTGAATATTCTCCAGTAGCTTTGTCATTTCTGCTGCTTTTGTTGATGACACAGGAACAACTCTATCAATAACTTTGTTGTATAGGGCTATTCCTACCTCGAGGCAATTCTGTGTCGACCCACCTACGACTTTAGGGATAGTTTTAGTTGTAAAATCTCCTCGACCTGGATCCTCACGTTCTGGAGAAAATACCAAAAAAATATCTTCACCGATTTTTAACCCGGCTTTTTCAATTCGGGGCCTTAATTCCTCTTCAGTAGTACCTGGATATGTAGTACTTTCGAGTGAAACAACTTGATCTTTTCTTAAGAAAGGAACGATTGAATCCATTGTACCAAGTACGAAACTTAAATCTGGTTCACGGTATTTATTAAGCGGCGTTGGGACACAAAGAATAATTGCATCTACCTCTTCAATTCTTGATAGATTCGTAGTTGGTTCAAAACCATTTTTAAGAGCACTTTTAATTTGCGAAGCATCAATGTGCTCGATATAACTTAGCCCCTCTTTTAGGCTAGATACTTTTCTTTCGTCTATATCAAATCCAATTACTTTATAACCCTCATCTTGATACCGTAGCATTAATGGAAGGCCAACATAGCCAAGTCCAACAATTCCGATTTTGGCTTCGGCAGAACTTAAAGATTTGATTAACTTATTCATAATAATATGCCTTAATTTAGTCACAATAATTTGCTCGCATATTAGCTTTGCAAAGGGAATATAGTAAACACAAACTAATTCATTAGAGAGAAAAATGGAATTTATAGATCTTAAAACTCAGTACGATAGTATACATGAAGATATAACACACCAAATAAACAAAGTTTTAAGTCATGGCCAATACATAATGGGTCCGGAGATTGGCGAATTAGAGTCAGAACTATCTAGATTCATTAATTCTACCCACTGCATAACAAACTCAAGTGGCACCGATGCTTTACTCTTGGCGCTTATGGCAATTGGCATTAGACCAGGGGATGAAGTCATTACTACGCCTTTTACATTTTTTGCAACAGGAGAAATGATATCGTTACTTGGTGCAAAAATAGTTTTAGTAGATATTGATAATGAAACATACAATCTTGATGCAAGGCTATTAGAGTCTGCAATAACATCTAAAACCAAAGCTATTATGCCAGTAAGTCTTTATGGGCTATGCGCTGACTTTGATCCAATAAATGAAATTGCTAACAAGTATAAAATTCCCGTTATTGAAGACGCCGCGCAAAGCTTCGGTGCCTCTTATAAAAATAAGAAATCTTGTGGCTTATCAACCATTGGATGCACAAGTTTTTTTCCTTCAAAGCCACTAGGTGGGTATGGAGACGGTGGAGCCTGTTTTACCAATGACCCTGCTCTTGCTCTAAAAATGAGAGAACTAAGAATTCATGGGCAAGAATCTCGCTATAATCATACATCTATTGGTATTAATGGTCGTCTAGATACTCTGCAAGCTGGAATACTTCTAGCAAAATTTAAAATATTTCCAAAAGAGATTGAGCTTAGAAAAAAAATTGGAGCAAGGTACACTCAACTGCTTGATGGAAGGTTAAAAACTCAGAAGATTCCTAGTGAGCAAACCTGTGTATATGCTCAATATACAATTGAAGTTGAAAATCGCTCCGATGTTCAGGAAAAACTTAAAAACGTGGGAGTGCCTACCTCTGTTCATTACCCTATCCCTTTACACTTACAACCAGTTTTCAAAGGGATTGGTTATAATCAAGGTGATTTTCCAAATGCTGAAAATGCATCAAAAAGAGTTATGAGCCTACCAATGCACCCCTATTTAGATGAAGTAACTCAGGATAAAATTGTTAGTGAGCTATTAAAGGTTCTTTAATTATCTTCAGTGAGTTACTTACTAAAGATAATTTTTTAGTTTAGAATTTGCCCATGAAAACTTCTAAAAAAGCACTTATCACTGGGATTACCGGCCAAGACGGCGCCTATCTAGCTGAACTTCTTCTCGACAAGGGTTATGAAGTTCATGGCATTAAAAGGCGTTCATCGTCTTTTAATACGCAAAGGATCGATCATCTTTACGTTGATCCACATGAGTCCTCAAAGCTTAGGCTTCATTATGGTGACTTAACTGATAGCACAAATTTGATTCGAATCATTCAAGAGATCAGACCAGATGAGATCTACAATCTTGGAGCAATGAGTCACGTTAAAGTTTCTTTTGATACTCCTGAATACACGGCAAACGTTGATGGCACAGGTACTCTAAGACTCCTAGAAGCTATCCGTATTTGCGGTCTAGAGAAACAAACCAAGATTTATCAAGCTTCTACTTCAGAGCTTTACGGCCTCGTTCAAGAAGTCCCTCAAAAAGAGACAACTCCTTTTTATCCAAGAAGCCCTTAC
>PCUW01000054.1:0-5061 GCA_002787775.1 Bdellovibrionales bacterium CG12_big_fil_rev_8_21_14_0_65_38_15
TTTTTGCCAGCGATATCAGTACCTAAGAATGGCAGAGAGTTAATACCAGACACAGCAGCATCAATAGCGCTTGAAAGTCCTACCGATAGAATGTAATTAGAAAGTTCTGATGACGATAACGGTGACTCTGGGTCGCCATAACTAAAACGTCTGGCATACCCTTCAAAGATCTCTTGTGTAATACGTCCATCTTCAAGTCCAGCGGCATTGCTAGGATTTGCATCAACAGCTATTTCTCTGTAATCAACTTTTAATGAGTCACCTAAAGAATTACGTCTAGCAATGAGTTTTTCTAAAAGAATCGATTTAACAGATGGAGGTAAACCTGAATCGTCTACGATATTGGCCCAGTCTTGTCTCGTCAGTTTTTCCATGCGACGAAAAATCCAAAGAGCGTCTTCGTATGAACAATTAAAGTCAGTCGATTTATCAAGCTCAACTAAAACGTGATTCGAAACGATTCTGGCCGCAGACCAATTAAGTAAGTTCACGCTCTCAGGGATATTTAAGACTGAATAAGGAAGAACTAAAGAGTTAATGACTCGACGACCTAAACCGATGGCGGCAAGATCATTTCCCAAGG
Organism: Bdellovibrionales bacterium CG12_big_fil_rev_8_21_14_0_65_38_15; assembly: GCA_002787775.1. Taxonomy (GTDB): domain Bacteria; phylum Bdellovibrionota; class Bacteriovoracia; order Bacteriovoracales; family Bacteriovoracaceae; genus UBA4207. The sequence continues at coordinate 584 of PCUW01000054.1, forward strand.
CTAAATTATAAAGTTCGTCTTCTGCACCCATGACAATAAGATCTTGCATCACGACAGTTGAAGAATCCTCTTTTTCAAAAGAGATCCAGCGATCTGTATCGCCAAGTAATCCTTCGTTTAAAGCATCTTTAAAACGATTCTTTGAAGCTATATCAGGAAAATTAACTTTAACTTTAGAAAGATGTTTAATCGCCGGAACATTATATCCAAGCTTAAGTAGTAGAGATCTTCTAAGTAAAACGTTATGAACTGTTTTACTGGCCATTAACGTCACTGTTTCACCAGTTGGTGCAGCAACACTGAAGCGAAAGTTTTTACCCAGACGGCTAGGAATACTTGATAAGTAATCCACTTGGTCCATATAGTTTACAGGTAATTTTGCCTGTGCATTTGGATAAAGATCTTTATCTTGCCAAAGATTTGATTCGGCTGGATTAAGTCTTGAAAGATCGAATTGTCCGCCCGAGCTTGCGACCAGATCAATAGCATCTTCAGGAAATAGCAATTGACCTTGATACATAAGATCAACAGCGGGCTCACTTCCACGTTCTAAAGGAATCATTCCAGGTAGTAAGCCTTGGGCGTGCGTATTCACCGTTAAGATAACGGTGATGGCGATGAACCAAATGGTACTTAAAAAACGGTGCACGGGCTCTCCTGTTTGATAAATCATTGTAAACAGAATTGGCGCTCTTTTCGACCCATCGTGTCATATTTACACGATAGCTAAGTCCTCGTATTAAAACAAAAAAGCCCCTCAAAGAGGGGCTGATTTCAGAGTATTTGAGACCTAAGCCTAAAAGAAGATATGAGCAACGATACCTGAGATTTTTTCAGGAGTTGTATCGTTAACTTCGGCCGCCTTAGCAACCAGCTCCTCAAGCTTAGAGATATTTCCAAGCTGACTTTGTTTAAGCGCTTTTTCTAAATCAAGAACGTTGGAGCCCAAAAGTTTTGTTGAAAACTGTTCAACATCTTTTTGAGTTAACTCTCTTGAACTTGATAAATTTGTCCAATGAGATGAAAGCTTAGCAACCTGCATAGAGCGATCATGAGAAAGACCAAATTTTGTTTGAATCTGGGCAGAAATTTGACGAACTTTATTTAGCTCAACCATGGCCTGCATTTTTTCAAGATCTCTTGAAGAACCAGCTGCTGAAAGAGCGGCAGAATTCTTAAGTTTGATTGGCTTAATTTTTGAGAAATCAACCAAATCATTAATGAAAGTCTGAGTCAGCTTAACTGAGCCAGAAGATTTTGATAACCAACCAGCATCATAGTAGCCATCATCATAACCATCATAATAGCCATCACCGTAACCGATATCATATCCATCATCTAGGCCAACATAATATCCGTCATCGAATCCAGTATTATATCCATCGTTGAAGCCATCCCAGTCACCATCAGAGTATCCGTCGTTATAACCAGAGTTATAACCATCTTCATCTCCATCATAATAACCAAGAGTATAACCATCATCAGCTCCGTCGTCGTAACCAAGGTAATAACCTTCAACGAAACCATCATCTGAACCATCTTCATAACCATGATTATAACCAGTGTTATAGGCACCGTTATCAGCTAAACCGTCGAGATAACCATCAGCATAACCGTTCGCATCTCCATCGATAAAGCCATCATTATAACCATTACCATAGCCAACCACTTCACCATCAGTGAAACCTGCGGCGTAGCCTTGATTATAAATATCAGTTTCTGCTTCATTATAGCCTTGGTTATAACCAGCATTAAAGCCTGTGTTGTAACCTTGAGTTTCTCCGGCTGAAAAACCAGTAGTATAACCTACAGCTTGACCGTCATTAAATCCATTTGCGTAATCTTCAGTTTGAAAAAGAAGTCTAGCTTCTTCATAACCGTCAGCATGACCAACGCCGTAACCTTGGTCATATCCGATCTCAATACCGTCTTCGACGCCATTGTCATAGGAAACATCAAGATCAGCTTGAGTATATTTCTTTTTACAGCCAGTCAGCATGAGCATGATAAAAAGAGGAGCTATTATTAATTTTTTCATTTCACTATCCATTCATTTACAAAAAAAAAGAACTCCCAAACGGGAGTTCTTAGTTTTATTTTTTTAGAAGAACATCGACATTACAATTCCAGAAATCTTCTCTGGGCTTGTAGCGTTTACTTCAGCAGCTTTTGATACTAATTCATCAAGCTTTGAAACGTTCCCTTTCATTGATTCCTTAACAGCGCTTTCAATCTCAAGCATGTTTGAACCCATTAATCTTTTAGAGAAAGCATCTACATCTTCTTTAGTAAGTTCTTTTGAAGAAGAAAGCTTATTCCATTGGGCAGAAAGCTTAGCAACTTGCATTGAACGATCGTGAGAAAGACCAAATTTTGCAGAGATTTGTCCTGAGATTTGACGAACTTTATTCATCTCAACCATCGCCTGCATTTTTTCTAAGTCTCTTGAAGAACCAGCAGCTGATAGAGCAGCAGAATTCTTAAGTTTGATTGGTTTAATTTTTGAGAAATCAACCAAGTCATTAATGAAAGTGTTAGCAACTAAGACACTTTTATTTGAATTAGAAAGTCCGCCGCCATCATAATAACCATCATCATAACCGTCGCCGTAACCGTCGCCATAACCAAGGTCATAACCGTCATCTACACCGATAGCATATCCATCATCAAAGCCAGTGTTATAACCATCTGTGTATCCAGCAAGGTCGCCGTCTTCATAACCGTCGCCGTAACCTAATGTATAACCATCAGACTCGCCATCAGAATAACCTAAAACATAGCCATCAGCGTCTCCGTCTGAATAACCAAGATTGTATCCTTCAGTGAATCCATCATCATTACCGTCAGTATAACCATCAGCATAACCTTGGTCATAGGCAGCTTCAGTATCAGCTAAACCATCAAGGTAACCATCGGCATATCCGTTAGCATCACCATCTACGAAGCCGTCATCATAACCTTGGCCGTATCCTGAAGATTCACCAGCCGTGAAGCCTGCAGCATAACCTTGATTGTAGGCTGTTGTTTCAGCAGCATCGTAACCTTCTTGATAACCTTGAGTATGACCTTCGCTAAAGCCTGTATTGTAGCCTTGAGTTTGACCTGCACTAAAGCCAGTATTGTAACCTTGAGTCTGACCAGCGTTGAAACCAGTTGTATAGTCAGCTGTTTGGAAAAAGTCTTTCGCCTCTTGATAACCATCAGCGTGACCTGCATCATAACCTTGGTCGTAACCAATCTCGATACCGTCTTCAACACCGTTATCATAAGAGTTATCTAAGTCTGATTGAGTGTATTTCTTTTTACACCCTGTAAGACCAATTGTTAGTCCGATGACTATGATTGGTAATAATTTACGATAACTCTGCTTCATGATCTGCCCCCCACATGAAATACTCAAACGGTTTTTGAAATAGCCGAGAAAATGTCCTACACCCTCGATTTGTTAATTTTCTTTTACGTATTTCTAAAACACACCGTCAAAGTGATTTTACTTACATTGTATTTTCTACATTTTAGGTTTTGCTGGGGTCAGAGTGACCCTTTTGCTACCGAGTAGTTTTTTCTTGTAGGCCTGCCAACCAATAACCTATAACTTAAGCTAAATAACCAACAAGATTTTGGTGTCAAAAAGGAACCGCTATGCGCTTGATATTGCTTTTTTTAATTTTATTATCACCAAAAATTTTTGCAAATAGCATGCATGCCTGTGCTGGAGACGTACAAAAATTTTGTCAGGGTGTAGAAAAAACTCGTTTCGCGCTCGATCAATGTTTGAATAAACATGCCGAAAGTCTTGGTCCTTCATGTAAAGCGGTTCGCGCTGAATTTGCTAAAAAAGTAAAAGAAAACAATAAATGCTATGGTGATATTCAAAAATATTGCTCTGACAAAACAAATCCGAAAGATATTAATGAGTGCTTGAAGACGAATGAGAAGAATCTTTCAAAAGAGTGCTTGGCACAAAAAGACAAAAGAATAAAAGAGATGAAGCCTTGTCTTGAAGATCAAGAAAAATTCTGTTCTAAAGAAAAGCTTGGAAAAAATAGCTTAGCTAAATGTATGCTTGAAAATAGTTCTAAATTTTCAAAAGCTTGTTCTGAGGCAAGATCAAAATTTGAAGCCAAAGTGATGAAAAAACAGCCATGTTTTAAAGATGCCATTCTCCTGTGTGATGACGTCAAAAAAGATGGTAAAAAGCTTGAGGTTTGTTTAGGTAGTAATCAAGATAAACTGACGAAAGAGTGTAAGGACCATCGTCAAAAAATTGATGACAAGATTTCTGCTAGAAACCCATGCTACCTTGATGCAAAAAAACTGTGTGATAAAGAGCGTTTTCGCCCAGAACTGTTAAATTCTTGTCTTGAAAAGAATGAATCTAAACTTTCTAAGCTTTGTCAGGAGACTCGAACGTTAGCGGCTCGTCAGCAAAAAAATATCAAAGATTCATGCGCTGCAGATGAGAAAAAGTATTGCTC
>PCUW01000054.1:5098-154226 GCA_002787775.1 Bdellovibrionales bacterium CG12_big_fil_rev_8_21_14_0_65_38_15
TTAAAAAGTAACCTTGGTCGAATTTCTTTTCAGTGCAAAAAAGCTCTAACTGACTAAAATTAAAAAGAAGTTTTGTCGCTTCCTCTAAAATAGCCTTATTTACCTGTCAGAGTGCGTCTCCACACTCTATTCTAACTTGTTAGAATGATGGCTTATTATGGAGATAACATGTTCGCCGCTATTATTGATGACATGCTAAATTTAAGAGTAAGCCGTAACAACCATGAGATCAGCACTACAATCAATACGATGTATGCTGATTCATCCCCTGTTATGATTTGGCAAAATCAAAATGGTAAACGAGTTGTTACTTACGCTACTATTGAAAAAATAGACTTTAAGAACAATCGCATCCTATTACAGTCAAAAGAAAAGAATCGCTTCGAGAGTTTTTCCAAGGATTATACGATTTATATTCGCGGAGAAGAGAGAAGTATTCTCTTTAAGCAACAAGACTGTAAACTTAATGCCAATAAAATCGCTGTCTCTATCCCATCTGAAGTTCGACTTTTTGAGCAACGACTGATTCCACGCTTTGAAACACCTGAGAAAGTTTCTGTTGATGCACATTTCGATAAGAGAATAGGCGCCGGAGTCGGAAGTGAAAGAAATTTCAGTGCTCGAGTGATGAATATTTCAAAAGATGGGATGTGCTTGGAGTTCATTCAAAATCTTGGCAAGTATTTCTACGAAGATGACATGCTCTTTCTAAGCAATATAGACCAAACAAGTTTTAACCCTAAGTTAGAAGCTAAAATTGTTTATATTAATAAACCCGCTGCTGGTACGGATAGAATGAGAATGGGATTAAGGTTTATTAAGCCTTTAACGCAAGATCAACTGCGTATGCTAGTTAAATCTTATTTTCTAAGATAAATATCACTTAATGACGCCTTGCAAATATGCAAATATAGGGTCAATCGCTAGACTCTTTTTCCATGAACGAAACACAAAAAGAGATCCAAAAAGTCTTAGAAAGATTTCGCTTAGAGCAAATCGAACCCCATGCCGAACATGATGATCGCGATGAAAAATTTCGCATTGAAATTTATCAGTCATTAGGTCAATTAGGTTTTGGTGGAATGACGCTACCTTCTCAATACGGTGGCGCTGAAATGACTTACGAAGACGCCTGTGTTGCCTACGAAGAACTAGCGAAAAGTTCTGTCGCCTACGCAGTCACTCTTTCCGTTTCATCGATGGTTCAATCCATCATTAATAATTTTGGAACACCTGAACAAAAACAAAAGTATCTTCCGGCCTTAACCTCAGGCCAAGAGATTGGGGCATTTGCTCTGTCTGAAAGTTCTGCCGGCTCTGATGCCTCTTCATTAAAAACTACTGCGAAGAAAACCGATGGTGGTTATATTCTTAACGGTTCTAAATGCTGGATTAGTTCTGCAGGTGTGGCCAAAACTTATATTGTTATGGCCAGAACTGGTGGTGAAGGTTCAAAAGGCGTTTCAGCATTCATCGTTGAAGATGGAATGAAAGGCTTTGAATACGGCAAAAAAGAAAAGAAAATGGGATGGAGAGCTTCTCCAACTAGAGAACTTCTCTTTCAAAACTGTTTTGTCCCCGAAGAGAATCTCTTAAAAGAAGAGGGCTTTGGTTTTAAAGTTGCTATGAGTGCTCTAGATGCTGGCCGTTTTACGATTGGAGCCATTGCTGTTGGTTTATCTCAGCGCGCTCTAGATGAAGCAGTTAAGTATTCACTTACACGTGAACAATTCAAGCAACCTATTTTTGAATTTCAAGGCTTACAATTCATGATGGCCGATATGGCGACAGAAATTAGTGCCTCAAGACTCCTTGTTCGTCAGTCAGCAATCAACTTTGATAATGGTTCAACTGATGGAACTTTGGCAGCAATGGCAAAGCTTAAATCAACAGACACTGCGATGAAGGTTACAACTGACGCTGTTCAGATTCTTGGTGGAGTTGGTTATACACAAGAATATCCTCTTGAAAGATTCATGAGAGATGCCAAGGTATTACAGATCGTTGAAGGGACAAACCAAATTCAACGAGTTGTTATCGCTAGAAATCTTAAGAAAATTTACGAATCGTAGAGAGAAGTGACTGAGTCGTTTTATCTAAAGATTTAGAGTCGTTCCACGATTCTAGAATTCCTTTTGCTAAAACTTTTCCAAGCTCCACTCCCCACTGATCAAAACTTGGCACATTCCAAAGAAATCCTTGCGCCATCACTCTATGTTCAAAAGTTGCTAAGAGTTGTCCAATTCTAAATGGAGTTGGCTTATCACTAAGAAGAGTTAAATTTGTTCTACCACCTTCAAAATTTTTAAATTTATTTTTCTTATCTTCATGACCTTCATAGAAGGCTTTTGCTTGCGCCAACATATTGGCCAAAAGAATTTGATGAGATGATTGATCTTTGTAGTGAGTTTGAGCAAAACCAATAAATTCACAAGGAGTTATGGTGGTGCCTTGATGAAGCAGTTGATAAAAAGCGTGTTGTCCGTTGGTTCCGACTTCGCCCCAGTATGTAGGACAAGTTTGATAGTCTACTCGTTGTCCATTTCGATCAACACTTTTACCGTTACTTTCCATTGCTAGCTGTTGAAACCATCTAGCGAAGCTTTCGAGGTTGTGCTCGTAAGGTAAAATAGCACAGCTATCATATTGCTTAATATTAACGTTCCAAAGATCCCATAACGCTAAAAGGATAGGAAGATTTTCTTCAAGAGGTTTAGTTAAAAAGTCTTTATCGGCTTGGTGAGCGCCTGCTAGCACTTGTTTAAAATGATCAGCCCCAAAAGCAATCATTGAACTTAGACCAACCGTACTCCAAAGCGAGTATCGACCTCCAACCCAATCACCAAAAGTAAAAATAGATTTTTGATCAATGCCAAATTCTAGTGCTTTCTCTTTATTTGTTGTAACAGCACAAAAAGTTGCAAGGTTTCCACCCCACTTTTTGGCAATCATGGCATTTGTCATTGTTTCTTGTGTGGTAAACGTTTTAGAAACAATAATGAAAAGCGTATTTTCGGGTTTTAAGCAACTCAATGTTACACTAATGTGTGCAGGATCAACATTAGAGACATAATGAACTTTTGGTCCACTAAGATATGGTCTTAAACTTTCGCTTAAAAGCTTGGGCCCTAGATCAGATCCGCCAATTCCAATATTCACTACGTCTGTAATTTTTGATTGGCGAGTTTTGGTGGCAAACTCTAAGGCCAGTTGAAGTTGCTCTAGAGCAAATTCACTATTTTCTTTTGGAGTTAGTGGATCACTTGGATCATCTCGTAAGCTCATATGAAGGACAGCGCGATTTTCAGTGAAATTAATTTTCTCACCTTGAAAGGCTGCTTTAATTTGAGCTTGAATTTGGCACTGCGAAGCAGCCTCTAGCATCAATTTGAGGTCGTTTGCCTCTATACCTGAACGCGACATGTCCAAGACCCAGCCATCAAAGTCCTTGACCATTACACTATCAAGATCTCTAGAATTGCCATTATTTTGAGTACTTACTAGCTTTTGCCAAGCCTTGGTCTCAAATATTGCGTGATTCATGGCCATAAAGGCTCCCAAATTGTTTATAAGACTAAAAACTCAACAAATCATATCACTGCTCATTCGTCATTTTAAGTGTTTGCAAAGCACAAATCACTCTAAGATTTTTTTAAACAATAGACCAATGAAATTGTCTATCCTATTGAATTCAAGGGGGGATGGGTTTAAAATCTGATGATTAAAAAACTTAATCATGTTCAATTTCTAAAGGTCATTAATGAGTAGCGAAGACTCAACAATTCTCATCACAGATATCAGAGCCGCTCTTCAGTCAGCTGAAAAAGAGGCTGGTGAAAAACCTGCTGCACTTTTGGTTGTTGGTGGTGATTTAAACGGAACCATTTTTGATCTTGGTGAAGTGACTACTGCTGGTCGAAATCCAGATAATACAATTCCTTTAGAATTTAATGGAATTAGCCGCTACCACTTTAAAATTAGCTCGGTTGGTGAAGGTCAATTTGAAATTGAAGATACAGGTTCAAAAAATGGAACCTTCGTTAATAATAAACAAATTGAAGGTCGCGTTGCTTTAAATAAAGGTGACATGGTTAAACTTGGCTCGATTGCCATGAAGTATCTTCCTAAGGGAGATCCTGAAAGATTAACTTACGACAAACTTCAACTTGAAGCTAATACTGACAGACATACAGGTTGTTATAATAAAGTTTATTTTAACAACGCTATTGATCTGGAAGTTAAAAAATCTAAACTCACAGGCTCACCTCTTTCTCTTATTCTTTTTGATCTAGATCATTTCAAGAATCTTAATGATAACTTCGGTCACGATGCTGGAGATTATGTTTTAAAAGAAGGCGCAGGTGTTATTCGCTCTAACGGCGTTCGTGAAAACGATATTTTCGCACGTTACGGCGGTGAAGAATTCGTTATTCTTTTACCTAAAACGAATTTGAAACAAGCTTTTGAAATTGCTGAACGTTTACGTCGTTTGCTTGAGCAACACGACTTTATGTATGAAGGCAAAAAGCTTCCAGTTGCTGCTTCAATCGGTGTTGCCGATTATCGCCCAGGTGTTGCTACAGGCACTGATTTGTTTAAACGCGCAGACTCTGCGGTTTATAAAGCAAAAGAAGGCGGCAGAAACCAAGTTCAGTTCTATAGAGAGTAAATGTTTCAAAACTCCTCCATCAGGTTATTGCCCGAGCATCTGATTGATCAGATTAAAGCTGGTGAAGTTGTTGAGCGTCCTTCTGCTCTTGTAAAAGAAATTCTTGAAAATAGCCTCGATGCAAAATCAAAACATATTGAGCTGACTATTATTGATAATGGTTTAGAACTGGTCGCTCTTGAAGATGATGGACAAGGTATGTCCTTTGAAGATCTGCCTTTTGCCTTTGCCAGGCATGCGACTTCTAAAATTAAAGACTACGCCGATCTTTTTAAACTTTTATCCTATGGCTTTAGAGGTGAGGCCCTTGCTTCAATTGCTAGTGTCTCACGAGTAACTTGCACCAGCGCTAAAGGTGATGGCAAAGGTGGCAAAATTGAAATCCAAGGTGGTCAACAAACGGCTTATCTTCCGATTGAAAATGCAAGACCTGGAACTTCCTTATATATTCGAGATCTTTTTTATAATACTCCTGCCCGTCTGAACTTCATTAAGTCTAAGTCGACAGAAAAGAATGCGATAAAGAGAATCGTCGACTCATTTCTTTTAACGGCAAAGAAGACAACATTTACTATTCGCTACGATGATCAAGACAAAAAGATTTTCGATCGCTGTCAAAGTCAAAAAGATTTTATTAACCGTATGGAGAAAATCTTTTTTAAAAGAAAAGAGATCAGCACACATACAAGCTTGATGTATGAATCTAGAAGAGAGTTTGAAGGTCATAAGCTTGAACTTCATCTTTCAACCATGTCCTTCGCTGGAAACTCAGGTAAAAATCATTACCTCTTTGCTAATGATCGACTTTTTAATGAAAAAAGAATTCATCAAACTATTATTCGCTCCCTTCCTAATTTATGGGGCTCAAATACTGGTCATTACGCTTGTTTTCTAACGATTCCACCTGAAAAAATTGATGTGAATGTTCATCCAAATAAAACAGAAGTTAAGTTCTCAAGAGAAGACATTATTTATGCCATGCTTAAGGACGCACTTAAAGATCTTGATGATTTGGCGCAACCGATGTCGGCGACAAACTCTCCTCGATCTTTTGAGCATTCATCTACGCCACATCATGAAGCTTGGCAAAAGTTTGATCAAAATCACTCAACACCAATGTCATCGACCGATTCCACAGAAAATATTATTTCATCACCAAAAATCGAAGTCGATCACTTGCCTACAGGATATCGCTGGTTACCCAATCATCCGCACTGTATTTTAGATGAGTCAGCGCTTATTCGTTTGTGCTGTGAGCTTAAGCACGACTCTTATGCAACGTCTTTAACTCCACTTTTAATTAACGAGCCAATTCATTGTAAAAAGTCAGATCTTGATCTTGAAAAGCTAAGTCAAATTGGTTTTGACTGCGAGTGGATAGATAAGGATCTTCTTGCCTTAAGAGCTGTCGCCGCATGGCTTAGACCTCTTCCCTACTTAACTTTATGTAACCACGCCATTGATCATATTGATTCATCAATCAAAAACGTTTTTAAAGACTTGAAACTTAAAACAAAACTTTCCGAATCTGTTTTTCTTCGAAGTTTTGCTCAATTTAATTTTTCCACATTAAAAGAAAGTAAAGTTATCGTTAGTCTGGATGAAAACACTCTGGCCAGGCTGTTTCACCAATGAGTTCAAAGAAGCTGCCACTGTTAATTATCTCTGGCGCAACAGCAACAGGAAAAACATCAACGAGCCTTCATTTAGCTAAGAAGTACCAACATTTAAGTCCAGTCATTATCAATGTTGATTCCTTATTGTTTTACCGTGAACTTAACATTGGAACAGCAAAACCGAGCCAACAAGAAAGAGACGAAATTGAACATCGACTCATTGATAATCGATCCATCAATAATCCTTTAAATGCTGCCGACTTCACAACTTTGGCGTTAAAAGAGCTTGAACAATGTTTTGAAAATCAACGCTTTCCAATTTTAGTGGGTGGCAGTGGCTTTTATTTACGAGCACTCGTCAAAGGAATGTATGACAGTGTTGATGTGTCAGAAGAAATTAAAAATGATGCCGAAGAGCTCTTCGAGCGTGAAGGTATTAAGCCTTTTATTGAGTTTTTAAATCTTAACGATCCAATACGAATAAAAACTCTTCATGAAAATGACCACTACCGCATAAAACGCGCCTATGAGCATTTTAAAATGACAGGAAAGCCTACTTCACAGGCTGGAGATCAGTTTGCCGGTGGAGATCCTTATGATTTTAGCCAACATCGTTTGGATAACTGGAATATTCTTCACCTATATATGGAACTTCCTAGAGATGAGCATGCCCAAATAATAAAGGATAGAACTGAGCAAATGCTGACCAGTGGCTTTGTAGAAGAGACCAAAACACTACTAAACAATGGATTCACAGGTCAGGAAAAACCAATGCAATCGATTGGTTACAAAGAAATTTTAATGATGCTTAACGGCGAACTCGAGCAAAAGGATTTGCAAGAGAGAATTGAAGGCTCCACTCGCAAATTGGCCAAGCAACAACGCACTTTCTTTGCTAAAATTAGACCAAAGCATAGCCTTCATCCTTTAAAGGATAAGGTGAAGATCGACCAATTAGTATCCGACTGGATGAGTGAAGGTGATCAATGACACAGAAAATGAAAATTATTATTATTTCAGATGGAACTGGTGAGACAGCTACAGCTATTTCACGCGCCATAATGACTCAGTTTAAAGACCGTGAAGTCTTTTTTACTCGCTATAAGAATGTTAGATCAACTGAACAAGTCGATGCTATCTTTCAAGAAGCTGCCATTCACCATGACTTAGTTATCTATACAATCGTTTCTCATGAACTGCGCGAATATGTCACAGAGGTTTCTAAGCAAAAGCATGTCAGAGCAATTGATCTTATTGGACCTGCTTTAATCGCCTTTGGAAATTATTTTCAACAAGAACCTAACGCTGAGCCAGGTCTTCTTCACCAAGTGAATGATGCCTATTTTAACCGCGTTGCTGCCATGGAATTTACGCTGAACCATGATGATGGTAGGAACCTTGAAAGTTTACATTTAGCTGATGTGATTTTAGTTGGAGTATCTAGAACTTCGAAAACTCCGTTGTCCGTTTTTTTATCTCTAAATGGACTTAAAGTGGTGAATGTTCCTTTAATTCAAGGTTCTCCCCCTCCTAAAGAGCTTTTCGAAGTCGACCAACGTAAGATTTTTGCATTAACGATTGATGCGGATGCCTTGATTCAAATCCGTAGGAATCGCTTAGATCGCCTAGGAGCCGCCAAGCACACCGGTGATTATGCTGATATGGAAAAGATCGTCTCTGAGATTGAATGGGCCAATGGTGTCTTTAAAGAAAACAAGCGTTGGCCTATCTTTAATGTCACAGACAAGGCGCTAGAAGAGACTGCCGCTGATATTATGAAGCTTTTGGCCATGAGAAAGAATAATATTTTTAAGCAAAGAGTGAGAACCGAGTCGGAAGATTCTTAAAGCTCACAAAGATCAAATGTATCGTCTTCGTGCTTAAGCTCAAAGCGAATAGTCTTAGCAATACCGTCAGCTCTTCTATGAGTAATCGTATGATTAATTGGAATATACTTACCATCAGCAGAGAACCCAAGAGGAAAAGCAATTCCACCAGTTGCTAACGGTAGAGATTCAATTCTACTTTCGCCGTAAAGTTCAAACTCTAGTTGTCCACCAAGACACTCCCTTGAGTTAACTAAATAACCAAAGGCAGCAGGACGAGTTTCAGTAACTTCAATATTACGTTCTGGCTCACCACTTGAAACAAGTATTTTTGTTACATAATGCTCTTTATTTCGTGATTGAACTCTAAGAGTAAGCTCTTGATCAACTGGGACTTCAATTTGACCAATGAAATTCACTTCCGCTTCTTTACCGTTGATAAAGACACGTTGACGTCTTTTATCTACTCCAATTAATGTCACTTTTGCTTTAGATGATTCGCTAGCTGGACTTTTACCCACAACATTAGCTTGATTCGCAGCTGGGCTTGGAGTCGTGTTAACAACTTGTGGCTGTTGCCCCATTCCGGCTAGTTCTAAAAGTGTATCTTTACCAAACCATGCAACAGCGGCCAAGATGCCCACTAAAGCCAGTAAAGTCACTGGAGATGTTTTCTTTTGTTCAGGCTTACTCGATTTCTTAGAAACAGTACGTGTACCGCTCTTCGTGCGAGTTTTAACATTTCGAGTCTTAGAAGAAACACCTGAAGATGTCTTCATTCTTCTGGTGCTTGTTTTATTTACAGCAGTTGAAGTCACATTCGCCGTACCAGTCGTTACTGATCTAGGCTTTGCATCAATTTGTAGTGCATCTTCACTTTCTTCTACACGTGATTTAGTTTTCGTAGCTGTTTTAGCTATCGCCTTAGACTTCGTTTCAGTTTGACTGCGAAGCGCTTTAAGTTTTGGAACGGTCTCTTCTTCTTGTTCAAAGCCGAAATCTAAAACTCTATTTTCTGGTTTTACTAAATCTTCATCAGAACCTGAAGAAGAGCCTGCGGCAGGAGCACTTGCTGGAGCTCCGCCACCATTTTGTTCTCTTTTAAGGTCTTCAAGATATGGCTTAAGATCAATTTTACCAAACTCAAAAAGCTTTTCACGGTCAGCTTTAATTTCATCTTTAAATAGCTCTTTAGCAAAATAAGCTAAGTCAGTGGCATTAAAGTCCGCTTTATAAGAATAAAGAAAACGTGTTAGCTCTTTATTCATTTCATTAAGATCATTAAAACGCTTAGAGCGATCTTTTGAAAGAGACTTTAAGACGATTTGATCAAGCTCTTTAGGAACCATTGGGTTAATGCTTGATGGAGGTGGAACTTTACATTCTTGAATTTTCTTTAAAACGGCCAGATCATTTGGTGCTTTAAAGAGCTTTCTTGAACATAGCATTTCCCAAAGAGTAATCCCCAATGCGAATTGATCGTAGCGTGGATCAAGCTCTTGGCCATCAAGATATTCTGGTGCAAGGTATGAAAGTTTACCTTTAATTGTTCCGGCTTGTGTTGCTTCAGAGTTTGTTTCTGCTTTCGCAATACCAAAGTCGATCACTTTAATCGCACCATCATAGGTCAACATAATATTATGGGGAGATATATCTCTGTGAACAATATTAGCGGCTTTACCTGTTAACTTATCAGTTAATGTGTGTGCATAAAACAAACCTTGGCAGGCTTGAGAAACAATATAAACAGAGATTTCAATTGGAAAAATGAAACCACGTTTTTTTAATTTATCGAGATACTCTTTAAGATTTCGTCCGTCACAATACTCCATAGCAACATAAAGTTGTCCATGTTGCATACCATAGTCATAAGTCTGAACGATGTTTGGGTGAAGTAGACCAAAGGTCACTTTAATCTCATCCATAAACATTGTTTTAAAAGATTCATTTTGAGAGTACTGAGGTTGTACCATTTTAATGGCTACAACTTTATCTGCTTGTTCTCCAAGAAAACGAGCACGACAAATTTTGGCCATACCACCATCAACTAGGTGATCTAGAATTAAATAACGACCAAATCTTTCGCGAGGCTTTTGACTACCATCAGACATTTTTATATCTCCCGAACATACATATCGGACGTCGAGACAGAAAACTAAAGTAGTTTATGCTATTTGTTTACTTGATCAAAACTTCAGTAAAATTAGGGAATTGCAGCGATATATTCTCTCTTTTTGGACTAGAATTATCTAAGCAAAGGCCGAATACGCTATAAAGGTGGAAAGAGTTTTGGTTGAAGTCCGGATGAAGCCTCATATAGTTCGCAAACTGAGGAAGCGCGACACTCGAGTATCCAGCCTCAGCAGCAAATGACTTAAAAGTGCCGTGCGATATTTTTTGTGAATCTTGGGCATAGGCCACAACAACATAATGTTTTTTACAGGCTAATAAAGTTTGTTTTTCACTAACTGAAAGCCATTGCCAAAAAGGACTTTGCTCCCCTATTTGCGCCATCAAAAGATCATAAACTAGTGTGAGTTCGGCGTACCAAGACGTTCTTTTAAAATGTAATGAATCATTCCATGTTTGATTACCAAACTTTCCACCTCGTACCACAAAGTCTTCAGTCAAAGTTTGATTTTTACTTAAATTGGCGCAAGCGCTGATAAGAAGTATTGAAACTAGTAACGCTCTTTTAACCATTGCAAGACATCCTTCAAAACCAATTCATTTTCATTATCAGATAATAAATCTCTTCGCGCTCTTTCGTACTCAATAAGCCTAGAATTTTCACTATCTAAAGCTTTCGTAAAGAGTCTGGCAAAATTTATTGAACTTATTGTATCACTTCCTGATAACAAGGTTAAAGTAGGAACATCAATTAAATAGGAAGCATTTTGCTCAAGTTTAATAAGTTTTTCAACCTGTCTATAGGTTCTAAGCACCAATTGTTCACGAATGAGTGGATCTTCAGATAACTTCAATCTAGCTTTTTCACTAACTGATCGATCTGAAATTTTAAGTTTCCAAGGCAAAGTGATCAAATCAAAGGGGTGCTTTAAGCGGTCGTAAACAATTCCGTTCGTTTTTGGAAGAGCATTATTAAAACGTAGTAATGGGTTGGATAGAATTAAGCCTTTTAATGCTTTTTCAGGAGGAAGACTTTGGCGATGATGCAGTCTTATGGCCAACAAGCCTCCAAAGCCATGACCTGCTAAAATCGCTGAATCATCGAGAGATTTTAGATATTCTTCAATATCATCGATGATCTCGTCGTGTTTATCGATGACCCCTCTACCACCACCTGATCTTCCAAACCCTCTCATATCAAGCATCGATACAGCGATACCGACTTCGCTTAAGGTTTTGGCGAACTGTTGATATATTCCATGGTAGTCAAAAAGATCATGTAGAAAAACAAGATGGACTTGATGAGGCTCGGACGGAAGATACTTTTTTACAAAAATCTCTCGAGATGAATCACGAGTTGAGACAAAAATATCGTCAACGACTTGAGCCATTAACGAGCCTGTTCAATATAATCTTCAATTGCCTGTTTTGCTTGATCGCCTAGACCATGAAAGCGAAGAGAAAAGCCTTGAGACCCCTCAAGAACTCTTACAACTTTTCCTGTTGCCGTAAAAGATTTGGCGCCATTATCTGGGTGAACATTAAGCTTAACTTCATCACCAGACTTACATGGAAAATTGGCGACTAAAACTTGTAAACCACCAGTAGAAATATCACGGCAAACACCTTCATAAACTTCTTGTCGATCATGAAATAAAAGACGAGCAACAAAAGGTTTTCTTGTGTGCATTCTTCTATCGCTATCATCAATCACTGGAGGCATATCGCTTGTAATACGATCGAACAATTGGGTATCAGCTAGAAATTGCCAATTCTCCATTCCAGGAACAAAAACAAATGTTTTACCGTTGATTCGATTTTCTTTATAAGCTCGACGCATTTGAGAAATAGAATATGGACCATACTCAACTTCATCAGCACCACGGTCATAACCAATTTTAATCGTGATACAGGGTTGGTCTTCTGACAGTGCACCGATATCTAAAACCGGACGATCACCTCTTGGTGGCTCAGAAGCACTCACGGGAGATTGAGCAGGACTAAGAGTAGCACCAGTAAAGTAATGTGCTAGTTGGTCGACGGATTTTGCACGTTGCCAGTTATCAAATCCTTTTGTCCAAACATAGGATTCACCATCTAAGGTGTTATCTTGAAATAAGCTAGAGAGCTCACTTTCTTCTACGGGACCGATTCGATCACTACCACTGACGTAATACCAAGACGACGACATGGTTTTCTCCTTTAGCTAAAACTGTCACTAAATAGCTCAATTTACATTCCTTTCTAGTTTAACCCCTCGAAACTACAGACCCAACATGGTCGAAATTGCCCGTTTCCCCCTTTCGGGTTCAAGTTTTGCCCCTTTTTTCCCGATAGGACCGATTGAGTATATGTATTTAAACATAAAAGGCATCAACCATGGGGACGCCATGTTTAGTAAAATAAAGTTTTTCATCATTCTCACCTCTGCTTTAATGCTAGCAAGCTCGTGTGGGGTTGAAGAATTCGCTTCAAAAAAGAAGAAAGACTCGACACAAATTAGTGCGATTCAAACAAATACCCAAAGTGCTTGCTCAAACTTCACTTATATCAAGCCTAAAGTAGATTTTTTGTTTCTTTGGGATAACTCAAGTTCTGCCGTTTTTATTAATGACCAAACAAGACAAGCTCTAAACCAAACAATCGATCTTATCTCTAATCGTTTTGATTATCATATTATGCTTGCACCCCTCGTTGTTCCAAATGGCGCAAGTGTTAACAGCTACGCAGGTCTTATTGTCAGTGATACACCGTCAGGAGAAATGACGAGCACTGCCCTATCAATGAGAATAGATCGTTCAGCTGCACAAAATCATCTTTCAACTTTTCCTTCAGTAGGAAGTTCTGAGTATGGTACACAACGTGCCATTGATCTACTTAACACTAATAAAACAACATCATCTGGTGCACTTAAGAATGCCTTTCGTTATGGTGCTCACACAATCGTTGTCCTAATGTCGACAGAAGATGATGATGGCGTCTTTCAAACGGCTGGTAGTAATGAATATAATAAACTTACAAATTTTGTTTCTCAAAAAACAAGCTCACTTAATAGTATAAAAAACTCTCTAGATTCTTTGCAACTTAGATTTTTCTCAATTGTCAGAAAAAGAGAATGTAATCAAAACTATGCGCCGATGAATCCATTTGCCTTCAGTGAAGCTTACCGTCGTGTATCAGAACAAGTGTTCTATTCACAGTCTCCGCTTCCGGCAGATATTGGAAATAATCGTGACAGCTTTGATCTTTGTGACATTAGTGACTTCACAAAAGTTTTTGATGGAATCAATAACTCTATTCAAGATTTTATTCTTGGTCACAAATACAATTATTGGCCGGTGGCTCAAGCTGGTGCCAATATTGATCCAAATGAAATTACCGTGACTAAAGATGGCGTAAGTTATCCTCAAGTCAGTGAGCCTGTTTTTGGCAACCCTGATGCTTTCAGCTTTTCAAATTCAGTTCAAACAGTAAACACTCGTTTTGAACCAGATGCCGGTGAACCCTTCACAGGTTATGTGGTTAAACTATACGGTAACGCCCAAGTTACTTATCCAGAATGTATGTCTGTTAGAACTCAGACTGTGCTTGAGTGGTATGGTTATGCTCACCTACAATCAAAACCAGTTGAAGCTTCAATTCAATTAAAAATTGATGGTGTACCTGTAAGTCAGTGTCCATCTAATCCAAGTGGATGTAATGGATGGGAATTGATTAAATCTGGCTCAGGCCCTACATATATTAGTAACCAAAATATGCGAATCACAGCACCTAACAACTTTACGCCAAAGTCTCCAGGCATGGTTAAGTCTGGTTACTTCCTAAAGCTTCACGGCAATGCTGCTTATTCTAATGGACAGTCTGTAAGTGTGATCTACGATCCTTCAGGAACCTAACGCTAGCGAGTTTTAAGCTCGTTAGCTCTTTCAATCGCATTCATTAATTTAATGGCCGGATACATTTTTACAATCTGATCATAATTAACAGTGGATGAAATTCTATTTTCATCACCTACAACCAAATCATCGCACAAGCCTTGGTCAATCGCTTCTTTAAGATCAGTCTCTGAGATAGATGTACCGCTCGCAGCAAAATCATCTAGGATAGCTGATATATCAGCCTCAATCGCTGTTCCTTTGATTCCCTTAATCGTGATTTGATCCATAATCTTTTTAAGAAACATTTCACATTTAGGCGAAATCGTAAGCTTTTTATTATCTTCAAGACGACGTTGATTATTTAAGAAACTCATGAGGAATTTAAATCGCTCAGGGTTGGCGATTTGAATAAGTTTCATGGCGCCATCTTCGTCTTCCGTAAGTTCAAGGTAGCCTTGATCTTTTAATAACAAAAAGAATTCTTCAAACTTCACATCTTGAAGATTGAAAATATCAGAAGCATAGAACTTTAAAATATTCATATGCAAATTCACGACACCATCAAGTTCTTCGCCGTGAGTTTTAAGTGCCATATAAATTAAAGACAAAGCACGAATGATATCGTTGTTTTGAAAAAATTTATAATCGGCAACCTTGCCACCTTTGCCGTAACCAATAGAGTTACTTTCAAGCTCTTTTACTCTCTCATTTGTTTTTCTAAGACGATCGGCAAGGGTATTAATAATTGTTTTAAACCAAGGATTAAGACCTTCCATGGTTTTAGCAAAAGCAACGAAAGAGATCTCAACCATGTCGGTCGTGACCATGGCAGAAGCAGAACATGAGCGACGTCGTGCTTTTTGATCAAAGAAGGCCATCTCACCGATCACTTCACCAGCACGAAGCACTCCAATTTCAACAAAGCCTCGGCCCTTTGGACGAAACAAACGAATTTGTCCGCGCTGAATAATATAAAGCGATTCAGCTGCATCGTTTTCGTTAAAGAGGATCTCACCCGGCTTATAAGTTTTTAATCCGGATTTTTTAGCCCCTGCTGTACTCATCCAATTCTCTCCACAACACAAGCCAGAGCTTCGCCGCCACCAATACAGATAGAAGCTAAACCGTACTTTTTATTTTGATGAGCTAAAGCATTCATCAAGGTCACAATGATACGTGTGCCTGAACAACCAATCGGATGTCCTAGAGATACGCCACCACCAAAGATATTAACTTGTGCGTGATTAAGATTAAATTCTTTCATGGCTGCCATTGGAACAACAGCGAAGGCTTCATTGATTTCAAATAAATCAATATCGTTAATTTTAAGCTTTGCTTTATCTAGCGCTTTTTTCATGGCTTCAACTGGAGCCGTCGTAAACCATGTTGGATTTTGAGCGTGAGATGCCCATGAGACTAATTTAAATTTTGCACGATCTTTATAATCTTCACCAGCAACAACAAGTGCTGCAGCTCCATCATTAATGGTTGAAGCATTGGCAGCAGTGATCGTTCCATTTTTATCAAACGCAGGTCTTAAGCTAGGTATTTTAGAAAAGTCAGCTTTAGCTGGGCCCTCGTCTGTATCAACGATAACATCGCCCTTTCTGCCAGGAACTGTTACTGAAACAATTTCTTTAGCAAAGATACCGTCAGCAATAGCTTTTTGTGCACGCTTAAAGCTTTCGATTGAAAAAGCATCTTGTTGTTCACGCGTAAATTCATATTTTGTTGCGCATTCTTCGGCGCAATTTCCCATGGGGCGATCAGAATAAACATCCCAAAGACCATCCCATTGCATTGAATCTTTAATTTCGCCGCCACCAAACTTAATGCCAGAGCGACCGCTTGGAAGAAGATGTGGTGCCAATGACATATTTTCCATTCCACCAGCAACAACTAATTTGTTATCACCTGCAAGAATAGATTGGGCCGCTGCAATTGTTGTACGCATGCCAGAGCCGCAAACTTTATTTATGGTTGTACATGGAACACTTTCTGGAAGTCCTGCGAAGATGGCCGCTTGTCTAGCTGGTGCTTGACCTGTTCCCGCCTGAACCACATGGCCCATGATCACTTCATCAACTTGATCGGGACGAATATCTGCTTTTTTTAAAGCACCAGAAATAGCAACGGCACCTAATTTGGGAGCTGAAACTGAAGAGAGACTACCGAGAAAACTTCCGCTTGGAGTACGAGCTCCAGATAATAGATATATAGACATAATCATCCTTAAACGCTTGAAAAATTATGCTCTATTAAATCATACGCCGGCTGGTGAGAAAAGCTCACTTGTGCGAGCAAGAAGAAGATCTCGCGCAAATTTTGCACGCTCAGCATCACTCGCCCACTCAAGAACGACTTCTTGGCTAAAACCAATTTTCTTTTCGATGGCAGACCAATCTTTTGGAGTATGAAACGTTGTTTTGCTTTTAGCTACGCGAAGCGCAAAGCGACCAGGACTTAAGCGAGAGAGTAACGATTGCGACACAGCTTTAGTGAAGACAATTTTATCAGCGCTAATGAGCTCGATTTCAGGTAATTCATGGTCTTCGCTAAGTTCAACTTGCCACTGAAAAGCGATTCGATTGATTGAAACTAAAGCCATAAATCCTCCGTTTGATCATTATAGCTTGTAGCCTCAAAGGAATGAACGGGAAGAATATTCGCTCATTTCCAATCAATTCACTCTGGTACTACCGTTTTTAAAAAACTAAAGGTATATAACGCTTATGATTAATCGAAAAAATGAAGACAAAAAAGGCACTACCCTTCCAGAATCTTGGACGACGGGTGTCAGAAAAACTCTCAACCAAACCTACGCACCAGAATGTAAAAAGCATAATAAAAGCTTTGATATTCACGCTGAAACTCATCCAGACGAACTGATTATTGCTTTTAGTTTTTTTGATGCTGAAAAAACAGAGCGTATCCCAACAACTTATATGGTTTCGGCCGACTTAAGTGGAAAGGCACCTGCACAAAAAATGTTGGATGCCATTGTTGATTCTGCTGGTGTGTTCTTTGATTCATATTTTGCCACACCTGATTGGAATGAATATTTTGGTGAATGGACTGAAGCTGAAGTACGTGGCATCGAGTTCTTTTATATCGTCAATCGTGAAAATATCCGTCTAAGCCAATTGGCCGACGAATTACTTGGAAGTGATGGTGATCTCTCCTAACGAAAATCTTGGCGAGAAATTTAATCTCGATTCTTTTTTAAAAGCGAGATCAGCTGCTATTTTAATTGTTCAGTCGGTTGCGGCGAAAGTGACTGAAGACATGAGCGAAGATCAGGCCCATGATCTTTTAAAGTCTGCCTTTGAACAAAATGGCTCACAAAAACTTTGGCATCCAACCAAAGTCCGTTTTGGAGTCAATACTCTTAAAACATTTAGAGAAATATCTGAGCCTGATATTAAAATTAAAAATGGTGATGTTTTCTTTTTTGATATTGGACCAGTCATCGATGATCACGAAGGTGATTACGGTGAAACTTTTGTTTGCGGCGAAAATAAAAAAAATGATTTAGCACAAGCCTGCCAGGATGTTTTTTCTGAAACGGCTCATGCCTGGAAAGAACAAAACCTTTCTGGCCCTGGTCTATATGCCTTTGCAGCGCGCGCCGCTGAAAAACGTGGTTATCAATTAAATCTCGATATGGATGGCCACCGCTTAGGTGACTTTCCCCACGCCCTTCATTTTAAAGGTGGTCTGCCTGATCACGCTGACACACCAAATCCAAATCTATGGATCTTAGAAATTCATCTTCGTGATGTGGTTACGAATCGTGGTGCTTTTTTTGAGGATCTGCTTCAATAGCGTTAAAAATAATCTGTAGAATCTTAATCAACACTGCATAAAGCTTCAGATTTCAAAACATCGACAGCAATAAGAGTAGGACGATAATGATGATGTCCAGTTAAGTGGATTACTGTAACAACAACCCAAATTGCTGCAAAATGCCTTGTTTTGAGTGAAATGTCTCTAATCTCAGAAAAAACAAAAATCGGTATAAAAAGAGAAAACCCAAGAAGACTAAAAAGAAAATCAGATTCATGCTCATCCATACATTCTGGATAACAGTGACCTAAAACGAGAACATGATCAAGGATCTCTTTAGATCCCGCTATGATGACCATAAAGAAAAAAACTGCAACTGTTGGCATTCCAATCCCAAACAAAAAGACTGAGATCAAACCACCTAGGACAATATGCAAAATACTATCGAGTTCCATATTTTCCTTTAGGATATAATATTAACTCTATTTTAAACTAAGATAAGGTTTTTAAATATGATTCGAATCATAAACAAAATATTGTAAATACCCGTATATTAATGAAAAAGCCCGACTTTCGCCGGGCTTTCACTTACTTAATTTATTTTAATTCTTACTTCGGTTGAACTTGAATCAACTCTTCTTTTAAGATCTCACCGTCATAGCTAATAACAGCCTTCATCGTCACAGTTTGACCTTTAGCTTTCTTATTCATCTTGTACTCAAGCTCTGCTTCTTTGCTCTCACCGCGATCTAGAACACCTACACTTGATTCATCTTTTGTGATCTCAAGCATATCGGCATCGTTCGCAGTCGCTGGAATAAGTTTGACTGAGTATGAACCAGGAACATAAGGGCGAAGACCAACAAGCTTGATTTTTACATCATGCTTTTTGTAACCAAAGATTCCTTTAAGATCTGGCTCACGATCAAAGTTAAGGCTAGAGCCAACTTCTGGGTTCGCTACAACCTCAACACCAAAGCGAAGTGTCTCTTCATACTTTGAGCTGTAAGCATCACCTTTATGAGTTAGCTTAACTTGAACAATAATCTGATCGCCTGGAACAGCTGAGTCAGCCACTTGAAGATTAATCAAGTTGGTAAGGTCAGCTTGTTTTTCAGCAGCAACTGTTGGAATCGCAATTGAAGACTCTTTAGCACGAGCATTATTTGATAGAACTTCAACTTTCGCCGTTGATTCCCCTCTAGCAGAAGCTTTTCCACCAAAGTTAGCGGCCTTTAATGTAATGCCTAAGTCTTTTCCTTGCTCTGCTCTTGAAGTTGCAACTAGGGCACCATCAAAACCATTTCTTGATCTAACGACTGCATTATTTGCAACGTAATTACGTGCTTCTGATTGACCTTGTGCTTGAGCCTGAGCTCTAGCGACTGGAATTGTTCTGTTATAGCCAGCAACTCTTCCCTCTTCAAATGAAGTTTCACGAATTCTACGCTTACCTTCGATTAGGCCCTCGTTATATTTTGGAGCATAAGCTAGGTCATAGTTTTCTTTATAAAGATCATTTTTTCTAGCTTGGAAAACTTCTGCATATGTTGAAGCGTAAGCTCCGTCATATTTACCAGCAAAGGCTGATCTATGTGAGTTTTGAAAGTTTGAAGCAAATGATTGATCAAAGGCTTGATCACAAGCAGCTATAAACTCACGAACGCCTTTATAAACACCAGAACAGTTTTTGGCTGAGCGATCCACTGGAACAGATGGGTTGGCGTAAGCGTAGGCAGAAAGTGAAAGATTTCTAGCAGGATCTTGCCATAACTTCACTTCATCTTGAGTTTGTTTAATCGTCTCTTCAAGATCAAATCTTTTCACAAGATCTTTTAGGATCGAGCTCTTTGGAAGACTTGAAAGGATTGAGCTTAAAGTTGAACGATATGACTCTGGCAGCGTTGTCTCTTTCGCTTCTTGTTTTGCTGCGTTTGATCCAGCTTCATCACCAAGTCTTAAAGCTTCTTGGCGATCAGCTGCTGAATTTAATCCAGCATCAAGACCAGTTGCATAGCCCTCTTCTTTTCCTGTTAATAAGCCACGAAGCTTACCGTCAAGCTTGGCACGAAGTGTACCAACGCGAGTAGCATTACTTGCAGCAACTGCAAGAGCGTTTGAGTTACCGGCGTTTGAGCCTTGAGAACGGGCTACTGTTGCAGCTTGATTACTTCCTAATGACTCAGCTTTTGCTAACTCTGAGTTGTAGCGTTGTAAACGAGATTGAAATTCAGCAAGGGCGCGTGCCTCTGCTTGAGTAGCTGCTGCAAGAGCTTGCTCACTTGAGTTCACTCGAGCGTTAGCGGCATTAAGATCGCTATTGGCGCGACCAATGTCTGCTACAACACCAGGAATTTCACGATCAAGTTGGCTTCTTCTACTAACGATTGATCTTACACTTTCCTCGGCTTGATCAGCCGCTTGAGAATTCGCCGCGATTCTAGCTTGAGCTTCTTGAATATTTCTTGAAGTATTATCGATTTGGTTTTCTAGACCTGCAATCGCTTGAGCAAGACGCTGATCTTCGCTAGCGATCCCATCTGTTTGAGCTGCTTGACGATCACGATCCTGCGCCACTTGAGCGACTGTCGCTTGCATTCTTGAAACTTCATTTTCTTGAACGCGAATATCGCGCTCAACACCATCAAGATTTCTAGCAAGAGTCGACGCACGAGCCGCTAATTGATCGCGCTGTGGTCTAAGTTGAGTAATACGACGACGG
Organism: Bdellovibrionales bacterium CG12_big_fil_rev_8_21_14_0_65_38_15; assembly: GCA_002787775.1. Lineage (GTDB taxonomy): Bacteria > Bdellovibrionota > Bacteriovoracia > Bacteriovoracales > Bacteriovoracaceae > UBA4207. Next base: position 25,726 of record PCUW01000054.1, read on the forward strand.
TTTTCTTCCATCGTTCTTTGATTTCTTTCAATCTGTGCACGGGCCTGAGCGATTTCACGACCAAGCTCTTGAGCACGAGCTAAGCTTTGTTCAGCTTCACGCTCATTGCTAGTGATACGCGCATTGATTTGATCGACATTGTTTTTAGCATTGTTAACTCTAACGCCTGCGACTTGAATGCGTTGACGAAGAGCAGGGGATTGAGCCTCTAGTGCTGCGATCGCATCACGATCTGCTTTCATTGCTTGATTAAGAGCTTTGACTTGTTGTTTTTTCGCTTTAATTTGCTCTTCAATATTGCTACTTCCACCAGCTGGCGCAGTATTCGCAAGTTGAGTGCGAAGGCCTGGAAGCTCACCTTCAATTGTAGTCACAAGGGATTGAAGACCTGATTGTTCAGACTTAAGTTGTGCCACTTCACGGTCAAGCACGGCGATCTCTCTTAAAAGATCACGACGTTGACCCATAAGAGCGGTAATTTGTCTTTGAGTGGCTGGGTTTTGTGGTCCAGCGCGAAGATCGGTTAATTGTTTACCAAGTTCTTCAACTCTTAAATTTTTAGCTGCACGATCAGTTTCTTTTGAAGTGATGGCAGAAGTATTTTGCGCAAGATTTGTTTTCGCTTGAGCCAGCTGAGCTTCTTTTTGTGTAATGAGGTTTTGAAGACGAGTTCTTTCAGCATTCATTTGAGCAAGCTGTTGCTCTAGCGCTTGAATTTCTCTTTCAAGTTTAGACTTATCTGCTTGAGCTTTATTGATTTGATTATTAAGCTCAGCAATCTGACCTGCAATAGGAGCATATTGATCTTCAGCGGCTTTAAGATCTGCTTTAGCGGCTTGAAGCTCTGCTTTGGCCGGATCTAATTCTCTTTTCGCTTTAGCCACTTCAAGACGAGCAAGACGAACTTTTTCTTGAACTTGTTCTTGGCGACGTTCAGTTTGAAGAATCTCGCGCTCTAAAACTGGAATCTGTTGTTGAGCTTGACGACCTTCGTTTTCAAGATTTTCTAATGTTCGCTCAGCCGTTCTTAATTCATTTGTTGTTTGTTCTAGTTCACGAGAAAGACGTGTTCCTTGTGAGCGAGCACTTTCAAGTCTGGCCACAGCGCGATCTCTATCTGCAAGTCTTAAACGAAGTTCATTTTCAAGATTTTGAAGACGTGATCTTGATGCGTTTAATTCACGAGCGACACCTTCACGTTGTCTTAAAACACCTTCACGTTGTGCTGATAATGCTCTTCTTTGCTCTTCAGCTGATGCAACTGCTGCTTGCTCATTCGAGATAGCTTGTTCTAAAGCACGAATTTCATTTTCAAGTCGACCTTGATCAGAAACCCCTGCACTTCTTTCAGCTTCAAGTTGAGCTTTACGCTCACTTAAGCGTTGTAAATTTTCTTGAGCTTCGGCTTGAGTTTCCTTCGCTGAAGCCAGTTGCTCAGAGCGAGAAGCCGTATCTGCTTGCGCGCTAGCGTGAGCAGCTTGATAAGGAGGGTGGTTAATTTCATCTGGAAGATCGGCCCATACAGGTGAAACTGAGAGTAATAAAATAATAGCGGCGAGAAGTCGACGTGATGTGCGCATTGGATGTCCTTCCTTTAAGCGTGGTTTCAAAAGGTTGTAGCAGGATCCAATGAATTTTGGGAGGTTAGCTGACTAAATGTGATTTTTTTACAGACTTTAACCTATTGATTGGGGGCAAAGTGGCCACAACTGGAATCTTTTTGGCTCCAAAAACGTCTCTCAAGCACATTTTTTAAAGTCTAAAATCTCATCTGTTTTATAACGAAGCTCACATTCATCGCGTGATTTTTTAACTATCCCGTTTTTAAAGGCTTGATCAATTTTAAGCCAACGACTTTGACCTTCTGCTGAAACGCCAACTTCATCTAGGGATTGTTTTAGGTACGTAGATCTTAGATCAAAGAGTTCTTCACTAATAAGCATATGTTTATGAGCAGCGATAGGAAGCTTACCGCAATAACAAGCTGGCCCTCCCATCGCTTGTGACATGAAATCTGTCTGCTGGGTTTCAATAACGTTTTGATCGATCTCGCTAAAATACTTACCAAGCCAAGGATCTTTATAAACCTTATCGTAAAAGAGCTTATGAACTTTTTCTAGAACGTCTCGCCCACCAATAAAATCATATAAGCTCTTATCGATTTGATCTTCATTCATGTCGTGTTATCGGCTTAAGAGGAACTTGAATTAATGTGATCTTAATTAGGATTTGAGTTTTTCTTCGATACGACAATTGATCCAAGAGCCATCTAAAGTTGCTCCTAGACTCTCATAAAGCTTTATGGCCTTGGTGTTCCAATCAAGCACTTGCCACTCAAATCGGCCGCAACCAGTTGTTTTAGCAAGATCGATCAGATATTCCATCACCATTTTACCAGCACCATTACCACGATGGGCCGGCTTAATATAAAGATCCTCTAAATAAAGAGACTTTCCCTTCCAGGTCGAATATCGGTAGTAGAAAAGACAAAAGCCGATAGACTGCTTGTCTTCATTTTCGATGATGAGAGATTTATATAAAGGATGCTCGCCGAATCCGTCTTTTTCAAGCGTGGCCAAGGAAATCTCGACTTGATCAGCAGCCTCTTCAAACATAGCTAGCTCTTTAATCATTTCCAGAATAAAGGGTGCGTCTTTTTTAATGGCTGGTCGAATAGAAGTCATGAACTATCGCAGGTCAGTCTTCGTCAAAACCTTTCGTTGTCTTGGTTTCAAACGCGATATCATCATCACCATCATCGTCTTCTGAACCATCATCGTATTCATCAAGACCATCGATATTGAGTTCTTTCAATACGCCTAAGAATGATTTTTCATCCACAAGGTCAGAAAGAATATTTTCAACATACTTAGGTGGATATTTCGTTACAAGTTCTTCAATAAAGACTTGAAGCTTACCTTCTCTTAGAAGTTCTTGTTTCTTTTTGATTTCTTTCCAGTTTTTAATGTAATGGAAACGACAAAAAGCGCCTGTTGTAGTTGGGTTATCACAACCACGCTCAAGACACTCATCGTTTTCAGCTTCAAAGAATTCCATGCTTCTAATAGAAGTGAAGATATCTTTAAGAGAGTAATCTTCAGCAAGTTCAACAACTTGATCTGCAAGAGCTTCTTTAACATCAGTAATTAATTTCTTTTCGTCTTTTGCTGATAATTGGAAATCATCATCAAATTTGAAGTTATCATCAAAGCCTAGTGAGCCTGAGCCTTTTTTATTATCGTCTTCATCTTCATCATCATCTTCACTTGCAGCAGCCTTTGATTCAACAACTTCATCATCAGCAGACTTTTTGCCTTTGCCTTTTTTAGGCTCAGCTTTAACTGCCTTTGTTTTTGTCTTTTTTTCTACTGCTGGCTTAGCAGCTTTTGTATCTTTTTTAGCAGCTGCTTTTTTTGCAACTTTGGCGGCAGTTTTCTTGGCAACTTTTGTTGCTGTTTTTTTCTTAGCGACGACTTTCTTTTTCGCTGTCGTCTTTTTTGCAGCTACTTTTTTGGCAGCTTTTTTAGCAACAACTTTTTTAGCCGTTGTCTTTTTTGCAGCTACTTTTTTTGCGGTTTTCTTGGCAGCGGTTTTCTTAGCTGCAACTTTTTTAGCCGTCTTTTTTCCAGCAGCTTTTTTAGCAGGTGCTTTTTTAGCTGTTGTCTTTTTTACGGTTTTTTTCGCAGTTTTCTTTACAGCCGCTTTTTTAGCAGTCTTTTTCTTCGCCATACCAAGATTCTCCAAAATTTTTTTCAGCATAGAGGCAGTGCTCCGCATTTTAGCTTAAAAGTCGTATCATGCCTCTGTATTACCCGCCAATCTTTTTAATATTAAAAACTTAGCGGCGGGCTTCTTTTAATTCATTTGCAGCAATAACGACACGTTGGATTTCAGAAGTGCCTTCATAAATTTCAGTGATTTTTGCATCTCTGAAATAACGCTCAACTGGGTATTCTTTCGTATAACCGTTACCACCACAGATCTGGATCGCTTTCGTCGTAATCCACATTGCCGCTTCGGCCGCAAACAGCTTAGCCTGGGCAGAAGTCTTTGAGTAAAACTCACCGCGATCTTTTTTCTGACTTGCATCAAAAATAAGCAAACGCGATGCTGCAATTTTCGTCGACATATCAGCTAACATAAACTGAATAGCCTGAAGATCGGCCAGTGGCTTTCCAAATTGAACACGTTCAAGCGCGTAGTTTCTTGCATATCTAAAAGCTGCTTCAGAAATACCTAAGGCTTGAGCTGCAATACCGATTCGTCCACCATCAAGAGTTCCCATCGCAACTCTGAAACCTTTTTCAGGTTGTCCAAGTAAATTCTCTTTAGGTACTTTGATCTTATCGTAAGCCAGTGCAGCCGTAGATGATCCACGAATACCAAGCTTATCTTCGATTTTAATAATTTCGTAACCAGGTGAATTCGTCTCAACGATAATCGCTGAAATACCTTTGTAATCGTCAGTCTTTTTTGTTTTAGCAAAGACGATCGCCACATTGGCTTCACGTCCGTTAGTGATCCAGTTTTTTGCACCAGTGATTTCAAAGTGATCACCTTTATCTTCGGCAAAAGTTGTTAAGCTTCCTGCATCACTTCCCGCACCAGGCTCAGACAAACAAAAGCTTCCAATCCACTCACCAGTTGCTAGTTTTGGTAGAAACTTTTTCTTTTGCTCTTCAGTACCGTATTCAAGAATGGGCCAAACACATAATGAGGTATGGGCCGAAACCAAAACACCTGTTGAGGCACAAGCGCGTGAAATTTCTTCAACGATAATGGAATATGACGTGTAGTCCATTCCTGCTCCGCCGTATTCTTCAGGAATATAAGAACCAAGGAATCCATTTTCACCAAGCTTTTTAATAAGCTCTGGTGGGATTTTTCCTTCTTGGTCGATTTTCATCGCCAGTGGTGCAACTTCTGCATCGGCAAACTTAGAAACCATGTCGCGAATTTCTTGATAATCACTCATTCTTAGCATCCTTTAAATTGTGCTGGACGTTTTTCAACAAAAGCAAGGCATCCTTCCTTCATATCTTCAGAAGAAAAGATGGCTGAAAATTGAGCGAGCTCTGTTTGTAAGCCTTGCTCAACAGTTAAATCATTTCCTTCGATCATCACTTTCTTTGAAAGCTTAACTGCATTAGGAGAAACTTTTGAAACGTAATCCAAAGTTTTAAAAGCACCGGCCAAAAGATCATCTTTAGTTTCAAAAAGAGAAACCACAAGGCCTACGCGGTAAGCTTCTTCGGCTTTAACGTTTCTACCTGTATAAACAATTTCTTTAGCACGAGCACGACCAATAAGTTTGGCCAAGCGCTGAGTGCCACCAAAACCTGGAATCAAGCCGAGCTTTACTTCCGGTTGTCCGAAGACAGCAGTGTTTGTGGCGTAGATGAAATCACAGGCCATGGCCATTTCACATCCACCGCCAAGAGCGAAACCATTGACTGCCGCAATAACAGGGAATGGTGCATTTTCAATGGCGAGCGTGACTGACTGACCAAGAAATCCAAAAGCGTGAGCTTCATCAACTGTCATGTCTGACATCTGGGCAATATCAGCACCAGCGATAAAAGCTTTATCACCAGAGCCTGTAAAGACAACGCCCTTAAGTCCTTCGCTATCTTTTCCCCAAGCTTCAAACACTGTTTTCAGTTCGCTAAGAACGGTAGAGTTGAGTGCGTTGAGTTTATCTGGACGATTAAGAGTTAAAAGAGCGAAATCGCCTTTTCTTTCAACTGTCAGTGTTTCATAACTAGTAGTCATAAAAACCTTTTCCTGATTTTTTACCCATGCGACCGGCAAGAACATATTGCTTTAATAGAGGGCATGGTCTGTATTTCGTATCACCTAAACCATCATGAAGAACTTCCATGATCGCAAGGCAGGTATCAAGGCCAATAAAGTCTGCAAGAGTGAGCGGGCCCATTGGCTGATTGGTTCCAAGTTTCATCGCCGTATCAATATCTTCCACAGAAGCGATGCCTTCATAAAGAGCGTAAACTGCTTCATTAATCATCGGCATAAGAATTCTATTCACAGCAAAGCCGGCGATGTCACGGGCAGCAACAAATGTTTTGCCCATTTTTTCTGAAGTCGCTTTAACGGTATCAAAAGTCTCAGTTGAAGTTTCAAGGCCTTTAATCCCCTCGACTAACTTCATGACTGGTACTGGATTCATAAAATGCATTCCAGCAACTTTATCAGCACGCTTTGTTTGAGCTGCAATTTCAGTAATTGAAATTGAACTTGTGTTTGAAGCTAAAATGGCATGTGGTGCACACACTTCATCAAGTTGTTTAAAAATTTCGAATTTAATCTTTTTATTTTCTGTGGCGGCTTCAATCACCATGTCGCAAATTTTAAGGTCACTGATATTTTCAATTGGTCTTAAGCGAGCACGAGCTGACTCAGCAGCTTGATGGTCCCACTTACCCTTATCGATCCCTTTATTGAGTTGCACTTCAATAAAGCCTACGCCTTTTTTTAAGCCTTCAGGAAAAGCATCATATAAAAGGACATCAAAACCCGATTGAATTGCCACTTGAGCAATCCCTCGCCCCATCTGACCGGCCCCAACAACACCGATAGTCTTAATTTCAGACATTTTTTACCTCGTCGCCAATGGCAAATAGCGTTAAATAAGTACTGGAAATCGCTTGCATCGTATCCCCAAGAGGGTGGAATCTCAAATAAAACCTTGCCAACTGGCCACTAGAAGTCTAAAAATGGGCTTCGATTTTTGTTAACACAAGTGAATGTGAGTGAGGAGTCCCCGTGGCAACCCATAAGTCTGCTAAAAAACGCGCCCGTCAAACTATTGTACGTACTGCACGTAACAAAACTAAAACTAGCTCTGCTCGTAGTGCAATTAAGAAAATTCGCGCTGCTATCGTAGAAAACGACAAGACAACAGCTGCTACTTTATTAGTAACTGCTCAAAGACTTCTTGATCGTTTGGCTAAGACTGGTGTTATTAAAGCTAACGCTGCTGCTCGTAAGACTAGCCGTTTAGCTCAACAAATTAACAAACTCTAAAATCTTTCGATTTTAGTTTTTATATTGAAAGCGCGCTCGTTGAGTGCGCTTTTTTCGTTTCTTCACTGGTTATGTTTTAAAGATAAGAAAGATAATCTCTTCTGAGCTGTTCTAACAAGAACGATGATTTGGATTTAGCTTGTAGCTCATACTCAGAGAACATTGAAATGTAACGTCTTAGATCATCAAGCTTCCATGTTTTAGAAAAGCTTTGAATCCCTTTGTCGTATTGAGATGGTTTTGGCTTGGCATCGATATAGCTTGGGTCCGCAATCTTTAATAAATGAGACTGCATGAAAGAGAAGAACATTCTAAGATTATCAAAACCTAAATTATCGAATCGATTTTCAGCTAAAAAATAACGATAAAAGCTCGTGAAGTCTTTTTTACAAAAAGTTTCCGCTAGTGCGAACTGATCGAGTCGTTTAACAGCAATGACTTCTTGAACTTTTGCTAAACTAATATCTGAAATAGGCATCGCCAAAGCGATTTGCTTTAAGGCGGTTGCAAACTCTCCACCCTCTGGCTCAAGACAAGTTAACAGGTACTGTTTTACATCCCAAGGTAAGCGCATTCCCATTCCATCAGAAAAAAACTCTAGAAGTTTATCCGTAAACCAAAAAGGAATCGTTGGGATTTTAAAAAAGTGTCCTTCTTGAGTCTTTGAAAATTCTAAAAGAAATTTATCATCGCTTGAAAAGCTTAAGATGAGCTTACCCATTTCCGGAACAATCTTATTGTCCAAAAGAAATTTTTTTGTCTTAGCTGACATGCTTTCCGCATGTAAAACTCGATAAGAGGCAGGCTCTCCAAACAGATCACTGCCGAGTATATTTTCTTCCACCCAATCAGGAGTAACTTCACTTCCAAGAACAGCATGAGGAACTTGGTGGGGCTTAGTTGCTAAATAACGAGAGTAGAGAACTTTCTCAACGAAAGGATCGTAGCAGTAGTAGGCACATAGATCAGCCGAATCAGGAATGAATCCTGAATGGTTTTTAGCATAATCCCAAGGTGTCCACTTAGAAAGCATTGAGTACGACGTCCTTAAATTGTTGCGCCAACGACTTTGAGCCGTCTTGAAGAGCACGCTCTAAGATCGCTTTGTTTTTAGTCATGTTAACAAGGCCTGGAGAATCAATTGTTTCAGTGCCAGCAACAACTCTTGTAAAGCTAGCTTGAAAAGCAAGGGATTGATTCATCAGCATTTTCGGGTGATTCATCATCAAATTATTAAGCTCACTCTTGGCAAGTTCAACATCCTGACGTCTTGGATTTTTAATCAAAATAAAACGGACATTTAGATTGAGACTTGAACCTGTAGGAACATAGAATTCTTTACGATTACCAAGGGAGGCTTTCAAATCGGAAGTAGTAAATTGTCGCTCTGTCGTTTGAATTAATTCAGCTAATTGTTGGGTAGACTCAACAAAACCAACAAGAATTGCGTCGTTAGAAAGATCTTCACCTGAAGTCACTTTTAAGCCTGGGTAACTAGACAGGAGAAAGTTGATTTCCTTAGTAACCATAGCCCCGACATTAGGCACAGGAGTCTTATTAATAAACATAGGGACGCTAATAGAGCGAATTCCATGAATAGCTAATGGGTTATCATTTTCAACGAATTGATAACCTGAACATGAGCTCAGAATCAGAGTAAAAAATAGCAGCAAAGATGTTTTTATCGCCATAAAAAGAATATAGTACATTCAAACGATGGCGGCAAAATAACACCCAGCGACGTAGAGAATTATCCATGGCACTCAAAGGCCTCTCAAATTTTCTTAAAGAATTTAATAGCTATAAGAAAGACAATTCTTATAACAAGACTGACTTATCCAAAAAGAGAAATTCGAACGCCTTAGAAGTCTTTGATTTCTTGTCATTAGTTAAAATATGGCCTGAGATCGTTGGTCCTAAACTCTCCAATCACACTCTACCAGTTAAAAATTCTCGCGGTGTATTAACAGTTCTAACCGATCATCCTGCCTACGGACAGGAACTGAGCTTTTTACAAACGGTCTTAATTAAGAAAATTGAGTCTTATTTTCCTAGTCTAAAAAACAAAATTCAACGACTGCTTTTTCAAAATGATCCGATGTTTTTCAAGACTAAAACAGACATGATGGCAAAGCTTTCAAAAGCTAAACCTACTAATAACCAAAGTGAAGATCAAAAAAAGAAGTATCACCCTCATTCACCTGAGGTTAAAGCCGTAAAAGCAGAAGCTCTTGAAAATTTCGCTCATATTCAAGATGAAGAAATTAAAAATTCATTAATGTCATTGTATGTACAAATGAAGCTTAGATAGGTTGCTTAAACGGATCAAGCGCATACCACCATAAATAATTTCGATCCTCATCACCTAAAACCAGTAAATGATAAAGTGAATAGTCGACATGCTTTCCAGCACTTAATAATCTAAAGTAATAATCTCTTTTTAGTTTAAATAGAACTTTTGTTGGAATGATTTTTTTTTCATCAAGATGTCTTCTAATGATTGCATTTTCAGCAAGTCTTACAACAAGCTCTTTCATATAGTCTTCTTCAAGATCATTGATACGTTTAATAGAATTTATAATATCTTGTCTTAATGTTTCATCGTTTGGCATCCAATCACTAAACATCCATAGGTCATGATCATTCCACTGAGTAATTTTTTTGCGTTCAATTAATTTTAAATTTATATCTGTCATCTCAGAAGTTGAAACTCGCCCTGATAACTGGGAAAACCAAAACGCTGGAAACAAAGGCGCATACCAAGGAGACTTCACAATCTCTCTAAGATCGTTAAGACTCCAGTCGGTATTCATTTCGTCAAATAGTTTAGGAAGCTTTGATTCATCAATAAATTGTGAAACTCGTGTAATAAAGGCTTTAGCCAGAATTTTATCTTTTAAGTTTTTTACAATCCCGAGTAATAAATCATCTACAGAGTTCCAAGTATCATCGCTAAGTGGGATATCTATTCCATAAAAAGGAAGAACTCGTGGCTCCCAATGAATAACTTCTTCAATGAGACCTTTAATTTGTGAAAAATTGCTAGATTCTTTAGCTAGCAAAAGAAAGCCAAATTTTTTCAGAAGTCCTTGTGGCAAGAGCTCTAAGTTTCTGGAAAATTCTTGCAATAACAGCCCATCTTTAGATTTATTTTCACTCGGTTTAAAATTCAGAATTTTTTCTATGATCCCTCTTAGGACAATCACTTTTTGATAATGTGTATTTCTTGTCTCAATAATAGATTTAATCGAACTTACTTCAGATTTTTTTATACCCATACTATCAATCATGGCTGACCATTGTGACGTTGGTGAATTAGCCACCATCCAACGTTGTTTCATTGATGCAGACATTTTTGATAAGCATTGATCGTACCAAATCCCCCACTTGTCATGCTTTTGAGAATTTCTATCGTAAGTACTTTGTAGGGCCGCAAATTCTTGTCTGAATGTTAAAGTACAGATTCCTTCTGGCGGATCGAACTTTTCTGTTTGTAATACAAAGCCGCTTTCACTGGTGACAGCGATGATAGAACCTTTATCATTTTCTAAATTATTAAAACTTAAAGAACTTTTTTTTTACTGGCGGAAGTTAAAATCGCATTTTGAGCATGAGCTGAATCCATTAACCAAGAAGTTTCAAATCCTGGTAGCGGACGATTTAGTATTGTTTTATAATAATAAACAACACCAATAATCAACATGACAAATAAAGCTAAAAGAATAAAGAGATAGCGATCATTTTTAGATGCAGTTTTGGTATTTGATTTATGTTTTTTGCCTTTAGTTTTTAGAGTAGGATTTGATTTAGCTTTTGCTTCTTTTAAAACAGGCTGCTCTTCTTCATAAACAGGCTCTTGGACACGCTTTGCTGGAATTTTATCTACGCTCTTTGGTGCTGAAGGAATCTCTTCAATCTTCTCAGATTTAACTTGCGGCTTTGGCGCTTCAGGTACGGGCTGTGCTTTTGATTCTTGCTTAAGTCCATCTAGAACATTATTGCCAAGCACTAAAGTCATGTCATCGCGTTCTTCATCTTCTTCATGAGCGTCATCAGGAAGATCTGCTAAAGAGACAGCCATATCTCCCATATCTGGATACTCTAAGTCTTCATCTGATAGTGGTGCAATGTCTTCTTCTTCGCGTCTTTCAACTTTAGCTTCAACAGGCTTTGGAGCAGATGTAGGTAATGTATTTGATTTTGCTAAAATTGTAGGAGCTTCAGAGATTGGATTAAAGTCTTGGGGCTGTCTGTTGTGAATATATTTTTCGACAAGATCAGCTTCTCTAAGAGCAAACCAATAACCGTTACCAGAACTAAGTTCATCTTCAGCTCGAAGGGAATTCTTATCCATTAGCTCTTGGACTTTATCGATGCTAACAGGACCTAAGATCTGCATTGATCTGGTTCTTATAAGCCAATTTCTTTCGCTCTTATCGACCATTAAACTTTTACCATCTAGTTAATAAAGAATGCGATGAGACCACGAAGATCTTCATCATTAAATCTTAAGCCTGCGCTTAAGGTTCCACTTCTATTATTTTCAAGTGAGTCTTCCATAGCCACACGTGCGTAGAAAACATTCCATAATTGTTGCTCTAAGCTAACTCTAAGATTAATTCCAATTTCTTTTCGATAATCAAAGGCTTCAAGCTTAAAGCGAGTGCCCCAACTTCTAATATCGTAGTCGATCCCCATACCACCGGTACTTTCAATGATACCGCCTCTAAATGTCCATGGCCCAAGGATACGTCCAATTTGGATATTAAAGCGATAAGTCTCTCGGTCTCGCTCAAGCCTATTCTCTGTTGTTTGCACACCATTTACTGTAGAGATAATTGTTCTTTCTTTATCTGGACCAATTTCAGAAGTAACTAGCCCCAAGAGATAAAAGCGCTCTGGTGCTGGAAAGATTTTTAAACCAATAGTACTTTCGCTACCATAAACAGAATTGGCTCCAGTAAAGATTTCAAGTTCTGTACGAATAGCATCAACTCTACCCATCAATCTTTGAACTCCTGACAAAGTATTTTTAACTTCATCAGCGATTTCTTCTTCAACTAGAAGTTTACCAACCGTACCCTTACCAGCTTTAACGTCTGCAACAAGGTTTTTAAGATCCATCGTCATGTCATCAACACTTGATAGAATTTTTTTCACTTTTCTTAGAGAACTTTCTGGGTCTTGTTGATTTGTTTCATTGGCAAGTTCATTTGAAAACTTTCCAAGATCAGCAATCATTTTATTAAGCTTAGCCTCGTTGCCAGTTAAAACATTTTTCAAAGAGGCCGTAGCATCACGAGCATTGATAACCATCTCGTCGACGTTTTCCATAATACGTTTAAGGGCTGGTCTTTCACCCTCTGGAGCAAGTGAATCCTTAATACTTTTAGTGATCACTTTTACGTCTTGAAGAACATCAGAAGCATCTTTTACAAGATTTTCCATGCCGCCTGCTTCTTCTGCGATTAAAAAGCCCATTGAATCAAGACGATCGTCACCTTTACCAACAGAGATCTCTAAATATTTGTCGCCAAGAAAGCCAACCGTTTTAATTTTTAATTTAGAGTCTGATGGGATTTTAATATTTTCAAGAACTTCAAAATTGATAAGGGCTTGGTTTCCTGTTAGCTCGATATTTTTAATTCGACCGGCATTAATACCAGCAACTTTGATTGGAGTTTTTGGGAAAATACCAGATGCATCTGAAACGATTGTTCTATAAGGAATATAATCACCAAAACCAGATTGGTTTGACGTGATTTTAAATGACATAACGACAATCGAAGCCAATGTCGCTAAGGCCATCAGGCCAACTTTAAACTCATTCACTTACAAGCATCCTTGCTTAACAATCAACCCTTAAAGGTTAATAAACTCCTGAACCAATTCATTATTCGATTTGGCAAATTCAGCAGCAGGTAAATACTCAACAATATTACCACGGTCGAGAAACGCTACATAGTCCGAAATTTGCAATGTTGCTCTTACGTCGTGAGAAATAATAATCGACGTCATTCCTCGGGATAAATTATTCTTTTGCGTTTCAACAATAAGTTCGTTGACCATTTTTGTCGTAATTGGATCAAGTCCAGTTGTCGGTTCATCATAAAGCATAATATGCGGGTGAAGGGCCAACGCTCTTGCAAGGCCAACACGCTTTCTCATTCCTCCAGATAGTTCCGATGGGAGTTTATTAAAAGCCACCTCTTGGATATCTACTGAAATTAAAAGTTTACTAGCGTGATCGTACATTTGCTCTGGCGTCATCTTGGTAAATTCTTTAAGCGGGAACATGACGTTTTCTAGCGCAGTCATTGAATCAAATAATGCGGCGTACTGAAAAAGCATTCCGAAATTTCTTCTAAATTCTCGAAGCTGAACTTTATTTAGTTGGGTCAAATCTTGCCCCAACACTTCAATATGGCCGTGCGTCGGAAGCATTAATCCCAAAATATGTTTGAGCAGCGTCGATTTTCCTGCTCCTGAAAATCCTAAAATCGTTACGATTTTATTTTTAGGAATGATGAAATCCAAATTATTTAAGACCGTGTGCCCATCAAAAATTTTGGTCACTTTGTTTACTGCAACTGCTCTATCATTTGGATCAATCATAAAATTTTCACCAAAAAGCTGGTTAAAAAATAATCTAAAACGAGAACGGAAATCATTCCCCAAACCACTGCTTGGTTAGTTCCTCGTCCTACCCCTTCAGCTCCCTTCGTTACACTAAAGCCAAAGTAAGTGCCGATGACTGAAACGATAAATCCAAAAAAGATCGACTTAATAAAGCCTTGATAAAAATCACTCATATGCATGAACTCACCAAGTTTTGATAAGTACATTGCTTCATCGATCATCAAAGCCTTTGTTCCAACAAGATAAGATCCGATATTTCCAATAAATAAAAATAAACTTGAAAGCATCGGCATACAAACTGTTGTGGCTATGATTCTTGGAACGGCGAGATATTGAACACCGTTAATCCCCATCACTTCAAGCGCATCAACTTGTTCAGTCACTTTCATTGATCCAATTTGAGCTGCCATAGCAGAACCAGCGCGACCAGAAACAATAAGTCCTGTTAAAACAGGAGCAAGCTCTTTGGCCAAAGATAAAGCCACGACAGGTCCCACAAGGGAATCAACTGAGATTAATTGAAAACCAAAATAAACTTGGTAGGCCATCACCATGCCCGTAAAAGCACCTGACAAACCGACAATTAAAAGTGATTTATTTCCAATGAAATAGAATTGCTCAAAAACAATTTTCAAACGAAATGGTGGTTTAAACGCCCAATAAAAAACGCGGCCAGTGAAATTCACAATCAAGCCAAGACCATCGACTGCATCAATAACCTGACGGCCAATCTTTTCGATTCGACGATGGATCCAGCTGCTAGACTGGGGGGAAGCGCTTGTATTCATGGGATTATGGTAGCTTGAAAATTCTAGGAATGCGAACAGACAATTGACAAAAGACTTCGTAAGGAATGGTTTTAGCATTTAAGCAGAACTGATCAAATGCACGCGGATCGTCATCCCAAAAAGTCAGCATATCAGATGATCCAATAGAACTATCAACCGGTGCTAACAGCTGAACCATATCCATATTCACTCTACCAACGACATCTAGCTCGACGCTATCTCCCCTTGAGGTTTTAACTGTCATCGAAATTTTCTGGTAGCGATTATTAAAACCATCGCCGTAACCGACAGCGGCAACGATAAGTAATCCATCACGACTGACTGGAGTTAATCCATAGCCAACCGGATCACCTTTTTTGACCATTCGAGTTTGTAAAACTCGAACTTTTAAGCTTGAAATAATTCGACCATCCCAAGCAGACTCAAGTCCAGGCACCAGCGAGCTTGGCCCATAAAGCATCAGTCCTGGTCTGACATGTGAATATTCTAAACCAGTTTTTTGTTCAATAGCACCGGAGTTTGCCAATGAAGTCGCTTCAATCTGAAGACCGGACGCTTTAATTTCTTTTAAAAGATTAGCGAAACTCTCGAGTTGCCTTTGATTATGACCAATCTTGATATCTTGAGACGAGCAAGCGAAATGTGACATGACGTGAGCAATACTATTTCTTCCACTTGCTTTTATTTTTTTACAAATCTCTTCGATTTTCATGGGATCAAGCCCAAGACGATTCATTCCTGTATTGAATTTGAGATAGAGGGGAAAATTCTTAAAAGTACTATTCGTTAAAAACAAAGAGTGGTCTTCATCATTAGAAATGACTGGAGTAATTCTAAAATCTTTATAGAAATTTAAGCTTTCAGGATTTTGTAATTGAGTATCTGAAAAAACAATAATTTCAAACTTACCTTGAAGATTAGTTCGTAGCTCAATCGCTTCTCTAAGGCTTGCAACTCCAAGATAATTTATTTTATTTTCAAGTAAGATACGTGAGATATCGACAGCGCCGTGACCATAACCCTGGGCCTTAACCATGGGAATGATTTCTTTAGAGCCTACTATTTTTCTTAGTTTGCTAATATTCTCATGCAAGAGATGACTATCGACATAAAGACTGGCGCGCTCAAGCATGAATTACATATCTTGCGAAGGTGCAGATCTCCATGGGCGACTTTGCGCAGGAATAACAACTTCATTCTTTTGATCATTGACCTTAACTTTAGCCGCTGCTTTTTCAAGCACTGAAGTTTCAAGTTTGGCTTGATCAATCTGATTCAGATATCCAATAGAAGAAAGTGGAACCATCTTCACTTTTGGTTTTAGGCTTTGTCCAAGAACTAGATCAACATCTTCGAAGTATTTCCAGTAAGGAAAACGACCTGCGAAAGCTTGCAGCGTTTTTAGTGTTCCATCAAGTCCGTCGTGATCTACTAGAAGACCGATATGCGACACACCCATGGCAGTCACAGTGAAATTATTAAGTTTCGTTTGCTTAAGTTTTGCAAAGAAATCACGGTAGAAATTAGGCCATTGAAAACGAACTGTCTTATAACGACGAACAGTTTCAACCAAATCACCAAAATCGATATCGATCAAAGCAAGTTTTTCTTTATTATTATTACCACGGGCCGCTTCGGCTGGATTCACACCAAAAAGGTAATCATCAAGTTTACCGAGCAGATCCCAAGGTGAAATCACACCATCGGCGCGCAAAGACTCTCCACGATCGCGTTGTTCAAAATAGAGATGAAGGCCAGAAAGTGCACGCTCAAGAGAATCCCAAGCAAACATATTCATGAACTCATCATTTTTAACTTTAAAGAACACAAGACGATCTGGGTTTTCGTAAATCCCACGAACAGATAGCGCCATAATATCGCCACCCATAAGATCAAGAGTTACTTGTGAAGCCATATTTTGCGCGAAGAACTCAATTCCTCTAGCACATGTTTTGCCAAGCCATAGAGATGGAATTTCTCTAAACTTTTTACCACCAAGTTTTGGTGAAACAAGCTTTTGACCTGTTGAAGATAGCTCAAAAGAAGCAAATTCTTTAACGTCTTCCCAACCGTCAGCAAGTGTTTCAACGGCTGTATTGAAGTCGGCACATTTTTTAAGTGAATCAATTTGCTCTTCAAGCTTAATAAGTTTTTCATGATAAGCATTAATCTGTTTATCTTGTTCAACACGCTCAATCAGCTGATCAATTTGACGATCAAAACGCTCACTTTCAATTTTTAAATTCTTATTTTCAGTGCGAAGTTTATTTTGTTCATTAAATAGACGAAGGACTGTTTTAATTTGTCCTTTAAGCGATACACCCTTTCTAACCAGACCAAGGTTTGGAATATCAAAAGTACTATAAGTTAGAGCCTGAGTTGCTTCCGTATACCAAAATGCGGTTGAAATTTTTCCTGAACGAATCATCGGATGATCTTTGAATAATAAATTCCCTTGGTTCATCGCTTTAACATCAACTAAAGCAAATGATGATGACCCATCCATGACACCTTTCCAAAATTCTTCTAGATTTTGAAAAAGATGAGGAATCACACCTACGAGTCTAAAAACCTGTGAAACTTCACGAGCGGCCTCTAGATCATCCATTAAAAGTGCGACTGTAAGTTCATTAGAATTATTCATTTTTCTATCCCTTAACTAAATGATGCCATGTAAGAGACCAGCTCGTCCACAGCTTCGCTCCCACAAACGGTTATATCAGCGCTTTTGTAGAGATGAATTCTCTCTCCATAAAGCTTTTCGAGCTCATCTTTACCTTTGGCTGTTAACGGTCGATCTTTATCGCCATTAATTCGCTCCCAACACTGCTCAAACGGAGTATCAAGCCAAGCTAGCTTGCACCCTTTTGTCTTTGTAGCACGAACTGTTTCATCGCTTAGTGCGCCTCCACCGAGGGAAACCACTAAAGAATCGCCTTTAAGTCCGCCACTGACTCGCATGACCAATTCACTTTCAAGGCGGCGAAATTTTGGCCATCCCCAAAGTTCAATTTGATCCGCTAGTCGCTTTCCATCAGCTAAAACTTCATCAGTATCAATGAAAGTTTTATTTAAACGCGACGCAACTTCCCTACCTAAGGTACTTTTTCCTGCGCCTGAAAAACCACAAATAAAAAGTCGCACAACGACCTCCAATTGTTATATTAGCAACTTGCAGTGCTTTAGCGGTAAATTCAGTAAAGATTACATCGACACAACGCATCAAGTGAATAAAAACCGCTTGCCGTAGCAATTAGAATACGTTAACTATTCACCTTCAAATTAGTACGTAATCTAGCTTAATGTTAGCGGAGTTGTTATGGCAGTACCTAAGAAAAGAAGCAGTGTCTCACGCAAAGGTAAGCGTCGCGCTGGTCAACATCACAAACTATACGGAAAAAGCGTTATCGCTGATCCAACAACTGGTGAATTTGCATTGCCTCACCGTATTTCTCCATCAGGAGTTTATAAAGGCAAAAAAGTTTTCGAAACTAAAGCAGATCGTGAAGTTGAGGAGAATGAGGAGGCGTAAAACCTATAGGTTTTCCCTTGTCATTTCAAACACAAGACCAAAGAATGAACGCGGGCTCCTTTTAAGGGGCCCGTTTTTATTTTAAGGAGCAATCCAATGACGCTATTTAAATCTAGAATCCTCTCAACTGGTATGTACGTCCCTAATAAAGTTGTTCATAACCGTGATCTTGAAAAAATTGTTGAGACTTCGGATGAATGGATTTTTGAACGTACAGGAATTCGTGAAAGAAGAATTTCTAGTACAGAAGGCGGAGAATTTCCAAGTGATATGGCCTTAGCGGCTTCACTAGATGCACTCAAAGCTGCCAATCTTGAACCTAATGATATCGATATGATTATTTTTGGTTCTGTTACTCCTGATTTTAAACTTCCAAATACTGCCTGCGTTCTTCAACAAAAACTTGGTATCACTAATAACTGTGCTGCTCTTGATATTGCAGCTGCATGTTCTGGTTTTGTTTACGGCGTAAACATGGCCGACTCTTTAGTGAAAACTGGTTTGATGAAAAATGTTTTAGTGGTTGGTTCTGAAATGCTTTCAACTGAAGTTGATTGGGAAGACCGCAACACATGTATTCTTTTCGGTGACGGTTGTGGTGTTGCGATTGTTGGTCGTGGCAATGACGGTGACAAAAGCGAAATTCTATCATGTACGTTGGGTGCAGATGGTAAAGGTGCTGAGTTTTTTGATCAACCCATTGGTGGCGCAGTTAACCCGATAACAGCAGAACACCTTATCAATCGAACTCACTTCATGCATATGAAGGGTAAAGAGATGTTCAAAGTTGCCACTAGAACTTTAGCTGATAACGCTCGCGTCGTTATTGAAAAAGCCGGCCTCTCGATCGATGACGTTGATTGGGTTGTGCCTCATCAAGCTAATATTAGAATCATTGAAACAACGGCTAAACTACTTGGCATCAATATGGATAAAGTTATCGTGAATATTGAAAAATACGGTAACACTTCTGCTGCAACTGTTCCGATCGCTTTTCATGAAGCTATTGCTGATGGAAGAATTAAGCGTGGTGATGTTGTTCTTTTTGATGCCTTTGGTGCCGGTCTAACTTCTGGGGCAACTCTTCTTAGATATTAAAAGAGGTCATCATGAAAAATTTAACTGTAATGTTTCCTGGCCAAGGCTCACAGTACGTGGGAATGGCAAAATCTTTTGAAAACTCCGAATGGATGAAAAGAGCTGATGCGGCTTTAGGATTTTCTCTTTCAAAGATTATGCTTGAAGGACCTGAGGACGAATTAAAACTAACAGCATTCACTCAACCTGCGATTCTAACTCATTCGGTAGCTTTGTTTGATAAGCTTCAAAAAGAAAATATCAAAATTGCACGTGTATTAGGTCACTCTGTAGGCGAGTATGCAGCTTTAGTGGCAGCTAAAGTTTTAAGCTTTGAAGATGCTGTCATGGCAGTTCATCTTCGCGGTAAATATATGCAAGAAGCTGTTCCTGTCGGTGCCGGTAAAATGGTTGCCGTCATGAAGGTTCCAGCTGAAACAATTGAGTTAGCTTGTAAAAATTCTTCTACAGCTGATGAACAAGTCATGCCAGCGAATTATAATGAGCCAGGACAGATTGTGATTTCAGGACATGCTGGTGCTTGTGAGCGCGCGGTTAAATGGCTTGAAGAAAATTATAAAGAAACACATCGATGTATTGAGCTTAATGTTTCTGCACCCTTTCATTCAACTCTAATGAAGCCAGCTGGCGAAAAACTTGCTGCTCACTTTGAAACCATTAAATTTAATGCCAACGAGATTGCTTACGTTGCTAATATCGATGCAAAAGAATATGCCGCTGGTACTGATGGTGAAGTCATCAAGAAAAACTTGATCGCTCAAGTTGATGGTTCAGTCAGATGGACTCAATCAGTTGAAAAACTTCCAACAGACCTAAGTGTTGAGTGCGGACCTGGTCGTGTCTTGATGGGTCTAGGACGAAAAATTAGTCGTGATTTAAAAATTATCTGTCTTGATAAAGAAGATGGATTTACTGAACTTCAAGGAGCTTTATCATGAGCGCCATTTTTTCTGATTTAAAAAACAAGCCAATCCTTATTACTGGAGCTACTCGCGGCATCGGTCGCGATATCGCGAGAAGTCTTGCCACTCAAGGCTCCCACGTCATCTTTAATTACCGCGAAGGTAAAGCTGATGTTGCTGAAAGCTTAAAGAAAGAACTTTTAGAACTTGGCGCAAGCAAAGTTGATGCGCTCGAGTTTGATGTAACTGATGCTCAGGCTATTGCGACTAAGCTTGGCGACTTTGTAAAAGAAAATGGTCCAATTACTGGCGTTGTTAATAACGCTGGCATTTCAAAAGACCAAATTATTCTTCGTCTTAAAGAAGCAGATATTGATCAGGCCCTAGATGTGAATCTTAAAGGACCTATCCTTGTAACTGTTGCTCTTTCACGTGGATTTTTAAAAGCTGAAAGCGTTTCTATTGTTAATGTCTCTTCAATTGTTGGCTTAATGGGTAATGCTTCTCAGATCGCATACGCCTCTTCTAAGGCCGGATTAATTGGATTTACCAAGTCGTTAGCTAAAGAATTAGCATCAAGAAAAGTTCGCTGTAACGCAATCTGTCCAGGCTTCATTGATACTGACATGACAGAAACCCTTGATCCAAAAGTTAAAGAGGGCTATCTATCTGGAATTCCACTACAAAGATTTGGAAATCCGACAGAAGTCGCGAATCTTACATGTTTTTTATTAAGTGATTGTAGTTCTTACATTACTGGTGAAGTGATTAAAATTGACGGTGGACTTTATATCTAAAACGATGAAATATAGCCAAAATTAGTAAAATTTTTGTAACGAGTTTATATAAAGATAGTTAGAATTTCAGGCGATTGTTAAGGAGCCATTTATGCAAGAAAAAGTAATGCAATTAATTTCAGACGCAACTAAAGTAGACATCTCAAAAATCAACATCGAAACGAGCTTCGTTGATGATTTGAATCTTGATTCACTCGACATCGTTGAGTTGATGATGAAAATGGAAGATGAGTTTGGAGTTGAAATTCCTGAAGAAGACGCTGAAGGCCTTAAGAAGGTTTCAGATGTTGTAAACTATCTTCAGAAGAAGCAATAAAAAGCAAAACATCAAGCCCCGAAAGGGGCTTTTTTTATTTGGAGGCACTATGGCGGGTAATCGTGTAGCTGTCACTGGCATGGGAATGATCAATGGTCTTGGTCATAACCTAGAAACAGTTTGGACTAATCTCTTGGCCGGAAAATCCGGTATCACTACCATTGAAAATCATGACATGGAGAAGTTTCCAGTCAAGATTGGTGGCGAAGTTAAAAACTTTTCCATTTCACAAGACCTATTAGAAGCGAAAGAAGCTCCTCGCTACGATCGCTTTATTCACTATGCTCTTCATTCATCTAAAGAAGCGCTTATCCAAGCAGGACTGTTTAACAATCTTGATGGTTATGATCCTGCCATGATGGGAACAATTCTCGGTGTTGGTATGGGTGGATTCCCAATTATTGAAGGTTCTTATAGAGATCTTCTTGAAAAGGGACCTCGTCGTGTTTCTCCATTTTTTATTCCGGCCATTATTCCAAATATGGCGCCTGGTTTAGTTTCAATTCGCTTTAATCTTCAAGGCGTGAACTATTCGATTTCATCTGCCTGCGCTTCAGCGTCTCACGCTATTAGTGCAGCAGCCTTTGAAATCATGACTGGCAGACAAGATGTGATGATCACTGGTGGTTCAGAGTCTGTATTAACCGACCTGCCATTTTCTGGTTTCATTAATATGAAAGCTCTTTCAAAAAATGACGGCGATCCAAGCACTGTTTCTCGTCCTTTTGATACCGGCCGTGATGGTTTTGTCATGGGTGAAGGCGCTGGCGTGATGGTGCTTGAAAACCTTGAAAAAGCAAAAGCTCGTGGAGCCACAATTTATGCCGAGCTTGTTGGTCATGGCGCATCTTCAGATGCTCACCATATCACCGCCCCACATCCTGATGGTCTAGGTGCTAGAGCTTGTATGAATATGGCACTTAAGTCTGGTGGCGTAAAAGCAGAGCAAGTTGGTTATGTGAATGCTCACGGTACTTCTACTCCCCTTGGTGATATTGCCGAAACAAAAGCTATCAAAGAAACATTTGGAGCTCACGCAACAAAAGATCTTTTGGTTTCATCAACGAAGTCCATGACAGGACACCTTCTAGGTGCGGCCGGCGGGATTGAAAGTATTGTTTGCGCCATGGTGGTTAATCAAGGAATGATTCCTCCAACCATTAATCTAAAAAATCAAGATCCGGAGTGTGATCTAGATTATGTCGCAAACAAAGCCAGAAAAGTTGATGTAGAATATGCTCTGAACAATTCCTTTGGATTTGGCGGAACAAACTCATCAATGATCGTCAAAAAGTATAGTTAACGGAGAAGATATGTTTCATAAAGATGCGAATGATCTATCAACTATGGACCCAGAACTTTTCGAACTAGTGGGTCTTGAAGTTCGTCGTCAAGAAGATGGCTTAGAACTTATCGCATCTGAAAACTATACTTCTCTAGCAGTTATGCAGGCTCAAGGGACAAAGCTTACCAATAAGTATGCTGAAGGATATCCAGGCAAACGTTATTACGGTGGATGTGAGTTTGTTGACTCTGTCGAAACGCTAGCTATTGAGCGCTTAAAAAAGCTTTTCGGCGCTAAATTTGCCAACGTTCAACCTCACTCTGGAAGCCAAGCCAATATGGCTTGTTATTTTTCAGTCCTCGATGCTGGAGACACTATTCTTGGAATGGATTTATCTCAAGGCGGACACTTAACTCACGGCTCACCTGTTAATTTTTCAGGAAAGCTTTTTAAAGTTATCGCTTATGGCCTTAGTTTAGAAACTGAACAGATCGACTATGACAATGTGATGGCTTTAGCTAAAGAGCATAAGCCTAAAATGATTATCGCAGGTGCAAGTGCTTATTCTCGCACCATCGATTTTAAAAAGTTTAGAGAGATTGCTGATGCAGTTGGAGCTTATCTTTTAGTTGATATGGCCCATATCGCTGGCCTTGTGGCCGCTGGTCTTCACCCATCACCACTTGAGCATGCACATTTTGTTACATCGACAACACATAAAACACTTCGTGGACCACGTGGTGGCATCATCATGACAAATGATGAAGAACTAGCCAAAAAAATTAATTTCAATGTCTTTCCTGGCATTCAAGGTGGACCGCTTGAGCATGTCATCGCAGCTAAAGCTGTAGCTTTTAAAGAAGCCCTTGAGCCAAGTTATATTGATTATCAAAAACAAGTGATTGCAAACGCCAAGGCACTTGCTGAGGCCCTGGTTGCAGGTGGTGCAAAGCTCGTTAGTGGTGGCACAGACAACCACCTTGTGTTACTTAATACTGATAGCTTTGGCATTAGTGGAAAGGTAGCAGAGCACGCACTTGAAGCAGCAGGACTTACTTGTAATAAAAATATGATCCCAGGTGACACGAGATCACCGTTTATCACTTCAGGTGTTCGTCTAGGCACTCCAGCAATTACGACTCGTGGACTAAAAGAAGCCGAAGTAAAACAGATGGCCGCTTGGATTGTTGAAGTTTTAAAGAACCCTAAAGACGAGGGTGTTCAGTCTAAAATTAAAGAAAACGTCTTAGAACTTTGTAAGCGTTTTCCTGTTTATCGCGATTGAGCAATTTTAGTAATATCGGGCTTTGTTGGACCACTAAAAACGTGACCCGCCACCATGACCATAAAAACGATAAGAATCAGTTGCGACAGAACCTTCATAGGATCTCCCCCGCTTTAAGCGATTTGTGTGTGTGTAGTTAAACGTTAAGAGCTGTTCGCATTTTCGTCAAACAGCATTTTCTAACATCAATAACTCCTATCGAGAGCGATTGACGTTTAAGGTGACTCGCGTCATAATAGGCGCTTTCATACAGAGGATTATTCATGGCGAAAGGCCACATTCAAAAAACATTAGCTCGTAAATATGCCTTCAAATTCCTCTATCCAAAGTCGTTAGCAAACTATGAAGCTTCACCTGCTGAAGCCGACACAAAAGCTGAGCTTGATGAGTTTGATGAAAGCTATATTGCTCCCGACGAAGAACATGAAGACAACGAACTAAGTTTAGAGTCTAAAACTTTTGGTAGAAAACTTATTCTTAGCGCCTTTTCTAGTTTTGATCAGATTCTATCTGATCTTAATCCATGCTTAGCTCCAAGAACTCTAGATAAACTAGATATGTTAGAGCGTACCATTGTGATCCTAGGCGCGTGCGAACTTAAAACCCAACATGATACTCCGGCCGCAATTGTCATCAACGAATATGTTGAGATGGCAAAAGAATATGGAAATCAAAAAAGTTATACTTTTGTTAATGGTGTGCTTGATAAATTTGCCAAGGCAACAAGGTAATATAGCAAGATGCTAGATCAAATCACGGCACAAGTTAGAGGAATTGTGTGGCTTACCAGTAAGCCACTCGCGGACTTACCAAATCACTTTCAAGACCTTGATTATCTTTTTGACGGCATTATTTCTAAAAAAATTTCTCACAGCGAATCCACAGATCAACATTTTGAAAAAAATCTCTTTAGTGGAAAAAGTTTTGAAAAAGACTTACTCCTCATTCAACTCTGGGGCACAGATTCAACTAAATTGAATAAAGAGTTAATTGAAGCGTTAGCTTTGGTTCCGGCCAAAGATGATGGATCTAAAATTATTGTTCTAGGAGAGGAGGCTTCAAAGTTTCCTGAGAAAAACTTCAAAGCCAAATTTAAAATGAAGTATCAGATTCTTACTTAAAAGCCGCGATATAAGTTACCCAAGACTCACAGTTCTCTTCTTCTGTTGATTCGTAGAACTCACCGTCTCCACCACCATCGCCATCATCACCTTCCCAGAAAGTTTTAACGCTCGTAAAGCCAGCTTCTTCCATGGCCTCAGTGATTTCTTTAGGTGACCAATGACGCCAGTCATAGGTAAAGACTTTATCGTATTTAACGTTATCATCGTGAGTTTTAAAATGAATATGGTATAAAACTTCGTTGGTAAGAGGGTTGTATTTATCGCAATCCCAAAAATAGGTATGATCGTCGTGTTCTGTTTCTTCAACTAGCTCTTCACCACACTCAGTGCCACCAAAAATATCAACAAAAAAGGCTCCACGATTTTCAAGAGCGTCGTAAACTTTTTTGAAATAATTCACAAGTTGAGCGCGTTCTTTAAAAATAAAATAAGAAAAGTTAAAAGCGACAACAACATCGGATTTAAAGCCATGATCAGCTAAAACATTACCTTCAATATATTCAACACGTTTTTGCTCTTCAGCCGTTAGTTGTGAGCGATGGTTCTTCATACCGTAGTTCATCGGCTCAGGGTCTAGATCAATGGCATAAGCTTTATGTTCAGGACTTTGAGCGGCCCAATAACAAGCAAGAGCACCCGTTCCACCAAAGTCTTCTCTAAGAATCTTAGGCTGTGAACCAAAGTTTTTCTTATAATGAACATTGATAAAATCCACATCAACTTCAAAATTTTGTACAGATCCTTCGTACAATTTATATTTCAAATCTGTGGCAATTTTCAATCCGGAGCTCTTCGACATAAAAAATCCTTAACTATAATCTTCGTAAGACTTCACTTCTACTATATTTGAACCAAAGGCTTGATTCACACTATCTTTAGCTTTGAATCTCTCATCATTAACGACGTAGACAGACCTGGCGAGCTTAATAAACTCGTCGTCAAAAGCTTTTGCCTTTTCCTTTAGTCTTATATCATCTTCAATCTTCCACAATTTAGCATTAATTTTTTGAAGTTTCTCTAGGTGATCTTCAATATTTTCTAAATTTAATGCCTTTAAACTGCCATAAAGAATGTTTTCTTCTTTAGTAGCAGCCTTGACTTTTGAAGGGTCTTTTATATGGATCATTTTTAGACGCAAAATGCTAATTTTATCGACTAATTCACCAAGCGAAACTTCAACTAAAATATTCATTTTTCACCTATCTGTATGGGCAGATAATCAATTTTAAGGATTTCAAGCTCAATAGTACCACTTGGAACTTTGATGGTCACAATATCTCCAACAAACGAGCCAATTAATTTGCTACCGATTGGCGACTTCCAGCTAATCAGGCCCAGCTTGGGATTAATTTCATCTTCTCCAACAATACAATAATGCTTATGATTATCATTTTCATCTACAGCTTCTATCGTTGCTCCAAATTGAACCTTCAAACTTTGAATTGATGTAGGTTCAACTATATTAGCTTTGTTGATACGAGTATTTAAAAAGGCGACTCGTTTATCGATTTCACGTAATCGCCTCTTACCGTATTGATAGTCTGCATTTTCAGAGCGATCTCCAAGCGAAGCCGCCCAAGCAACAACTTTTGTCACTTCAGGTCTTTCAACTTTAACAAGATGATCTCTTTCGTTAATGAGTCGTTCATAACCAGCGGGTGTAATATAATTATTCTTCTCGAGCGCATTCATTGCTTAAGACTTTTTAATAAGCCTTGGCAGGCATCATCCAAG
This sequence comes from Bdellovibrionales bacterium CG12_big_fil_rev_8_21_14_0_65_38_15, assembly GCA_002787775.1. GTDB lineage: Bacteria > Bdellovibrionota > Bacteriovoracia > Bacteriovoracales > Bacteriovoracaceae > UBA4207. The sequence goes on from PCUW01000054.1 coordinate 52,270, forward strand.
ATATCTAAGACTAAATCAAAACCTTGCGCTCCACCATAATAAGGATCAGGAACGTGATCATATTTTAAACGTGTACAATAATCAGTGATTTTTCTCACTTTTTTAGATTGCTTCGCATTCGCCATTTTTAAAACATCACGAAGGTTTTTATCATCCATGACTAAAATATGGTCAAAGAGCTCTAAGTCTTCTGGCTCAAATTTTCGAGATTTTGACGTTAATTCAATACCTCTTTTTTTAGCGTGCTCAATCATGCGAAAATCTGCTTTGTCGCCACTATGAAAACCGGAGGTACCCGCTGAATCGATGAAAAAATCCTTTTGCTCTACCATTGAGCTAAACACTCCTTCAGCGGCCGGAGATCGACAAATATTGCCTAAACAGACGAAAAGAATTTTTTGATTCATCGATATACTCAAGGGCTAAAATTAAGTCTTTTTATGCTAGAATCATAGTCCAGTCGGGATCGATTTAAAAGGAGCCAACTGACATGGCCATCAAGCAAGTTATCAGAATGGGTCACCCTGTTTTAAGACAGATTGCAAAAGAGCTAACAAAAGAGGAAATTCTCTCTGAAGAGATCAAGTCTTTGATTGTCGATATGCAAGATACGATGGAAGCTGAAGGTGGGATTGGAATTGCTGCTCCTCAAATAGCTGTTAGTCTTCAAACGGCGATCATTGAACTTCCAGAAAACTCTGAACGCTACGGAACGCTTGATTCCTCTGCTAAGTATATTATTTTTAATCCAAAAATTACTCCGTTAACTAGTGAACTTCAGGGTTTTTGGGAAGGATGCCTCTCCGTTCCTGGACTTAGGGGATTCGTAGAGCGTGAAAAAAAAGTACGCATCGAGTACCTTGATGAGAACGCTGTTGAGCAAGTGATTGAGCCTGAAGGGTTTTTGGCCACCGTTTTTCAGCATGAACTCGATCATCTCTTTGGTAAGCTTTATATAGATCGCATTAAAGACACGACACTTATTAGTTATAACGAAGAGTTTGAACAATTTAATTCATGAGCAGTATTACACCGATAGGAATTGTTCGCACTCCATTTAAAGAAAAGTTTGGAATTCCAAAACAGCCGCACTTGGCCAATGAAGTACAAGCAACAATAGAGATTGCGACAGCAATCTGTGCGCCTGAAAGCTTTGAACAATTAGAGGGCTTTAATTTTATTTGGCTTCTTGGTTGTTTTCATCTTGCGGAATCTAAAAGCACTAAAGTTCGCCCACCGAAACTTGGGGGCAACGAGAAAGTGGGAGTCTTTGCTACAAGAAGCCCTTTTAGACCAAACCCTCTTTCACTTTCTCTCGTAAAACTCATTTCGATTCACCACGATGAAGCGTCAAAAAAAATGATTTTAACTATTAGTGGTATTGATTTGGTTAATGAAACTCCGGTATTCGATATCAAGCCTTATATCCCATCCCATGATACTCCTTGGGAGCCTGTTAAAACCGGCTGGGTTGAAGATTCATCAGACAAGACTTATGAAGTTATTTGGTCGGATGAGGCAAAGTCGAAAGTCAAAGAATTAGAAGTTACTACTGACCAACAAAAAATGATCAATAGTATTTTGAAAATTGATCCAAGACCAGCTTACCATAATAGTCACAAAAGTTACTTCATCGTACTTGATCAATTTGATATAGAATTCACTGTGCAAAACCATCAAGTAATTATTTTGAATATTAAAAATTCAACTCGCTGAAACTGCGTTCACGACTACGTTTTTCAACGTTAATTCTCATCAAGTCAATAAGTCTAATTGCCGATAAAAAAACTGGTGGGAGAACGTCGTTGAAAGTTAAAAAGAACATCATTATTTTTGGCCTATTGGGCTGCACGGTACTAAGTCTTAGTAGCTTGTGGTTCATTAAGTACTGGCAACCAAAGAGAATTTCTCTTTGGAGTTCAGATATTGCAAAGGGTAACGCCAATAACCGTCTTCCTGCTCAGTTTGGTGAGACTGACCTTCCATTAGTTGAAGACTTTTTTGATTATAATAGTTTTCATCATTTTATTTCTTATCGATTAAATCTAGATCTTCACTCAGACGCAAAAGAAAAAGATCAAGAAAGAGCAAAACTCGCTCTTGATAAGACGACACATGGTCTATTTAAAAAGAAAAACAAAAGCGAAACACTAGAGGCCTTTGCATCTCCTGATCTTGTTCCCAATTTTATTTCATCTTTTCTTGATGAAATGGATCTTGCTGGCGTTAGAAAAGGAAACTTTCAAATTGATCTAGAGTTCTACCCTAGAAATCATCCAAGTGTTTTATTTAACCGTGAAGCAAGAGCTGTGAATCTTTGGGATCTTAACCAAACGAAGTCTCTTGCAGCTGCTATTGGTGAAAAAGCTATTCCAGTCGTTATTCCAAAAGATGACGAATACAAACTTATTAGAAAAGTCGTAACGACAGACTATCCTAGTGAAGGCCAATACTATCAATACCAAGGTGGCGTTATTAGTCTTCAACTCGGTCTAGATAAATTAGACTGGAGTCCAGAAGAGTTAATGTCTGAAAAATCAGAACAGCTCGATGGTGATTTAATCTATCGCAGGTATTTTAAAATTGTTCATGAAGACGAGTTTGCTTTCTTTCTCGATCATACTGATATGACGATCAAAAACTCTGCCATTGTTAAGTTTAACGATGACGTTCCCGTCTTCTTTACAGTTGATGTTTCAAAAGAGTTCAATGGTCATACTCTAAAGACACCAAAAAATACTCTCACTATTCATTTAGGAGAAATGCTGCCAACAAAAAAACGCAAAAGAGGTTTCTTGCAGCGTGTTTTTGGTAGTGATGCAAAGACATCATTATCAACTGGTGAGTTACGATTATATGGAAGACTTGGTAAAGGTGAAGGCGGAGTAGAGTTTGAAGTGAAAATTCATACTCTTGTGTACAACCTTGAAACTAAAACCTTCGATGCCAATAACTCAAAAATTTCAGTTGAACTCAAAAATGAACTTCTTGATGGATATACAAAAGCCTCTGCCACAAACGATATTAAACGAATCCTTTTAGGACCACTTGGTGGAAATCTAACAAAATCGTTATCACTTGGGCGCTTTCATCCTGCTCTACGCATTCAAGGAGTAGGACGATGAAAGTATTATTCTTAGTCACTCTCCTCTTTAGTTTTGGTCAGCTCCATGCTGAACAAATCGACGTTAACGAAAAACTCTACCTATATAAAGTTTATCGCCAACAAACGAAAAAGTTCACTCAACATAAGACAATCGATCTAAGACGTGAACTTGTTAATAGGTCTGGGGATCTCAGCCTTCTGCTTCTATTTAGACTAGATAAAATTATCCCTTCACCTTTCATCGATAGCATCGCCTATCATATTTTTATCGATTCAAAAGAAGAAAAACTAGAAGAAGCCTTGTCTTATCTTATGCTCAATCGTTTTTTAGTAGTGAAACAAAATGCTGAAAAATCTAGCGCAAGTGCTGAAGCAAAAGAGCGCGCTGGAGCTCTTCTTACGAAATGGAGTAATCTCGAAAAATGGGATGAAACGTCTACAAGATTTATGCTTGAATTAATTCAAAGACGAGCAAGTTTGATTAGTCAGATTGGCTCAGCACAAGCCATTATTGAAGCGATTGAATCGACTCCCATTATCGCAGATCGCCTTGATGTAGAAATTGGCTTGAAAAGTGCGCTACTCCCCGAACCGATTGGTGAGATTCCTGGCAATATTGTTTCACTCTTTTTTAAGAACGACAGAAGTTTGGCCAAAGCCACAAAACTTAAAGAGCTTAAAGATTTACCTGCAGAAGATGAAAGTCGTAAAACAATGGTTGCTCAACTGGCTAGTGAAAGTTTAGTTAAGCCATTATTTGAAATGATAAATTCGTCTAAGGAAAACCTCATCATAGTTTCTCCTGAAATGGCTGGTTTATCTGAGGATGCCTTTCTGGCGGCTTTAAAGGTAAAACTAGAAGAAACTGAAGACTGGAAAGTCATTTATGTCGGACTTGGAAGTATCTCGCCTAGACTTCTATCACTTTCAAATCAATTTAAATCTCGTTTTGCCATCATGGCCATTCCTGATGAAGCCGTTAAAGACGGATCTCTTTCTTGGCAAACCTTTATTCCTTCACCTGACTCTAAGTATGGAACGCAGCATGGCCTTGGTTTAATGGCAGTTACTGATAGCGCTAGCACGACTCCGCATGCCTTTATCTCATCAAGAAGATTTATCGATCACCCACATGCTTATTCTTTTGAGCAGTCTTTGGTTATTCAAGGTCCAGCGGCCGGTCTACTTCCTCAACTTCTCAATGAAAACTTAAAGCAACTTGTTCCTTCTTACTCTGATCTTTCAACCTATTTTCCATCTCGCACACATTATCCAACTCATGGGCAAGAAAGTGTAAATTTAACTGTAGACTCTGCTCGTCTTGCCGCTCGTGATGACCGTGCACTTGCCGTTAAATTTTTAATTGGTACAAAAGAAGAAATCTTGATTGATCAATACATGCTTTATGATCGTGCCATCGTTGATAGTATTATTAAATTAAAAATCAAAAACCCTGACCTTAAAGTCAAAATTTTGCTTGATACAAATTTAGATCTTGAGATGAATGGGCTTCCGAATGCAATTTTCCTTAAAGAAATGAAGATGTATGGCATAGAACTCAAAGCACGCAAGAGTCTTCACTGGGAAGAAGCTGATAGCGAAGACAGTATTGTTCAGTTTCATGCCATCAATCATAGAAATCTTATGATACGTGATAGAAAATCAGTCTTTATGGGAACTGGTCCATTCATGGGAAGCTTCGAGCGTCGCTCTCCTATCTCATTTGGGATTCAGCTCAATACAACCATGAGCTCAGAGCTTGCCGATTCATTTATTGATGATTGGGAAAATGTAGACACGACTTATGAGCTAGATGTTGAAAATTTCGAAGCAAAGATTGGTAAGAGACATCTGTCTCATAAGGTTTCAAGCTTTCTCAATACCGTTTTCTCGGTTCTGCTAAGGGCCTTTGACTAAATCTCCCCTCGCTAAGTTAGAATACCGATATAAACCTCTGAGATTACATATCTTTCACTACACTCTATAGGCTTTATATAGTCCGGATTATGATTGAAAAGACATAGGATCTAGGATAAATAATTTTCATTATTATTCTGTAAAGAGATGCTCAATGAAAATTAATCTACTTAAATTCCTTCTATGTTTATCGTCCCTTGCTTTCATCACGACTTCCAATGCTCAAATGCAGCCAATCGAAGAAGTCTTTGAGCCCGCTGGAACTTTTAGCGCAGAAGAATTCACCAAAGTCGCAGTTTTACAATGGGCTCCAAATGCTTCAGCTCCCATTGAAGATCAAGTTTTAGCAGATCAGTTTAAAGCTAATAATATTTCAATTTTAGAAAGTTATATTAGAGAAGCAGCGGCAAAAGGCGCAAAGTATATCAGCACTCCAGAATTTGGAATTGTTGGCTATCCTGATATTCCAGAGCTTCCACCAGCAGAAGATAATTTTAGAAATCGCGAAGATATCAAGCCGTATGTTGAAACAGTTCCTGGAAAGTCCTCGAACCATTTCTCTAATCTTGCCTTAGAACTTGGTGTTTACATCCAATTTGGTATGGCCGAAAAAGATAGTGTGACTGACCTTTATTATAATACTGTTGTTGTTATCGATCCAAATGGCGAAGTCGCGGCTAAATATAGAAAGCAGCACCTGTTTCAAATAGAACACGACTACCTTGAGGAAGGAACTAGCAACGTCACTTTCCAAACTCCATTTGGAAAAGTTGGCTTAGTGATTTGTTCAGATGTTTATGACTACTCAGTTCTAGAAAAATACAAACTAGAGCAGATTGATGTTCTAAGCCTCAGTACTTCTTGGACAGAGAATAATACAGGTTGGGGATATTTCACTACAGCAGCGACTAAAACTAGCGCCTATGTTTTAGCCGCCAATCACGATTATTATCCAGACTCAGGTGTTATTTACCCTGATGGTACAACCCAGTCCCATATTCGTCAGTCCACAGGTCTTGCTTACGGGTACTTACCAAACAAGTGATTACTCGACGACACAGTCGGTAGCACCTTGAAGGGCTCCGGCCGCATTGGCCTTAGCAGGCTTCATCGCCTGCTCTACAATCTTTTCTTCAGTGATTTCAGGCGTGTCGCACGCCTCATCTTTTTCAAGCGTTAAATCAATATCAGCATGTGATTGAACACTTGAAGAACCAGTAACAATTACTGATTTTTTTTCCTGACAACCAACAAGACTACTCATAATAAGAATTATAAAAATCAGTTTCATCTTTACTCCTTACTATAATTGGCAAATTTAAAAGACATGATCATACGATAAAAAGCTCTTGGTAATTTATCAAGTAGTGTAATAACAATTTTCATTTGCCACGGAAAAATAAACAAGGTCTCTTTATTATCAATAGCATTCTTTATAAGAGAAGCGCCTTTGTGAGAAGGCATCAGAAATGGCATAGGGTGATCATTTTTCTGAGTTAGCGGAGTATCAATAAATCCAGGACAAATACATGTAACATTAAGACCTGTTCCGCGAGTATCAAGCTGCATAGACTCACAAAGCTTAATCACAGCGGCCTTACTACCACTGTAGGCACCGTTACCAGGCAGACCAACAAAACCGGCAACGCTGGCGATGGCCACAAGATGACCGCTCTTTTTATTCATCATTTTTTCATAAGCAGCTTCAAAAGCATTGATTACGCCACCAACATTGATATCGAAAACTTTTCGTTGGGCCGCAAAATCTGGAATTCTTTTTTTACTACCAACACCAATCCCTGCATTGGCGATAATAAGATCAAGCCCCTGAGGAGCAAAATCATTAACAGCATTAATCAGTTGTTCGCTATTAGTAACGTCGACATTATAAGCTTTTATTGTTGGATATGACTTTTTATAGTCTGCCGGAAGCTTCGTGATATCACGACCACAAACTCCAACCTCATTCCCCTCAAGGGCATAGGCCTTAGCTAACTCAAAACCAATTCCAGTTGTTCCACCAGTGATAAAAACTTTTTTGCTCATAAAATCTCCAAGCCGTATTCTAGCTTAGAAGAGAGTCAAAGGACAAAGCTAAACCCGTTTTTTAAGACTTAATAGCATGCCATTTCCTGAGCGCAGTGTGACGTGATGGTTTGGCTTAGGAATAAAGCCTGAGCAAAGTTCAAAACTAAAGTTTTTCATCAACACTTCTAAAGCCACTTGTGCCTCAAGCATGGCCATGGCTTCGCCAATACAAGCTCTAGCTCCTAAAGCGAATGGAAAGAAGGTTCCGTCTTGAGCATACTTTAAGTTGCAATCGATAAAGCGCTCAGGTTTAAAAGTTAGTGGATCTTGCCAATAACGTTCATCCCGATGAGTCACCCATTGAGTTAAAACCAAAGATGTATTGGCTGGAATATGATGACCATCAATAATATCATCTTTGATTGAAATTCGAGCAATCACCGGGATCGGAGGATAAATACGGAGTGCTTCTAAAAAACAAGCTTTCGCCACTAATCCTGTTTGATCTTCTCTAATAGCATCTTGCCACTTTGGGTTTTGTGCTAATAAATAAAGTGTCCACATTAAGCCCGTACTTGTCGTTTCATGTCCTGCTAAAAGTAAACTCATCACCTCATCTCTAATCAGTGATGGATTCATTGGTGCGCCTTCAGCGTCTCTAAAGCTAGAAAGCCTTGCTAGAATATTATCCTCCGCAATTCCTTTCGTGAGAACTTTATCAACGACACCATTTAAAAGCTTAACCGCTTTTTCGCCTTTAATATTTTCAGGAGTTGGAAATTTACGAGGAAGATTAAAGGCTCTTCTCATTCGCTTGTTGGCACGATGAGTTTCAATATCAAGTGCAACTTTAGTTGCTTTACTGTCTTCGGCTAAATCATTGCCAAAGAAAATTCTTCCCGCCACTTTAAAAGTGTAATCAGTTAAACCATCAGTGACATCAAGGATTGATTCATTCTCCCAACTTTGTGCCAAGTGATGAGCTTCATCTTCGATCGTTTCACGGTAGATATCGAGCCTAGCCTGATGAAATTCTTTTGCCATGGTACGGCGTTGTCTGCGCCAAAGCTCGCCTTCACTTGTAAGTAATCCATCTCCTAGGATGGGCTTCATTTCGCTATACTCACGACCTTTAATATAGTTGGTTTGATTGTCTTTAAGAATGTGCTTAGCACCTGTTGGTGAAAAGAAAAATACACTAAAACGATTGGGCCAAGGACAAACAACAAAGTCACCGTAGGAGTTAAAAAGACCTGACTGAGCAGTGAGGGCGTCTGTTTGAAACTTCATGCCAATACGAAGTAACTCTAAGCCTCTTGGGCCTGGTGAGTTTTCAAATGCACTTGGCACTTTAAAAGATTCCATAATGTTTTCCATCGTCTTCCTCCAACGCTTAGCTTGACGAAACGTTTTGATGAATACAATTATATGAGTAATTACTCACTTTCGTGCTCGCTTTTAGGAAAAAACCATGGCCAAGAATAAAACTGCTGTAAGTACCCGAAAAAAGCCGCTTCAAGAACGAGCAAGAGTGACCGTTGAGGCAATTCTTAAAGCAACTACTCAGCTTTTGGATAAAAGTGGGGATGTTTCCACCAACCATATCGCAGATGTTGCAGGTGTTAGCATCGGATCTCTGTATCAATACTTTCCAAATAAAGACTCAATCTTTGGAATGTTGATGGAGCGATTTATCGAAGGACATCTTAAAATTATTGAAGAAACACTGGCGTCTATATCAGAAGAAAATCTTAGTTTAGAGTTAACGACTAGAACGATTATTCACGCCTTACTAGACAGCAATCGCAAGAATTCACGCCTGGCTAAAATCTTCGTCACAACCCTCTATCGTCCCGAACGCATTAAGCTTCTCCAGAAGATGGACGATCGTATGATCGAGAAAGTGAAGGAGTTCTATACGCCATTTAAAGAGGAAGTTCGTGACGACAACATGAATATGATGCTTTTTGTCCTGATCCAGTCAATTCGGGCTAACTCGGTATCAGTCTTATTTCACTCTAAATACAAGATAGATGATCCGGCTCTGGAGGACGAATTGGTGCGCCTGGCCTTAGGATTACTGCGTAAGAACCCGTAAACAGGGCTGAAAATAGTATAAATGAGTCTTTTTCGGCTTGACCAAACCGATCCTCTCCCTTATATTTTCATCCATTCAATTGATGCGGGGGCGTAGTTGAGTTGGTTACAATGTCGCCCTGTCACGGCGAAGGTCGTGGGTTCAAGTCCCATCGCTCCCGCCATTTGAATATTTAAAAAGCCCAGATTTATTTCTGGGCTTTTTTTTGCCAAAATTGATTGATTTCTATCTACAGTTTCTTGTCATTCAATCATTCAAATATAATGATAAATCCTTCAAAATTTTCGAAGCCACTAACTCGTTAGCTTTTAAATTAGGATGACCATCATTATATCTTAAAGTTGATAAATCATAACCATCGAACAGTTTCGAATAATCAAAATACTTAATATTATTTTCTCTTAAAAAATCTATTAACTTCTCATTTCCAGTATTTCCTGGATAGATAAGGACAATAAAATTATCTGATTGAAATTTCTCTTTATAAATTTCAAAAGAAGACTTGATTATTTTAAAAAGAAGAGGATGAAAAAAAGCTCTCGGTGTTAGGCTTGTTAAAGGAAGATTCACTTTAAAATATCTAAGAGTGTAACTATTATTTAAGAGTTTATAGAGCTGAGTTGTAAAGTACCTATTTGAATAAAATTTCCCATCTGCAACTAACTCATTATTTTCATCAATAAATAAATAAGGCGCATTACCTTCATTCCAAGAGATGGGAAACATGGCTCCAATATTTCGATCAATATGAAAGTCATTATAGACATAGATTGCTGCGCCAAGTTTCTCCAATATTTGATCTGACTCAATAAAGTTTTGAAGCTGCACATACATATGTGAAGTCGTGGAGCCAGAATTGCCATAATTGTAACTGTGAATACTAGAATTCTTTTGTGATACTAGATAAGGAAGAGTTGCATTGTCATCTAGTCCATCGCCAAAAACATAGGATCCACCAAAAAATAAAAGATGATACTTTCTTTTTTCTTCAACGCCAGTTATTCGACGGCCTAATTGATCTGTCGTGTATTTTTTCTCCCAAAGAATTTCATCACCAAAATACATCTGATGTTTAGTTTCACTGAAAATCTCGTAAAGACGACCAAGTTTATGCCTTCTCTCTTTTTGATATAAATCTAGATTGTCTTTATAACCATCTCTTTTAACGACTTCGTATTTATGACGAAAAGTTTTTCGTGAAGTATCTTCTGGTTTGCTTTTCATATAAAAGATGAGTTCTAAGCAAAAAATCGTCAAGATCACAGTCAAGCAAACCAAACCAAATTGTAATGAAATCTCTTTGATTCTTTTTTTCATTTTAACCATTATTTATTAGGTTTTCTTTAAAAAGATTGATCGTACGCCCCCACGCTAATTCTGCGGCTTCCTTACTATACCTTGGTGTCGAGTTATTGTGAAAACCATGTTTTGTATTTGGATAAATATGCATGTTAAAGCTAACGTTGTTTTTTGCTAACTCTTTTTCATAATCTTCTTTCATAGCATTTACTCTTTCATCGTCACTAGCGTAATGAATCAACATTTTTGCTTTTATGTTTTTGACATCTGAAAGCTTAGCCGCGCTTCCATAAAAGGGAGCACTAGCTTTAAGATCTGCACCTAATTCAGTTGCAAGAAAGTTCGCCACTGCTCCTCCAAAACAAAAACCTGTTGCTCCAAGCTTACCGTTTGAAAGTTTGTGGTTTTTTAAAAAGTAGGCGGCATTTTTCATATCAGTAAAAATTTTATCTTTATCTAATTTTTGTTGGAGAATTTTTCCATCTTCATCATTGCCAGGGTAGCCACCAAGCGGATAAAGCGCATCCGGCGCATAAGCGAGGAAACCTTCGATCGCTGCTCTTCTGGCAACATCTTCAATATAAGGATTCAATCCACGATTTTCATGAACAATCAAAACGGCTGGAAAAGGACCATCGCCTTTAGGTTGAACAAGATAGCCTCTCATAAATCCGTCTTTTGAATTTCCACCAGCAGATTTGTAAGTCACGTAACTTGCTTTAAGTCTTTCATCGGTAAATGAAACAAGCTGTGCTTTAGCATAATTTGGAAGTAGTGCTTGGGCCATCATCACTCCCATTCCTCCGGCAATACCAAGCATGGCCGCTCTATCTAAAAAGTCTCTTCGACTCATTTGTGAGTGACAATATTCATCGTAAAGGTCAAAGACTTTTGGATCAATTTCAATTTTATTTGTCATTGTATTTTCCTTTAAAGTTTATTCTAGAATGTGCCACACTTCATTTCCAACTGGTTTAAATGATAAAACCTTCTTTGCTCTTTGTGTAACGGTACCTGTTTTCATTTTATAATTTTCATAATGCTCTTGGCTTTTCCAAGTGGCATAATTGATTAAGATATTTCGCTCTTTATTGGTATGGAATTTTGATGAAATGAAGCCCTCATCTTTACTAACTTCATTATTCAAAAAGTCCTTCACAAATAAAAGAAGTTCATCAAATTTTTCGGGATCAATTTGAAATGTAATCACGACATGAAAAGAACCAAATTTTATCACTTTTACTCCTAAGCCTCAGAAAGAAACACTCGATGTTTATACCAAGAAATGATCTGTGCAATCAATCACTTGCCATGGAGCGTAAATCACGTTAAGAATGATACTTTGCGTTTTATACTTTTATCCTCATGTCAGACGAAGATCTGTCTTTATCAACGAGAATCCATTGCCAATATTAAATTATCTCAGAACAAATAAAGCTGAATTTAAAATTGAAATTCTTGCTGGCTTAACAGTTGCTTTAGCTTTAGTTCCTGAAGCAGTAGCCTTTGCTTTTGTAGCAGGTGTTCAACCGCTTGTTGGTTTATATGCTGCTTTTTTAATTTGCTTGATCACATCTATTTTTGGTGGTCGACCTGGAATGATCTCAGGAGCTACAGGTGCTTTGGCAGTTGTTATGGTCTCACTTGTATCAGCTCATGGAGTTGAATATTTATTTAGTGCAGTTGTTTTAATGGGTTTACTACAAGTCTTGATGGGTCTTTTAAAACTTGGAAAATTTATTCGATTAGTTCCAGAGCCAGTTATTTTAGGATTTGTTAATGGTCTTGCAATTGTTATTTTTCTAGCACAATTAACACAATTTAAAACTCTTGATACAAACGGTGTTGTTGTCTGGCTTAGTGGTATTCCTCTTTTAATGATGGCGGGATTTATTGCACTAACGATGATCATCATCTTTGGTTTGCCTAAGTTAACAAAAGCGATTCCATCTTCTCTTGCAGCAATATTAATAGTTTCAGGTATTGTTATTGGTTTCAATATTGATACAAAAACAGTTGGTGATCTAGCCTCTATCAAAGGTGGCTTTCCCATTTTTAGTATTCCCAATGTTCCTTTTAACTTTGAAACATTAAAAATTATTTTTCCATATTCATTGATTTTAGCTTGCGTTGGCTTAATTGAATCTCTTCTAACATTAACACTTGTTGATGAGTTAACAGAAACCCGTGGTCAAAGTAATCGTGAATGTATCGCTCAAGGAGCGGCCAATATCGTCACTGGATTTTTTGGTGGTATGGGTGGTTGCGCTATGATTGGCCAAAGTATTATCAACGTTACAAGTGGGGCCAGAGGTAGACTGTCAGGTTTAAGTGCTTCTATCTTTTTACTCGTCTTCATTTTATTTGCATCAAACCTCATCGAGATGATTCCGGTCGCAGCTTTGGTTGGTGTTATGTTTGTTGTGTGTATCGGAACTTTTGAATGGACCTCAATCCAGTTTATTCAACATATTCCAAAATCTGATGCCTTCGTTATTGTACTCGTAACTGGAATGACTGTTGCTTTTGATCTTGCAGTTGCAGTTATAGCTGGTGTTATTGCTTCATCTTTAGTGTTCTCATGGGAGAGCGCCAAAAGAATTAGAGTTAGAAAATCAACAACTGATGAAGGACATAAACTTTATGAAGTTTGGGGGCCATTATTTTTTGCCTCAACGACTGCATTTCAAGAGAAGTTCACTCCTCATGAGGATCCAAGAGAAATTATCGTTGATTTTTTGGATTCAAGAATTGCTGATCACAGTGGACTTGAAGCTGTTCAAAAACTTACTGATAGGTACTTGAAAATTGGAAAAACAGTTAGACTTCGCCACCTAAGTCCTGACTGCAGAAGACTGCTTAAGAATGCAGGCTCAATGGTAGAAGTGAATATCATTGAAGACCCACACTATAGCGTTGCCGTGGAAGTAAATCCCTAGTATTTTCAGTACGTTACGCTATTACCACATCTTTTCGCTCAAGCTTTATTCGTGAGCCTCCGATACGTCCAAGATAATGGAGGCTCGCTTGAAGTATTTAAATATATTCTTGGTAGCGTTTTTATTCGTTTTTCCAACTTGGGTCTATTGGCACGAAGATGGATCAGTACAACGAACACCGGCCAATTTCGGAAGTGACAGTTGTCGTGAGCTTATTCAAAGGCTTTCTAACGTTAATTTAAATTCTCCTGCCAGAGTCATGCGACCAGCATTTGGATTTACAGACGAAGCTGCTGCCCAAGGTAAGCATCTTCAGTTTGGATTTGAATCTGAATATATGCTCAGTGAGCTTGATGGCATCGTTACTGTATACGGACCAAAAGCTGAATTCGGTATCAGTGAAGCTGACTGGTTTAATATGCCAGTTGCAGAACGATCTCAATGGGTACGTGATCATATTAAAGATCTCTTTCCTCAAAGTAGAACCGAAGGTGGACTCGTTCGTCTAAAGCGCGATGCAGATATGGACTTTCTACCTGACTCACTTATTTTTGATGATACTGGTAACGTTGAGTTCGTCTTAGATCCATTCGACACTTTCGAAGAATGGTATCATTCAATTCAAAAACTCAACCGTACATTTGGTGAAGGTTCACAACAAGCAACGATCTCAACACCACCTGATAGCTTTTTTGGTAGAAATATCGAAGGCGTTGACCCATCAAAAGTTCTTGATGAGAAAATCGGATTCTTCAACTACTACTCTGATTACGATATTCTTCAAAAGCTTAGTGCAGCTGCACGTCGCTACGAAGAAGATCCTACAAAAAGAGTGACGAGAAACTTTGAACACCCGTTCTTAGGCCCTATGACTTCTAAGAAGCAAGAGATTCTTCATTCTATGCTTCGAGGAAATGCTATTGGTGAAAAATACGAAGCTGACAGATTACAAAGAATTGCTGGCTGGGAAAACTCATTTAAGTACACAGGCGGTACAGTATACCGTCCAGATATTTTAGGTGAACGTCGAGTCATCATGGAAGTGCGTGATGCTCATAAAAACTTTCCTCTTTTAGCTGATCGCCTTCTTCGTTCTCTATACTTCATGCAACACGGTACAGGTGGCATGGATCAACTTAAAGGGCTAAAGAACTTTGATCCGTTCGCTGACTTTGAAAAGTTTCCGATCGAAGTTCAAGAAGAGCTCACTCGCCTCTTCCCTAATAAAGCTAATCCAAACTATGACTATGACCCAGAACTTAAGAAAGCTTTGGATGTCTTTAGAAACTTTGCTTACCCAATGCGTGACTGGTCTGATCATTTAGAAGCTTTTGGTAAAACTGAAATTTCGGATCAAGTCAGACAAGCTCAAGATGCTTACAAAGAAAAACTAAGAGCAATCGTTGGACGTCTAAGAGCTCAAGAAATTGATGACTCCGTGGCATCTAATGAAATTCAAGGTGCCCTGGCAGAGTTTTCAAACTCTTCAGGTATTGCAAAGGCCTTCGCTGACTATGAAGACGAAGTTGTCTTCGGTGGAAATCGTGGTGTAGCGTTTAACCAATTTGTACGAGAAGCTACGATTGAAGCTGGTGCCCTTGCTTCATCTTTTCCAGAAAAAATCTGGAGTGGACCTCTTAAAGAAAGAGTTACCCTGCTTCAGCAAAAATTTCCACAAATGATGAAGAAAATGGAAGGCGTATCTTTTTCTTACAATAACTCTAGTGGTGGAAGTAGAGACATCTTCGTTGTAAGTCTTAAAGATCTATCACAACAACAAAAAGAAGCTTTCTTTAAAGAGTATTATGAAGCTGTATCTGAAAATACTGTTTCATTTCCTCTTTCAAGTGGTGCAGGTCACCTTTACACAAGACTTGGAAATAAGACCTATGACTTCCTTTCAGGCTTAAGTGCTAGGGCTTATCCATTACCAAGCTCGAAGCGTCTTGAAACATTCATGGAGCTTGAACCTGATGAATTTATGCGTCTTCGCCTTTATGTAGAAAACGGAACCGAAAACTCTCAAAAAACAATTGGTGGCTTTGGCTACCAAGGTGTAGAGCGTGAAACGGTTGGTATGCTTAACGATAACCGTCCAGGTAGCGTTAATCCAAATCCGCCAAATCGCTTTCAACAAATTATCAATCGCGTACTTAATAGAGGTGATGGAACTTATACACCAACTGGCGAAGCTCATAACTGTACAAGTTGGCTTTGTACCGCTCCTATTGGCGACAATGGTGAAGCCATTCACGATTTGGCTGGCGCGCCTAGATCACACCGCATACACACTAACCCAGGTTGGTGGACAAGCTGGCTAGTGAACTATGGAAAACGTGATCGTATGCCATTTGCTTTTTACTTTACTGATGAAGGCTTAGAAGAAGCAACATCAAGTATTGGACAAGCTGGTAAGTTAGATTGGAATTTTGATACTCACTAATTGCTAGGGAGAATGCCCGTGAGGCTTATAGAAATATCACTTTTTTCGTTTTTGCTTATCTTTCCAAGCATAGTTTTTTGGAACGATAGTCAAATACACTCAAGTCGTAATCCGGCAAACTTTGCAAGTTCAAGCTGTAAGGATCTAATTGAATCACTTTCAGACATTAATGTCAGTGGATCAAAAAAGATTGTTAGAGCTTCTTTTGGATTTGATAGTGCAGCCATCTCTGAAGGCAAGCATCTTCAATTTGGCTTCGAAGCTGAGTACACCCTTCAAGAAATTGATAAGATTGTTACCATATACGGCCCAAAGCCTGGCTTTGGTATGTCAAAAGATCGTTGGTTTACACTTTCAGTAAAAGATAGAGCTGATTGGGTTAGAAATAATATTGAACGATTATTTCCAGAACCAAGAAAGCCAGGTGGACTGGTTAAATTAAAAGATCAAGCTGGTTATAAATTCCTTCCAGAATCACTCATTCAAGATGATACAGGAAATCTTGAATTCGTTTTAGATCCATTTAATAGTTATGAAGAATGGTATCGTTCGATCAAGAAACTTAATACTAAGTTTGGAGAGGGGTCGATGCAGGCAACGATTTCGGTGCCTCCTGAAAGCTTCTTTGGCCAGGCCGCAAATATTTCAGAAGATCTTGCTGTTAAAGAAAAAATCGGCTTGTTTAATTTTTACTCTGAATACGACATCCTTCAAAAACTAAATGCAGGTCACCTTCGCTACGAACAAGATCCTGAGCGCTTAGTTGCAAGAAACTTTGAGCATCCTTTTTTAGGACCAATGACTTCAGCGAAACAACGCCAACTTAATCAAATGCTTAGAGCAAATGCTCATGGCGATAAGTTTGATGACGCTTCTTTAGAAGTCATCTCAGGTTTAGAAAATTCATTTAAATACACTGGTGGAACAGTTTACCGTCCAGATATTTTAGGACAAGAACGAATTGTTCTTGAAGTGCGCGATGCTCACAAGAACTTCACCCTTCTATCAGATCGTCTGCTACGTTCTCTATATTTCATGCAACATGGAACAGGTGGACTTGATGAACTTGCTTCGCTTAAAAGCTTTCATCTAGATAATGATTTTGCCAAGCTACCAAAAAATGTTCGCGATGAATTAAAAAGACTTTTCCCAAATAAAGCCAATCCTCAATATACCTATACAGCAGCTGAAAAGAAGGCTTTGGATATCTTTAAAAACTTTGCCTATCCTATGCGTGACTGGGGTGAACATCTGGAAGCGATCAAGGCAACGAGTATCGCTAATAAAGTTCAACAGGCTCAAGATGCCTACGTGGCTAAGCTATCTGACATAACTGCGAGAATGCGAAGTGGAGCTATAGACGATCAGCACGCTAAAGCTGAAATCCAAGGTGCTCTTGCAGAATTTGCTAACAAATCAAAACTTGCCAAAGCTTTTGAGGACTATGAAGAAAATGTTATTTTCACAGCAGAACGTGGCTCCTCAATAGATTCGGTCATAAGAGAAATCTCTATTTCTTCTGGTCCACTTAAAGAATCTTTTCCTTCAAAAATTTGGAGTGGCCCTATTAATGAAAGAATGGCGCAGCTTCAGTCTAAGCATCCAACCATTCTTAAAAAGGTTGAAAAAGTTAAATTCAAATTTAACAATGAACCAGGTGGTCGCCGTGATGTTTATATCGTTAGCCTTAAAGGTTTGAGCGATAATCAAAAGAAAGCTTTTTTTGATGATTACTTTGCAGCTACTTCTGAAAATACAGTTTCGTTTCCAATGTCTAGCGGCGGTGGACATCTTTACACACGAGTCGGAGACAAATCATTCAATTTCTACTTCAGTTCTGATGTCGACATGGATGCTTATCCAATCCCAAGTTCGGATCGACTAGAGACATTTCTTGAACTTGAATCAGATGAGTTTCTTCGTCTACGTAAGTATGTTGATAACGGAGTTAATGATGGCGATAAATTGTTAGGAGACTCTGGTTATGATGGTGTTACAGGAAATACCAGAAACACACTAACAAATAACCGTCCAACTTCAAGCTCCCAATCTCACAACTGTACAAGCTGGCTATGTACGGCGCCAGTTGGTGACGGCGGCGAAGCTATTCACGATATTGCCGGAGCTCCAAGAACTCATAATATTCATACCAATCCAGGTTGGTGGACGAGCTGGTTAGCCAATTACGCTCCGCGTGAGCGCGTGCCATTTGTTTTCTACTTCACTGAAGACTCAATGGCCCAAGCAACTCAAAAGGTTAGCGGCGCTCAAACGTTTGACTGGAATTTTAGTACCCATTAAGTTCGAATTTTGTCTCGTGACGAAAGTCTCCTCGGCCGGTATTAAAGCTTAACTTTAAACCAAACCCCGGGAGGCTTTTCCATGCGCTTGGAAATTTGCCTTTTCGTGATCTTAGCGTGCTCATGCGCCCTATCCGCGGAAAAGACTATGCTCAAAACAAATTTTGATAACCTTGAAGTTGGTGTTGCCACTGACCCTGCTGGGCCTACTGGCACAACTGTCATCTACTTTCCAAAAGGTGCTATTGCCGCCATGGATTCACGTGGTGGTGCTGTGGCCGTGCGTGAAGGTTCATCGATTGACGAAAATAATACTTGGGGTTGGCTCGATGCTATCACTCTTTCAGGTGGCTCTACATTTGGACTTGAAGCTGCTGATGGCGTAGCCGCAGAAATATTAAAACTTCGTGGTGGTAAAGTTAAATTTGAAACTATCCCTTCTGTCCCTGCTGCTATTGTTTATGATTTTACCGGTAGAGATACATCTGTTTATCCCGACAAAGCTTTAGGCGCGAAAGCCTTCAATGCCAGAGAAAAAAATAAAGTTCCCTACGGCCGCGTTGGTGGTGGAACTCATGTCAGCGTTGGAAAATGGTTCGATGAACTTAAACCAGAAAAATCCGGACAAGGTGCTGCCTACTTCGAGAAGAATGGAATTAAAGTTCTAGTTATTACAGTGGTCAACGCTGTCGGCAATATTCTTAATGAACAAGGAAAAATTATCAAGGGAAGTCTTGATGAGAAAACAGGTAAACGTATTAATATTTTCGATCGAGTTAAAGAGAAGATCGAAAGTACTCCAACGAAAGGAAATACTACAATCACTGCTGTCATCACAAATGTTAAGTTTGATCGCCTAGCTCTTAAGAGGCTTGCCATTATGGCCCATACTTCTATGGCAAGAGTTATTGATCCGTTTCATACACCTTGGGATGGCGATGTTTTATTTGCTGTTTCGACAAGAGAGATGGAAAAACCCGAAAAATTCGAAGAAGCAAATTTAGGCGTCATAGCAGCTGATCTATTAAGAACAGCTGTATGGCGTGCTGTTGGCGAAATAGAGTAATTAAGTATTTTTATCACAAGCTCGAGCTTTAATTAGCTTGAGCTTTTTTTCCATCTCCTCATTTTTTTCAAGACTTTCGACTTGTTTACTACTCAGCTCATGATCAGCTTCAATAATTAATTGATATAACCTTTTTAAGTTACTTGAAGTATCTTGCACAATAATAATCCCTGAGTGATCGATGTCTACGATTCTTCCATATCGAGATAGGAATGGGCGTAAAGAACGAGACAAAGAACGAACTGACTCTGGATAACTCGCTTTGTATTTAAGCATTTTATAATCTTCAGTAAAATCTAAAGAAGGAGCACTCTCTTTAGAGGAATTCACCATCGGTAAAGCGTTGTATCGAATGTCTCTAGCACTTATTATCTTCCACATATCATCTTTAATTTTAATACGAGCATAGCCATACATATTAAGTAGATGAGAGATGACAAAGTCTGCATTTTCCTTATCTAATGAAGGTAATGGCTCTTGTAACTTATCCTTTAAAGTGTCTTTAACGACATAATGTTGTCCAGTGATGGTACTCGCTTCACTTAAACACCCTGATAATGTTTCGCACGCGTAGACTGATGTGGACAAAAGTAAAGTTGTCCCTAGTATAAAATATTTCAAATAAACCTCCAGTTTTTTGCAACTGGAGTATTTAAGCATGCTCATTAATTTTTATTTGAAAATTTATTGTGAATTTATTGTGAACCGATTTATTTTTTAAGTAGATCTCTAATTTCTTCTAATAATATTTCAGACTTAGGTGGAGCTGGTGGATCTACAGGCTTCGCTTCCTCTTTCTTTTCCATGCTCCTAATAGCTTTTACAAGCAGGAACACCGAAAAAGCAACGAGGATAAAGTTAATAACAGATTGAATGAACAAACCAATATTCATCGTTACAGCTGCTTCCCCTTCACCGGATAAAACGATCTTCATATAGGTAAGATTTACCCCGCCAGTGATTAGGCCCAGAATCGGTCCCAAAATATTATCGACTAATCCTTTTACGATTGATGTAAAAGCAGCTCCGATTATCATACCAACTGCTAAATCAAGAACATTCCCTTTCATTGCAAATTGCTTAAATTCCTTAAACATTGTTATTTCTACTCCTGCTAGATTGGTATTAGGTCAATTCATGTCAATTTTCACACGGCCATCTTTAAATTAAAACGAAAATCAGGAATGATCCTTAGATGGAGTACAAATGAATAAAACAATCATTCTCGTCTTTTTTGCTTTTTGCGCTATTTTACCGGCTATGGCGCAGTCCAGACAAACCAAAGTTAAGCTTAAAGGTGAAATTCCAAGTAAGATTCAACTTCGATTTACCAAAATGGAATGGGATAGTTTAGATATCATTAACCTCTACACTATTGATGGTAGAGCGCAAGAGCTCATTTGTAGCTTTAATCCATGGTATGGTGATACCAGAAGTAGGATTGAGTATAAAAACCAGTATAAGATTCGTGTGGCTCAGTTTGCTTTAGATGATCATGCCTGCTTAAAACTCTTTAACTTTGCCAAGATTGCCTTTGAGGGTGTCAATGAAAAGAACGCTATAATCATTGAAGTCGATACCGAGCAAAACTTCATCACTAATATTGAACTTCCAAGTTTGGATTTCTACGAAAAAGACTCAAACCTCTTTCCTGATAGTAAAATCATTCCAGCTAATTTTTAATACTTGAGCTAAATAAGCCCCTTTTCTTTTTAAAAAATTTTTAACTCTACATGATATAATTAAAACATGTGGTTTCTAGGAAATATTTGGCAAGAGATGACTAAATTATATGTCATTCCTCTTCTACTCATTTTTCAACTGAATTTTGCTCAAGACATTGGGCTTAGTTCTTATTTAATTTTTATTATTCTAATTGGAATAGACTCTTCTCATTGTTATTCAACAATTTTTAGAACACTGATGAATAAACAAGAAAGATTTCGATTTAAAAAACTCAACACAATTATGCCTCTATTTATCATCTCACTTGTTTTTATATGGTGTTATTTTGGTGTCCCTTATTTTTGGACTTTTTTCTTATATATCTCAATCTTTCATTATCTTTTGCAATTTTATAGATATCATAAAATAACACTTAGTATGAATCCTGGTTCCTCATCTTATTCTCTTGAATTAGTATCTATCAGTTCTTTATCATTTTTGAGTTACCATTTTAGAACATCAAATGGTTATGACGGTTTCTTTTTTGAAGATGATCTTTTTTTATATCCTTCAAACCCTCTTTACTCCATCATTTTAGGAGTAATGGTTATTATTTTTTTACGATCTTTGGTTAGAATCTTCTTCGATTTTAAAAAGTCTCAAGTCAATTTTTGTAGTTTAAGTTCTTATCTCTTTCCCATATTTATCATTATTCATTGTTTCAATATTGCAGACGAATTCTATAAAAGCTTTCTTCCTTTAATTGCCCTTCATGGATTAACTTACTTCCATATGATTTCAACAGCTAAGGCTAAAATTCAAAAGGGTTTATGGAAGTCAAAACAGAACTTTATGTTGATTGTTATCTTATTTGTTTCGATGACTTTTGGGATTCTCGAATATTATTTTACAATTAATTTGGTTGATATTTTTAAGTCCGAAGAATATGCAGGACTTGTGTTGCCAAGCTTGGCAACAGTCGCAGTGACACTCCCCTCTTTTTATCATTATTTAGCTGATTTCGTTTTATGGTCACCACAGGATGCAGAGTATTCTAAACTTATCGAAGCTAACTAGACACATACTAGAGATTTGAGTTAATTATTGATCAAAGGCGAAACATGAGTTCTAACGATACCAAAAAAGCTTTATCCATTTTAGATGCCGGTGGCGTCGTAGGAATACCGACTGAAACAGTGTATGGACTAGCGGCTAAAATTGATTCTCCTGAAGGTATTGATAAAATCTTTACAACAAAAGAGCGTCCAGATTTTGATCCTTTGATTGTCCATGTTGAAAGTATTGAGCAAGCTCTAAAATGCACTAGTTCATGGCCATTACATGCTGAACTACTAGCCAACGCTTTTTGGCCTGGACCACTAACGATGGTTCTACCTAAAGCGAGTCATATCTCAAGTAAAATTACATCTGGCCTAGAAACGGTTGGGCTTCGTTGCCCAAACCACCCTTTAACATTAGAACTCATTCATTATAGTGGACCACTCGCTGCACCAAGTGCGAATCGTTTTGGTAAAACTAGTCCGACACAAAAAGCACATGTCGATTCAGAATTTAATGGTGAAGTCTTCACTATCGATGGCGGAGCTTGTGAAATAGGAATTGAGTCGACTGTCATTGGTATCTTTGAAGATCATATAGAAGTTTATCGCCCTGGCGCGATAACTCCATCAATGATTAAAAATATAACTGATATAGACGTTGTCGTAAAAGAGAGCCCTGTTTCTCCTGGACACTTGAAACATCATTATATGCCTGATCTTCCAATGTATTTAAGCTATGAAGCTCAACCTGAAGAACTTAAAGACATTCACTTTGCACTCATCGAGCTTAGTAGTGATCCCAATATTGCTGCTAGAGAGCTTTATCAAAAAATGCGAGAAGCCGCACAAAAGCCAAATGCAAAAGCCATAGTTCTTTTGAAAAAACCTGAACAGCAGGGAGAGCTTTGGGACGGAATTTGGAATCGAGTTAAAAAGGCAATTACAAAAGAGTTTATCTAGTTTCTTTCAATCCACTTATCCCAAAAAGGTTTTAAGTCTATTTCAACGTCAAGTCGATGAAGCAGGCTATAAATTCCGCCAAGTTTTCTATGCAAAAAGATTAAGTGCTTTGGAGGTGGTGAAAATTTCGTCTCTCGAATAAAGTCCATTGATACATTTTTTGTTAGTTCTATATAGCTTTCATCTCTAAATTTAAACACGCCATTTTCTAAAAATGGTCTTACAGAAACTTCTACCATTTTAAGGTATGTCTCTTTCGCTTTTTCACTTTCACGTCGATCGAGAAGATCAAAATCAATTGATAGTCTAATCACTTCATTGGCGTCGCCTTTTTTTAAGGCCAAAAGCAATGATCGATATTTCTCAACAAAACCTTGCCCAAACTCCATACTCGCCCCAAAATCGAGTAGGCCCAGACGACCGTCATCTAAGACTAAAAAATTGGCGAAATTTGGATCTGTTTGCACGATATTCCATTTAAATAATTCACAACAAAATAAATCAATTGCCTTTGCTGCTAACTTTTCTTTTTCAACTTGCGTTGGTGAATTTTCAATCCACTGTGAAATTGATTTTCCAGAAAGCATCTCCATCGCAATCACTTTTGAGGAACAAAATTCTGGATAAAGAACTGGAACTCTCCACTGTTTTGAGTCTTGGGCTAAAGTTGAAAAACGAGTTAACATTTTAGCTTCTCGGACATAATCAATTTCTCGATTAAACATCTCTGAGAGTTCATCAAATACACCTGTTAAATCAACCTTTTTACCAGTCATCGCTGTGATCAATGGAGTCAGTTTTTTAATAACAAGAAGATCTCCATCAAGAGAGTTTTCAATACCGGGATACTGAATTTTTAGAACAATTGATTTATTATCTTTTGTCTTAGCGCTATAGACCTGTCCAAGACTTGCGCTCGCAATAGGACTCCAATTAATTTCTAGTTCATTTACTTTAGAACCAAGTTGATCGTTTAAAACTTTCTTCATAATATCTTGATCAATTGGAGTTGCTTGATTTTGAAGCTTTTCAAAAATTTTTCTAATTTCATCAGGTAAAATACCTGTGGTATCTAGACTAAGTAGTTGCCCAACTTTTAAGGGAAATCCTTTCAATTGATCCAAGCTTTCAACCAGCTTAGCAGCTCGCTTAAAGAGGGCTTCGTTTACTCTAGTAGAATGCTCAGTTTTATATTTTTGAGCAATTTCACCTACTGCATAGCGTCCCGCTGCAGATAGGAGTTTTGCCGAGCGAAGAAATTTACTTTTTGGAGGACTCTTGGCCATGAATTATCCTTTCACACATAAAAACAAGAGTCACCAATCGTCTAGTTCATGTTAAGATTATGTTCTCATTATGAAGAAAACTAGACTTGCAATAATAGTGGCGACTAACCCTTCCATCTGGCAGAGCTGTCGCATTATTACACCTAATATTGATGCATGTTATCGCTCTATTGCTGATCATTCAGATGGCCTGGTTGAAATTGAATATTTTAATTATCATAACAACCAAAGTGAGCTTGATCTCATTGATCAAGTCAAAAAAACATCTGATTGGAAACCAGATATTGTTGTGTTCATGGATCATCAGCCGCATCCATTACATTTTCTAAAATATTATAAAGAACTTAATCCTAAAAAGTGTCACTTTATTTTTCATGTTTACGGCGATTTTACTCTCTTTACAGTTGATTGGGTGAGTGCTGGAAGACTTTTAAAGAAAGATCAGTGTCAGTTTATAGCAGCTTCACATAAACAAGTTGAACTCATTTCTAGTTTCACAGAAAACCCTAAAGCTGTTAATTACTGTCCGTTTCCTGTAGACGATCAACGGTTTTACTTTGATCAATCCTTAAGGGAGAAGGCAAGAGAAGAGCTCGGAATTAAGAAAGATGATTTTGTCTTTTTGTATACAGGAAGACTTTCACCTCAAAAAAACACACTAGAA
Organism: Bdellovibrionales bacterium CG12_big_fil_rev_8_21_14_0_65_38_15; assembly: GCA_002787775.1. GTDB lineage: Bacteria > Bdellovibrionota > Bacteriovoracia > Bacteriovoracales > Bacteriovoracaceae > UBA4207. Next base: position 77,102 of record PCUW01000054.1, read on the forward strand.
ATGATTAATTTATTTGAACTAGCGTTCAAAGAAACTAAAAAACCTCCATTATTTCTTTTTGCAGGTGCTTTTGATCAGCTTGGAACTCCTTTTATTGGTAATTACTTATCAAGCAATCAATATCACTCTCATGTAAATTTAAAGCTCCATAACCTTCACGATAATCTTAAAGACAGAATTCATTATGTCGGAAGTTTAGAGCCAGAAGAATTAGTGAAGTATTACAGAGCCAGCGATACATTCATTTCTTTAAGTCTTCATAATGATGAAGACTATGGAATGTCTCCAATTGAGTCTCTTTTGTGTGGTACTAAAGCAATACTTACTGACTGGGCCGGCTATAGCTCGTTCGCTCTCAAATCAAAATACTGCGAGCTTATTTCAGTTTCAATGAAGAATCATCGCTTAAGCTTTGATGCAGATCAATTTGTTTCAGCCTTGCATTCAGCTTTTCAAAAAGGGAAACTTAAAGAGAGTGAGCGTCAAAAAATTCATGATCTTTACGCTAGTAAGTTTTCAATAACTTCAAATATAAAAACGATTGAAAAAATAGTCTTTAAAGGGAATAAAGTCTTTTCTGGTTTTACACCAAAATTAAAAACGATGTCGGCACTTTTTAAAAGTAATCACTATAGCCCGTTTAGCCACCCCCGAATCCCACTAGCCTACAACGCTTATTACGAGGATATCTATGCCCCTTACTATAGAAAAACTGAAAGACGAGATTAGTTCAATCCCTAATAATCGTCTGATGGAGCAACTCTATTTAAGTGGCTTTAAAAAAACTGATTGTAATTATTCAAACCTACATCTAACTTGGGCGACAGATCCTCTTTCTAAGGATTACTTTAGTCCACTTAATCCATGTTTCACCTATGAGCCCAAGACATTAGAACTACTAAATACACATCCGTGTTGGCTCGTTCGAGATGGAGCACTTTCCTTACTGGATGCTCTAAATACAGAAGTGTTCCATGATCTTGAATGCCAACTCATTTTTAGAAAGGAATTGCAATTTGTCTTACCTGTAGAAAAGCAGATTAGCTCATTATATTTTGATTTGGTTTCAAATCGTCCCTACGTTAAAAATACTAAGAAAGTTCTAATGTATACTTTAATTAATGGTGCTTTTACTTCACCCGAACATTTTGAAGAGACACTCATTAAGGCAAGAGAGTTTAGAAGTGATCTTAAAGATGAAGACTTTGTAGTCTTAATGCTGATGCGAGAAAATCAGTTTTACCAATTACCATCTGAAGAAATTCATCCCGCCTATGAGTTCACACGTATTTTAAAGCGAATCATTCCTAAAGCTACTGTTATATCGGAGAATGATTTTGATCAAATTCCTTCTTTTAATAATTGGTCTTTTTTAGAAATTCAGGAAAACTTTCTTGTTATTGGCGATAGCTACTTAAATCATTATCTTCTTTCTTTAAAAGCTCAGCCTCTTTATGAACCAAGCCAAACAAACCAATGCTTTCTTCTTAAGCAGTCACCTAACCACTCTATTAGAATTCTTGAGCCAATATTACCCTCACATAAAACAGTCGCTCCATATGCAGAGCCCATATTGAAAGTTTTAGAAAAAAATGAAGTCAAAATTAAAACTTATTGGGCTCCTCCATACGCCCAGAAAATAACTTTTGGTTGCTTCTATGAATGGCTTAAAAAGAGATTGAATGAGTAGCCCCGCTGCACTGCAATTATTATTTGATCAAGCAAGGCAAATGCTTGAAGAAAAGGGCATGATTCCTATTAAAATTATATCTGGAAGTATGGAGCCTGTTATCAAGGTTAACCAAACCGTGATTATAACCAAACTCACACGCCCCATTGCTCGCTTTGATATCATAGTGTTCAAAGGAGATAGAGAACTCATTTGCCACTACGTTAGGCACGTAAACCGCTATGTAACGGACGGAGATAACGATCTTATCCAGACGCGCGGACTAGCTTCTAAGCAAAATGATGTTCCTATCCATCAGGATCAAGTGCTTGGGATTGTTATATCGCACCGTCTCAATCTGTGGCGAAAACTGCGCTTGATGTGGGCTATTCGCTAGGCTCGTGTTATAAATTCAAATATTTTTATCTTGGAGATGGCCCATGGCCGAAAAATTCTACATCACAACCGCTATTGATTACCCAAACGGTACTCCTCATATGGGTCATGCCTATGAAAAGGTTGTCACAGATTGCTATGCAAGATGGAATCGCTTCTTAGGTAAAGATACCTATTTTCTAACAGGTACAGATGAAAATGGTCAAAAGCTTGTTGAATCAGCAGCTAAAGCAGGCGTTAACACGAAAGAGTACGTCGATTCTCAAGTAGAGGGTTTTAAGAAACTTTGCCAGGGCCTAAATCTATCAAATGACGATTTTATTCGAACCACTGAAGATCGCCATGCCAAAGTCGCCTGCGACTTTTGGAGAAAACTTGAAGCTCAAGGCGATATTTATTTTGGGTCTTACTCGGGACAATATTGCTTAGCTTGTGAAAATTTTTACACCGAACTTCAAGCTCCTGAAGGAATTTGTCCTGATCACAAAACAAAACTAGAGCTTAAAGAAGAAGAAGGTTATTTCTTCAAAATGTCTAAATATGAAGAATTCATTTTAGGATTTTTAAGATCGAATCCTCAATTTGTTGTTCCTAAAAATTCTTATAATGAAGTTCTAAGACGTCTAGAAGCTGAGCCCCTACGTGACCTCGCCATCTCTAGACCAAATAAAGACGCCTGGGGAATCCCTGTTCCGGGTAATGAAAAATTCATCATGTATACATGGTTTGATGCTCTCATTAATTATTACTCTGCTCTGTCTGAAGAACAGCGTGCTTATTGGCCAGCTGACGTCCATGTTATAGGCAAGGATATTATTTGGTTTCACTGCGTGATTTGGCCTTGTATGCTGAACGCCTTATCTCTTCCATTACCTAAACAAGTCTACGTTCACGGAATGATCTTAGCTGCTGATGGAAGAAAGATGTCGAAGTCTCTTGGCAACGGCGTTGATCCCTCTGATATGCTTTCGAAATATCCCGTTGATACTTTTCGCTATTACTTACTTCGAGCCATCTCGGCTCAAAGTGATGGAAGCTTCTCTGAGCAAGAACTGATTGATAAGCATAATAATGAACTTGGAAATGATTACGGAAATTTGATTATGCGTGTAGTGAAACTTTCACTTAAGCATCTTCCAACGCAAATATCAGGTGAAGGCGTCACTAAGGCGTTTGATTTTGGCGATAGCTTTGATCGCATGAAAACATGCATGGATAAAAAAGAGCATAACAGGGCCCTTGATATCCTTTGGGAATACGTTAATAAAGCCAATCAGTATGTAAATGACAGTGAGCCATGGAAGCTTAAAACGGATCCAGAAGCTTTAAAGCCAGTTGTTTATAACTGTCTCTACGCGATTCATGGCCTAGCTTGCTTGATCACTCCATTTTTACCGCAAACAGGACCTGCAACACTCGCTTCTTTAGGCGTAGAGGTTTCTCGTTTTGATAGTATTAAATTTGGAGAGACCACTTATAATTTAAGTGAGCCACAAGCCTTGTTTCCAAAAATACTTTAATTAGTTTTTACAGGTAATGGAGATTGGAAAGTGATCTGAGATAAGCTCACGATAGAGCTTATAATAGGTAAAATCACTTAATTGCTCGTCAAAAACACGACGTTTGTAAATCTCTAGTTCTTTTTCTACATCTTCAAATTGAGCAACAATTTTCCCGTCAACAATGATTCGAGATTCTTCTAAGAATTGCCTATGTTCTTGAAGTTTGCGCTCCATTATCTTTTTTCCTTTCGAAGAAAAGCGATAAGGCTCGTCAGCATCGGAGGTTTCTTCACGTGCAAGGTAATTCTCTCTCATCCACTCGTCGACATGATCTTCAAAGTAACTTTGACGAGTAACTTCTATTTTTCCGCTTTTATCTGTGATGCAATTTTTATTAGCTTTATTGTTGTAAATAAAATGATCATAATTACTTGAAAAGCCATTTGTTTCGACATCGCCACGACCATAACGATAATTCGTCAAACTGGTTGGAAGCTCGCTGATAAGAGTGAAGCTATTAAAGTCGCCCATAAGAGTTTGCCAGTATGAAATCTTACTTTCGAGATTCATATCAGCTGAGAAGAATAAATCCTGCTCTTTATAATTTTTACTAAAGATCTCGAGCATTTCAAGCGTTAAGCGAACTTCTGCAAATCTTGCATAAGTTTCTTTGGTAACACCCGTGCCAACCTGTGAATAATCATCCACCCCAAAGGCTAAATTAGAAATCCAGCTCATGGTTTCTTCGTCTTTTGGTGAAGTAAAAATAACGTGAGCATTCATGATGGTGAAATCGTATTCTCCACTTTCAAAACTTGAAACAAACGGCTTTCGAGAAAAACCATCGGCAGCATCAACTCTAAAGAATGGCGCTCTAAAAAGCGGATAACAAGCAAAGCTTGTATTAGCATCTTCACGATCATTCTTAGTCGCAAGCTCAGAGCAATGCTCAGTTTCTTTTGGACGCACAATTGAAGCACGATAAAAGAACCCCAACATTTCGTGAACACTTGAAGGAGAAGAAGCCTCTCCACGTGGACTAGTAATCAAGGCCCAGCTTGGATCTAGTTTTCTTAATTCTTCTAGAATTAAAATATAACCTGGAATTTTATAAAGCTTTTCAAGGTCGTAATTCTTTGTGTCTTCGATCATATCTACGAGATCATTATTATGTCTCATATCATTGCCAAGTCGTGGAATAAGCTCTTGGGCAGAAACTAAATCGTACTCATTAATAATTTGGGCAACGAGTGCAATATCTTTATAAGAGTTTTTATTTGAACCTGGATGCAACAGATTATAGTTTGCAATTTTAATATCGTGGTCTGGATTTGAGTTGTAATGATTAAGTGCCGCACGAGAATTATAATGATGGTAGTCGGTATCGCATGTAACGCTATAACGATTCTTAATCACATACTTTGAAACTTGATCGCAGTAAGCCTTAAACTCTTGATTGAGTTCTTGTTCACGCTCTACAGAAATCGCATGGGCGACAAAACTGTAACTCGTTAAAAACGCTAATATAATTATCAGCTTCGAACCCACGCTGCCTTCCTTATTAATTCAGTAGGATATTTTGGGCGAAGGGAGAATATCCCGAGCGTTAGGTCGATGCAAATTTGAAAAATGTTATAAATAACTGAATTTATTGACTCTATTATGAGGATTTCATTAGGATTTAGAATGATATCGGTAACTTACATGACTCGGTTCATCAATTAGATACAATGAATATATAGTATTAGTGTAACCTATCAATTTTCCGATTGGGCTTCGCGTAATAATGCTTCAAATCGAGTTTTATGGATATTTTCTTGGTAACGACTGACATTCTTACCCAACATCTTAGGAAGTAATACATATCGACCATAATACTCGATAGCCTTTTTTCCTGAAGGAGTGTCACGTAAAACTTCCCAATCAAAATCCCCTGTATCGTAGAACAACCACTTTGTGATTCCCCACTTAGAGCGAGATTGCTTCGTTAAATACTCTTGGGCCATCTCACGGACAAAGCGCTCAGCAAATCCTCCAGCGGTATTATCTGCTAAAATTCTTCCAGCGATGGCCTGGTCTACAGCTGCACGGTTAGTTGCTGAAGGAACACGACCAGTCACTCGAGGTAAGAATTCATTTTGCATAATAAGATCAAGAGCTGCTCTTCCTTCTCTATTATGAACATTAAATATTCTTCTAAAATCATAAGATGAAGTCATGCGATGACTTAGACTTTTAAGAGAATCATATTTAGCTTCAATTTCGCGTAACTTCGTTTTTTGATCACTTGATAAATAATTTGCATCTCGACCAGTTATCCATGCAAAGAAGCCTGAGTTACTATCTCTAACCTCTTGCCAAAAATCTGCAACTTCACGGTCGTACATTGATGATAAAAACGCTTTAAAATTCTCATCCGTATTTTTAGCAACATGAGCAAGTGCCATATGATCAGCTAGCTGACTCTCACTAAAAAATCGTCCTAATTCTTGAAGCGGAACTGGTTGATCAGAGTCTACAACCCATTGAAGCGCGTCTTTGAGTTCTTCCTTAAAGACAGCAAGCTCTGTTTTCATACCATCCATATCAAAAACGAAGCCCTGTGAAATATACAGTCCCATACCTTCAATGAATCGAGCGAGAGCCTGAACTGTAAACTCTGAAGTCACAATATCGGAACCTGGACCGTCGCCAGCGATAGTGCGATATTCATTTTTTGCTTGAACACTTAATAATAGTTGCGCAAGTTCAACATCAATAACCTCTTGAAGAATTTGATTTTGAACCGCACTAAGATTTGGACTTAAGCGACTAAATAAATTTGGAACAGAGGATATTAAGTAAGATCTAAATCCAGTCGCTAGAGTTTGGTTAAAGTTGTTGGCACAACCCCCTAAGTCAGTCATTAAACTATCAAACTTAGCTTCATCGACTTGACTTAGATCATCAAGATACCCATGAAGAACCGTACGATCAGATTCTTTAAAGCGTTGATCAAAGTTTTCATTAGGGAACATTAGAGAAATTAAACTTCCTGCACCAACTAGGGAATTGCTGGCGCTAATAATGTCGTCTAAAGGCCTAGACTGGCCGACTGATGTCACAGCTGAGAATTGGGGTTTAAACCATTTTACATCTCTGTCACTGACGATGGTCTTGAGTTTATCAGAAAAACAAGCCATCTGAGAATTAAGAGCTGTCTTATCAGAGTTTGTTAAAACCGGATTATATTTTTGTTGTAGCTTTTCAAAAAGATTGGAGGCGATATCAATCTTTGTGACTGCAGAACAAGACTTTAACCAAAGTCTATATTCTTCTACAGTCTTGTTTCCTAAAGCATCACCATCTCTATAACACTTATCAAGATAATAAAGTGGACTTAGGATTTCATTTGCTTCAATAGAAGATAATGGAAATCTTTTTGAAACAAAGTTTTTCATTTGTTGAAGAACTAATTGGAATTGTTCTTGCGCCAAAGATTCCTTGTCACAATGAATACCAAAATCTAATACGTCGGATGAAGAGTTGGCATCATAGTCTTTCCAGCAATCTTCATATTGTTTTGAAATATCAGTAACGACTTGCTCAAATGACTCATCTTTAAAGTCATCTTTTAAGCTTGAAACAAGTTCGTACATTCTTGGTTGGATATGAGCTCGCATCACGATGTCATTAAAAGCTGTCTTGACACCATCGACACCTCTCGTTGTCAAAGCACGACGTAAATAGGCAGCACTTCCTTCAAGTAGATCATAAGTCCCTGGTTCAGTAATTGCAGCTAAATTGTCTCTAACTTCCTCATGTGCTGCAACTTCGTAAGCTGGATTTTCACCATTCGTTGGGAGTTTAGAGTTAAGACGAGAATCAACGAAGCCAGAAAAAGCTGTTGAGTATGCCATCACTGATGCTTGTTCTACAAATTTTTTGGCATCTGCAACGCTCTGTATTTGTGGCACAGAGTTTTGCATAAAACTTTCTACAGTTTCAATAGGCGATGTTAAATGATAGTTCGCCAGCTGGTTCTCATAAAAATGACTCGTAAGAGAAGAAATCTTTGTTTTAAAATAATCAAAGCTACAACGATATCTCCACTCATCAACACTTGTAAAATTCTGGGTTTCAATGCGTGTTAGGTTTTCACTTATACATGAATTGACTGAAATATTGTCCTGCTCATTAAAACGAACATCACCAAGACCAGAATCTCTGGCAATTGACTCAAGCATTTTTGATGGTAAGAGTGATATAGACTTTGAGATCAATTCACGCTGACAAGCTGAAAACTCAGCATCCTCTAAACAATCATCAAAATCTTTAACCAAAGCTTCCCGTTTAACATTTTGATTAACAATCGAATCATTAAACCATTTAATGTAGTTTAGCTTGTAGATTTCAGCTTTAGCTTTTTGAATTGCAACTAGCTCACAATTTTCGCTGTCGCAATCACGAAAGGTCTGGATGGCCAGTTCAGTTATTCTTGTACTTATTGGCGCAAAGGATTCATCCTGTCTTAAAAAACTTTGTTGCACTAATCCCGCTAGTTCAAGGCGAAGTGAATTCTCAATCAACCTTCCTTCACACTGTTTCAATTTTGAGTAGTCGTTAGACGCTATATACTCATCATTAAAGCTACGTTGTTCAACAGAACCAATAATAGCTCCACTTTCAATGAGACAGCTTCTAAAATCTTTTTGTTTTGTTTCATCTGAAGCGTAAGATAGATCCGCCATTTCAAGACCAGTTCTAAAGAGACAGTTTTGAGTTAGCTGAGAGTCTGAACCAGCAGTTGATAACTCACGTCGAAGAACAAAGGCCTCAGATAGACATGAATCGTATACGTTTTGTACTCGCGCATTTAAGGTATTTAATCCAAGGGCTTGATGTCCAAAAGGAAGATCGGTTATTTTTTGCTTTAAAGTTTCTACTTCTAAAGACGGTATATAAAGATTCATCTGAGCATTTCTAACCACAGGTCTGTGTTCAATAGAGATCGAAGTCAAATGAACAGCTCCAACTCTCTCCCTTGCAACTCGATCTGAGCTTGCAATAATAGTAGCTTTTAAGTTTCGGTCCTCAGATCCCAGTTTGATATGAGTTCTTGATTCTGTTTCCAGACCATCGCGACCAAGAGTGTAAATACTAACGAGCTCGTTTTTCATTCCATGGTTTTTAATTTTTATAATTTGTTTACCGTCATGAGTTGATAAAATAAAAGTGTCATCATTTCTTTCAACCTTGAAATCTTTTAAACTTCCGCCGCCTTGGGAAAGACTTAATTTAACTGGATGTCCCTGACTATCAATCAAAGCGCGCAGTTGAATTTTTCCAACATTGGGAACAGTGACTTCGAAAAGCTCAACACTTCTTTCAAAATCACCCTCTCCACGAATACCAGCTGATATTCTGTTAAATTCTGAAGCCAGGTCTTCAATGACTCTAGTATCCGAACTTAATTCCTCTCCAAGGTGAATAGCCTGACAATTCGTAGTGCTCACAAACTTGAATTCTTCGAAGATTGTAATTACCGATTCAATATTTTCACTACTTACACCTTGTGCCTGCAATGAAGAAGTCGCTTTGGCGATATGCCCATCTATATTTATTGGGTTTGATAAATCAAATGTTTCTGAAAAGAATGAACGCCTTTGTCCATTTCGAATCAGTTCGATTTCAATTTTTTTTGCGCCTCTTTTATAATTAAGCTCTAGTTTTTTACCGTCAAAAGGTATTGATAAAAGCGTATCTTCCGCCCAAGACATGGACGCAAATAAAATAAGACTTAAAATAATAAGTTTCTTTATTGGCTGAATCATCAACATATTATCGGCATAGTAGTAAGAAGACTTGATAAGTTGATAATTTTACTAGGCTTTTATATTAATTTCTAAAGTTTGACTTAAGTCCTTCGAAGTTAAGTCGATAAGAGTGTGAAGACATATGAATAAGTTGATCAAACGGGGTCAGGAATTATGCGAATTTCAAAGTTAGCTCTAACACTTCTCTTAAGTGCTACTCTTTCCTTCAATGCTACGGCGGCGGGTGGAAAGCTCATAGACTTTCTCTTAAATGGGTCTGGCGCTCTTGAAATGTTAGCCAAGTACAATATTAAGGGTGACGCTGCCAGTGAGATTGGACGCTACTTAGAATTATCTCTAAAGTCGCTTAATATTTCAGGCCAGCTTCCTTCAAGACAACAGTTCACTGCGATCATTGATCGTCTAGGTGGATCAGCTGAAGATCTTCGTTTGAAAAAACAACTTCAAGAACTACTGTCTAAAGATGCAGACAATGTATCTAAAGATGATGTGGTCAGCGCCATTAACAATATTATCTACCTTGCCAACAGACACGGTAATACTGCTACTGCAGTTTTAGGTTGCGCACGTTGTGTGAGCGATGAATTATCACTCCACGGATTTAGATTTACGATGAGAGAGCTTGCAGACAGTAATGCTCAATCAGTACTAACTCAAATTCTTCCAAAAAATCCGGCTGATATTAGAAAATTTATTTCTAGTAAGTTCCAAGCCTATGGTCTAGGTGACTTTTCAAGAGTTAACTCAAGATTAGTTGCGCCAGAAGAAGAAAAGGCAATGGCTCTAATGCTTGGCCTATATGAAGCAGGTAGCCCAAAACAAAAAGAACTTGTTAAGCAAATATTTGAAGCTTCAAAAGATAGTTCAGGACGTATTAAGTTTATGGCCGAAGGCGGAGAAAATAAACTTCACCTTCTTTTTACTGAAGATATGGATGATGAATATATCGAATATTGGACAAAGACTCTTAAAGGGGTAAGCGCTGAAAGAAAAGAAAGCGGTGACTCAATGAAAGAAGCTTTCTTTAAATCACTTAAAAAAGAAGCTGGTGACGATCCAGTCGCCTCAGAGCAAATCGAGCTCCTAAGAACTAAAAAATGTTTCTTCCCTTAAATAAATAAAGCCCCTGAAAAGGGGCTTTTTTTTTTACCTTAATTAGAATATTTGAATGACACCTGGATCTCTTTTAATCGTTAGAACCTTTAGAGCCGCTAAGTATCGATCAAAATCATCCGCATCGCTATAGTTAGAAAGCTGAATCGCTACTTTATGAGCAAATTCACCAAGCTCACTTAACTTAAAGACCTCTTCAGTTTTTAATGCTTCCCAAAGAACACTTCCTAGAGCTTCCTCGTCAACATTTGCTGGTGCGAAGATAATACGTTCTAACGTCGCTTTGTCGAAGTTCGTAGCAGCTGAAAGTTGGTGACGGAATTTATAAGAACGAATACCACCCTCTCTTAGCTTTTCTTCGAGAGTCTGTACGATCTTAGTACGAACACCAGTCAACTCTTGAGTTAGTCTAGTCGCTTCACTACTAGATGCTTTATCAATAGCGTGAGCAACAGATTGCTCAAACCCTCTAAATACATTAAGTGAAGTCTCGGCAGCAACGTAAGGAGTTATTCCAAGTGCTACTCGAGCTTCAGCTCTTAAGCTTTCATAAACAAGACGTGCTCTTGCATTAAATAATTGTTTTAAAATCATCCCATCACTAACTGCACCAATAAATGGTAGTCTTCTTGTTACATATGGCATTAGGTAATGGTATCCACCTTCTAAGAAGAATAGGTATGGAAGTTCACGTTTTCTCATTGGAACCTTAATTAGAACTTCTGTAAGATCTTCCATATTGGCCTTAACAAATTGTTCAAGGTCTCCACCATTTTTAACGATTTGTTCAAGACCTTCTTCAAGACCACGGATTCTTGTCGCATTGGCAGCTAAATGGGCCACACGCATTTTCTTAATACCGTTAACCATTTTTCCCACAAGTGGAATTCTGGCAACAAACCCCTTACCTGCTTCAATACGCTCCATTGAACGAACAGCATTAGTAAGACGACGACCTGAATAACTCTTAATCAGTCGTAATAAGCCGTTAGGGTTATGACCAAAGTATTGTGAAACCATTTTCGCCGTTTGATTATCAATCTGCCCCTTAGTTTCACTTACTACTACTCTGCCCATAGCACCATCAGCTGCTTCTAAAGCATTGCCGAGCATTGACTTAAATTTACCTAAAATCTCACTAACTTTCTTGGCCATAAGGCTTGCTGAGATTTTTCCACGGCGATGAAGGAATGTAACTTTACGAATATCGTCAACACCTGTTTTTAATTGTGCTGGAGTAACTCCGCGCTTTAAAAGATCATCAGTTAATTCACTAAGTTCACGAGCACCAGATTGAGCTAGCTCATCAACGCTTCTTAGGCCTGCATCTCTAAGACGACCAAAGCCTAGAACGTATTTAGCAAGACGAACATCAGCTTCTTGGACTGCTGTTTTAGCAGCTTGTCTAAAGGCAATTTTACCTGTTCCTCTAACAATATGTTTGGCTGAAGTTAAAACAAGTTTCGATCCTAATCCAACAGATCGCCCAACAATACCTATTAAAGGAAAGACACTGATTGCTTCAATCGCCGTCCATGCCCAACCACGAGAAACAGAATCATTACTACCGTAGTCAGCAAAACCTAGATCTTCCATTAGTTTGACTTGTCTTTGATATTCATTAGCATCTTGTTTTCTATCGTATTCACGTTTGATCAATGTTACTTGCATGCCCATGGCCGAAGTACCGGCAGCAATCATGGCAACACCAAGTGGAGCACACAAACCGCCAGTGATACCAGTACAAGCGGCACCAATCATAATGGCTGCCATACCAAGAAGACCCGCACCAAGACCAAGCCATAGGTCTTTCCACTCGTCATCTGACATACTATTAATTTTATCAAGAACGTTTTCTGGAACTCCAGGCAAGCCCCCAAGTGCATTAACTTGGTTTTGAGCTTTTGTCGTTGCATAGAATAACGCTTTCATATCTTCGTGCTTATTTGGTTCCATATTACAGAACTCTTGCATACGTGTTTTTACTTCACGAGCACGTGTTCTTGCGGCTTCTCTAACCATTGATTTATAGATTGGACGCTTAAGTTCATTATCAAGTGATAAGAAATTAAGCTTTGCCATAAAAGTATTATCAATACCTTCAGCGGCTGAGAAATCATTAAAGAGTGCTTGCTGTTCTTGAGGCTTACCTTTTAATTCGTAAAGGCGCATAAAGAATTCGCCAAGTTTAGCCTCATCACTTTCAAAAACTGAATCAATTTGTTTTTCAGCGCGATCATCAATACGGTGCCCCGAGCGATCAACAAAGTTATCCACGCCATCACGGCTAAGAAGTGTTTGATAAGAAACGCCTTGCAGCTTTGAGTAAAGATCTTTTCCGCCAGTCTTAACACTAAAGAGCTGAGAGTTTCCTTCATCAGCTGTTTGTACAACACTTTGCCAGAAAGATTCTTTTTCAGATGTAGAAAGAACTGAGTTTCCAAAGTTAGGAGATAATGAACGATTTAAACCAAGTGTCTTAGAAGCCTTGTCGAATTTACCAATAATTGTATCGACATTGCTGTAGAAACATTGGCTTCTTGAGCTGTATGGAGACATTCTATCGCGAGCAGAATAATACACTTGGTATTCTGGCTCATGACCTTCTCTATAAGCATTCAGTTCTTCTTTAGCTACAAGATAGCTTAAACGAAGTTTGGCCCATGGATTAAGCGCTTCCATTTGATCTGAAATAAAGTCGTATTCATTAGTTTTAGCTTCACTTAAAAGATCCGTTCTTGAAAGTAGGCCACTCCAAAGTGATTTTAAAAGAGGGTAAACTTCAGCAAGTTTAGATTCTTCTAATCTTCTTAAAGGAACATACTCACCGTCTTGATCGAACTCAGAAAGGTAATCAAGTAAGTTTTGAACAGTCTTTTTAGCATCATTTCTAACGCAAACTTTTGCTTTTGATGATTCAAGAGCGATTTCATTGATACCTGGAATATGGTGCTGAGAATAGTTTACACTTCTAGCACAACGATCAAGAATCATGCTTTCAAATGCTTGACCCTGGCCTGCTTTTAAAGCATTTGATAATTGTTTTAATCCCCACTGTCTCCAAACACTGGCACCATAAAGATTTGGAAGTGGCAGCTGAATTTTAGTTGCCTTAAGTTTAGTTTCTAATGACTTTGAGATGATTTCTTGAAAGTGAGTTGCACCTTTCTTTTGCATAAGTTCTGCAAGATAAAGACTCAAATTTTGACGTTGTGGCTCCAATGGAATTTTCTCTCCATTAACTTCAACTTCATAAAGCTCATACGGACTTGGATCAGCAACGATTTTTTCAAAAAGTTGTTTACCGTTATAAGTATATGAACGGGAGTCGCGAAGTCCAAACCATGAGAATGTGCTGCCGTGGAATTCATCCATTGCCTCTGGAAGCTTAAACTGCATCACTCTTTCAAAATGAGTAATATCATCGATATCTGGAGTTAAGCCACTGACACGACTTTGTTCTAAACCTTTTTGTGCGTAAAGAACTTCTTCAAATGGCATAAGACCAGAGTAGCCGCTCTTTGTCGGATCCTTAGAAGCATTCTCCATATAGTATTCAATAAACTGATAGTTTGATGGCGAGAATGTTAAGCCATGATTTGCTAACATATTATCAAGAAACTCTTCGCCTTGACCTTCAACAAAGTCAAACTTCATTTCTGAGGGAAGATCTCCATTGAAATGATTTTGACATGAGCGTGGAATCTCAATACTTTTAGATCCACTTTCTTGCATACTTTCATATACGTATAATTGAGACATCATCATATGTAGAGTCATCAGTTTTAATGCTCTTACATAGTTTAGAGTTGATGGTGCTTTCATTAGTGTTAAAACATCACGAGAAAGAACTGAGTTCATATCAATGCGAACTTGAGAGCGACCAAAAGAGCGATCTTCAATTGAAAAATGATATGGATCAACTGATGGGTTTGGCCCAAGTTTTAAGCGCTCACGACCTTGAAGATCATCTCCAGGAAATAAACGTGTCGGAAATTCCGGTAGTAGCGATTGATAAAACCATGCGCCGTCATATTCACCTGGGAAGTAAGCACGACGAGCAACGACTAGGTCGCGCATTGGAAGAGTTACACTTCCAAGGAAAGTAATAAGCATCTCTTGTAGTTCTTCTTCATCAGCATCGCGATCAACTAACCACTTGCGAACTTCACGCATTAGAAATTCGGCTTCTTGGTGAGTTTTTCTAAGTTCTACATCATCAAGGCGAAGAACTGGACGTCGACGTTCATCACGTTCGCGCTTCATAATATCTTCAGCTAGCTTATCAAGCATACCTGGAGTTTTCTTTGGTAAACATTCTTCGTCATTAGAAGCTGCAGGAGCTGTTGCATCCCACTGTCTTGCATATTGTCCACAACTATTCGTTTTCATCTCTGAAAGAAGCTCATCAAAATCTCTTAGACCAGTATTTTCTGCTGCAGAAGTAAAAGGACGATCACTTTCAAAAAGAGCTGGCTCATTATCAGGACAATGTGATGTATCTTCTTTACCTTTAATTTTAACTTTAAATGCTTCGATACGATCACGAAGCTGCTCGAGGTTTAGCTCATGAATTTCAGCTGGGTAGCGTGAAATATTCTGCGCAGTCTCAGCAAAAGCCAGCTGAAAGCTCGCAATGAAGATGATGAATGCGGTTAATACTCTTTTCAGACCCATGGTCATGAAAAACTCCCCTGAACGTTAGAATTCAAGGAATTAAAGAGCAAAAGTCATACCAATTGAAAGGAAGCTAAGGAGTTGTATTTAGATAAGTAGAGGTGTCTAAACTTTAGACACCCCTATAAAAAAGAACAATTAGGCTTGAGCAGCAGGTGGATCTCTGAGCTCTTTTCTGAGGATCTTACCAACGTTCGACTTTGGTAGTTCCGTTCTAAATTCATAATGCTTTGGACATTTATAGCCAGTAAGACCTTCTTTACAGAAAGCTTTTAGCTCTTCAACAGTTAAAGATTCGTCTTTTTTAACTACGAAAACTTTCACTGCTTCACCAGATTTGTCATCAGGTACCCCAATAGCAGCAGCTTCAAAAACTTTTGGGTGAGTAACGACAACATCTTCAACTTCGTTTGGATAAACGTTAAAGCCTGAAACAAGAATCATATCTTTTTTACGATCTACGATTTTGAAATAACCCTTTTCATCCATAACACCGATATCACCAGTTCTAAAGAACCCATCATCAGTCATCACTTGAGCTGTTTCATCTGGGCGATTCCAGTAACCACGCATAACCTGTGGTCCCTTGATACAAATCTCTCCAGTTTCACCTGTCGCAACATTTTTGCCATCATCATCTTTAATCACAACATCTGTTGAAGAAAGAGGAATTCCAATTGTCCCGTTATAATCTTTTAACGTCATTGGATTGATACAAGCCGCCGGTGAAGTTTCAGTAAGACCGTAAGCTTCAATAAGTGGACAACCTGTAACTTTTTTCCAACGTTCAGCTACTGCACGTTGAACGGCCATCCCACCACCAAGAGAAACTTTTAAGTGACTAAAATCAACTGAAGCAAATTCTTCATTATTTAACAGACCGTTAAATAAAGTATTAACTCCTGTAAAGGCAGTGAACTTCCACTTTTTAAGTTCTTTAATAAACCCAGGCATATCACGTGGGTTTGTAATAAGAACGTTTAGAGCGCCAACAGAACTAAAGATAAAGCAGTTCGCTGTAAGTGAGAAGATATGATAAAGCGGAAGAGGAGTAATGATAATTTCCTGACCATCTTTAATTAAATTCTTAATCCAAGCTCTAGCTTGAACCATATTGGCAACGATATTTCCGTGAGTAAGATCTGCACCTTTAGAAACACCAGTAGTACCACCAGTGTATTGAAGGAATGCAGTATCGTTTAACGATAGAGTTGGTTTTTTATACTGACTTTCGTCTGCACCAAAAACAACATCTTTAAATGAAACAGCAGAAGAGATGCTCCAGTTTGGAACCATCTTCTTCACTTTCTTAATAACAAAATTTACAAGCAGAGATTTTGGAAAACTTAAGAAGTCTCCAATCTGTGTTGTAATAACATGCTTAACAGGAGTTTTTGAAAGGACTTGCTCTAAAATATGGGCAGAGTTTTCAAAGATTACTATAGCTTTAGATCCAGAATCTTTTAACTGATGTTCAAGCTCACGTGCTGTATAAAGAGGATTAACGTTAACAGCAATAAGACCTGCTCTTAATACACCAAATAAAGCGACTGGGTATTGCAAAATATTTGGCATCATCAAGGCAACACGATCACCCTTTTGAAGTTTCAAATCATTTTGAAGATAGCTTGCGAACTTTTTTGAAAGTAGATCCATTTCACGATACGTATAAGATTTCCCCATACAATGAAATGAAGGCAAAGTTGAATATTTTGCAAACCCTTCTTCTAGAATTTCAACAATTGAAGAATAAGATGTCACATCAATTTCATGTGGGACTCCAGATTCATAACTGCTATACCAAGGTTTAGACACGGACGACCTCTCTTCATAAGGGATAAATAAAAAATTTGAACTTCAATCTTATTTATTTTTACTGATACATACAAGAAAGACCGTACTTGCCTCTCTACACGCACCTCGTTAGCGAGTTGCGGCAAGCGTATGAAATCTCTCAAGTATATGTAAAAACAAACTTATTTCCTAGAAGAGACGTCGGGTTTGTGGTACTTACCCCTCACTTTAAAAAATCAAAATCGGACATCTGGTCACACACACACCTAATGTCTTCTGTACGAAAAGGCCTCCAGAATTGGAGGCCTTTTTGTTTTAAATACTGCAAAATACTTATCTATGGCATTTCTTGAGGGCGAAGACTTTTACTACGATGACGAAGGACTAATGGTTCTCACTGCATCATATTTAAGAAAGCGAGGGCATTGCTGTCATAGTGATTGTCGCCACTGTCCTTATAACGAAAATTCAGCCAGTGATATTCCGCTAGAATTTAAAATTCAAAGCGAAGAAGATCCCTATGAAAAATATATTGAAATGGCAGATCAAGATAATAAAGATAAAGAGAATTCCTGAACTAATTGCTCTTTTTGTTTTCTCTTTAATTTTTTAATTTCATACTCGCGCTGTGAAGCATCACTTCTATCCCTCGCCTCTTCGACGTAGACAAGTTCTTCGGCCGGGTCACCCTTAAGTGCTTTAGCTCCACCAAAACCAGTCAGATGTTCCATAAAACGTCTCTCAACATCTGTAGAAATTCCTGTATAGAATTTTCCTTTCGTTGTTCGAACTATATAGACATACCAATTCATAAAACTATTGTAGCTTGTTAGGGCATTTAGTCATCATGGACTTTTATTTTCCTATCACTTAATATTCTTTTTCTTAATGTCGGAATGTAGCGCAGCTTGGTAGCGCACTTCGCTGGGGGTGAAGGGGTCGCTGGTTCGAATCCAGTCATTCCGACCATTGAATTTAATTGAATAATTTACCACAAACGCGATCAGCGAAATCTTTAGCAGCCCCACCACAGACGTGAATATTATCGTTACTGCTAGCTCCAGTACATCCACCCAAGCCTTCAATTTTCACTCTCTTTAATAGCTTCTTATGAACATCAAAATAAGGAGATCTTTTCATTAACTCTAGACTATCAATAACTCTACACTTGCCTGCCGCTGCAAACTTTAGTGCACGAATAATCTTTTGAGTATTTTCTAGGTTTTTTGCCGAGACACTTCTTCGAGATGTGACTTGCATCTCATAGGTGGGAGTAATCATTGTGCATTTGCTTGAACCAACTTGAGCAAGTAATTGTTTGAACTGACTTTTTGCTCCTGCTTCACTTGAGCCCATTAAATTATCGCCCAAAAAGATAACAACTTCTTTGGGCTTATGTGCTTCAACGATGGATCCCAATCTTTTTTGACACTTTAAGAGTTCTTGAGGCTTAACTTCCTGATGTGAATGTGACCTATCTCTTATAATAGTGTTAATACGATCGTTGCCACCATTGTTAACCCAATGAATAGGCACACTGCCACCCCTAGCGTAACTGACAAAAGACTCTTGGTGTTCACTTAGGCAGCGTTGAAAGAAATTGCCAAAATAACTTTTTGACCAAGTCGCACCATTTTGAGAGTCGCCAATAATAACTCGATCAACTTTTGGCAAACTTTCACAGCTCGAAGCTTCGGCCACATTTTCAACATTAGATAAATTTTCAGATGATAATGTGTTTAGCTCAGCATCTACACAATGCTCACAATCCATTGCTATTACTGAAAAAGAAAAAAGAAGAAGAGTTAACCATTTCATAAATCTTTATCGGTTAGGCAAAAGATTAATTAAATGCTGTGTATTTACATGAAAGTAGACTCAAATGATCTACTTTCATGTAATTTTAGCGATTTGAACTATTTTAAAACAGCTAATGCTTTATCGTAATTAGGCTCATTAACAATATCAGAAACTAATTCGCTATAAAGCACCTTATTTTCTATATCTAGAACAATGACTGCACGAGCATAAAGACCTGCCAAAGGTGAATCTTTAAGCGTTACACCCCATTTAGAGCCAAAATCTGAACGAAAACCCGATAGTGTTTCAACATTCTTAATACCCTCTGCTCCACAAAAACGTGCCATAGCAAAAGGAAGGTCCATTGAAACATTTAGAACAACAGTATTATTTAGTGAAGCTGCACTTTGATTAAAATGGCGAACAGATGTTGCACATACACCAGTGTCTACGCTTGGAAAAATACTTATGATTTTATTTTTACCAGCATAATCAGATAATGATGAAGGCTTTAAATCGTTTGTAACAAGATTTTGAAAATCAACGACACTTCCGATGCTTGGTAGCTCTCCTACTGTATTAGCAGCAGTATTTTTAAAAAGTAATGAAGCCATATATTCTCCTTAGATATATTCAATTCTTGTTGAAGGAACTTTATATTAACTTTTGAATTAGTCAAAGGAGTGTCTTAGTTTAGTTAGTCATTTATTGATGATATTTTTGATTTCATCGGATAAAACCATCTTTTTGAACATTGAGACATTACTTCCCCCCGTATTGCCCATTGGTACTTTCCCAACAAGTGAGCCAATAATTCCAAGAGGTATTCTTACTAACTGTCCGATAATTTCCTTGAAATCTTTTCTAAGAAAGCCAATCTTTAGCATATAATAATGAGTGGTAGTATGTTGAACTACATAAAGCTGTCCGATCACATGAGCTTTTTCTAACAATAAAAAGGCAGCATCATATTCGCCTAAAGAAATGTTATCTTTGGCATCGATTATGATTTGATTAAAGATTCTTTCCAGTTTTTTATTCATTCAAAAATGACACTACTTTTAATTCCTAGTTCTTTAGCTTCACTCATCGGGTATGTTAAGGCTCGCTTACAGCCTGATCTTGAAACTTCAAAGTCTTTTGAACCTGAAATTAGCATGCCTTCAAGCTCATAAGTTTCCAGATTAAAAACGGCACTTCCCTTTGATGCTCCTCCAATATCGGAGTTCACTAGAAAATGATTTTTATTTTCATCTGTTACAAAAGCGTCACGAGCAATTTTTTGTGGAAGACCATTTGGGTGACCAACAACTAAAAGTTCCGTCTCGTTACCAATATTTATATTCTTGGAAATGTTAACAGGCTTAATGCCTTTAACTTCACGATTAAGTTCAATCAAAGCAAAGCTGACAGCTGTACTTGGATCGTAAACTCGCTTGATTACCTTTTCGCATTTATAAAAGTTATCCTTATGTCTTTCCAGATTTAAAGCAGACCCATCTTCTTGATGGTAGTTAAACATGAAGTAAAATAAATCATTCCAACAATAATGTTCAGTAATACAATGACCAGGCATCAGTAACGTTTTTGGCCCGACCAAAATACCTGAGCAATCGTTTCTCATCGTCGGTTGGTCTGCAAAGCGTTCATTTTCACAAACACCACGAGCACTAAGAGGACGTGTGACAATGGTCCAGTAACGCTGAAAGGTCCAGCCTCGAAGTTCATCTTTATAAATCTGAAAGGCGACAGCCTTAGAAAGTTGTCTAAGCTTTGAATCATTAAGTTTATAAAGATCCACACGGTCGTCTTGGTCATAGATGGCCATCGCTTGAGAGGATAAGAGAATAAGCAGTATAAAAATCTTCATCCTAAAACTCTATTTCAAACGATTCAAGATGAAAAATCAGCAACATAGGTACTCAATATTAAGGAAGCCTATAAATGTTACAAAAGACCAATAACAGCTTAATTTTACTGTATTATAACGCTATACAAGACACAAATCGCTCTTTATTTCATACTGCGACTAAGCGCACTTTAAGTGTCATTGCCTTCTTGTTCATCCTGCTTTTTCAATCATTTTCACTTCATGCTCTAGAGATTGAGAATCATGAAGTCTTAAGAACACTACTAAAAGAAATGAGACAACTTGGTTCCGCTCCAGAGGTTTACCCGCTATCAGAGAAGTACCGCCTAGATCTATCTTTGGTTGATCTTGTTGATCAGGCCACAGTTATCGCTGATAAATATGATGGTCTTAATGATATTTTAAAAGAAGCTTACGCGGATCAAAACTTTCCTAAATGGCTTGAAGTTTTAAATTTGCAGGCAGATCAAAATGAAAAACTTAAAGCTGAACTTGATAAAAAACTCTATATGCAATTCTATTCTCCAGCCGGAATCGCATTGCTACCAGATTATAAGTATATAGATTTTCAAAAAATAAAAGATAATGCAAAACTCGTTAATATAAGAAAATACAATCGTTTTGCGAACGATCCTGAAGCCAGTGGTATATTATCTCTTTTTGAATCACGTGAGTGGAAAGGTTTTTATACTAAGCCGCTTTCAGTTTCAAAAGTCAGAGAGCTTAAGTTTAAGCATCTCAAACAACTTAGAAGATCTTATTATAATGCTATTATTAAACTCTATGAAGCCCAAGACCAATTTGCTGTTTTTACTTCTAATAGACACGGGTTAAAAGCACTTTCAAACGAAAAGATGAACTCTAAAAGCCTTAGGCTTTTTAATAAGCTTCAAGAGCTTCCTAATAAGCATGAGATATTTCTCCTTCTTTCACAAAGTATCGAAAACATTCCATACCGTGAAGGAATGTTTATTGTTTCTCCTACATTTATTCACAGAAATTATGCTTCAATTGTTGAAGCTCTTAAAGAGCTAACCCTCAATCAAATCATTCACTCGCATGATGATCAATACCTTTTGAGTGTTAGAAAGTATCTTCGCAATAATATTGATCAAATTGAAAGTGATATAAAAAAATATAATCAAGATAATCAGACCGATCTTAAAATCCTCTATGTCGAGAGAGCTAAAAAACCTCGAAGGCTTGAAGCCATTGCAAACCTTGATAACCTCATCACTCTTTATCCAGACTCACCTTGGATGAAAACTGATCGTGGCGTGATATTTGATCGTCAAGGCAAAGAAATTTACGTCGAAAAAAGGGCTAAACACTTTTTTTTAAAATATTTAAAAATCTTGTACAAACAGAAACTTATCTATCCATTCTTGCTGGTAGTGTGACATTAGTATCAACCAATGGAAATATTCCAATCGCTATTGGAACACAAAAACTCGTTAAAGAACTGATCAAAACAAAACGTTATGATAAAGAATGGGAAGATTTCTTAAAAGAAGCACCGAAAGATATTATTGATGCTCTACTTCTTGGTTCAGGTGTTGGTGTCGGAAGATTCTACAAAATAATTGCATTAGGTGCAGGGCAAGGATTTCTACAAAGCCTTTTAACAGGACAAGATCTAAGAACGGGAGCCGCTGTAGGCGCAGGTTTAAATCTTATTCAGTATTATATTCTCCCTCGAAATATTGGTCGACCAATGACAGATGGTTTTGATGCCAAGTCTTTGGCCATTAATCGCAGGCTTGAACTTCTTGAAAAGACTATTAAAGGAACAATTCAAGGCTCAGTTGTAGCTGCACTTGACGGCGAGAGTATCATTGGAGGAGCACTAAAGGGTTCGATTTACGGACTTGTTTCCACTCAACTGCTTATTTGGTTTGTTGGAACTCGATATAATCCTTTTAAAGATTACTCTGATGCTGATGTGGATGAAATGATTGAACTTGAAAATGAATATCAAAACTTAGTTGGCCGAGGTGGTGAATACGCTATTGATCGCCAACTAATCCTTGATGCGAATTATCGTGTTGGTGGTGTTCTTACCGATATGATTAGTGCATCTATAACACTACCAGGTAACGTCTCTATGTCTGATCAAGGCTTTAAAAGACTAACGACTATGACTCACGAAGCTCATCATTTAATGCAGCAGCATCAATCAGGTGTCTTTGGCTTCTACCTCTTTAGATATATTCCTACAGGACTTAGAACGGGTTACGCAGGTCATCCTGATGAGAACTTCTTAAAGACAATTCTTTAAGACGAAGACTTTACATCTATAAACTCTCTCAATTATCTTAAGTAGATGAAATACTTATTTTTAATCCTACTCACTGCCTGCTCAACTACCCCTCCCGCTTCAAAGAGCTCTAAGCTTGTTTGTAGTGATTTAAATCAAGGCGCTAATTTTAAATACCTTAA
Source organism: Bdellovibrionales bacterium CG12_big_fil_rev_8_21_14_0_65_38_15 (assembly GCA_002787775.1). Classification (GTDB taxonomy): domain Bacteria; phylum Bdellovibrionota; class Bacteriovoracia; order Bacteriovoracales; family Bacteriovoracaceae; genus UBA4207. The sequence continues at coordinate 100,178 of PCUW01000054.1, forward strand.
TCATTACTCAAATGATTTTCAAAAGGCGTTACCTGTAGAACAAATGGCAGAAATCTTTGCTCAAGTTCAAGGCAAGTATGGCGACTGTGTTGACGTCGTTGACTTCAAGCCATCTCTTAACGGCGATAAATTTTCAACAAAGCATAAGAATGGTCAACTCATCGACTTCACTCTTGTTGAAAAGAATTCAAAGATTACAGGCTTATGGATTTTAGGCGAAAGAGCAAAGGCTGTTGAGTATAAGAATTTTGAAGAGGCTCAAAATGACTTCAATACTCTTTCAAGGCCAAGTTTTCTATTACTCAAAAACGATAAAGACATTATCTCAGTTAACGAAAACAAAAGAACGCCTCTTGGATCTACCTTTAAGCTTTTTGTTCTAGACGCCTTACAGCAGCAAATAAAAGAGAAAAAGTTATCATGGGAAAATGAACTTAAAATTTCAAACTCTTTAAAATCACTTCCATCTGGAGTTTTTCAAACCAAAGAAGAAGGTGAGGAATTTTCTTTATATGAGTACGCTTTAAAGATGATCTCTATCAGCGATAATACAGCGACTGATCATTTAATCGATAAACTTGGACGAACAAGTGTTGAGCGTCAAATTAAGAAAAGAGGACTTAAGTTAAGCTATGGATGGAATCGTCCCTTCCTTTCGACAAAGGAGCTTTTCCAAGTCAGAGCAAGATTTGAGGCCGAAGATTATAAAAAATACGCTAGCAATACGACAACTGGTCGCCTCGTCCAACTCCAAAAAGTCGCTAAGCTTAAAAATGATCAAGTGATGAATGAACTTTCAAAATGGCAAACACCTAGAGGTGTTCTTGATACTGAATGGTTTTCAACACCGAAAGATATCTGTGCGCTCTTACAAACCTTTGATCAAGACAATGATGAAAAGATCAATTCCATCCTTTCGAGCAATACACCATTTGCTGAAAAAGACCTATTTGATCAAATCTACTATAAAGGTGGAAGTGAGCCAGGAGTATTACAAATGGCCTACTACTTTAAAAAGGATCAAGATCGCTATTGTCTCTATCTTGGAAGTCATGATCTTCAAAACGCGATAGATGAAGCAGTCTTTTTTGAAAAGGTAAAAGGAGTGATCAAGCTTATTGAAGCTGATCTACCTCAACCACAAAGCTAATTTAAACTGTTTAAGATTTAGCCACTGCCCAAAATCTATTCATTATAGATTCCTATCCTATTATTATTAGGTCGAAATTCTCGGCATAGCTCTTGCTACATAAACCTTATAATTATTTAACCAAGAGCTTATTATGAAAATCATTATGCTGTTCTCTTTACTTATCTCTTCAATCATAACTTCTGCTTTTGCAGTCGAAAATCTTGTCGGTGCTTGCTCATTAGGTGCATCTCAATTGATTAATAGAGATCTTTTGGCACAACTTGAGCAACTCAGCCAAGTTGCTGAAGCCAGTAAAGAGCGCGTTGATCTTGTTGAAGCCTCGGTTAGCTATGGCTTTCTTGGAATAGGCGTCGGAAAGGCAAAAATCTATTTAACAATCAGCGAAGGCAAGATAGTTGATTTAAACGTTGATGCAAAAGTAGGCATCCTTGGGATCAACTCAGATATTAAGCAAAAAGTGACTATTGATAGGCTTAAGCGTGGTCAACCTCTAGAGTTTTTCCTCGAAGGGGCTAGACAACCAAGTCTTCGAATTCGTCCAGGTACTGGTTTTTCTGAAACTGGCGGTACTGCAACGATAGAAATTTGGGATGGTGAAGAATACAAAAAAGAAACAATTAGTATCTCAAGCTCGCTTGGTAATAAATATAAAGTTTATCAAGGAAATGTTGCACGAACTAACGAAGTTACTGGAGTAAAGATCAATATGCGCGGAATGAATATATCAGATATGTATGTAGGTAGCTACAAAATCGAAACGCGCTAATTCTGTCAAAGAACAAAATTACCGTAAGAAATCAGACTCATAGGATGAGTCTTTTTTTTGTCCAAAGTTTATACGGCCAAGAATTGAATAGACACTAAGTCTCGCTAAACAGCTGAAATAATAACAAGAAAGATGGCATGAGTGTTGCTTATTAATAAGTGTAAACAATACGGAGAATATATGAAAACTCTACTAGCAACTTTAATCACTCTTTTAAGCTTAAGCTCATTTGCAGCGGTGTCACCATCATCGGCGAAGATGATTTGCCACACACCAAGACTTGATAAGGCTTTTATTGTTGGAGCGACACAAGTGACTTTTCTTGATGAATCACAACAAGAAGCGGATCGTAATCTAGCTTCAGTTGAAGGAATTAGAACGAAGATTTCCGGTTCTGGTTTTACAAAGATCATGGACTTTGAAGGACAAAAACATACAATTCACGTTGATGATGTAAATAGCCCTTCACAAGTTAATGACTACCTCGTTATTAAATCTAGAGAAGGTCACGAGCTAACTTATCCCCTTGATTGCTCATCAGTTAACTAACGACCAAATTTAAAGTCTTTAATACTACCTGGGCCGCCTTTGTTAAGAGGCGGAGTTTCTAGGTTTTCGCATCCTTTAATCGATTGAATATTCTCACTGCCAAGAACGATCACTTGAGGCGCTATGACCTGATTTGATAGAACGCGCTTTTCTTTATAATTAAAAAATGAAAATAAAAGCTGATACTCACCGACGATATTTTTACCAAGATTAATAACATTTCGTTGAAAATCTAATTTTTCAACTTTACCTAAATAGTTATATTGCTCCATACCACTTAAAATGAATAGCTGTCGCTTTTGCGGAATATCTCGCACACTAACGTCTTCCAAAAGATAGCGGTGTTCAAGCCCAGGGCATTCAAGGTCTCTTAAGCGCATCGAGATGGAAGCTGCCGAATAAAACAGATCAAGATACCCACTTTCAATACTGCTAATACCTACAGCTCCAGAGCGACCTGATTTTTTAAAGAGAGGTATATAAAATGAAGCTAAACGCTCTTTTCTTCCAACTCCAGATACCATCAAAGTCACAAGCCAAGAATCAACATCATATTTGTCTGCTAACTTTTCAATATCGTCTTCTTTAAGTGGAGGAACAGAAAACTTTACTCTAGCCCCCATGCTTAATAATTGATCGCGCTTTGGACCTACTTTCCAAGGAGTAACTTTAACAGAGTCCACACCACCGCTAAACCATTCAACACTTGCACCTTGATTATCAACACTCACTTCAGAATAATCACGGCATGCACCTACGAACAATAGGCTAATAAAAAAAAGGAGTTTAATCATTCGATCACCAAAAACTTACCACCTTGAATATCTAAGCTTGAACCATTTTTAACTAGGCAGCACTCGTAAGGAGCTAGTTGAATTTCGCTATCATCATTCTTTATTCTTATAGGTTTATCTAAATTCATGACTGACGTTACTCGTTGTTCAATGCCTACTCGATCAATAGAGCATGAAAAATTGTAGTAACTGACACAAAACTGAGGATGGTTAATCACCTCTTTTTCACCAGTCATAAAAATATTTTTTAATTGAAATTTCTCTGGCGAGTTACCATCAGGAGAAAAGTTTAAAACTGCTTTAGCCTGCTCAATGTGAAGCTCACGTGATCGACCTTGTTCATCAACACGATTCCAATCCCAAACTCGATAAGTCACACCCGAGCTTTGTTGAATCTCAGCAAGAGTGATATCAGCTCCAATAGCGTGAACGGAGCCGGCTGGCACGAAAAAGAAATCACCTGCTTTGACTTGATGAAACTGTAGATACTTGGTGAGGTCAGCTCCACTTGCAACATCTCTAAAAAAATCCTCTTCTGTTACATCAGGCTTAAATCCAAGATAAATTCCCGCCCCTTCTTTAGAATCAAGAATCACCCAGCACTCGGTTTTGCCTTGAGAGTTTTCATAGCGAGCAGCATATTTGTCATGAGGATGAACTTGAACAGAAAGTGGTAACTGCGTATCAATAAACTTCACTAAATAGGGCAATTCTTCTTGAGTAAAATAACTTAAGGAATTCTTATTTTGATCAAGACTGAGGCCTTCTTCAAGTCTTGAAACTTCCCAGGTTTCACCTAATTTTTCATCATTCTTTGATTCATTAATTCCTTTAAGCTTGGCCAAACGTGAGCCGCCCCAAGGTTTATAAACTGCATGAGGAATAAGCGGTGAAAGGTAGTTAATGCTCAAAAATTCTCCAAATGGTGATCAAACGCCTTTGATTTCAGGCAGCTGTATAAAGATTCGCACTGTTAGGAGTGTAATTCAAGAGCTGTAAGTCATCGATTTCATGAAATTTACTAACTATAGGTATAATACAAAGTCTGAGGGGAATTATGGGTCATCAAAGCTTTATCAACGTCGCGGTTTTACCAATTCCAAATCTTGTGTTCTATCCCAACACAAGCTTACCGCTTTATATTATTGATCCTAGGCACGTCAAAATGGTTCATGACTGTATTGCTACATGTAGATTACTAGCGGTCAGCTTAATGGATACTAAAGGTTCTATTGGCTCCGGTAAGAGTTCACCAAGAGTTATATGTACTGCCGGCACACCTCAAATTATGGAAACCATGGAAGATGGATCTGTTAAAGTACTTCTTGTAGGTGAGTCTCGAATTAAACTTATCTCTCTCAAGCAAAGTCTTCCATATACCATTTATTCTGCTGAAGAAATTCCTGATATTTATGAAGATTCTGATCTTCACGAAGATTTTGGTATAACTCGACTACTTGTCATTTTAAAGAAGTGGGCCAAAGAAAATATTGAAGACTCCAATGAGCGTGAACGCTTTATTAGTTCTGCCTGCAACCCAAAAAACATCGTAGATGCCGTTAGTATGTATATGATTGCAGATTCTGAAATCAGGCAACTCTTACTTGAAAACGTCCATCTTATTGAACGTATTCAAATGTTGACGTCTCTTTTTAAAAACAATGTTCACATTGAAGACGCCAAGACAGCTGAGGCCATTAAGTTTTATGAGAAAATGGATCTTACAGATCTAGATCGTAAAATTGCTCACTAAGAAAAAATTGGAATAATTGCATTGAGAATTGTTAATCCTGCCCCGCTGACCAGTGGAATAGTCAGATTATCGTCGGCAAAGACTGACATCAACTCACTTATTGATCCGATTAATCCGGCAAAAATACAAAACAACACAACCTGTGGACCTGTTAAAGCAGTTTGTGATGCTATCCATACAAACGTTAAAAGATAACAAGTCACAAAACCTGCCATGCTACCCTCAAGTGATTTACCAGGTATTAATTTATTTTGCCCATAGAGAATTCCAAATAACGATGAAATTGGGTCGGCAAAAATTAAAAAGAAAATTCCAAGTAAAGCGACTTCTTTTTCAAATAAAAGAAGAGACGCACCTACACCTAGTGCATAGAACGGAAGACCCGAGCATGAATTCTTCTCATGCTTTCGCATCAACGGGCCCATAAACTTAAGAACCAGGGTGTTAATTTTGTCGTTTCTTAAACGAATGATTTCAAACAAGAAACCACTTAAAGCAAAAGCAATTAGAGCAAAACCGACAAAGTGTTCTGTAAGATTAAACAGGTGATAAACGGCTAAACCAAGGCATCCTGAAGACATATGCCAGGCTTTACGAATGAGATGAAGGTCATGTCTTGCACGAAGTGTGTTTTGCATAAGGCTCCTTTCTTGAGTGGATTCTAGACTAATATACTCGGGGGATCTAGAAACTGCGCAATATTTACGCAACTCAGCAAGTTTTAAGTCCCTAAAAAAACAGTCATTTAAAGCGAAAACCTTGCTTAACTGCCTAAGGAATGGTTTTCTTAACTGTCTCCATCAATGAAGATGGCTTTACTAGCAAGGAAAGCGACGTGTCCCGTCCAGGTGGATCACTCTTTTCTCATAATGAAAACGATATGAGCTCTCATATAAAGGGCTCACGTAACGCTAAAATCTGGGCCATTGGTGGCGGTAAAGGCGGCGTTGGTAAGTCCTTAGTGACCGCAAACGTTTCCATTTGCTTGGCGTTAATGGGTTATAGAGTTGTAGCAGTGGATCTCGATCTAGGTGGCGCCAACCTTCACACCTGCTTAGGCGTTCCCATTCCAGATAAAACGCTTTCAGATTATCTCACTAAAAAAGTTTCTTCCCTCAATGATCTGATTACTCCGACTGCGATTGATAATCTTGCCATTATAAGTGGTGCTCAAGATGATGTTGGAATCGCAAACCTTCGCCAAATGCATAAAGCAAAAATTCTTGCTCGCCTTGGTGAACTGGATGCTGATTACGTTATCTTGGATTTGGGTGCTGGTACTTCATACAATACGTTGGATTTCTTTATCTCTGCTGATCAAGGAATTCTAACTGCCCTGCCAGAACCAACGTCCATTGAAAATACTTATAGATTTATTAAGTCTGTCTATCACCGCAAACTTAAAATGGCAGAAGATCTCTTAGAGATTGGGCCTTTAATTGATCAAGCAATGAATGCCAAAATTCATCAAAACTCAACACCTGCTGATCTAATGGCAAGAGTGATTGAGATTAATCCTCAGATGGGACATAAGCTCAAAGCTGAAATTGCTAAGCTTCAACCAAAGCTTGTCATCAATCAAGTTCGTACACAAGCCGATGTTGACATTGGTTTTTCGATGAAAATTATTTGTCGTAAATATTTTGGAATGAATCTCGATTATGTTGGTTACCTTGAGTATGACGCCACTGTATGGCAGTCGGTCAAAAAGCGTAAACCTTTGTTAATGGAATTTCCAAATTCTGCGCTTGTTTCTAATTTTGATCGAATTGTTCATCGATTACTGAATATATAGGTTTAGGGAGAATCATGGAGTCAGGAAGTAAGAATTATTACGAAGTTCTGGAAGTTCCAACAGATGCTTCTACTGATGATTTGCATAAGGGTTACGTCAGAGCAAAAAACGCTTACTCACAAGACAGCCTAGCTCTATACTCGTTAATGACTAAGGATGAATGCGATCAAATAATCGATCTTATCGATGAAGCCTATTCTATTTTAAGTGATCCGGATAAGCGCAGACTTTATGATCAAGCTCGCGGAATCAATCAAGATCTTAATTATAAAAATTCTGCGCCAGCAAGAAACCAAGATCCAGATGCACAACATAATCTTCGTGGCGCCCCACAGACAACTCAGCATAATAATATGTCTAAGATTGTAGCTAAGAAAAGATTTGATCTTAGCTACAGTATTAATGAAGATTTTGAAAAGAAGATTGAAAGCTGTACTGAATTTTCTGGTAAGTTCCTAAAAGAAGTCAGAGAGTATAAGGCGGTTGATATTCCACGTATGGCCGACATGACAAAAGTCTCTAAGACTTATATTCGCCATATAGAAGAAGAGGAGTTTGATAAACTTCCAGCCCCTGCCTATGTACGCGGCTTCGTTTATCAATATGCAAAATGCTTAAAGCTAAATCCTGATTTAGTAGCTAATTCATATTTATTCATCATGAAGAATGCTCGCGGCGAGCAATAATGAATGATGAGTCGAAGAAGCCTTTAGACTCTGCTGATCAAATTGAAGACATTGAACTTCCCATTTCTGAAGATGATCGCACAACTTTTAAACGTCTCGATCAATTCCTGGCCGAAAAAACTCACTTTTCTCGAACCTTTCTAAAAAAGTTGTTTGAAGCGGGAAATATATCTAGTGAAACAAAGCTAAGTCTCAATAAAATGCCTGCCACTGGTACAATTGTTTCAATTGATGTTCCCCCACCAGTTAATTTAGAAGCCATTCCTCAAAACATTCCTCTCGATATTTTATTTGAAGATGAACATCTCGTTATCGTCAATAAACAGGCGGGTCTTGTTGTTCACCCTGCTCCAGGAAATCCCGACGGAACTTTGGTGAATGCTATTTTATATCATTGCCCAGATCTAAGCGGTGTTGGTGGAGTTATTCGTCCAGGAATCGTTCATAGACTTGATAAAGGTACTAGTGGAGTAATGGTCGTTGCGAAAAACCAAGCTGCCCATGAAGGACTCGTACTTCTTTTTTCTAAGCATGATATCGATCGTGAATATGAAGCCATTATTCTATGTGATAATGCCAAGATTTCATCTTCTGGAAAACTTGAGTCAACCATTGGCAGAGATCCAAAAAATCGTCAAAAAATGGCTGCTAATGTTCGTGGAAAAAAAGCAGTGACTCACTATAACGTCATCTCTTTTAAAAAAGATTTTGCCCATGTGAAGTGCAAACTTGAAACTGGCCGAACTCACCAAATTAGAGTGCATATGTCTGGGCTACTACAGTGTCCAATTCTCAATGATCCAACTTACGGCGATCAAGCCAGACATAGAAAAAGACTGCCTCCATTTTTAGCTGAAATAGTTAAACCATATGAACATCCCTTTCTTCATGCCAAAAAGTTAGGTTTTATTCATCCTGTGACAAAGCAAGCTTTAAGCTTTGAAGTTGAACCTCCTGAGATTTTCAAACAAGTTCTAGAAGGTCTTGAGTGAGCCAATGTCTTTTTCAAAAAGAATTTGATTTTGGTATCTTTCAAACTTTTGACTCAAAACCTGAGTTCGAGTGCTTTCGTGTTCATCAAGTTCACGGTGTCGATTTTAACCACGAAAATGAAGACAAAAAAGCTGATGGTATTTACGGCAAACAAACTAAAGCTTGGGCCATCATTACCGCAGATTGTTTGCCTGTCGTTATTCATGGAAAAAATGGAAATGTTTTTTTCCATGCAGGGTGGAGAGGTTTAGCGGACAAAATTTATCTTGAGCCTCAAGTCAAAGCCATTGAGCCTATCTATGCATTTATCGGTCCCCATATCTGTGCGGATAAATTCGAAGTTCAAAAGGACTTTTACCAGCATTTCCCAAATTCAAGCTCCTTTTTGCAACATCTCGATGGGAAAATCACTTTTGACCTCTTAAAAGAATTAACATCAGGCCTACAAAGTGCTTACACCGGTATCCAGATTGATGATGCTAAACTATGTACTTATAAAAATGACCAGTTTCATAGCTTTCGTTTAGATAAAACGTCGAAACGTAATTGGAACGTGTTCACAAGTAAGACAATTAATATATAATAAATAAAATATCATTCAGGAGTAGTAATGCAATCCGTCTATCGTTCAAACAAAACACTGACTCATGCTCTCATTGTCACTCTTGGCATAGCAATTATCGCTACAACGGCTTATTTAACTAATCATTATTTTGCTATTAAGTTTCCAGATGGACTTGGCTCAGCTTCTGCCCTTTGTGATATCAGTGGCTTTTTAAACTGTGATGCCGCTACACATTCACCCATTTCAAATATTGCAGGTATTCCAATTTCTATTTTTGGATTTTTAATTGGGATTTTATTATTAGCTGGATATTTATTTAATAGCCCTGGTTATGAAAGCACGATGAAATTTATTTTAACCGTCAATCTTATTGGGTGTGTTGTTTTATTTATTTATTCGGTTGCTTCACTTGGCTCTCTTTGCCCAATGTGTACTCTTTATTATCTACTCTCTTTTGGTGCTTTCTTTATCTTTAATCAAAACATCAAATCATTTAGACCAACCATTGTTCCAATAATAAGCGTTGGTGTTTTATTTGCGGCAACTTCTGTTGGTGCCTATATGTACACTGCTGAAAAGGCGCAAAAGAATGAAGCTCTTGCAACAAGCCTGATTCAACAATTTGATTCACTACCTGATCTTGGTGCCCCGGCAGAACAATCAATGTTTAGACTGGTTAGCTCAACTGAAGATTTCCAAGCAGCACCAATTCAAGTCACTAAGTTTTCTGATTTCCAATGTCCTGCTTGTAAGGCCATGTCTGAGCAACTTCACAAAGCTGCCCGTCAGTATAAAGGTCAAATCAATATTCAATATATGTTCTACCCGCTAGATCCAGCTTGTAATGCAACCATGGAGAGAAGTCTTCACCCATTTGCTTGTAAAGCGGCTTACCTTGCTTATTGCCTACCAGAAAAATTCCCTGAAATTGAAAATGAGCTCTTTTCTAATCAAGACTCATTATCAGATTCATTTATTGAAGGAATTGCAAAAAGAGAAAATGTTGTTGATTGCTATAAGGCTGAAGATACAAAAGAAAAAGTTAAGGCTATCGTTAGCAGTGCAGCCCCTTTTAATATTAGATCAACACCAACTGTTCTTTTAAACGGTGTTAAAATTGAAGGCGTTCTACCATTTAATCAACTACAGGTTCTAATGGATGAATTAGTCACGAGATCTACAAAGTAATGATTGAGACGCATTGCCATTTAGACTACTTAAAAGACAGGCCATTGGCCGAAACTTTAATATTGTCTAAACAGGCAGGTGTTGAAAAAATAATCACGATTGCCGTCTCCCCTGATAATCTGGATTCTGTCTTAGGCATTGCTGCCAATAATCCAGATATTTTCTGTACTCAGGGGATTCATCCACATGATGCTTCAAAATATAATGATGAAGTTGAGGCAAAAATAATATTTAATCTTACTCAACAAAAAGTTGTCGCCGTAGGTGAAATTGGACTTGATTATCACTATGATAATTCACCAAGACAACTTCAGATGGATGCTTTTAAACGCCAGCTCATCATTGCCATCAATCATCAAAAACCAGTTGTGATTCATACTCGAGAAGCTGAAGATGATACGGTACAGATTTTAAATGAACTCGCACCCAAGCTAGCTAGAAAAGGAGTCATACACTCTTTTACGTCTACTCCAGAGCTTGCAAAAACGGTGCTCGCTCTTGGGTTTCATATTGGTTTTAACGGCATTATCACGTTTAAAAATGCACAAAACGTTAGAGACATTGTTGAGTTAACGCCACTTGATAGAATTTTAATTGAAACAGACTCACCCTTTCTTGCGCCTATACCCCACCGTGGTAAAGAGAACGCACCATTTAATTTACCATTTGTCGCCGCCAAGATAGCAGAGATCAAAAATATTAGTGTTGATGAAGTTCTTCGAGTCACAACTGAAAATGCAAAAAATTTATTCTTATTGTAGAGAGTGACCTTTAAGGTCTTTATGGGCTTCTATTGATAATTTCGTCGACATTTTTTGAGCGACTGCTCCTTTTAATAAAGCATCGATTCTTTCAAAAACTTTAAGCTGAACTTCTTCACTATTTTCAATACCACGGTGAGTATCACCACGAAGTTCATTAATTACATTGGTATAGTCAGTATTTCTTGCGATATTTGGGGAATCATTAATGCCGTACCAATCATCGCCAATGAAATTCAAATTGGTTTTTACATTTTGAGAAATAATATCGTTATTAAAACCCACTGAATCAAGAGTGACTAGTAAATCGACTTTTCTAAAACCATATTCAATTTTATTTAATTCTTGTGCCACTTCAACGGCTGTATCCGATCCAAGACTATGACCGATTAAAATCACAGGTTGAGTGCGTGGACGCTTAAGAATTGATTCTACCACTTCATCTTTTTCTGACCATGAATAGACTTCTGATTTAGGAATGGCGCTGGCCATATCTTCAAGTCCATCACCGCTTGAACTCGAAAGGCTTAAGCCTTTAATAAAAATGATAGCAGGTCGGTCTTTAATGGTTTCTTTTCTCTCAATTTTTTCAACTGGTTTTTCTTCAATCACTTCTGCCACTTCTTCGACTTTTTCTTCACTAGCGATATCCGGAATTAAATCTGGAACTAAATCAGTCACAACAGAAAGTGGTGGAGTTGGTGGAAGCTTGGCCGCCGCATCGACAACTTTTTTTGCTGTATCCTTGGCTTGTTCTGAAAGACTCGTTTTCGTCGCCGTTTTATCAATTGGCACTAAATCTGGTTTTGGGATAGTCGTCGAAGTCGGCGTATTGGGCAGCGCAGCTTTAGGCAAAGCCGGCTTTTTGGCCAGGTAATCAGTCTTATTTTTGTATTGAATCAAGCCAGTTTCGCTTCCCATACTCCTATTTTAGACAACTTATGGGTATATAAGCTATCCGTTACATTTTTCCGCTATTTGTGGCATAGTGGCCGCAACTTATCCTTAAAAATTCACTGACTTAGCAACGGAGCTTTATCATGACAAAAATTAAAATCGGCATTAATGGTATGGGACGAATTGGTCGCACCATTTTTCGTGAAATTTATAATCAAAATTTAGCCGATATCGAGATCGTAGCAGTGAACTCTCCGGGTAAACCTGAAGAATACACTCACCTATTAAGATACGATTCTGTTCATGGCCCATTCAAAGCTGACGTATCACTCGACGGTCAAACCCTTTCAGTCAATGGTGATAAAATTAAGTTCTACGATTTAAAAGATCCAACTGAAATTGATTGGAACTCTCATGGTGCTCAAATCGTTATCGATGCAACTGGAGTCTTTAAAGATAAAAAAGGACTTGGCCAACACTTAGGCGGCACAGTTAAAAAAGTTATTATGTGTGCACCAGGAAAAGATCTTGATGGCACATTCGTCATGGGCATTAACGATGATACTTACGATTCAAATACTCAACACATTATTTCAAATGCGAGCTGTACAACAAACTGCCTTGCACCTGTAGCTAAAGTTCTTCATGAAGCTTTTGGTATTGAATCTGGTTTCATGACAACTGTTCATGCTTACACAAGTGATCAGCGTCTTCTTGATTCAAGTCATGATGATATGAGAAGAGCAAGATCAGCGGCAATGTCGATGATTCCTACTACAACTGGTGCAGCTAAAACTGTAGGGGTTGTTATCCCGGAACTAAAAGGCAAACTTGACGGCTTCTCTGTGCGTGTTCCTACTCCAAACGTTTCTATGGTTGATTTTAACGTCGTTCTTAAAGAGTCAGTCACCATAGAAAAAGTTAACTTAGCGATGAAAAAAGCTGCTGAAACAAAACTTAAAGGCATTCTTAAGTATACGGAAGAAGAACTTGTTTCGATTGATTACCAAGGAATGAAAGAGAGCTCATGTTTTGATGCTCCTCTGACAAACGTTATCAACGGGAATATGGTTAAAGTTGTTGCTTGGTATGATAACGAGTGCGGCTTTTCTAACAGAGTGATTGATCTTGCTCGCTTTATTGGTGGAAAACTCTAATGGCGATTCAATATATTAATAATTTTGAATTCGAAGGCAAAAAAGTTATTTGTCGCTTCGACTTCAATGTTCCTTTAGATAAAGATGGAAAAATCACCGATCCAACTCGAATCGATTCTTCTTTAGAAACGATTCGCTTTATCCTTGAAAAAGGTGCCAGCAAATTAGTTTTGATGAGCCATCTTGGTCGTCCTAAAGGTGCGCCGGAGAAAAAGTATTCTCTTGAGCCTGTAGCTTCATATCTTGCTGACAAGCTTGGACAAGAAGTTGTTTTAACAGAGAGCTGTCTTGATCGCGGTATCAAAACATTAATGTCTCTTCCAGAAACAAAAATTATTCTTTTAGAAAATCTTCGTTTTCATAAAGAAGAAGAAGCTAATGATCATGAATTTGCTAAACGTCTTGCAAGCTACGGCGATGTTTATGTGAATGATGCTTTTGGTACCGCTCACAGAAAGCACGCTTCAACTTATGGTATTAATGCCTTCTTCAAAGGCAGAGCACTTGCTGGCTTTCTTTTACAAAAAGAAATTGTTGCCCTTGATAAGATCGTTAACAACCCTGCCAAACCATTTGTTGCTGTTGTTGGTGGTGCAAAAGTCGCTGACAAGATTAAAATCATCGAAGAGCTTCTTCGCTCTGTTGATTCCCTTCTTATTGGTGGCGCAATGGCCTACCCATTTCTTAAAGCTAAGGGTATTGAAGTCGGTAAATCACTATGCGGTGATGATGATGTTAAGCTTGCTAAGAATATCCTTTCAAAAGGTGTTGCCAGTAAGATTAAACTGCCAATGGATCATATCGTAGCTGAGAATCCTGATGCAGCTTCAAACACAACGACTGGTACAAGTATCGATGAAACTATGATGGGCCTTGATATTGGTCCAGCAACTCTTGATTCATACTCTTCAATCGTAACTAATGCCTCTACAGTTCTTTGGAACGGTCCAATGGGCTTGTTTGAAAAAGAAGCTTTCAATAAAGGTACGTTTGGACTTGCAAAAGCCATTGCAAATTCAAAAGCCTTTAGTGTTGTTGGCGGTGGTGATTCAGTTGCTGCCGTTAATGAAGCTGGCTTGGGTGAAAAAATGAACCACGTTTCAACAGGTGGCGGAGCAAGTCTTGAATACATTGAAAATGGTGGAAGTCTGCCAGGAATTCAAGCCTTGAAGTTTGGAATTAATTAGGAGTTAAACAATGCGTACGATCTATATGCTCGGCAATTGGAAGATGAACCAAAGTCTCAGCGATATTAATTCTTTTAGCGAAGAATTAGCAGTGGCCTGGACTAATATGCCAAAGATTGCTCAATGTGGAATTGCTCCACAAGCGATGCACTTAAGCTTACTTAGAGAAAAACTTCCAACTGATCTAATGGTTGGTGCGCAAACTTGCTCTGAACATCTAAGTGGAGCCTTTACAGGTGAGCTTTCACCGGAAGCTTTAAGTGAACTTAATATGAGCTTCACCTTAGTTGGTCACTCTGAACGTCGACACCTTTACGGCGAAACCGACGGGCAGATCAACGCTAAAATCAAAACAGCGTTAACAAAAAATCTTCGAGTGATTTTCTGTATCGGTGAACAACTTGAGGAGCGCGAAGCTGGTAACACTGAAAGCGTCTTAAAAACTCAAATCACAAACGGCCTTAAAGATATTAAACCCTCAACTCATATCGTCATTGCTTACGAGCCAGTTTGGGCGATTGGTACAGGTAAAACTGCGACACCAGAAATGGCACAAGAAACCCACGCTTATGTGCGCAGTGTCTTAAAAGAGATCGGTTTTGACGCAGACTCAACTTCTATCCTTTATGGTGGAAGTGTTAAGCCAGATAACGTCGAAGGACTGCTTAAGTGTAAGGATATCGATGGTGGCTTAGTTGGTGGAGCAAGTCTTAAGGCCAAGGATTTTTTAGCTCTGTGTTACGCAGCAAACAATGCTTAACTAGATAGTTGTCACCCCTAGCGTTATCTAGTACTTATAATGCTTCAAATGTTTTTTTAGGATGGTTCATGAGCACTACATTAATGATTTTCCAAGCGGTTGTTTCAGTTCTTCTTATCGTTGTTGTTCTTCTTCAGTTTGGTAAAGGTGCTGAAGCTGGAATTATGGGCGGCGGAGCATCTGACGCTGTATTTTCTGGCTCACAAAAAGGAAATATCATGACTAAAATCACTGCGGTTTTAGCCATTCTTTTTCTTGGTAACTCAATTCTCTTAGCAAAAATTCAAACTTCTAAAGGTGATTCTTCTCTTTTAGATTCTGAAGCTCCAGTTGCTCGCCCACTTAATAGTGATGCCGATCAAGCAGAGACTCCAGTTTCTGTTGAGCCTGCGAATCAAGTTCAAGAAGGCAAAGTACCTGCTAAAAACTAATTAGGAGCGTTCCCTGTGAGCGACGTCTTAAGACCTGAAGCGGTGGAATTTATCCGTAAGGAATTCCACCATCTCGATACGACTTATTTCAACACGGCTTATTTTGGCCCTTCCCCCTATAGTGCCAAACAAAAAGTTTCTCGTGCTCTTCAAAAAGAACTTGATCCTTCTTTTCATAGCTATGCCAACTGGATTGGTATACCTGAAAGACTAAGACTTGATCTGGCCGGACTGGTAGGTTGCTCGGAAGACCAGATCTTTCACTCAACGAGTTCTTCTGATGTTTTTAATATTGTTGCAAACGGCTACCCTTTTAAATCAGGTGATGTCGTTTGTTCTATCGATAAAGATTATCCTTCAAACGTTCTGCCTTGGATGAGAGCAGTTGAAACAAGAGGGATTAATTTTAAACTGCTTGAACTTGGAAAAGAAATTGTTCCAACGGCTAAGTGGCTTGCACAAGTTCTTCCTAAAGAATGTAAAATCTTTGATTGCTCGTGGATTAGTTTTGATACAGGGAAGCGAATTAATATTATTGAAATTGGAAAACTGTGTCGCGAGCGTGGCATTCTTTTTTTATTAGATGCGACTCAAGCTTTTGGCGGTATGCCGATTACTACAGAAGAGCTCTCTTATGTTGATATCATGGCGTGCTCATCTTATAAGTGGATGCTTGGTCCTTACGGCCATGCTTTTGGTTATCTTTCAAAAGAAGCGATTGATCTAATTCAACATACTTCAGGAAACTGGATTGTGAGCCCAAACTCAAAGGTTGTTTATAATCTTCTTGATTACACTACTGAGACTCTGCCAGGGGCTAGAAAGTTTGATCGTGGGCAAGCGCCTAATATGCTTACCAATAGTGCTTTAGAAGCTGGTGTTGAGTTCTTACAAGAAGTCGGTCTTGATAATGTTAAAGAGCATAACGAATCACTTCGAAACCGCTTTTTAGAAAACTACCCTAAAAAGAAATTTCAACTCATTACACCAACTGATCATATGGGAAATATTCTTGCTCTAAAAGCAGTTGCTGCTGATCCGATCGATCTTGAGCGTGAATTAAAATATAGAAATATTGATGTGAGTGTTAGGCAAGGTAATGTCCGCCTATCTTTTCATATCTTCAACACACCAGCACAAGTTGATAAACTTGTTGAGGGCTTAGATCTTTAAGCTGCTTTTTTCTTATTTTTCTTTTTTGATTTATCTTGAGTTTTGACTTTACCAAAGTCTGCTTGCTCTTTAGCAAACAGATCATTGCGTTTGACTTCAGCCTTAACCGCTTGAAAGGGAAGGACGTCATGGGGCTGACATGGATCAAAGTCTACTGGTAACTCACGATTAGTTTTGCCGAGAAATTTCAGTTTATTAACGTTCTCACTGAAGATTTCAAAAAGTTCAGGATCAATTTTTTTACCAACAGATCTCGCCATCACCGCAAGTGCATCTTCCACTTTTAAGGCTTCGTGATAACTTCTTTTAGTTGTAATAGCGTCAAAGAAATCAGCAATCGCTGTCACTCTGGCTAGCTCATGAATATCCACACCCTCTAAACCTTGAGGATAACCTGTGCCATTAAAGTTTTCATGGTGTTCATAAACAATACGACGAATAACTTCAAAGTCCACACCTTCACAAGCGCAGTGACTTTCTTGTATAAGAGAATTGCCATAACCAGGATGTTTTTTGATGACTAAAAAATCTTCATCAGAAAGTTTACCAGGGTTATTAATAATAGCAGTTGGAATTTTAATTTTTCCAAGATCATGAAGAAGTCCACCAAGACCTGCCATCACAATTTCATTTCTAGGCGCTTTCGGCTTCCATGCTTTATATAGTGAGATACAATACATCGAAACATTGATGGAGTGATCATAAGTATAGAAATCATGAAAACTTAAATCTGCTATTAGTTTTTGAACTTTCGAAATATCATAGTCTTCAAGCACATCAATCATGCTCTCTACTGATTCGCGACAACCATCAATACTCTCCGCTAAGATTTCAGTGGTATATTCTTTATCGGGAGAAAAGAGTCCATTCAAATAATGAATGGCTGAATCTTTAATGACCTTTGTTTTTTCAACATCATCAAGCAAATCATTTTTGGCCAAACTTCTAAGATAGGAATCTCGTTGAGATTCATGAACATAGAGTTGGTGATATTTCTTTTTAAATTCTTTTAGATCTTCATTAGATAAAAGTCCGCCTAGCGGAAAAATTCGTACAAATTTTTCTCTTTGAGCGAGAGCCGATGAATTAATATACAAATCATAAGGAATCGGTAGATCCCTTAAAATTAATTCAAAGCCGACAGAAAAAAAGTTTTGTGTTGTTTGCATTTCACCCAATGGTTAAAACCTACAAACTTATCGGATTTTCTTTAACTTATTTGAGAGTTTCAAACTGCTAATTTTAGACAAAAAAGCCCTCTAAACAAGAGGGCTTTGATTACTTGAGTAATTTAATTAAAGGTCTAGAATGGGATATCATCAGCAGTGAAGTTAGTATCTGTTGGGATATCATAATCACTAGCTTGGTAATTATTTGGGCCATCATTATCATTTTGATTGCTCATATTATTACTTCTTGGCTGTGAGTCCCCTCTTTCAGCAGATGGGCCACCAACAAACTGAACAGACTTAGCGTTGATTTCAGTTGTGTAGCGTTTTTGACCTTGCTTATCGTCCCATGAACGAGTTTGAAGAGTACCTTCGATAAAAGCCTGACGACCTTTTGCTAGGTATTGATTACAAAGTTCACCTAGTTTTCCCCAAACAACAATTCTATGCCATTCAGTACGTTCTTGTTTTTGACCGCTTTTGTCTGACCAGCTTTCAGTCGTAGCAATAGAAAAGTTACAAACTGAAGTACCAGATGGTGTGTACTTAAGTTCAGGATCTTGTCCAAGACGACCTAGTAAAATGACTTTGTTAACACTCATGAAATCTCCTCGTATAAGTTGCTTAGCGTTACGCCATGCACACAAACAGTAAAGTTAAACTGGAGCTTTACTTTACCGATTGACCGACCTTTTTAATATAAAAAAAATCAGACATGACATGACTTTTACTAAGCAAAAAGGAGGCTTAAAACACTTGAATATAAGTGATTGAAATTAGAGATTAGGTTGTTGAGCTTCTGGCGTTTTGTCCGTAGGAGAATTCTTTTTTTGCCAGAATTCATCTACTAAGCGGCGTGCAACTTTTACATCACGCTTATACCATGACGCATCAAAACCACAGTAGGGACACTCAATTTCTGAACGAAAAACCAGCCTTCTGGCGATTTCATAGGCTGCCCAATAAAGAACGCCAAAAACGACACTTCTAAAGCCAAAATAATCATAAAGAGCAAAAGTTGTAACGCCGGTTAGGACTGCAATTTGTATATATTGCTTATAGGACATTCGATGAGAAGAGGTGAGATATCTTTCACTGGCACATAAAGGACAATGAAACTTTTTAGTCGCATTCTTAAAACGAAATGGTCTAGTTTCTAAAGGCCTAATTTTTGGCATTAACATCTCCCTACTCTTTCTATCATACACCCGCAGGGGCGGGACCCTCTAGCCTGCAAACTTATCCCTTCTTGAGGATAAAAAAGAACCCGGGGGAACCCGCGCCCCCCCAGGTTTTAAGGCGTGCACATCCGTGGCATCCCCATATTAATTAGGGAAGAAAAAAGGTGTGGCAATCGAGGGACTGATCGAAACTGACGTTCCACATCTCGAGACCGATCATTTCCCGAGAACATTAGATATAAATACAATTCTCATACCAAAGCGCCCCTACCGTTGCCCCGACAGTAACCGCCCGATTTTTAACAAGAATAGTCGAGATTCATTGACGGTACTGACTGACCCCAGTAGCATTGAGGCACTGATATGAACGTCAAACTAGCCCTAAAAATACCTAAAAAATTAGTTAGAAACCAAAATGGTCAGCTAACAGTTTTTCTCGCCATAGGTTTAACAATTTTTTTAACGATGACCGCGTTCATCATTAATGTTGGGTTGTTTGTTAAAGCAAAAATCAATTTGCAAAATGCCACTGACGCCGCAGCTTGGTCTGGCGCTGCCGTTCAAGCAAGACAACTCACACAAATTGGTTATCTCAATTTCGAACTTCGAAACGTCTATAAAGAATGGCTTTTTAAATATTATATTTTAGGAAATCTTGGACACACGCAAAGAATTAATGATGCTGATTTTAGATTAAGACCCGCGGGTGGTTTGAGCATGGGCTCAAACTACGATCGCTTTAATGTTCCATCTGTTTGCGTTCACGCTGGGACTGGCACAAATGATATTTGCCTCTCTTCTTTTGTTCCGGGTCTGCCACGTTTTGAAACAATTGATCTACCAAATATTACATCCGAGTCTCAAGAGTTTATTGATAAAATTGCTAGTAAAAAAGGTGATGACTGCTCTTTTAGATCGGCGATCAATTACGCAACAACATTAATTTGGACTTATGGCACTGGTGCCTCGCTCTCTGCTTCTTCAGATCTTCCGGCTTTAACAAGTGGAAGAATTGGAGCTTGGCCTGCGGCCTTTTTATTGGGAGCTCGTGTACGAACTCTTGAAGCAATGGTGAATCGCCCACCAGAAAATGATCTGTGTTATACAGGAGGCGATTGCACCCTTATCACAAGTCTAAATACTGCTCATGTTGCTAACGAACGACCTATAAAAGCATTCTTTGCTGGTCTTAGAAATTATTCCGGTGGCGCTTTTAAACAAACGAATGGAGCCATGGATGAAACACTCTCATCTTTTAGGCTTGAAGAACTTGCGCCTCAAGAATTTGATGCCACTCCGGATTCTTTAAGCGGCATGCTTATTCCAACAGAAAGTCCGACCTGGAATCCAAGTCTTTTAAAGAAAAGATATCTTGATCTTCAAGCTATTCCAGTTAACTACACTATTTTTTACACAAGTTTTTCAGCACGAAGCCAAGATTTAAATATTGGCGGACAAGTCCTTCCATCCGATGCTGAATGTACGACAGTGAAAACAGCAATGCCTGTCCCGGCTTATCTAACAGGTTTTCAAAAAAATCCAGAAGTCCTAACCTACTACGCAGTCAGAACGAGGGTTAAATTCTCAGGTTTATTTTTTCCATTTTCAGAGGCTTTAGAGTTAACAGCTGTGGCAGCGGCCAAACCCTTTGGCGGTCGAATTGGACCCAAACTTTTTCAAGTTATAAATAATAGTGAAATTCGCCCAAGGACATCTGGGGTTGAAACAAAAAGTGCTCCAAATCTTTCTGGACTTGAGGTCATTTCAGGAGAAAGTGTACTTAACCCTGGAACACCTATTCCAACAGGACAAGACTTTTGGATTGCCGATACAGGTAGTACGATTGGTGGTGTTCCAAATGCAGGAATTGAACCACGCTTTTCTATTCCAAATATGGTTTATAATTTCAGCTCTGCTGAAAATGGTGATTCCGAAATTTTATTTGGCGGATCAGCTTCTGGTGAACCATTTGAAAAACTTAAACGTTATAGTTCAGCAACTGACTCGAAACGTGAAAGTTTCGGACTCTATCATGCTCCTCAATTTCAAAGACTTAAAACTAATCTCATAGACTCTAATAACAACGGAATATTGGATACTGCTGAATTAACAGCATCCATAGCAGCTGTAAGAGAGCCGACTTATTACGATGCTATGAACTATATGATTCCTACAATCAGCGACAACGTGAATTTAGGAACTAAGGCATCAACCTCTAGTTTTAGCGACAATTCGAATAACCCAAGTCTTAAAATTTATGCTCCCCTCATTGATGATCAAGGGGAAAACTCAATCTATCAAACAGCAGATTCTCTTCGAATTATTGCTCAAAATTTTATTACAAGTAACAACGAATCTATTGTTAAGTTTTTAACAGCATTAAGAGAAGTTGCTTTGGCCATCAAAGGATCTGGTATAGGTGATCTCTACGATAAAGCGGCTAATATTATTTATCCCCTTTCAAGAAATTTGCAGCCAACAGATAAGGCGGGATTTGAACAAGAAATGAGAGAATCATCCATCTGCGGTGGAGCTAATACAAACGTAAGTGTTGCTTCAAGATTTTCATCTTTTTTTCAAGCTCTTGCACCAACTTGCCCGAATGCTAGACCCTTGGCAGTTCTGATTGGTGAGTACATCGCAGGATTGATAACGGCTAATGATGGCTCAACTCTTTTTCATGTTGATACTTGGTTTGATGAGTCAGCTGGAACACGCCACGTTAGCAATATGAAAGATTTAATGACTGGATACAGACCGGGTGTTACACAGGGAGCAACTGATGACGGACAGCTCCAAAACCCTATAGCTAACGGTAATTTAAACAATCGAAATTATTATTCAACCAAGTTTATTCAATTCGATATAATCAGTAACAACTCTAGAACTAAGCTAATTGGTGGAAAAGCCGCCTCAATGATGGAAGAAAACGACGGCAGTATTTTCGTCATCAATACTGATGTTAAAAATCAAATATCAGGGGACTATCTAAATAAGTTAATTGATACTGTTGATGTTGGTTGGTAATGCTTGATTTTGCCACAACGCACTAGATATACTGGATTCAATTATGGGTATAATCGACTTCTTAATGGGTAAAGGTAAAAAGGGTAAAAACGTGGCTAAAAAAGTTGCTAAAAAAACGGCTAAGAAAACTGCGAAGAAAACTGCGAAGAAAACTGCGAAGAAAACTGCAAAAAGAGTCTCGACTAAGAAGAAAGCTGCTGCAAAGAAAAAATCAACAGCTAAAAAAGTTGCTAAAAAAACGACAGCAAAAAAAGCAGTAAAAAAGACAGCTAAAAAAGTTGCTAAAAAAACAGCAAAGAAAGTTGCAGCTAAGAAAACTGCGAAGAAAGTTGCTAAAAAAACAGCAAAGAAAGTTGCAGCTAAAAAAACTGAAAAGAAATCAAAAACCCCAGAAAAAAAGATATCAAAAGCCGAAGCTTTAAGACTTTCTAAAGAAGAAGCGATTGCAAGATATAAAGAAAAATCAACCAATGAACTCGATCAGCAGCTCTTAAAACAACTTAAAGATAGCGCTATTGATGACGAAGTTCCTGAAACTGAAGTCGTTCAAATTTCAGAAGATGATTTGGAGCCAGAAACAGCTGAAACAATTTCAATTGATGAAGTTGATGAAGATGAAGAAGGTTTTGAAGCAGACAGCGGCAAAGCAACTAATGACGAAGAAGAAGACACTGAAGAAGGCGAAGGTAAATACGGTTACGGATGGGGTTATGAAGATGCCTTTGATGATCCTGAAGACGAAGAAGAAGATCAAGAAATCCTAGATGAAGATGAACTTTATGCTAAAGGCTTCGACAAGGATGAAGATTAATTTGTGAGTCAACCTAACCTTGCTCTCTATTTTTACGAAGCTTGCCCCTACTGTCAGTTCGTTCTTGAAGCGATTGATGATCTTGATGTTAAAGTCGAGTATTGCAATACAAGAGAAGATAGAAATCATTATAATAAATTAGTCCAAGATACAGGCAGGGGAACAGTTCCTTGTCTGTATATTGATGGTCAACCAATGCATGAAAGTGCAGATATTGTACGCTGGTTGAAGGCCAATGCCGCCAAGCTGACAAAAAACGGCTAAGGAGACTTTGGTGGAAATTCGCGATCCTGTTCACGGCTCAATTCATATTAGCGAAGAGATCGCTCCAATTATTAGGCATCCATTTTTTCAGCGTTTGCGTAATATTAAACAGCTTGGTCTTACTGAATATATTTTTCCAGGTGCCACTCACACACGCTTTATTCATTCTATTGGTGTGATGCATATTGGGAGCAAAGTTTTTGATAAACTGTTTGCTCAAAAATTAAGCAATCCTGATATTGTTAGATTGAAAGAGACATTTAAACTTGGATGTCTTTTGCACGATATCGGACATGCTCCGTTATCTCACTCGACAGAATCAGTTATGCCAACATTAGCCGAGCTTAAAATTCCAAAAGAGTTTTTAGATAAAGTTGATTTTGGGGGCGAACGCCAAGCCACTCATGAAGACTATACAATTAAATCAATTGCCGATAGTAGCTTTTCAGAAAGCTTTAAAGACGTCGAGGCAAAGTACGGTGTGCTTCGTTCATGTATTGCAGATGTCATTCGTGGCTCAACTCATAACGACGAGTACTTTACAGTAGAAGGTGTGAATTGGTTTCCCATTTTACATCAACTCGTTTCAAGCGAACTTGATTGTGATCGTATGGACTATCTACTACGTGATAGTTATTTTTGCGGTGTCAGTTACGGCTCATACGATCTTGATTGGCTTATAGACAATTTAGAACCATGTTTTATCGATGGTAAGGCCGTACTTGGTATTTCTGAGCGAGCGGTTGTGACTTTCGATGATTTTTTACTTTCACGCTACCATATGTTTGTCATGGTTTATTTCCACTACCGTGCCGTTTGTCTTGAGCAATTACTACTTCGTTATTTTCAAACGAGTGATGAGTACAGAATTCCTGCTGACATTGAAGAGTATCAAGAGCATGACGATCACTATCTTATGAAGTTCTTAAGAAAGTCTTCGAACAAGTATGCTAAGTCGATAGTTTTAAACGAAATACCTAAAAAAGTTTATGAAAGTTTTAATCAGCCTCAACTTAATACCTTGGAGCAAATTCAAACTTACCTTGAACAGCAAAAGATTGAATTTATTCGTTGTAGCTCTAAAGGTAGACTTTCAAAGTACTATCAAAATGAACTTATTGATAAATCATTTTCACTTAGAGTTGTAAGAAAAACAATTTATGGTGATACGACATTTACCAGTATTGATACTGCAACTGATCTGTATAAAAAGTTTAGTACTAGTCATGCCGTTAATCGTTTGCATTTTAACCTTAAAGACTTAACTAAAGATCAACTCAGCCATGTTCAAGGACTCATTAAAGAATGAATAGGCTATCTCTTTTCATTCTCTTAGTGCTTGTTTATCTAGGGTTATCAAAAAGTTTTGCCCCTTCAGAAAGAAGTACTCCTTATCTCGTCAATGAACAGGTTTTTTCTAGCTTTTTTCAAGGAGCTCCTCTTTCTGTCATTTTAACCGATCGACTTCAAACTGGTTTTTTGATTAAAACTTATTTTTTACAGCTTAGAGTCGTTCAAGGATTCAAACTTCCTGAAACGATTCTAGTTCGAACGTCTTATGATTTTTGGCAAAAAAATCAACATAATCTCGGCATGTCTTTATTTCGTCGTGATGAAAAAGATGGTCAATCAAGTGCTGTCGCCCAACCGGCTGGTGCTATTTTTCTAGCTGATCCTTCCTATGGTTATTGGGAACTCGCCTCTTCTGGGGAGCGTGAATGGCATTTTCACAATGCTTATAAATATTTTCCTGAGTACCTAGGTTGGGGTGAATATAAGCCAACGGAGACCTTTTCCAAGGAGCTTAAGCTTCACCTTGCCAATGCTGAAACTTACTATGGCGATAAGAAACAATTTGGAACTGATGGAACTGTTACTGCAAATATTTTTCAAAAACGTATCTATAAAATAATCGATACTGATGTTGATTTTAAAAGACATCTTAAAAAGTTCTTCCAAGTCAAAATGGCTAACGACAAGACTAGGGATCAGGTTCAACCATGAATGAGTTATTTGATAAATTGATTTTAAGAATCGTTTTTACCGTCGTAGTTTGCGGTATGCTTTTCTTTTATAAATATGCTCACATGATGCTTCACCCATCATCGCGCAAACAGATTTTCAGAGAATTTCATCCAACTAAAAACGCTGCTGACACGCTCCACTTCTTTGCTCGATTGATTGGTATTGGAATTCTTTTTAGCGAGTTCCGCTTTGACCTCTCAGATGGTTTCTTTTTGGCCATGCTGGATTTTGCCGTTCAAGGATTCTTTGCGGCAGGACTCTATCTCTTATCTGTCTACACTTTAGAAAGTATTGTTCTTTATAATTTTGAATACACTGATGAAATCGTTAAAAAGAGAAATATGGCTTATGCTTTCGTAGGATTTGTTAACTCTATCGCGCTAGCCACCCTTTTAAAGACATGTCTTGAAGTTGGTGAGCAATCCCTGGTCATGCTTTTCTTTTTATGGCTTTTTTCGATGGTCCTTTTAGGTTTTGCTTATAAAGCCTATAGCATTTTTTCCAAGATGCCTTTTGCAAGACTTTTAATGCAACAAAATCTGGGTGCTTCTATTTCATATGCTGGCTACACTTTAGGCTGGACCATGCTGATTACAGGAGCGATTGATCAATCACTTACTGATATTAAGTGGTATAGCGTTCAAGTCCTTCTAAGACTTCTTTTATCCTTGATCATTTTTCCTATATTTAGAAAAGGCATCATGATTATTTTTAGAGTCGACAAAAACTACGCTACAGATAAAGAGCCAACAGCTGAAGGCTCTCTAGGTTATGGAATTTTTGAAGGTTGTCTCTTCTTCACCTCTGCCTTTTTAACCACTGTGATTACTGAACATATTCACTTCGGTACCTTTTACCCGGTCTCATAGCAACGCCTCCCAAGCTATAATGGGCTTTGGAGGTTGTATGGATTTAAAGTTTTTTCAACTCTTAGAACTGATCAATAGTCGTTTAACGAATATTGAAAAAAATATCGCAAGAATTGATGAGAAGATCGACTTTTCAATCCAGTTGCAACGAAACCATCTCATACGAGTTAAGAACGGCGCCATGATCGATGATCACATGATTTTAATGGGCGCTCCTTATAATGATCTCTCTCCACAACAAGCGCTCTCTGTGCTTAATAATCCAGATATGGATTACACTGTGTTGGATATCACGGCCAAAGGCTTTAAACCTCAAGGCGGAAGCTTAGAGGGTGCGATTAGAATTCCTTATGAGGATTTAGATCATCGCTGGGCAGAGATTCAAAGTCGTACGACTCCTCTACTTGTCATTTGTGAAGATGGACTCAAGAGTATTCGAGCATGCGAATTATTGGTCAAAAAAGGTTATCTTAACCTCAATAATGTCTCAGGCGGATATCGCTTTTTAAATCGTGATCAGTCAGACTCTAGTCCAACGCCTTCGAACTCACTATAAGATCGATAGCTGTTCTCCCTCTGAAAAATCCTCACTAATGCCGGTTTTTTCAAAGAAATGTCTTAACAAATGCTCCACCCTATCAAGCTCTACGTCACCAAGACGTTCAGAGTATGTACGCTCAAGTTCGCTGATAGATTCCATCAGAGATAACTTAAATCGCTCTCCATAGGCGGTTAGAAAGATATTTTGCTCGCGCTTATCTTTCTCATTCACGTGGCGTTGCAGGTAACCACGTTTTTCTAATTCATTAAGATGACTTGTCATTGTTTGCTTTTTTAAACCGCAAGCAACACCGATTTCTTTAATCGAAGGGCCATCAGACTCACAAACAAAGAGAAGAACTTCTAGGAAGCTTGGACGTAGATCTGTAAAACCCTTGCGCTGAAGAGTTGATAACAATTCATTTGAATATTGTCGGTAGATCTTTTTAAGTAAACTGCCAATGGCTGAAATCCGTTTCAACTGGCGACTCCCTTCCTGAGTAGTCTGTATATAATACTTTAAGCGAGAAAGAGGTTCGAATCAAGTACTATTTTTGAGCCAACCATAGGTTTAGGCCGACTTCTAGCTCTTCTGGAACATCATTTTGGATTGCTTGATCAAAGCTCTCAAGTGCATTTAGACTAATGGCTTGCTCAGGATAATACTGAGCCTGCACTCCAAGTGCACTTTCGCCTTTAAGCCAAAGCTCTTCTTTAATTGAATCAAATGAACCTTTCGCCATTGCCTGAGATGAGACTAAAAGTAGTGCAACCGACCAAAGTTTAAGCAATTTCATCATTTAATCCTTAACTATAAGTAGTATTAAGGACTTTAAAAGCAAACTTTGGGCCAATTAAAACAGATTTCTGGCGTTTGAAATAGATGTAGCTATCCCGCAACATATTCCAAAGGTCATCAAGCTTGTTCCGCCGTAAGACATAAAAGGAAGAGGCAAACCAACAATTGGAAGTAATCCCATCACCATGCCCATGTTAACAAAAGTATGCCAAAACAAGATCGACATAATTCCGATGGAGACAATAGAGTCAAACATCCTGGGTACCGAAGACGCTAACCAAATAAAACGAAAGAATAGAATTATATAAAGAGCTATTAAGAACATACTGCCAAAGAAGCCATGCTCTTCATTAAAAATAGAAAAAACAAAGTCGGTGTGATTTTCAGGAAGATAGCTTAGTGAAGCCTGTGATGATTTTTTAAAACCTTTACCTAAAAAACGACCTGAGCCAATAGCAATTTTAGATTGGACAGCATTATAACCAGAGCCTCGAAGATCCGCTTCGGGATTTAAGAAAGTTACGACTCTCTTCTTTTGATATTCTTTTAAGCCAAAATTATACATGACCATACCGCTGATCACGCCAAGCACAGCAAGAATAGCAATCGTTTTCCACTTCAGCTTTCGGTAGAAACATACAGAGAAGAAAACAAGAAGAACTAATAAACCTGTTCCAAGATCCGGTTCAAGGGCAATAAGGATAGTCGGTATAAAAGCAATGATGGCAGGAACGATAAGTTGAGGAAATCCAAGCTCACGATCTGAGTCGGATTTAGCAAACCATCTGGCAAGACCTAATACGACTGCAATCTTTGCTAGCTCTGAGGGTTGATAGCGAAGCGGACCTAAAGTGATCCAGCGCCTTGCACCCATTCCCATATCACCCATCACCAAAACTAATGCGAGCTGAATGATGAACATTATATAGATGAACCAAGAAAATCGAAAAAAGTTTTTAGGACTGATGAAACTCACACCAATCCCCATGATCATGGCAAGACCAAACCATCCAAGTTGTCTGATATAAAGTTCAGACATATCGTCTGATGCGTGAGTCGCCGAATATAAATTAATTACGCCAATAAAGAAAATAGCTGAACTGATACCAAAAAAACTAAAGTCATATTTTTTTAAAGCTTCAACAAATGCGGAAGTACTAATCATTCTTCACTCCCTTCAGTTGGCTCAACTCTATTTTCTTCATCAGCCGCTTGAGCTTCGATACGTTTTCTTTCTCGTAAAATACGAAGATATTCTTGTCGTTGAACTTCTATATTTCTTGCCATTTTTTCAGGTTCATATTTTTTCATGAACGCAGTAACGATTTCTTTTGCAACTGGAGCAGCGGCGCCAGAGCCACTACATCCGTGTTCAACAATAACGCTAACAGCAATCCTAGGATCATCGTAAGGAGCATAAGCTGCAAAGACGCCGTGGTGTCTAAAACGATATTCCTTATCCTGACACTTCATAAATAATTTTTCGGCCGACATACTAATAACTTGAGATGTTCCGGTTTTACCTGACATGGCAATCCCCTGACCTCTATTCCACCAAGAAGTTCCTTTCGGATTATTAACAACCTGCTTAAGACCTTCTCTAACAAGAGCAAGTGTCTCAGGCTTAAGTTTTATTTCAGAAATCAATTCTGGCTCAGGTGAGCGAATAACCTTACCTGAATTTGAAAAGACTTCTTTGACTAGTCTTGGCCTAAAAATCTTTCCACCGTTGGCTATTCCAGCATATGCCATCGCTAACTGAAGTGGAGTTGAAAGAACGAAGGACTGACCAATAACACAAGAAAGGGTTTCACCTTTTTGCCATTCAGTGCCTCGAAGTTTTTTCTTCCATTCTTTAGTTGGGATTAACCCTGGAGTTTCTCTGGGGAGAGAAATCCCACTTTTATTACCAAAGCCCAGAGCCTTAGCGTATTTTGCTAGGGTATCAATATCTATTTGAGTTCCAATTTTATAATAATAAACATCACAACTTTCTCTCAAACTTTTAATAAGGTTTACTTTACCGTGACCATATTGCTTCCAGCAGTGAAAACGTCTTCTTCCTAGTTGAAAATAACCTGGGCAGTTCACTTCTGTTTTTGCGTCAACGATTCCTTCCTCAAGTGCAGCAATCGCTGTGATCGCTTTGAAAGTTGATCCCGGTGAGTAATGCTCTTGAACAGTTCTATCACGCATTGGATTTCGCTCATCATTACTTAAATCAGACCAATAAGCTGAACTGATCCCACGACTAAATTGACCTGGATCAAATGATGGGTGGGAAACCATGGCCATGACTTCGCCAGTTTTAACATCAATAGCAACAGCACTTCCGACTTTTCCTTCAAGCGCTTTGTAAGCAGCTTGTTGCATATCGCGATCAATAGTTAAGCGAATATTATCTCCAGGAACTGGAGCCTTACCTTCAATTCCTTCGAATAACTTATTAGCACCTAAGTAGCGCTTCCTTCTTCCTAAAGCATCAACTTCAATAAACTCGTGTCCGTCCTCACCACGAAGCTCTAGATCACGCTCTTCTTCTAGTCCTGCTTGGCCGATAAAGTCCCCTAACTTATAGTCATAATTATCGCGCTCTCTTAACTTTGGCAGCTGACTTTGTGAGATCTCTGAAATATATCCAAGAATATGACCGCCAACTTCCTTATCTTGATATTCGCGAGAAATAAATGTCATGACACTTACACCGGGCATTTTAGAGTTCTCAGTCTCAATGACAGCAACTTCGCGCCTCGATATATTTTTTTTAATAATGACTGGTTGATATCGTGGCTGACGTAAGTTCTTCTTTAATGTCTTATCGATATCTTCAGAAGTTAAATCTAAAACTTGTCCAAGCTTTTCTAAAACTTGCTTTCGTCCACTCAAATACTGAGGAACAATGACAGCATCAAAACGAGGAATATTGTGCACCAAAAGTTGATTATTTCGACTGTAGATCATTCCTCTGGGCGCGAGAAGGACTTCTTTTCTAAGACGGTTTTCCATTGAGTAGCGATGGAGCTCATCGCCTTTATAAATTTGCAGATACCAAAGTCTGGCAAAAATAATCGCAAAAAATAAGACAATGAAGTTTCCAAGCGTTTCAGCTCGACCTTTATGGCTTCGAACAACATTATCTTCGCTAAACATTAGCCCTCATCCCCAAGCATTCCACGCTCATTGGAGGCCCAAATTTTATCCAAGATAGAAAATAAGAACGGAGATAAAAGAGAAATAATAAGACTTTCAGGAATAAAGCGCCAAAATTTATCAACAAGATAAAAATTCTCTGCGCCTTTGAGAGCGAGCAAGCCAATAACAATAGCTAGCCATACGCACTGAAAAAGTTGAGTTAAGAAGATCGTGATGGCACTTGAGGAAAAATGCATAAGATCTTTAACATAAGAAACAACAATTGCTACGAATACGCCAGCAATCGTACCTATTTCCCAGCCTTCAACAGTATAAAAAGAGTGAATCCATTGAATGGTCAAAACCATTACTGGGATCCAAGGCGTTCTTAATTTAAACGTTATGTATAAAACAATAAGAACGTTAAAAGGGACACGGTATCTAATCATGCCAAACATGGGAAACAAAGAACTTGCGAGTGTTTCTAAAACGATTAAAATTAAAATCGTAACAAACATTCGTGTGATGAGATGTTTTAATTGAGAATTCATTAATTATCACTCCCATCAAAAGCATCTAAAGCATTCCACTCTAATTTTTTACTATCGTCAGCACTTGAAACAAGAACAATGACTTCTTCAAGTCTTGAGAAGTCTACAGCAGGGCTGATTTCAATATGCTGAGTAATCCCATAACTTTGACGCTCGATCTTTGCAACGTTTCCGATGACTAGACCTTTTGGATAAATATTTCCAAGACCTGAAGTTAAGATCGTATCATCAAGAATCACAGGTTCAGTTCGAGTAACATATTTCATTAAGGCTAAGCGATCAGTATAACCTTCTACAATACCGTGAGCTCGAATTCTTGCAACCAAACCATCCACTCTATTGTTCGGATCTAAAATAGTTAACACGTCAGCGAAATGATCGGTCAGACGATAAATATAACCAACGACTCCATCTGAAGTCACAACAGCTGATTGAATCTTAACT
This sequence comes from Bdellovibrionales bacterium CG12_big_fil_rev_8_21_14_0_65_38_15, assembly GCA_002787775.1. Taxonomy (GTDB): domain Bacteria; phylum Bdellovibrionota; class Bacteriovoracia; order Bacteriovoracales; family Bacteriovoracaceae; genus UBA4207. The sequence goes on from PCUW01000054.1 coordinate 131,598, forward strand.
CCATCAGCTGCACCTTTATTAATTCGAATAACTCTAAAATCACTAGAGGCATCCCAGGCAACAATTTGAGCTAGAACTTCTTGATGTTTAAGATTTTGGCCAAACTTTAGTAGCTCTTTAAGTCTTTCATTTTCTTTTGTCGTTTCTGAAGTTGATAAAAGATCGGATTCGAGTTTAGCGATACGTTTTTGAAGTGTTTCATTATTCTTACTGGCATTAACGTTAGCGACATAATGATTGACTATATCACTCAACCAGTTTTGTGAGTCAGTGAACGCACGCTGCACCGGTCCAAATGAATCAATCATAAAATCATCAAAAAAAGTTGTTTCGCGGTAAGCAAAATCTCTTTTTGCGAAGTGATAAAATGAAATCCCCAGCACTAAAACCGTAAGAACTACTTTTAAGCGCTGAGTACTATCTTGTACTAGTTTCAACAGACTTTCCGTGTCAAAATTTTTCTCCATATAAAGATATCTAATTAGCTGTTAATCATCCACCTTAAAAACATCTAAGTTGCGGAAAATCTTTACTCTAGGGGCAAAGATTTGGATAATACCCAGATCGAAAACGCCCGAAGGAGCTACTATGTCTTCAAATTTCCAAAAAAAGTCCACGAATGTGTTTTTAACACTTTTCATTGGATTCATTGTTATTTCATTTATGTTTACTGGTTATGAGTCAATGAAAGGACAACCAGACACAGTTGCCTCAGTTGATGGTCAAAACATTAGCTTTCGCGAGTATCAATCTGAGTTTAATCGTCAGATAGAATTTTATTCTCAATTTGTTTCTGGTGGACAAGCTCTTTCGAGTAAGCAAATCAAAGACTTTAATATTAAACAAAATGCTTTAAAAAGCTTAATCAATAATCGCCTCTCTTCAACTCTTGGACAAAAACTTGGTGTTGTTGTTCCTAGTGAGGAAATTAAGCAGTCTATTAAGCAGCAAGAGTTTTTCCAAACGAACGGCCAATTTGATATAAGCAAATATAAAGCGATCCTTCGCGCCAACCAGCTTTCACCTTCTGATTATGAAAATAATGTTGAACGTGAACTTATCTCCTCTAAAACAACAACAATTTTAGGGAAGTACCCTGTTTCAAAAAATTTCCTGTCTGATATTGATGGGTTTAAACAACAAAAGAAGAAAGCTGATATTGTACGTTTGTCTAAGGATGAGCTTTCAAAAATGGTTGAGATTTCAAATAAAGAAACTCAAGCCTACCTTTCAGACGTAACCAATATGGAAAGAGTTAAGTCTTTATTCAGTGAGAGAAAACCGAATCTTGATCAACAAGAAACTGTCGAAGCTAGACATATTCTTGTTAGACCAGGAGATAAGGAGTCTGATGCAGACTTACTTAAAAGAATTCAACAGATCGCAAACCAAACTACAGCTAAAAACTTTTCAGCAATGGCAAAAAAGTTTACTGAAGAGCCAGGCGGTAAAGAGAAAGGCGGAAGTCTTGGAAGCTTTACTAGAGGTCGAATGGTTCCTGCATTTGAAGAAGCTGCTTTTAACCTTCCTGTAGGTCAGGTCTCCAAGCCAATAAAAACGGATTTTGGTTACCACTTAATTTTAGTTGAAGCTAAAAAAGCGAAAAAAGAAGCTACATTAGTAGAACATCAAAATGCTATTGCTAGCGAATTATTAAGGTCTTCTAAAACAGAAGAGGCCAAGGCACTTGTTCAACAAATTGCAGATGAAGCTCAAAAAGCCCTAGAAACTAACTCAAAGTCGAAACTCACAGCACTTCAAAAGAAATATAAACTTAATTTTGAAACAGATATCGAAATTAATCGCTATGACGGATCTAAGGGACAAGTCTTTCTAGAAACGGCTCAGTTAAATAAAGTTTTTGCTAACAAAGGTTCATCTCTAGAGCGATTTGAAACTGCTGCTTATATCACTTTAGTCAAAACTGGTCCCTTAACTGTTACTGGAACTGATAAAAAAACTGAAGACACTTCAAAAAGTACGAGCAGTGCTTACTCTAATAAAATGCGCCAAGACATGATTGCTAAGCTTGGTGAAGCAGTAAGTGTGAAAGTTTTTGAAGGCAGGATTCCATAATTTTATGGCCGATAAAAATGCCAAATATGACCAAAATATTGATGGTCAATTCTATGTTGATGATCAGTGCATAGCCTGCGATGCATGCGTTTTTGAAGCTCCAGGCTTTTTTGTTATGAATGATGATGATGGGCATGCTTACGTTGCGAAACAGCCCTCTAATGAGGCTGAATTGGAAAAATGTATAACCGCTAAGGATGCCTGCCCTGTTGAAGCAATTGGAAATGATGGATAAAAAAAGCCCTTCTTAGTGAAGGGCTTTTTTTTAAGCAAATTGACTTAACTTATTAACGTTTAATATTAAGAACTTCTTGAAGCATCTGATCTGCTGTCGTAAGCGTTCTAGAGTTAGCCTGGAAGTTTCTTTGTGATGTCATTAGACCAACGAACTCATTAGCAATATCAACGTTTGAAAGCTCAAGAGACTTGGCTAAAACATCTCCACGACCTGACTCACCTGGTTTACCAATAGCTGCCTGTCCAGAGTTTTTAGATTCTTTATAAAGGTTTTTACCAACCTTAAACAGACCTTCGTTGTTTTCAAACTTGGCAATTGCCATTTGTGAGATATCTCTTGAAACACCATTGTCATAAACAGCAGATAAAACACCATCATCATTGAATGAAAGTGAAGCAAGTGTACCTGCAGAGTGACCATCTTGAGTGTGACGATTGATATTTGAATCGGAACCGTACTGAGTTGAAGCATCAAGACCCGTTCCACCTTCTGATAATGCTTTACCAAAATCAAAAGCAATGACCTGACCTTGAGCGGCGCCTTTATTGAAATTAAAGGCATTGTTATCACTAATCTCTTCTTGAAGAACACCTTTATCATTGAAGTTTAATGTACCAGAAGCTTGCTCATACATTTTGCCTTCTACTCCACCCTCGGCATCTTTACCGTCAACGAGAGCGCGGTATTTCCACTGATTATTTCCGACTTTGTTATAAGCAAGAGTAACAAGACGAGCTGTACCGATATTATCGTAAACAGTCATTGTATGAGTGAAGTTTGCAGTCTTCTCTGGTTTTTCAAGGTTAAATTCTAAAATATCAGCACGAGAGTCGATATTCATATTTACTTTAACTTCTTTAGTGCCTTGAGCTGGAATCGTTGTACTACCAAGCTTGATTGGTTCTTGCTTGTTTGTAATCTTTCCTGACTCGTCAGCGATAAAGCCTGTGACTTTATATCCGTCAGAGTTAACAAGTTCGCCTTCTTTATTAAAATGCATCGAACCATCACGAGTGTAACCTGAACCGAATGGTGCCTCTACTTTGAAGAAACCGTCACCACTGATTGCCAAGTCAGTAATACTGTCTGTTCTTGTTACGTCACCTTGGTTCATCATTGGCTTAATGTGAGCTAAGTGAACACCGGCACCAAATTGGTCACCGCCATCAATCCCTTTCAAGCTTTTAGCAAGAACATCTTGAAACTCTGCACGTGATGATTTGAATCCTGTGGTACCAGCATTGGCAATGTTATCACCGATAACACCCATACCCTGACCAGCTGCATTTAGACCTGAAATACCGATATTAAAAGAGCGCAAAATTCCCATGTGTCCCTCCTAGACCTCATACGTTTCAAGATAAGTTTTAAACACTACAGGCTTAAAACGAGGCTTCCGGAAAGGACCAGCCACTTGTCTCTTAAGACGTTAAAAATTTAATTTACAAACAAAGTCGAATCAATTTTCGTAAAAACATTTTCTGCCATATTATCGCGGTCGATGGCCGTAACGATCCTGTTATTGGACACGTCCACGATATAAGCAGCTTTACCAGTGATTACTAACGAATCCTGTCCGCCTTTATTTCTTAACATTTCAATAGCACCTTTAAGTTTTGTAAACTCGCCAGCATCCATTTCTAAATTACGTTCTTTAAGTCTTTTTGCAGCATGAGTTGAAAGACTAATACCTTGCTCAGGTGTCTTTTTTCCTTCCAGCTGTTCTTGTAACAACCCATCAAATTCACTTTTTCCAGTCGAATCTGTTTTACGATTAACTTCAGCTTCACGATTCCCGCCGATGCGAGAAACGTTTGGAATGAGCATGTTATTAATCTTTGGATTTGCCATTTATTTTTTTGCACTTATTGTGCAGCTTCCTTCATTTGAGAATAACTGTTATTGGCTGCCTTTTTCAATCCGGGCATATTTTGCGCAGCGCCAGTTTTGCCTGTCGGCATTTCAAAACTCATCACGTCTCTAAGGAAAACTTTATTTTTTCCATCAATAGTTAAAAGCATTTCACCGTTTTCAAAAGAAACAGCACTAACAATACCTGCAGCGCGTGTTTCACCCTTAAATTCTTGTAATTTTTCGTCGTAAGCTTTGACATCAAAATGATAGGTATCTTTTGGTGCACGAGTACCATCTAATGAAATTCCATCCCAAGCAAGTGTTTGCGATCCACCAGGAACATTTTCTTTTTCGATACGACCAATCAATTGATTTTTAGAATCAAAAATTCTAACCGTCATTGCTCTAGCATCTTCAGGTAGGAAGAATGGAAGATTAACTTTATTATCCTCTCCATTATAATCAACTGATGTTCCACCAGTAATTGCTCTTTTTCCAAGAAAAGCGGCTCCTTGGAAACGCTCTTGGTTATCGCCACCCTTCGTCAGTTTGGCCATACCAGTATTCATATTTGTTAATTGTTCTAGTTGTGAGAACTGAGCAAGATCCGCAGCAAATTGCTTTTGATCCATCGGACTCATTGGATCTTGGTTACTCATTTGAAAAGCCAAAAGCTTCATAAATGAGTCTTTATCCATTTTATTATGATTTTTTGCATCGACGAATTTACTTTCTTCTCTGATACCTGCAACACCATTGAGCTCGTCACCAATAGATTTAGCACCATTACTTTTAAGCTTATTCGTAGGACTAGCCATCGTGACTTTATTGAACTTATTTGGACCTGAATCTGGACGCCCTATTTTAGTCAAGCGCTCGCTCCCATACGTTCACGGTACTCTTCCCAAAGAGCTTTTCTGCGCTCTCCACCATTTCGATCTTGGCGTTGACCTTGATGTTGTCCACCTGATTGAGAAAATTGAGAATCAGATCGACCTTCACTAGATGAATCAGAGAATGATCCTGCACTAGATTTAGAAGAACCACCAATCACTTCAGATTGAACAATTTTAAGATCAGCAAGTTTGACACCATTTTGATTTAAAGCTTTAACAAGCTCAACTTCATTTTCGGTGAAGAAGCGATGTCCTTCACCTGCTGCTGAAATTTTCATATCAACAGAATTTCTCTCAACTCCGCGATTCACATTCAAACGGAACTGTCCGAGTTCATCATGTTTAACTAAAACGTCAAGTTCACCTTTTGAAGTCAATTGCTGTTGATCAAGATAGTTCACGATCTTTGTAATCACTTCTGAAGATTTAGCAGCATTTGAGCCTGAAAGGTCTAAAGTTGCCTGAGAGTTCGCTTTCCCAGACATATCTCCCGAAGACTTAGCATTACCAGTAATCGCTTCAGCCAAAATTTGCTGATTTGATTGAGATTCAGGCAAGCTAATATCAGTACTATTAGATTCTTTGACTTCGTTAGCATACTTGCTAAACATTGAAGAATTTTTTTCAGCTAATTTAGCATAAGGACTATCTGTAACGACCTGCTTAGTAGCCATTTCTTTATTTGCTAAAAAGTCATCACCCGATTGAAAAAAGGCTGGTCTTTTAGCATCAGCATTATTTAATTTATTATTTGGATTTAGAGATTTTAAATCATTGGCAAAAACCTTTGCTGATTCAAAATCTCCTTCGATAGAGCTCTTTACAAGCTTCGTAACTGATTCAAGTTTTGTTTGAAGACCTTCAAGGGCAGACTCAATATCAAAAGTTTGATTTTTTGCATTAACAAATTCATCACCTTCAAAGATAAATTCATCTGCATTAGCCACGCCAAGACTTTTAGCATCAACACCCATCATCTCAAGGAATGATCCAAGAGGAGTGCCCTCTGCAACTTCACTTAATGAGCCTAAAACTTCTTCAATCTTTTCTGAAAGAAATGCTGGAACTTCAACGAGGGCTTCACTTAGGCCCTCAGCAGTTTCACCAACAGCAGCTGTTAGATCTGCAAGAATACCTTCAAAGCCTCCACCCAAAGACTCTAGTAGTCCTTCAGCTGGATTCTCTTGTGCACTAGCTTTAGAAGCTTTGGCACCTTGAAGAATATTTTGTAAACCATTTAACTGCATGTCACTCCATTTCGTTTGAGACTTAGGGCAGCATCCCTATCTTTTCATAGTCATGTACTGTTTTTGAAGCCGGGCAGAGATTTCCTTATCCATCAAATTGAATATTTTCGAGACCTTAGTGGAATCTAATTTTCCTAAAATTTGTATGGAAATATCTGCCTCCTGCACGGAAAGCAGGTCTGCAGCTGTTTTTGGCTTCATACCGGCAATAGAGTCCACCATATGTTGAATTCTTTCTTGTTTTTTTCTTTCGTTGTCATCAAGACAAGATAAAAATTTATTTTGTTTTTCTTGAAACGATTTAATGGTTGCTTGAACATCACGATGACTATTCATAAGTTCATCTTCTTTTTTCTTTAATGTAAGCTGGGCATTTCGAAGCTTCTCTTCTTTTTCCATTAACTGTTTTGAAAACTCAACAAGGTTGCCATTGCCCATTGCTTCAAGTCGCTTTAAAACCTCAGCTTGAACCTTGTCATGAAATTCACTTTCCGTATAAACTTTATCCTCTGCAAATATTGATTGCATACCGATAATCATCATCAAACTTATAAAATATTTCATGATTGATTCTCCCTAGGACGCATCATCAAAATTTCTTCAAGATTAGAAAGTTCTTTTTTACCAACTTCTTTTTTATATTCTTGAAAATCTTTTTCTTTCATTTTTGTCATTATTTTTGTTTCACCCATAGCAATTTTTAATTCTTCTACTTTCCTGTCGTACTTGCGTTGAAGGGCTGAAAGTAAGTTTTCAGTTACAACACGATCAGACTTTAAGCCTTGAACCGCCTGTGGGTAGAAGCGAATCATTCGACCAGTAATTCCATCTTTAGACGTCGATTGTTCTTGTGAGTTGTAATAAACATCAACTTCATTATCAATTTGAACAATACGATCCTTAACTCTTTGGATTTCTTTTACAATATTACCAAGTTCAGTCTTAACTTTCTTTTCTCGAGCTTCTCTAAGCTTTAAAACAGCGGCTAATTTAAACTTATGCTTTTTCATTCATCCTCACCTTGTCCGCGATTTGGATTAACATGAAGTTCTGCTTTTCTGGCAAGCTCAACCATACGATCATAAAGTTCATCAATTTTTAAATACTGGGCCATACCTTGTTCTTGGCGAAGAAGGTTCATGAGATCATCATAAATGACTAGGGCTTTATCAACCTTAGGATTCGAACCTCTTGCATAAGCACCAACAGTAATAAGATCTTCATTTTCTCGATAGGCGGCCATCAAATCGCGTAAGTGAGAGGCCACAACTCTATGCTCACGAGAAGCGACTTTATTCATTACCCTTGAAAGGCTGGCAAGAACATCAACCGCTGGGAATTGGTTTCTAGACGCTAATTCACGGCTAAGAATAATGTGTCCATCAGCAATGGCTCGAACAGAGTCAGCGATAGGCTCATCCATATCACCGCCTTCAACAAGAACAGTATAAATTCCTGTAATAGATCCACCTGTTGAAATTGTACCAGCACGCTCCATGAGTTTTGGAAGGCGTGCAAAGACGGAAGGAGTATAGCCTTTAGCGCCTGGTGGCTCACCAGCAGATAAACTAATTTCACGATTGGCCATAGCAAAACGAGTAATAGAATCCATCATCAATAAAACATCATTTTGCTTATCTCTAAAGTATTCAGCAACAGTTGTTGCAACGTAAGCGGCTTTCATACGAATAAGTGCAGAAGTATCAGATGTCGCAACGATAACGACAGAACGTGCTAATCCCTCAGGACCAAGATCATTTTCAATAAATTCTAAAACTTCTCGGCCACGTTCCCCGATTAGGGCGATAACGTTAATATCAGCTGAAGTATTCTTGGCGATCATGCCCAGGGTAACAGACTTACCAACACCTGAACCTGCCATAATAGCAAAACGTTGGCCTTTTCCCGCTGTCATAAAGGCATTAATAGAATGAATACCAGTATCAAGAGCCTCAGTGATTGGTGGACGCATGAGTGGATTAATTGGTGTCCCGAAAATGCTACGAGATTCTTGCTCTTCAGATTCAATAGGGCCTTTTCCATCAATTGGTCGACATTGAAAATCGATAACACGCCCAAGTAAAGCTGGAGACAGTTTAATTGAAGTCGTTAACTCTTTTAAATGAACTCTTGTTTCACTATTAATTCCAGAAATTTCTTCATACGGCATAGCTAGACAGCGATTGCCATTGATGGAGACAACTTCTCCAAAACATCTATCACCGAATTCAGTTACAAACTCAACATTACTCCCGATTACGGCACGCGCTAAATTCACTTCATAAAGCATGCCTTTATTGGAGTGAATTTTGCCAATTTTTTGATATGGAGTTGAATACTCGTAGGCTTTATGTACGTTGCCTAAATCTAGAGTTTGATCACTCATCACTTTCCAACCCAACAGCTTCAAACAAGCGGTCTAGTTGAATGAACTGCTCTTCAAGAGTTCCATTGATAATGCCATTTTCAGATTCGATAATAAATCCATTGGCTGATACATCTACATCTGCTTCGACTCTTACATTTTTAAGAGACCCTAATTTACTTTTGACGACTTCCAAGACATCAGGCATCTGTTCAAACTGAGAAGCATTAACCTGAATAAGTAGGTTCTGCTTTGAACCAAGCTCTGTAATGAGTTTTTCTAGAAGACGTTCGATGTATTTTCCGTCATCTTTAAGCTCACGAAGGATAATCCATTTACTTAAATTTCGAACCAAACGATAGACTTCATTTTTTTCCTTAGCAAGCAACTCTTCTTTTTCTGCAAGAACGCTTTGGATTAAACCCGTTAAATGATCTAATTTTTCTTCCGTCATTTGGCGAGTTTGATCAAAAACTTCGGCCTTTCCTTGCTCAACGCCTTCGTTAAAGCCTTCTTCAAAAGCTTGTTGTTTTAAAAACTCAAGACGCTTTAAAACTTCATCTTCAACTCGACGCTCACGCTCACTCATCTCTTGAGTCAACATGCCACGATATTCTTTAACAATTGGAGAGATATTAAATCCTGAAGACTCAGCTCTTTCACGCTCGGCTTTAATAACTTTAGCTTTTTCTGGTGACATAAGTGGATTAGCTTGGCTTAACTCTCTAAAGAGAAATTCAGTAGCGTCGCTCTCATCAATTTTCCCTTTGGAAAATTCAGTGAAGCTGTAGCTTTTGATCTCTTGATTTGTTTCGCCTTTAGGCATGTCCATCTCCTCTTTCCATCACTATTAAACCAGCGTATCGCCTTCGCCACCGCGGTTAATAAACGCTTTACCTGCAGATTCGAGCTCTTTACATTTTTGAACGATTTCTGCCTGAGCTTTTTCAACATCAGAAAGTTTCGTTGGTCCCATGGCATCCAAATCTTCTTGAAGAAGAGTGGCGGCGCGGTTAGACATATTTTTAAAGAGTTTCGTTCTAACTTCTTCAGGTGCAGTTTTAAGAGCAATAACAAGTTTTTGCTGATCAACATCTTTAAGAAGCTGTTGAATACCTTTATCGTCGACAAAGACAAGGTCTTCAAATACGAACATAAGTTTTCTAATCTCTTCAGCAAGCTCTGGATCTTTCTCTTCAACTCTAGACATAATATTACGTTCAGAGTTTTTATCCATAAGGTTAAGCATATCGGCGATAGGCTCAACTCCACCGAGCTGATTCGTATCAATAGAGCCAAGTGTTGAAAGTTCTGTTTTAAGAACATCATCAAGCTGAGCGATAAGTTCAGGTGAAACGTAATCAAGATTAGCCACACGAAGAACCACCTCAGCTTGTAAACCTTCAGGAAGACGTCTTAGAACATCAACTTTTCTCTCAGGTGTTAAGTGGGCAACGATAAGTGCAATCGTTTGTGGGTGTTCATTGATAAGGAAGTTCGCAAGAGTTCTTGTATCCACAAGTTCAAGTGACTCAAGCGTATTATTCGTTCCAACATCAACGATTTGACCAAGAAGCTGCTTCGCTCTTTCTTCGCCTAGGGCGTTGATAATAAAGTCACGACCACGGTTATCAGAGAATAATAATTCATTTTCTTCATTAAGAAGGGCGTAGAAATCTTCTAAAACTCTTTTAGTAAGCCAGATTGGAGCTTTCTTAACGTTACTCATGACGTTAATCATTCGTTTAACGTCATTGTCACGCATGCTTTGAAAGATCATTTGCGTAGCACTAACCCCTAAAGATGAGAGGAGAATACCGGCCTTGTCTTGCCCACTTAAGAGCGCATACTCTGTATCTGGATCAAAAGCTTTACCTTCTGACATACACTACCCTTCCCAATCGCCTTATGCGATTTGCTTATCACTTTCACTTGCATGGATCATATCGTGAATGATCTGTGCTGCCTTAGCTGGATTTCCTTCAACCAAGGATATAATTTTCTCTCTAAGCATATTCCCTTCGATTTTCTCAGGGTTAAGCTTTTCTTCAATATGTGGTAGAGCATCTTCAAGTCCAGGTAGTTTCTGGTTAGCTTGAACTCGCTCAAGTTCTTCAAGCGTTTTAGGCAAGAAGTCCTCAACTGTTTCAACTGTATTGTCTGTAATCCACTGAATGAATGGACGAACAACTAAGAAGAAGAATAATGAAATGGCTAAACCAACTGCCAAGTACTTAAACAATGACTTTAACAATTCACGGTTTTCACGCTCTCTCATTAAAGCTTCAGCAGCGGCCATATCTTCTTGGGCAAACTCCATATTTTTAATAACGAGTTTGTCACCGCGTTTGTCATTAAGACCAATTGTTGAAGAAACGATGGCAGAGAAGTTCGCAAGATCTGCCTCACTCCATGCTTCATATTTCATGACAGCTTTACCGTTGTCACCCATCACCGCTTCGCCGTTTTCACCGACAACTGGGATTTGCTTGCCATCAATCATGACTGCTGCTGTTACTGCTTTAACATTCGCAACTGGAGATCTTGATTTTGTGACTTTTGAAGGAACATTGTAGTTCTTGGTTGAAAGTCTCTTATCTACATTATTTTTTGTTTCTGGAATTCCTGGTTGTGGAACTTCACCAGGAAGGTTCGATCTTGAGCCTGGAATACCTTGGGGTGAAGGACGTGAACCATTAATTGCTTGAGAATTCGACACTTCAGAAACTACTGCTGTATTTTCTTGATCGTATGAAGTCTCAGTTGATACTGACTCTGTATAGTCTAGATTGACAGAAACCTTAGCAACCACTTTTCCTGCACCAACAACTTTGGCAAGAATCTCTTCGATTTGTTGTTCATATTTACGGTTAAGCTTACTTTCTAGTGCAACACGATTAGCTGTGTTTGCTGTCATCGAATCGCCAACGTTGTCAGAAAGCTTTTTACCACGGCCATCAAGGATAACAACCGCTTCAGGTCTCATCCCTTCAACTGAAGAAGAGATTAATGAAGCCACACCTTTAATTTCTCTTTCATTAAGTGAAACACCGTCAATCAAATCAAGCACTACTGACGCCGCCGGTGGTTTCTTTTCACTAACAAATGGGCTGCTTTCTGGGATTGATAAGTGGACACGTGCTCTTTTTACACCTTGAATATAGCTAATCGTTTTAACTAACTCACCTTCAAGGGCTCTTTGACGATTAATCTTTTGTACAAAGCTAGTTGTACCAAAGCTTTGTTTATCGAAAACCTCATAACCAACAGTACCCGTAAAAGAAACTCCTAGAGTTGCTAGCTTTAAACGCCAGACACTAACCATGTCTTCAGGGATTCTTACAGTTTTACCATCAGTTGATGTTTGGTAACTAATTTTGTTTTCTTCAAGAAGAATAGCAATCTTCTTTGAATCATCTCTATTGAGATCAGTATAGAGTACTTCGTATCTGGTTTTAGTCGCCCAAATCACGATGCCTGATAGACCTGCGATAATCACAGCTCCCATGACAACCATAGCGATTTTCTTTTGAGCATCTAATCCCGCGAAAAACTCACGGAAATTTCTAAGAATTTTTTCTAGTATGTCTTGCAAGGGAATCCTCCTGATTCTCCGAAGCCAATAAAATCAGCAGACCTTAAATCTGCATACGCATAACTTCTTTATACGCATCAATCACTTTCATTCTAATTTGGTTCATACTTTTAAATGCTATTTCCGCTTTTTCAACTGCTAGCATTGTTTCATGGATATTTTTACTTTCTCCAGAAGCTAGCTTTTGCATTGCCTGGTTAGCTTCGACTTGAAGCCCGTTAACATCAGCAATACTTTTCGTTAACATTTCAGCAAATGACTCTCTTGATGAGCCTGCTGACGGTAACTCAAGACCTGATAAATCACCGGCATTAAATCCTTCGATCTGAGTTGATTTGGTCCAATCCTTAGCATCAAACTGCTTAAGGATTTGATTCATGTTAGTTACGTTTTGAATCGCCATTATCTATCTCCTATCGCCCGATCTCTAAAGCTTTCTTTGCCATGCGCTTTGTTGCATTCATGGCATTGATATTTGCTTCATAAGAACGAGTTGTTTGAATCATATTGGCCATTTCTTCCATGACATTAATATCCGGATAAGCCACATACCCATCAGCATTTGCATCAGGGTGATTTGGCTCATACTTTAAAACTGGCGGACGGTCTGTAGAGATAACTTCCGTGGCGTGGACGGCCTGCGCTTGCGCTTCTAACTCACCTTCAAGGATTTCTCCAAAAGATTCACGAACTGGCTCTGACCCAAAGACCACTTCTTTGCGACGATAAGGACCACCTTCGGCAGTTCTTGTCGTCTGCGCATTAGCGATATTCGAATTTATTGCCCCAATGCGCTTTTGGTTGGCGCCTAGAGCAGATGAGCTAATTCTAAGACTAGATAGCAGATCCATAATTACCTCTCAGACTGTATCGCATACTTCATCAACGCAAGTTTCTTGTTGAGAAGTTGGACAGTCGTGTCATACAAAATTTCGTTTTCGGCCATTAATGCTAACTCTTTATCGCGATCAACATTGTTTCCATCTTCACTTACGATTCCATTAACTTCTTCTTCAATTGTTGGCTCAAGATTTTCAAATCCGCCGCCTCCAACATCGTAGTGTTTAGGATCGTTTGTATTCATGGAAAGCTCACCGTCAACATTTAGTGCGCGTGCAAGAGCATCTTCGAAGCTCAAGCGTTTTGCTTTGTAACCCGGAGTCTCAGCATTAGCGACATTCGACGAGATTAACTCTTGTCTCATTTGACGAAAGTTAAGCGATGTTGCTAGAGCTTGTAGGGTTTTATCAGCTACACGCACTTTTATTCTCCTATCTCAAATTGACGAAGTAAGCAGAACCAGTTGTTCTGTACTCGTTAATTTTGTTACGTAAAGTTCTGATTGATACACCAAGAATCTTAGCCGCTTGGGTACGATTCTCACTTGTATGAACAAGAGCTTTCTTGATAAGTAGTTTTTCAGCTTCTTTAAGTGACATAAGACGAATGCCTTCTGAATCATCATCAGCAATCATAGAAACGGCTTTCTTTTCACCGATCTCAAGGTCACTTTCAGTTAACGTTTCGCCTTCACAGTTTTGAATTGAATTTTCAATTACTGTTTTTAGCTCGTGTACGTTATGTGTCCAATAATGCTTAAGGATTTTATCCATTGCTGCTTCTTCTAAGTTCACAGTGTTCTCTCCGCTTTCAGCTAGTAAACGACGAGCGATATGCTCTAAATCACCAATACGCTCACGTAGTGGGCTCAATGTAATAGTGTTCGATGAAACCATCGTGTAAAGACCACGATAGAAACGGCCCGAACCAACTAGCTTTGAGAGGTTTTTAGTCGTTGTTGTTACAAGACGAACATCGATGTCATAGTCTTGTAGTTCGCCTAGAATTTTATGAAGTCTTTTCTGAAAGTCGTCTTCAAGACAGTCAATATTAGCAAATACTACTGTACCGCCATTGGCTCTCTCAAGGATTCCCTTATTGAATCTTCCTGAGTCATCACAACGATGTCCAAGAATTTCATTCTCAACTGTCTGTGCATCACTAGCACAATCTACAGTTAAAAAAGGTGCATCTGCTCTGTTTGAGTTCTCATGGATATACTTTCCAAGAGTACGTTTACCTAGGCCAGCCTCACCAACAATTAGTACCGGTGCTTTAGTCACTGATACGTTGCGTGCGATGTTGACCGCTTTTTGAATCTTGGGATCCTTCCCAAAAAGTTCGACGTTGACCGTGTTCATTAGACCTCCTGTCTTTGAATACCCACGCCACGGGTTATAAAAGGGTTCGCTCCTTAATCTTCAACAACGAAAGCTCCGATTTGATCATATCCTTGATCGTGTCAGAAACTTTCCCATCACTTAACATGTCATTAAATATTTTTACGCCTTGATCAACTTTTGCATTCTCAATCATGGCAGTTCCTAAAAGGAAGCCAAGACGATCACCAAATTGACTGTTAGGGTAATTTTTCTTAAAACTCAAGATTCCCTTCTCTAATTGTGCTTGAGCAAGATCCGTGCTCTTTCCTGCCAGAACTTCTAGGTTCAGATAAGCGATTCGCTCTCTGACCTGAGTCATGTACTCATTACTATTTGACAACTTTTCTGTGTCATCGAGAAGGGCCTTTGAAACTTTTTCAAACTTTTTTATCTGATTTGTTTGATAAAGTGAGTCTGTGTAAGCCATGACCATTTCTGCAATTTCCTCAGAATCAAGATCGCGCTTATCACCAGAGCTTACTAAAAACTCTTCCATCCACTTCACTGTAGACTTAGCATCCCCCTGGGATCTTGCAACTAAGCCACGATAAAAAGCGTTTTTAGGGTTCTTAGGATCTAGTTTTTCGAAGGTTATAATTTTAGCTTCAACATTAGAGTCTTCTGAGCGAATTGCCTTGATAACATCAAGTTCTGCCAGGGCCACTTCGGCACTAGCAGCTTGTGGTCTTTTTACCCAAAGTGGAAATGTTCTTGTTGGTGTTGTATCAAGATTTCTAAAGCCAGCAGAGACTTCTTCATAGCCTCTATAAAGACCAAGCTTGATTAATGACTTACCAACTAAGTGATTAATATGCGGATCATTAGCCACTTTTTCTACGTATTTTGATTTAAATGTTTCCCAAGTTTTAATAACCTGAGCGTAGTTTCCTTTATCAAATGACTTAAGCATCATACCGTAAACAATTTCTGCACCGTCACCTTCAAAAGTTCTTCTATCTGTCGCTGGCATTCCAGTTAAAGGAATTGCAGCTAAATATGATAATGCTTTTTCGTATTCCCCATCGACGATAAAGAGTCTTAAACGAGTTTGCCATAAGAGTTTTTGGACATTTTTATCAACTACATTTGAGCCTTTCATTTCTAAAAGGACTCTGAACTCTTTATCTTTAGCACTAGGTGATTTATTTCTTAAATTTGTAACAGCTACGTATCGAATGCGTGCTTCATCAGAGCTAGAACCACTACGATCTATCGCTTCTTTGTATAATTTAGCAACTAATGGAACTTCGCGCCCCATCATTTCATATGATAGTGCAAGACGAGTTCTAGCGAGAGCCGCACTTGAATGATAAGAGTGCTGATCAATAAAAGCATCATAGAGTTTAGCTGCTTGATCAAACTTTGCGCTTCTAAACATGGCTTCTGCAGCGTTAAAAAGAATCGCTTCATGAACTGGCTTAACCAATCCTGAAGCAGCAGCATTATAGCTTTTTAAAACGTCAGCTTCTTTACCAAGTTCAAGTTGAGCATACATTTTATAAGCAAGCATAACTTGAGCTGGTAAGATTTTTGCTATCGTTTTTTCACTTAGAAGTTCATCAATTTTTTCAACTTGTTTTAATTTTGCTAAGGCGTGCAAGATGATTTTTGCTGCTTCAGCACTCT
Source organism: Bdellovibrionales bacterium CG12_big_fil_rev_8_21_14_0_65_38_15 (assembly GCA_002787775.1). Classification (GTDB taxonomy): domain Bacteria; phylum Bdellovibrionota; class Bacteriovoracia; order Bacteriovoracales; family Bacteriovoracaceae; genus UBA4207. Next base: position 147,717 of record PCUW01000054.1, read on the forward strand.
CTTCATAGTCGTGATTCTCTTTACTTACGACGTAGAACTCTTTTGCTCTTTTTAAAACTGAAACATAATCCTCATTATTAGCATCAAATGCCATAAGATATTTTGTCGTTGCTCTTTTAAGATCATAATCTTGAGTTCTTGCAGAGATATTACTAAAGATAGATACTGCGCTTTTAACAGGATCAGCATTACCATTATTAATATTTTCTCTAATTAAGGCGTTCGCTTTTAAGTACTCAAGAAGATCATTTTCATTTTCAGCGCCATACTTACGTTGAAAAAGCTCAATGCTTTTGGCCATTAAGCCCCATTCTTTTTTCTTATATAAATTGATGCAAAGTTGTAGATGAGCTTCTTTATCCCCTTTATTAAACTCACGATCCTTAATTGGATAGAAAAATTCTGGTGTTTTTCTTGCCAAATCAATTCCTAAATTGATTTGCGGTGATAATGCAGGTTCGTTCCAAACAAAAGATGCACCATATCTAAAATCTCTCCACTGAGATTCTTTAACATCAACCTTTTTAGCTACAGTTGGAGTTTGTTTAGCAGGAGCACTTTCTTTTGCAAGAATCTTTGGCCCATCTACTGGGGCTGAATCTTGCTGGGAAGTTTGCGCATTTGAATCAGTTTTTACAGGAGTTAATGCTGAAAGTTTATCAACATCCATCCAAAAATCGATGACATATTTTTTATCTCTATCTTTATAAAAGCTAAAAACTTCAACATCAGGAGCAGTTAGAGAAACTTCAATCGTAGAGACATTATTATTTTCTTTTGGCGTTAAATAGCGAGTTTCTTTGATGTATCGGCTATCAACTGAAGCGCTAGCGATTTCGTTTTTAATATCTTCAAATAAAGCTGGATTAAGAGTTTTAATCGTAAGTTTATCACCACGCTTTGCGATAACGATTTGCTCTTTTCCTGCAAAAAGATTCCAACGTAAATGAGTTTTACCAGTTTCAGGTGTAAAGATTTGAGCTTGCAGGTTAGATACGGCAAAACACACCAGTGTTAGTGCTACTTTCGTCAAAAATTTGATGGTTACTGAACCCGTCATTTGATCGAAACTTCCTGTTTCATATTTACTGTTGATGCCGGCTTTAGATCTTCCTGATCATCCCTCGGCTCCTTATATAGTATCGTGTTTCGAGATAAAGGGAAGGAAATTTTTTCTCTATGGTTAGATTTGCCGGTCGGTTTTTTGACGGTAGGAAGTTTTTACTGTTTTCCAACGTTTAGGTATTGCAGGATATAATATTGATGTCGAATTACAATGACTTGTACGACTAAACAAATGAGGGGGGTGGCGTGAAAACACGTCCACTTTGGTCAAATTTTATCTTACTTCTGATAACAGTGATGGGGATTTTGGTCTCTAGCTGCTCATTTGTGTCTAATTCGGAAAGCGTAGAAAAATCGAAGAACTTAAATCTTAATTTTAAAAACTCTTCTTGGATCAAAATTGATTCCGACAAAGCTGACTATGCTTTCAAACATAAAGAATCTAGAAGCATCATGGTCATTAATTCTTTATGTAAAAAATATGATCGAACAACGTTAGAGCAGCTCACTGAGAATATCCTGGCTGGATTACAAGAATCTAAAACAACAGAACAAAACAAATTACGACTGTTTGATCGCGAATCACTTCGAACAAAAGCTAGTGGCAAACTTGATGGAGTCACGACACATATGATGATTGAAGTCGTTAAAAAAGATAGATGCATTTATGACTTCGTCCTAATTACGAAGAAGTCCATTCTCGATAAGAATCTCGAAGCTGACTTTATTGAGCTTGTTAGAAGCTCACAGGCAGGTCACCAATGAGTCAGCCTGGTACAAATGAAATAGAACTTCCTGAAGCAAAAGCACTAATAGACCGTTTCTATGATGTCGGTATGATGGTCTATTTCTTTGCCACAATTATAAAATGCACCTTTTCTAGGCCTTTCTACTTTATGAGATTAGTTGATCAAATAAGGGCCCTAGGACTTGGCTCTATTTCCATTACAATCGTCATCGGCTTAACTATGGGCTTAGTCATGACTTTAAACTTTGGCTATGGGTTAGCGAAGTTTGGTGGAGTCTTATACGTTCCAGCTGTCGTCTCTTTATCACTTGCACGAGAGATGGCTCCCATTTTCACTTCTTTGCTAGTTGCCGGACGTATCGGCTCGGGTATGGCTGCCGAAATTGGTTCAATGAATGTCACTCAACAAGTAGACGCTATTAGAGCGCTTGGAACAAACCCTGTAAGAGTTTTAGTTGTCCCAAGGTTTTGGTCAGCTGTGATCTCTTTGCCCCTTCTGACAAGTCTTTCCTGCTTTCTAGGCATCCTTGGCGGTATGGTTGTCTGTCAAAACGAATTTGGGATGCCTCCAGGTTTTTACATCAACAAAGTTTTGGATACTGTTATGATTCATGATTTTCTATCTGGTATGGTTAAAAGTGGTATTTTTGGAGCCATAATCGCCATTGTTGGTTGCTGGAGAGGCTTAGCTACGGTGGGCGGAACACGAGGAGTTGGAGAAAGTACAACTTGGGTTGTTGTGACGTCTTCGATAGCTATCTTAATCACTGACTTTTTTATCTCAAAAATCTTCTTACTTATTTGGGGACATTGAGATGGAAACTATTTTAAATTTAAACAATATCCACAAATCATTTGGTGAAAAACGAATTCACCAAGGAGTCAACTTTGAACTCCACAAAGGTGAAAGCCTTGGCCTATTAGGTGGATCTGGTACAGGAAAGTCAGTTCTTTTAAGAAGCATTATCGGTTTGGAAAAAATTGATTCTGGAAAAATTCTTTTTCACGATAAGGAAGTCCAAGGCTTTACGGATGAGCTTAATCTCTCCAAGCTTAGACTAAAGATTTCTTACTCATTTCAAAGTGGAGCTTTATTCGATTCATTAAATGTCTTTGATAATATCGCCTACCCTCTTTTTGAGCACACCAAATTAAGCTATGTCGAAATTCAAGTTAAAGTCGCTCAAGTGTTAAAGCTCATTGATCTTGAAGGAATTGAAAATCTCATGCCCTCAGATCTGTCAGGCGGAATGCAAAAGCGTGTTGGTATGGCGAGAGCGATGATCCTAGATCCAGAAATTATCCTTTATGATGAGCCCACCGCAGGTCTTGATCCTGCCAATATTGAAAATGTCGTCTCACTCATGCTTAAACTTAAAGAGCGTGGGCAATCATCAATTTTAGTAACACACGATATCCCAGCCGCCATTAGGTTTTGTGATCGAATTCTCATTTTAATTGATCGAAAAATTTACTTTAATGGCACCGTTGAAGAATTCACTGAATCAGATGATCCAAATATATTAAAGTTTGCCCAAGGTCAGGCAAAGGAAGCTCATCATGCGTCCTGAAGATAAAAAAAGCATTATTCTAACCGGTGCCTTTGTGGTCTTTTTATCAATGGTCACCGCCGTCTCACTTTTTCTCATTTCAAAAGAAAATAAAATTTTCAGTCAAAAATCTGAAATCATGACCTTTGTGTCTAATGCTCAAAGCATACGCACAGGATCTGCTGTTCATTTTAAAGGAATTAAAATCGGAAGTATTTCTAGTATTGATATTCAAAGCTTAGATAAAATTAAAATAACCCTTCAAGTCGAACATGAATTTTTAAAGTGGATTAAAGTTGATTCTTATATCGACTTTAGAACACAAGGAGTCTTAGGTGATAAATATCTAGAGATTCTAGGTGGTAAAGAAGAAAGTCCCCCAGTTAAATCAGGAGAGACTTTAATAGCTAACGAGAATTCACAGATCGATAAATTTATCAATCAAGGTGAAGACATACTCTCCGTTGCCAATCGAGTCCTATTAAAAATTGATTCTATTATGGGACCGGTTGATAATAACCGAATCAGCACAATTCTTGATAACCTTGAAACAGCGACAAGAACGTTTAGCAGTATAGACCCTAAGAAGCTTAACTCCACTATTGATGGAATTAATCAAAGCTCAAGATCTCTCGGTAATGTCATGTCTAGAATTGAAAAAGGTCCTGGCAGTGCACATTCACTCATCTATGATCCGACTGTGCATGAAGACCTAAAGTCACTTTTAGGAGGGGCTCAACGAAGTCGAGTTCTACAATACTTTATTCGTGAAACTATCAAGGACTCAAATAATTAAGCTATTGCAGCTCCATTAATCCTTTCTTTTTCATTTTTTCAATCAATGTCGTTCTATTAACTCGAAGAAGTTTCGAAGCTTGATTCTTATTACCATCTGTTCTCTCAAGAGCTTGAGCAATAAGTGAGTCTTCGATTTCTCCAAGAACTTGCTTAAGATCAAGTCCGTCTTGTGGAAGTGTAATCATTGAGGAAGTTGAAATGATTCCTGGTCGACCTTCAAGGAATTTAGCAGGAAGATCTCTTGCTCCAACAACACCACCGCCACGAAGGATAACAAGCCTCTCAATTAGGTTTTCTAGCTCTCTAACGTTACCTGGCCAATCATAGCTCATAAGAACTTCTAGAGCTTCATCATCAAAATCAATTCTATTTCTTCCATCTGCACTTACAAAGCGACCAAGAAAGTGAGAAATCAATAACGGAATATCTTCGCGTCTTTCTTTAAGTGAAGGAATTCTAATTGGAATAACATTTAAGCGATAAAAAAGATCTTCTCTGAAGTCGCCTTCTTGTACTCTTTTTTCTAGGTCTCTGTGAGTGGCCGTTACAATACGTACATCAATTGGTGTTGTAATCGTTGCGCCAACTCTTTCAATCGTACGATTTTGAAGAACTCTTAGCAGTTTTACCTGCAAGAGAAGTGGCATATCACCAATCTCATCCAAGAAAATTGTACCTTGATTGGCTAACTCAAAACGACCTTTTCGACTAGATATTGCACCTGTAAAGGCACCCTTTTCGTGACCAAAAAGTTCACTCTCAAGTAGCTCAGCAGGAATAGCTCCACAGTTCACAGAAACCATTGGACCTGGTTTTCTGATACTGAGATGGTGAATGGCATTAGCAACTAATTCTTTACCAGTACCAGAAGGCCCAGTCACAAGAACTGTTGAATCAGAAGCGGCGACTTTTTGAATGCGTTCAAAGACTTTTTTCATCTGAGGCGATCTTCCGATCATGCCACAAAACATGTCTTCTTCGCTCGGGTCTTCAAGTTTGAACTTGCTTAGAAAAATATTTTCTCTAATTTTTGGTACTTTTTGAAATTGTTCAATATTCGCTTTTTCATAACCAATTTTAGCCAACGCTTTATAAACAAGATCAGCTAAATCTTCTAATTCAAACGGCTTTGTTAGGTAATGAAAAACACCTTTTTTAGTCGCATTGATAGCCGTTTCAATGGAAGCAAAACCAGTCATTGCGATAGAGACAAAATGATGTCCCTTCTCTTTTAAAATATCGATAAGAAGTAGTCCGTCTGCTCCGCCGTCATCAAAACTAATATCTGTGATTAAGCAAAATGGTCTTTGCTTTTCACGAGTTTCATCATTTATTTTTTTATCAAGTGCAGCTAACGCCTCAGATGGGCGATCAAAATAATGAACAGTAAGGGCTGTTGATTTTTGAATATATTTTTGAATCGATTGACCTAAAATCTGATCGTCTTCAACCAAATAGATTTCTGGTAAGACCTCAAGCTCTTGATCCGAGTTGTGATCTGTACTAAATCCTTGGTGTAAAAATTCAAACTCGTTCATCGTCTTCGCCTTTTTTGCACCTGATGATAAGAGAGAAAAACGCTACGTTTTTACTCTATAAATGATGCTAGCCTGAACGTAGGACCAGTGTCAATTTATCAACACCTTACATTTGATTGATTAATATTCAACAACTTAACGCTATGCTAACGGAAAATAGTATCGCGAATGAGTCCCGCAGCATCATGAGGACTACCTGCGAACATATAGTAGATCAATGAGATGAAACATATTACGCATATGCTAGCAAATATAATCGTTATCCAACGAACTTCTTTTAGCCAATAGATATGACCAAATTGCGCAGAAATTAAAAATAAAGGTACTGACCAAAAGGGTATGTACCTTACGATGAAATAAATCCAATCTTCCATGATTCTATTCTATCACTATTAGATAAAAAAAAGCCCCCAAATTTGGGGGCTTCAACTTTTTAGAATAATGCTTTTAAAGCTTCTAGCTGATCGAGTTTCTCCCAAGTGAATCCTTTAGAAGAAGTTCTTCCAAAGTGTCCATAAGCAGAAGTTTCACGGTAAATCGGCTGAAGAAGATTAAGGCGCTCAATAAGTGCTTTAGGGCGCATATCGAATAGCTCATTAATGGCAGCGTTAATTTTATTGATATCCACTTTCTCAGTACCAAAAGTATCAACGAGCAGTGATGTTGGTTGAGCAACACCAATGGCGTATGAAACTTGAACGAGAGCGCGCTCAGATAAACCTGCAGCAACAATATGCTTAGCAATGTGACGAGCAGCATAGGCAGCCGAACGATCAACTTTTGATGGGTCTTTACCAGAGAATGCACCACC
>PCUW01000033.1:0-3662 GCA_002787775.1 Bdellovibrionales bacterium CG12_big_fil_rev_8_21_14_0_65_38_15
CACTCATATTCATTAAAAGCATGCTCCGGAATAATATTTTGAACTCGTATCGGGCTTAACATATTTTTCGATGAGGTAAATAACGTACTGTAAGGGTAATCTTCAGCTCTTTCACACAGCTTTACTTCAACCGGATTACGATAGATATATTTCAAGACATTAATCAAGTATCTGTAGTTTTCAATAATGCATCCCTTATATCTTCCTCCAAAAATCTTATTAATCCTTCCGCTCGCCTTTTGAATATCAACGGTTACCTCCTTCATAAAAAAGTACATAACTCTATCAATATCTTCATCAGGAGACAGAACAAGTAAATGAAAGTGATTATTCATAAGAACAAAAGCTGCAACCTTAATATTAAACTTGCGCTGCAATTCCTCTATCTTACGGGTCATTAAATCCCATACATTAAGTATCGGCAGATAAAAAAACTCGCGATTATTTGAGCGAGCCGTAATGTGATAATAATTTTCAGATGACCGAACGATTGGTTTTCTTGGCATAAATACCTCCAACCAAGCTCAATACTTAAGTTAGAAGATCAATACCAATTTAAATTAAAAATCTCATAAAGTTTTTCACTTTCAAGCAACGCACATCACCCGGCCAAGTGTGTTGGAACTTCTTCACAAAACCATCAGGGGATTCAGCAAATGGCATCACAAGACTAGAACCATCCCCAAAGACCCACCTATACTCTTTAATTTGCTCTGGTGCTTCCACTAACGGATAAAGATTAGGAGCGAGCCACACTTCAGGCGGTGTGCCTCCACGTCTAATCACATGCCGCACACCACTTTTTGCTGAAACTGCTATTGTATATTGGTTTAATGCCAACCACGGTTAAAGATGCAATCTTGCCCTTGATCACACTTCTGTCTTTCTGGTTCAACTAAATCAGTCGGAACTGCGAGATTGGTTTCAGCTTGAATATCATCCAAACTTGTCCACAGATAACGACCTTGACTCCGTAGCTGGAGCTTCTTTCGCTCTCGATCATATCGGAGTTGATAAGGTCGTCCCCAAGGGTCTATCCATGGTAGCTGATTCCAATTTACAAATCTAGGATTGCGGCTAAAATCACTATTCTCTCTGAGATTTTTGCCAGTACAGTCTTTACTTCTAAGTCTAAACACGAAATCATGAGGAAATTTATTACAATTTTTTATAAATTCAATAACGCCTTGTACTCCTTGAACTGTCTCCCTTGCCATTCCCACATTGCTTTGATAGAATCGATTATAGTGCCATTCATGTCCGGTATAATTATCAAGATAATAATTTTGCCCGAAATAAAAAAACACAACTGAAATGATAGAAGTCATCGCTGCTAAAATAAACGGATGCTTTTTTAACATTGATAAAATCTCTACATAATCCATTTTAGTCACAAAAACCTCGCCCCAATCGTTCATAATGAGCTAATTCAAAGGAAAAGTATCAATACAAGTTAAAGTCCAAACTTTATCAGTTTCTGATACAAAATCATGATAAGTAAAATCATAAACTCTTTCCCTTGTCTGAGGAGGATCGCCAAATCCTTCACAATAACTTCCAGCATTTGTATTAATTCCTGGTATACACGCTGAAACTATAGATTGATCACATGTAATCTGATTTATTCCATAATACCATTGAACGCACCCAGGATTGGAATTTTCTACCAGATATGTTGGGATACAGGTGTAATTAACCTGATCTTCACGATTAACTGGTCCGCATCTACGAAGTTCACGAGAGAATGCTTCCCCAGCTACACATCGTTTATATCCTACACTATATCCGCCAGACCAATTTTCAGGGATATAATTAATATGGGTTCCAGCACACCTGAGCAAGTGTGTTGGAACCTATTTTAGAACCTATTTTATTGGAACTTCCTTGGAACCTATATGGTTATTCGATTCACTTAGACTTAATATTTTCAAGAGATTCAAAGTGCTCTCGCCACTTACGGTTTACAGAAGCTAGACTTAAAAATTTGTCTGCATTCAAAGAAATACCTACATTTTTATTACCATTTGGTTGAATAAATTGAATTACTTCATGTTCAATTTCATTTGAATTAAAGTAAACATCATATTGCTCTCCATCAACCTTAATCTCTCCCCAACGGCTATACTCAAAAGGAAGCGCTTTAAAAAGAGTGGCACCACAACCAACTAACTGATCTTTGTAATAAGTATAATTAATGGATTCTTGTCCGTACTTACTATAACAGTGTACAGAAAGATAATCATTATATTTTCCAAGAAGACACTCGTCTAAAAAAGTAGTATTTGACATATAAACACTACATGCACCCATACAAACTCTTTTATTTATTACTTTCCAATGACTATCATCACAGACTAACCCACTTAGGTGCTTTGCTCTTTTCTCTCCAATAATTTTTCCTGTATCTACATCCTTCATTTCAACCTTCTTCCAGTCAGTAATTTGAGCACTTTCAACCGAGGCATCAACAACTACAAAAACAGGACGGGCTGTTTTGCTCTGATCAAGTTTAAACCTGATTAAGCAAGTCCCATTTTTCTTTATCTCAGTTTTTCTAAAAGGAAGGAATTCTGCTTTGCCTGTGCTACCATCACTATAGATTGTCGTGAAGTTTTCTGTCGGTTTTTTATCTTTACAAATATCGCTAGAACTTATTCCTGCGTAATAAGATTGTTCCTTGAAGTCATAACCTTCGACTGAAAAGAACTTAAAAGAAGCTGGCTCTGCCTCTTTAGCATTAATTTGCATGAATAATGATGCCAGCAATATTATAATTATGAATTTCACGGACCCCGCCTTAAGTAAAACTATATCATTTTTAAATAATTACACCACTTTTCCTAGTTTCTAACTCACCTTTTTTGATCATTTTTTTTATTTGAATTTCGTTTTCAATCATTTTCTTTTTTAATTTTTGTTGTAACTCATCTTCCTCTGAAGCAGAAGCCGTAGTCACTATAAGCAGCAAGCAAATAATATTAGTTATTATAGTAAGCATAATATTGATCTCCTTAATTTTAAAAACTAAAAGGCTCAGTTAAAACACCTTCAAATCCTGGATCACATGTGAGCCCCAAAATGCGAACAGGTCCAAAGCTGCCGGTGCCGAATGTACCAGAATAACTACCACCTGTTATCGACCAACTAATGTGTGACCTTTGTGATCTCACATAATCTTCGCAGTTTAAGAATATAGGAACTAAGTTCAAAGTCGAACCCGCAACGCTTATTGTACTGGTACCCGATGGCGATGCAATAAAACTATTTTTCAAATTAAGTGTAGCGCCATTAACTATAGTCCTAAAAATTCTTGACGAGGATTCGTTAAAGTACGGAATATTTACCGTCATATTGACTTGAGAGCCGTTAAAAATAGAAGAAGAATCAATCCAGCCGATTCCCGTAATATTATTCCCCCCACCACTACTACTAAAAATACTTGAATCAATAAAAAGATAATCAGGCCCTATTCCAGCCGTATCGAACCCAGGATAATTTGTAGCGGTAACAAATGTATTTCCAATAGTGCTGCCACGCATATTCACACTATTTCTTATATATAGGTTCCAGCACACTTGGCCGGATGCTATTTGTTATGCTGAGATATAATTTCCAAATAGCTATTATTATAACTTAATTCCAGAGTTTTACTAAGTCTCTAA
>PCUW01000033.1:3693-15314 GCA_002787775.1 Bdellovibrionales bacterium CG12_big_fil_rev_8_21_14_0_65_38_15
CTAAGTCTCTAAAAAATAGCCTATTAAATTTTACTAATAGTAATGGAGTTTAAATTTGACTAGGCAGCTTTCTTCGATGAAGTAGCCATCGCTTTTTTAATAAGTAAATACGTTTTCAAAATATCTTTCTTTAAACAATGCTTCCGGCCAAGTGTGTTGGAACTACTTTGTATACGTAAGCGGTGCTTCCAGCTAAGTGTGTTGGAACCTTTCTACCAAAATAGCTTAATACCACCCGCGATTAAATATACAGGCCAGATCACCATCAGGGAGTTTTTCACATTTTTTAATTTCATCGTTAAAAAGTTGTCCTACATTTCCAAGAGTAGTTTCATTTTCAATATCATCCCAAGAAGTCCATAAATATCGGCCTCGACTTCGAACCATTAATTTTCTTTTATTTCTATCAAAGCGAATTTGATATGGACGTCCCCATGGATCAATCCAGAATGGCATACCATTAATCTTTACTTCATCATAGTCAAGTCCACAACCATCGATTTTTCGAAACATATCAGAAAAGTGTTCAGGAAATCGCTCACAAGTGTCCACATAAGATAGATAGCTGTGAATCAAGCTAACAAAAAAATGTGCTACCCCTATGTTTGAATCCGCTTCAAAGCGACGACTCAATTTATGTTGAGGTTTATGATCTATTTTATAGTCACGATAAAAATCATTGGAGATCGAACCAGTAGCTGCTCCAAGAAGAAATAATATTATCACTTTCGCAAAATTTTTCCAATTCTTAGGATATATATTTTGTGTAGCTTTACTATTTTGCTCAATGTTCTCAAAAGTCATATTCCATCCAAAGTAATATTAAATAATTAATTAAAATCCCAAGTACATGTCTTTGAATAGGTTTTATCAACCTCTGCCGCAAAGTCATGATACAGGGCATTTAGAGTTCTTGTAACTGATGTCGTTCGAGCAGGATCATTATCACATCCATAGTAAGATGATGGCCCAAAAGGGTCATTGCAATCATAAACTTCACGCCCACATGTCGTCCAATTGGCATCATAGTGCCAACGGTGGCAGCCCTCATAATTATAATTCACCTGCTTAGTTACAGGCTCACACTTAATTCCAACTACATTCTCATATCTTCCACAGCTTCTAAGAGTTCGAGAAAATGCCTCATCACTTTCACAGACTCTATATAGGTTCCAGCACACTTGGCCGGATGCTATTTGTTATCTAATTATAAATTCTTTTTAAATTCTTCAAACGCCCAACTTTCATTTTCGTTATCACACCATCTTTTTATTTCACCAAAGTCTATAGGATGCTGACTAGCCACAAGTACAGCTTGATCCAAGCCTTCTCTGTCTTTGAAATAGATAAATGAAGCCAGTCGATCTTTTACACAATCTGTTGGGCTCAAGATTTTTATCACTTGAGAATCCACAATTCTCTCGTCAGGGATGATTGAATAATCTTCTCCAATTCCCAAAGGAACGCTTCCAGGAAACTCAACGAACAAGGATTTACATTCAGGATGAATATAATTTCGACCGTGTTTAATAAAGCCTATCTCATTCATAGCTTTCTCAAGGCCTTGAGTAAAAATACTACCTTTAACAAAATCTAAATCACCCGATTTATAAGCACCATTCGTGTAGACTGATACAACAGCACCACCTACTAGAATTGTATCTATGCCTTTGCGTTTCAAATGACTTGCAACAAACTCCCATAATTCTGTTTCATTGCATTTCCTGAAGTCGATCTTCATTGAACACGACCAATAACTGGTTTACCAGCACGTCTTGGCCTTGCTCTTTGTTTGAACAATCTCTCTTTATCATCAAGACTCATTGATGAATGAACGATGCCAACCATTTCCATTAAAGGCTTTGTTAATGGATTTTTTTTATTAAAAAAATAGACACGACTACGCCCAACTGTTTTTGAAACGATGACGCCTGCGTCTTCAAACTTCTTCAATTGATTTTGTACCGCTGATACAGATGCTTCTATACCTCTAGCGATAGCGCGTGGGTGCATCTCTCCGTAGTGGTAAAGATACAGTAATATAAACCCTGCTTTTTCTGTTCCAAATATCTTATCAATCATAGCACTCATTGTACCATGTTATCGGTCATATGAACTATAATTTAAGACATAATATCTATTAAACAGGTTAATTACACGTATTTTCAGGTATATAGGCAATCTAATTAATTAATTCAATCCAAGAGTAAGTCTAATCAAGGAAGATAGTGAAAAACAAACCTTTGAAGTCATTTAAGAAGCGAATTTCTATCTCTTAAAGCTAATCATTTCCAAGCAACGCACATCACCCGGCCAAGTGTGTTGGAACTTCTTCAGAAATGTTCCGCAAGTCTGTTGAAATTTATTTAAAAGCTATTTCTCAATCGCATAATCTTTGTCTATTTTTTTTCTTTAATAATCTGCTTTTTATGAAACCAACCTTTTTCTTTTCGAAATTTTTGATCTTCCACCCATTCATTGTCCTCAAGCTCAATAAGGCTTGATGAGTTAGTTAAAAAACCATTCAAATAGAATGAAGAGGTTGGTAACTCCAGAACATAATTAGACTTATCTTGGCAAGGATCCATATAGTCCTTACTTAACCTATTGTTAAAGTTCTCTTTATCTTGAATAGATATTAACTCAGAAGTCTTTTTCTTTATTGAGCAAAAATTATATCCAACAAACATAAAATCACGTTCAGTTTTATTTGTATGTTTTTTATAAAAACTCTTCATTTCGTCTGACACATATTTAAGAAAGAATGACTTAGTCAATTTTAAATCTTGTCCACCAGTTTCAATAGCTTTGAATAAATAAGCGTACTTAGGACTTCTTAAGTCTGACTTGAATTTAAACCAAAGCATAGTGCCGCTTTCATCCGGGTTTGCAAATGCATACCAATTATCTTCTCTTGGCTCATAAAAAGATATTATTTTTTTGTTTTTTACATCCATAACTCGCAAGTACCTAAAAAATGCCTTCATTGATGAACCGAGATTATCTCGACGGACAAGTAAGGTTTGATCAAATTTTTTTGGATCAATTATATTGGATGCCATACTCACATAGTGAGTTAAGTTCTTCTTGACCCCATTTTTGTTTACAATAAATGAAGCGAAAGCACTTTCAAAACAATGCTCTGTATCGTGATGATCTTTACCGTAAAGATACTTATCGCCCTTTAACATTTCAGCACAATATTTTTCCCTTGATCGGGCATTAACAAATGCTCCGATAACTTTACTTTTTTCATCTGGCTCTGAATAAAGAGGAAGAACGGAGTATTCATTAATAGTTTCGGTAACTTTTAATTCACAGTTTTTATCAATCATCCCACAAAGCTTAGCTTGAGCTGATTTAGCATCCTCAATATTTGTTAAATCCGAAATATAGAATTTAAAGAAATACATATTGAAGTCATCGCTAGCGAATACACTCATTGAGAAAAAGAAAAGAATAGTAAATCTAAGCATTAGTTATCACCTAAGTTTTTTGATCAATCTCTTTTAGTCGATTGTACACGCAGCTTAATTATACTGAGATTTCTATGCTGATATTAAATAAAAAAACCTCTGATCACTTGCGCTTTCAGAGGCTTTTATAAAGTGGAGGATTCTTTAGAATCACTCATAAGTATCTATTATTAAAGCAATTTGTTAAATCACTTAGCAAAACTTAGCATAAAAATGGCTCTGATTGAACGACATCTTGAGCAACGAAAAAACCCTCGAAGTTCGAGGGTTTTAGAAAAGAAAAAAGCCGCAAGCATTTGTTTCTGCCATAGGTTCTTATGATTATCCAAGCTACAAGCTATGGGTCACTCAAACTAATGCCTCTATCCTTACTCGCCACATTATCTGACCAGCGACTGTAATTCGCTGGCTATAATGATAATCAAAAACGCTCCTTGCCTTCGCTTAGAGTTGGTCCTTGGTCATTACAGTTCTGTGTTTGGCCAAGGAAGCTGATAGAGAAAATTCATATTACAGATGAACTTTCAGACTACTTCCACACTCAAAACCTGGGTCAATTTATTACCCTCCGTTAGAGATTAAGTAATTTTCTCGTCCCAAACTTAAATGGTCAATGAATACTCAGCAAAAATACTTTACATTTTCTTACACCTAACAGCATCTATAAGGCAACGAATGACTCATATAATTTCAAGTGGTTATATTTAAAGGTCACAAATTGTGACCTTTAAATATCGACCTCATTCATCATCTTTTAACCCAATCCTTTTACGGTTCGGAACCAGCCGCGGAGTAAGCATTTCCTCGTAAACATCAAGCCGTTCAAAAACTACTTTGAACAATTTTGAAGTATCTCTTTCAAGTTGATCCATTTTGTCTCGAAGCTCTTTTTCAAGTAACAGAAAGCTTCTAAGCTTAGTAAAGATACGCATGATCGAAATATTCATTTGGATAGCCTGCTTGCTTCCCAAGACTGATGAAAGCATGGCGACACCATTTTCAGTAAAGGCGTAAGGAAGAAATTTTCTAGCACCAATTGCCTGCTTAAAAGATACAGATTGTTCGCTAAGGTTATCTCTTTCAACTTCAGTAAGTTGGATCATAAAGTCCATAGGAAAGCGCTCAATATTTCTTTTAACTGATTGGTTAAGCACCTTTGTCTGAACCCCATAAAGCTCTGCAAGATCGCTATCAAGCATCACTCTATGCCCACGAACAATGTAGATCATTCCCTCAATACGATTAAGCACTGAACTATCATTCATAGCTCGCTCCTTTTCGATAAAATGTTCACTACATTATCCCCAAAACTGATTTGATCTGGAACAAACTGCAAGCAGTCCGTTGCTCCTTTGGTATCAACTCCAGCAAGCCGTAAGTAGATATCCATTGTCGCCGACTTCTTCCAGCCGCCAATTTTCATAACAACTGGTGCCGGAACTCCATTAGCAAGCATTTGTGTTGCAAAGCAGGCCCGTAAAGCATGGAACTTAATAGGCTTCATATTGATGGACTTCAAAAAGTTTCTAATGGCCACGGCCTGATCTCCATTGTCCCAATCTTTACTACGAGGCAACACATGAGAACTGTGAGTCTGATCTGGTCCAGATTTCAAGTCCAATATGAGCCGACGCAAACTTGAGTTGATTGGAATAGTTCTCCAATATCGCCCTTTTGTTGGCCCTGTAACTTTCATGTTTGAATCATAAGACCGATCAACCATAATCAGATTCTTCTCTAAATCGATCTGATCCCATGTCAAAGCATGAAGTTCCCCACTTCGCATTCCAGTTAAAATGGCAAAAGACCAAATGGGATACCAGTGATGAGTAACCGCTTGAGCAACACTTAAGAACTTTTTAATTTCCTCAAGACTTAAAATATCCGGCGCCTTTTCTTCACCTTTATCGACTAAAATCCCTCTTAAAGGTGAAGTACTTGTACCGATGATATAGCCGAACTCGATGCCCCAATCAAAAACTTTATTAATAATATTTTTGACCTTTTTTTGGTAAGCACGAGACAGTCCAGCTTTTTCAAGTCGAAGCATTAAGGTTCTTCCATCTGCTCTACTAAGCTCACTCGCTGGGCGAGCTTTCCACGGAGTTGTCCATTTATTGATAATACTAAAGTAACCCTCGGCCGATCTCTCAGTTATTTTTCCAAAGTAACCGGCTTGTACTTCTTTCCACCATAAGTGAACAACATCATCCCAACTTAGACCAAGGCCATCAAACTTTTGTGCTTCCATTGAAAGTTGGCGGATTAGTTTCTTTTCTTCTCGTCTCGCTTCTGTTTCTGATTTCAAACGGAAAATTGTTTTCTGGAAACGCTTACTCTTATTCACTCGACTTCTCATGTGAACATAAACGCGCCAAAAATCTTGCCCATCTTCATAATACTTCGTAATAGCCATAGACTAACCTCCTCTAAATTCAGAGGTTTCAATCAAATGATCTAGCTCATCCCTTTTGAAATAAAGGCGATTGCTAAATTTTCTGGCACGAAGCTTTCGACGTGACACTAACGTATGAATAGCATTTACGCTTCTGCGCAAATAAACAGCAGCTTCTTTTGTCGTCAACCATATTAAATTGTCAAAGATCACATCATCATTTTTTGATGATGATTTATTATAATCAATTGATTCATAAATGTAACTAGCTGACAAGGCCTTCATAGCTCTCCTTTTTTAAACAATTGAAATACCCAAAAAATCGACATGAAGTTCGTCAGTTTGCCGCAGTTCTCCATCTTTACCACGAAACTCTCTGGGCCTAATTCGCCCCATAATGGCAATCGGATCACCTTTCCTAAGGTTCACAGAGCACAGCTCACCCGTCCTCTCCCACGCTACGACTTCATGCCATTTGGGTTCGTTAGAGCCTTCAATTCTCTCCGCTACGGTAAAATTGCAAACTGCCTTCCTGCTAGTTGTATAACGCAGTTCTGGTTTTTTCCCTACACGCCCAAAGACTGTAATTCGATGTTGTTTCTGCATAATTACTCCCTCCTTATAAGTTAAGAAATCTTTAAGCTGCCCGCAACGTATTCCCAAAAGTCGATATTCTCGCCTTTCTTCTCATTTTGTTTTACGAACTCACGCAAAACTTTTGCCTTGATATCAAGTGAATTATCGCGAATCTTCTCAAGATCTTTTGCCGTGACGGTTTCTAAAAAATAGTAGACTAAATCTTCAAATTCGATCGGATCGCCAAAATTTTGATCGTTCGCCTGCCGCAAAAGCGATAATAGCTTTTGTCGTTTTTCTTCATTGTTTTTAAAGAAAACCGTAAATGACTTGCGCTTTTCCAAGTCCGCAAGCTTCTTTTTTTCATTAGTCTTTCTTCCTCTTTTAGTTCCCATGAGTTCCTTATTTGGATCAATCGTCTGTAAATCATCCACCACCCTTTGTTTAATTACCGTACTCCGCACTACCTCCTTACTCTCTCCCTTCCCCTTTACTTTCTTTTCTATTTCCATAAATTCCTCCTTCCACTGTTTGTTTTTATTCCACTCCCTGCCACAAAACCCCTCACCAGTTAGTTAAGTTCCTGCAACCTGACCATCTCCCCAAAACATGGTGGAGGGGGGATGGTCAGGTTGCTGACACGCCAACTAACGATAATCAAAGGGGTTTTGTGGCAGGGAAATTTTGTGAGTGACATCCTATGACCATCCTTTGACCGTCGTGTGACCGCTCTAAGCAAAAATTTCATTGAAGCTCATCTCCTTTGCCTTAAACCAACACCGTGCTTTTTGATATTCGACTTGGCGTGCACCGAGATTTGGTTCCAACATTAAAACGATTTTTTGCGATACTTTTTTGTCCATTTCGATTGTGATTGCTTGATAGCTATGAAAAACATCGGGCTTATTCATCACATACAGCACATGATCACAGTCCGAAGTTGTCACATAGCGCGCAAATTTCTCGCGCACACGCTTATTACTTTTTTGATGCAATTCAATCTCAAGCGCGAGTCGATAAGGTGTGCCACTTTTTGTTGCGTGAATCAGTGCATCTGGCTCAGGGTTTAATCCCTCTCCCATATGCACGATATGGCCAGTATGGAAATTGGAAAATTCCAGCAGATCACACAGTAAACGACTAACAATTAAGTCGTGCGTCAGTTCAGTATCACTTTCTAAGTAAGGACTTTTAAAATGTGCCAGCGTTGAGCCTTCTTGAGTCAGTACCAAATACTTTAGCCCGCGACTTCCCATAATAGAGCGCACTAACCCAAGTTTTTCGATGCGCTTTATACGACGACAAAAAGGTGAATACGTCATGCCCTGCGAAGCGCGTTCATAGAGTCCCTTTAGTGGTATGACTTTCCAGCGCCCGATCTCATTAAGTAACTCCAAGTCAAAATGACTTGGTTCAAACAATGTCATAAGATATTCTCCTTGGGTTTCGCTGCTTCTGTTTTAGTTGATATTGGTATCACTTGAGTTGGCATTGGCCGAGCTACAGATAACTTCGGTAGTGGCGCAATAAAGTCCAGGTCTTCACAAAATTCGACTTCACTGGCCACATCTTCAGGATCAACAAAGCGTAAATTGATCAAGTCTACTTGAGTTGGATCATGGCGCAGCAAGATAGACTGCCCTGTCTTGAGATTTTTAATGATGTTGTTGTGAACAATTAGTTCTTCAACCGCGCGTTGACTGCCAAGTTCTTGTTCTTGATTTCCTTCAACCCTCACCGTTTTTTTCTTGCCCGTCATGGTGCCAATTGATGCCGAGAATACTTCTGCACCACCTTCCACACGCTGCTTTAATATGAACCAATTGCTAGTATTTTCTAAAAGTTGATCAGCTAATTCAGGGCTAAGCTTGGTAATATCGCTAATGGATTGGAAAGCAATCGTAAGCTCCATCTTCACGCCACGACACTTATTGAGCAGTTCAATAAACTCATCCGTAATCACGGCAGAGAGTTCATCAATAAAAATGCCAATTGGGGTTAAGTGTTTTTTAGAAAAGATCGTCTGCGTTTTATAAGTTTCGTACACGGCATAAGCGAGGTCACCTAGGATCATTTTCCCTAACTCTCGCGCCACATGGGGATAGCCAAGTACAGGTAAACCAACATAGAGACACTTTTTACTATCCCACACTTCCTTGAATGAAACGCCGTCTGCACCTAAATGAGACCCAAAGTCCGATTCAACGATATTTTCTAAACGCGCGATAATGCCTTCAATATTTTTGCGATCAAATAGGCGTTTCTTGTTGCGTGGATTGGAAATGTCTAGCAACTTTTCGAGAATTAAAGAGAAGGTTATTTCACCGCTTGCTTCATCTTCAATTAACAATGTCACGGCCCGTTTTAGGCCGCGATAGCACATAGTTTCGTAGTGTTCATCGGACCAATTAAAGGCATAGTGAATACGATCAGCAATCTGGGTGGCACTGCCATCCTTGGCCGGATTAAGCGATACTCGTCCAACCCCCGTATAGTATTCTGAAAAGATCTGATACTCGCGCCCTAGTAGGCGACAAATACTGACAAACTGCTCTAGCGTTTCATTATTGCCTTTAGGATCAATAAAGATGATCGGCTTATCAGCTTTAGCATCGCCACTCATTAGCACATCAAAAAGAGCTGTCTTGCCAAAACCACTCGCCCCGACCACCAACGTATGTTTAGCGCGATCTAATTCTGCAAAAGGCAATGCTCTTTTATGGGTAATTGAATAACCGATGGTATTGTAGTCAGTAGTCTGTTTGTTATTTTTAAGATCGTTTCTCTCAATCTTTTTAAGCTCGTGCTTCTTATCGCGATAAACAAAGTAACGCTTCACTAACCACGGAATCCCCTCACCAATAACTTTAAACAGCACAAATATGGCAATGAAACCAATCAACTCAATGATGGGCTCCATGAAATCACCTAGGCCCTCCTGTCCTTTGCTTTCTTTTTTACTACTCATTGCTATTCTCAATGGCATCACCAAGCTGATCGCCGTAGGCATGCTCGTAAATATCAAAGGCCGGAATATAAAAGGTCTTAGCCCCCTTTTTTACGTAGCGCTCTTTGGATTGATATTTAATCAAGTACTGCTTATTAACCTTGCCCTTTAATTGTTCTGGTAATTCCTTAACGGGTACTTGATAAGCTTCTTTTTTATCCAAGCTGGCATCAATTTTTAAAGGCCCTAGTCCTAGTTCAATTTCATTCGGGTCAATTGGCTCAACCTTTTTTGGCTCCATCAACATATGATCGAGTTTGTAATTACGCGGATCATCTTCGTGTAATAGATAGCTAACAAATGCCGTAATACCAGCTCCGACCACACCAAAGATGGCCGCATTACCCGCACGGCTTTCTTTATCTGGACTGAGTGCTGCCCCTGCTGCCGCTCCCGCCATTCCACCCGCAAGCGAGCTATATACAATCGTTTTTTTAAGCGTTGAGCAGCCACTACAAAGTAATAGCAATATGAGTAAGGATTTCACTTCTCCCCCTTAGTTAATATGAGTGATTTGTTAAAAAAGATCACAACCGGCTTTCCGGCCTGAGCATATGAAACGATTTGACTGTCTTGTCCGTTTTTAGCGACTTCGGCGCGCGCGTTATCCGCCACTCCGGTTAGTCCGCTTAAAACCTTATTCTTGCCACTGGTGCGCGTAACTTCTCCAAATGGTGTGATGATGCGATCCTTGGCCGCGTCCAGTGCCCCCGACATAAACGCTGCCATTGAGTTACTTAAAAAGCGCTTTTCTTCGCCGGTATAGACATGATCGACAATAATCCCTTCCGCACCATCTAAGTCCCATAGCTTCGCCTTAATGGGATATTCCACTTCATCTAGCACCATCAGATCACATGCCCCAATAATGCGCCTGCCAGCGCTCACACTTTGGCAATGCAGTTCAGCTCCGGCCAAATGATCAGCACTGTTATCAAGCCTAATAAGCACAGACACAGGTACAGAGGTAGTTGCCAACACCGAGTTAAGCATGATGCCTTTAACTCGCGTTAATGCCGTAATCTTATCTTCTTTAGTTCTAACAATTAGACGTTTTTCACTGCGCTCTAAAAGTTCAGAGAGTTTGCGGTCTTCTTCTAAAATTTTCTTGGCCAGCGTATCCATTTTATTTTCATGGCGCTTCGGGGCCGCTTGCTTGATGTGCACCTTATCAACTTTATCGATTTGTGGTTTTTGATATTGATAAAGATCATTAGAATCTAGTTCACTAAATCCCGCTGATACCTGTATTGGCAAAAGTAGTAAAATTATCCACTTCACAGGGCACGCCCTTGAAAATAGATCATGGCCTTTTCAAGATAAACGGGAGGGCCTTTTGAAATGAAAGCTTTATCTTTGACGGTTAAATCGTTAACACGCACAGGAGTTTGGCGTTTATTAATAAAATAAAGTGATCTGGGACAATCAAAGAGTTGATAGTCACTGGTTTCTTTTAATAATGTGAAGTAGGTGCAAGTCTTGGCCTCTTTGATCACAATATCTTTATTGGCAAAAGCTTCATCGTAGCGCACATTAAAATGCAGCTTTGAATCGCGCATAAACACAATCATATTGCGATCAAAATCCTTTTTTTTGGTTTCAAAAACAAGACTACGCCCTTTATTGAGTTCATAGATTTTATAATCGCCTTCTTGTCCTCCCACGTAATCAGTCACAACACTCGATAGATTGAGCGCTGTTAAATGTGACAGCGACAAAAAAATGGTAAAAACCTGTGTTTTAAAAATGTAGTAAATCACCTGTCACTCCACTGATATTTAGAGATCAATTTTTGTCCTTTAACGTCCGCGATGCGGTACTCATATTCAAACTTACTTGAGCGCTCTAAGCTGACGTGATAGCCGCGATGGCCTTTATGATCTTTCACCACCACCTCACAATTAAGCGCCCCAATCATTTTCACCAAAGTGATGTCTTCAATTTGAAACTTCATCGCTTTTGCTGCTTCCATAACTTCTTTACTCACAAGTTCTTCATCGGCGCTGCCTAAAAAGATACCCCTCATGCCCTGATGGCATACGTCTAACGACGTTAAGGGTTTTAGACTTGGAATGGTTGGGCGCACTAGCCACGCGGTTAGCCCCGACACTATTAGATTGCAAGCTAGCGCCACCCACATGATCTTTTTGAGCGGTTTGCCGATCTC
>PCUW01000009.1:0-25918 GCA_002787775.1 Bdellovibrionales bacterium CG12_big_fil_rev_8_21_14_0_65_38_15
TTTAATTTTTATAACGACAATCTTAAGCCATCTCTTCGGAGCCAGTGTTGGTCGAGAAGGTACTGCAATTCAAATGGGAGGCAGTATTTCGGAAGCGATTGGCAGAAAAATCAATATTGATCGTCTTCGAAGAAAAAGTTTTCTTATTGCCGGAATGGGAGCGGGCTTTAGTGCCGCCTTAGGCGTTCCATTTGCTGGCGCTATTTTTGGTCTTGAAGTGCTACACCTCGGACGTTTTAAACTCACAGGAATCGTTCAATCGACAAGTGCAAGCTTTGTAGCCTACGCCGTAACTCTTCTTTGTAAGGCTCCACATTCGCACTATCCTCAAGTTGAAATTTATTTTTCATGGCAAACTTTATATTATTTAATTTTATGCGCACTGATTTGGGGTATTACGGCCAGAATATTTATTAAGAGTTCCCACCTAATAGAGAAATTTGGTGAACAAATAAAAATGAATTCCTATCTTAAAATACTAATAGCTTCATCTTTATTAGTCTTAGTTTTCAACATTGAAGGTACAACAATTTATAACGGTCTAGGTATTCAAACAATACAACAGTCTTTTGAAACTAATGTCTCTTGGTTAGTACCACTCAAAAAGATCTTCTTCACGCTGTTTAGTTTGGGTGCAGGATTTAAAGGTGGGGAATTTACTCCCCTGGCTTTCATCGGAGCTACGATTGGAAGTTCGTTTGCGAGTTACTTTGCTGTTTCCACATCTTTATTTGCCGCCGTTGGCTTTTCAGCACTCTTTGGCTGCTCTTCAAAAACACCACTATCTTGCACTGTTATGGCTTGCGAGCTTTTTGGACTTCAAATACTCCCCTTTGCTTTTATCGCCTGTTTTATCTCTTATCTTGTTTCTGGCCACCTAAGTATCTATAAATACCAACGATGATATGTCTAAAGTATAGACGGCCATAGCGGTCTAAGACCTTGAAACAACAACACTAACATCGGCCTAAAATTTGCAAATTTAAGCTTCAAATCGCTTTTGGAGCAAACTTATGAAGACAGTAAAAAACTGGCTAATCCTCTTTACTCTTTTAATCATTGGCACAAATTCGGCCATGGCTAGAGTTGTATACGATGTATCTACCCCAGATCTTAGACAAGAAAGAGTCTATGAAAATCCAGATATTACTGAAGAATCACTGGTAACTCTAAATCTTCCAATTGAGCTTATTAAGCAGCAAATGCGACAAGCCTTACTCGCGGATGGCTCACCTATTAAATCACTTCCTCGTATTGAATTCGATCCTATGCAAAACATCGTCGTGCTTGAGGGTGAAATCGAGATTCCAAGTGATATCCTTTCCGATCTACAAGACATTGCTGGCTCTACTGCAGTTCCACAAATGCACCACTTTAGAACTGCTTTCAAACTACCAAGTGCACGAATGTTAGCTCTAACAAAATATTTTCAAATAGAATTCTTAGAATTAAAAATTGGCGAAATGAGTTATCTCGGTGCAGTTCATGCTCTTGGAAACTTTGCTGCCAATATCATGATGAACACAAGCTTTATGAATTGGGCCATGGATGTCAAACCAGAAATTGCAGATAATGAAGATGAAAATATTGCTCTTCAGCTCAAAAGATATATTGAAAGAAAAGATCTTCGCTTTAGAGAACGTACAGTTAGCTTTAAATTAGACCTAGAAAAGATGGCTGGTCTTTCAGCTTACGCAGGCATCGAAGACTTAAGACTTTGGTTTGTAGGACCAGTTGTCTTTAAAGGAACTCAAGATCGAGTCATGCTCCGAGTTGAAGCTGGTTTAAATAAGCCAGATTCAAGTTGGTTTGCTGCACTTAAAGAAAGACTAGATCATGATGCTTCATCATTAGAACAAGTTCGATCTCAGTTTTATTCATCATTATCTGATGTCTCTAAGTTTGAAGCTCAATTTAAAGAGATGATTCAATCAACAAGAGCTGACTTTAGACTAACACAACTTGAGCCACGTCTTGAAGCTGAATATAATGATATCTTCCCTACTCTTATGAGAAGAGCAAGAGAAGAACTGTCATTAAATAATCCAATCTTTAAAGCAGATCCTGAAAATACACACGCACTTTTCGTAAGAGAGGCGTATGAGCACGTTGTATCTGCAATGACCGAAATAAAGCGCAGAAACTTAATCACCATGAGTCTTCAAAATGGTGGTGTTGCTGGAAACGATAAACCATTCTTAGAAAAACGTATTTCCCAAGATGCCCTTAATCAAGCGGTACGATTCTTTAGAGATGTAGATTTTGAAGGAGAAAAGCTCTTTTCAGATATTCACCTTGTCATTGCACCACAAGTGCCAGGACTTGTTATTCGTGGTCGAATGAATATTGATATCAATGTTCTTATGGCTATAGGTCTTGAAGGTGAAGATATTAAATGGCCGAATGAAAGAATGCGTGTTGATGAAAAGACATGGGGAGCTGGAGTTCCCTTTGAAGCCACAATTCGACTTCATATGATGGATAATAGCTGGCTTGGACTTGATCTAGATAAAATCTCATTATTCGAAGGTTCACAAAGGATTTGGATGGATCATTCGAATTCTCATGGAGCGCAGTTAGCTAACTATATCAAGATGGCCGTGGCCCAAACTCTTATTACGACTCTTATTGATCAACCGTCTGATGAAGCACCTGCAGTTGAAGTTGAAAATGCTCATCAGCGAGTTCTACATAATATCCAAGGTCAAACTGCAATCTATGCCAACGCAAGAATTGGTGAGACTCCTGAACAAATTCTAAAGTCTCTGGTAGATGTTGCAAGGATTGATATTGATAAAAACCCGTTCCTAGTGGCTGGTAGAGAGTATGTCGCAGGTAAGACTGAGTTACTATTTAAAAACTTAGTTAAGCATGATCCTGAAAGCGACCTTTTAATGCTTAAGCTAGACCCACGTGTTGTATCAGAAACGATTGTTGCAACTGAAAACAATGTACAAGTTTGGAATATTGAGGCTGTATACGACAAAAAACTAAATAATACTTTTCTAGACTTAAGTCTCGGCTTTGGAACTCGTTCACAAAACTATGTCAGATCACTATTTTCTCGTGATGAATATAAAGACGGTCAAAACTTTACCGGTATCGATGAAACAAAAGCTCGCGCTCCAAGAGATCTTGGAATCGAAATTGATTTAAAGAGTTTTGAGAAACTAACTAATAAAATCTTGTCTGATGCAGCTTCTAATCAAAACAAAGAAGTAGAAGACCAACTTAAAGCTGATGAAGAATTTGAAAGCTACCTTGTTAGAGATATGGGCTTGAGCGTTGTAAGAGATGGAGTTCTTGGCGTTAATATCACATTAACTCATGTTAAAAAGTCTAAACGTTCATGGTATAATCCTTCAAGATGGTTTGGTGATACATGGCCAATTGATAGAAAGACTTTATCTCTATCAGCTCAAATGGCACTTTCTGTTGAAGCAGTTAGTAAGTATAAAGACCAAATTAAATTATCACCGAACGAAGTCTTCTTAGGTGATGAGCTTTTAAGATTTGATTTAAGAGAAGTTAAAGCAAATGCCAACGGAGATCTTTCAGTTCTTGATCGCGCCGTTAACTTAGTTGGTGGCCTGAATTTTGGTAGCTCAACTATTGCTAGAAAACTTAAAAAAATTATTCTTAAATTTGCTGCTGGTTACCTAAATGAAAAAGATGCCAATAAAAATGGAAACACCGTCCTTGGGGGTGTGCATCTGAATATGTATGCAAAAATTTTAGTCCACGATGAGGAGCTTCTAATACAATTAAACCCTCATATGATGGGTGTAGCTTTTGATGTTAAGTTGCTTCAAGGTCATAACCACAATGGTAAAGCCCTGGGTTTAACATTAAATCAACAAAAACAGAGAATGGGTGTTGATCTACAGACAATAGGAAATCTTGCAGCTGTCGATAAAGCAGAGCTAGCTTGGGTCATGGACGAATCGATGAAGCTCTTTGCTCCATATCTTCAAGAGAGAAACCCACAAGCTTTAGTAGCAAAGCTTAACCGCTTAGAGTTATTTGATAGAGCTTTCCATGCTACTGATCTAACAAAGATGGCACTCTATCCTCGCCTCATTGCGATGGCGGGTCGTTACGATGCACTTGCTCAAATTGTAGAGCAAGAACAAAATATAGTTGATCAGGTTTTAGGTTTAACTTCAGCAGCGCGTGTGGGTGATCAGGCAAAAAGACAGCTATCAGTTGCTGGAGCAGAAACAATGTATCTAGCTTCTGCCGCCCTACTCCTTCAAGGAAACCTTGAAAGACTTATTCGTAAAATTGATAGTATGGGTATCGCTAATCAAATCACTTATATGGATGAGATGCGCGAAAGAAGTCTTGATATTGAAAATCGTTTTATTAATAAATTGGTAGATGTTTATAGAACAAAATATAAAGCGACGAACTCACGTATTATTACAAAAGGTCCTACTGATTGGAGTTATGCGACTTATCCAGATGCAAAATTTGCTGAAGAAGCCTATTCAAGAATTAAATCTTGGCAAAATAAGCTGAATTAATGTCAATCTTTGGTTAACTCTTCTTAGACAAACTATGACTCATGCTTCATTTCAGGTAGTATCCTGGGATGAAGCTTCTTATAATTACGACGACACTGTTTCTTTTCACTGGTTGTGCAACTGACTGGAGAACTGCCTCCAAAGAGAGCGCTAATCTTTCTCCAAAACCAAATGAGTTGAAAGAATCGATTGTGCAAGTTTTCGTTGCTAGAGCATATAGCTGGCGTGGAGCTTTTGCCGTTCACCCCTGGATATCATGGAAATCTAAGGATGATACAGAATATACAGTGACTCAAGTTGTTGGATGGAGAACAAGAAGAGGCTTACCTGCTGTTGTGATGATGCAAGATATACCAGACAGAAAATGGTATGGAGCTGATCCGAAGATTATCTACGAATTACGTGGGGCTAAAGCTGACGCTGCCATCAAAAGAATTAAAGAGCTTATCCCAACTTATAAATATGCCAATGATTACACTGTTTGGCCTGGTCCTAATAGTAACACCTATATTGCTCATCTCATTAGAGAGACTGATGAACTCGAAGTCGAATTACCTCCGCATGCCATTGGCAAAGATTGGTTAGTAGACTCTTATTTTATTGATAAGACGGCCTCAGGCACAGGCTTTCAAGTTTCACTATTTGGTGTTCTAGGTTTTGAGATTGGCTTATATGAAGGTATTGAAATCAATATTCTTGGTTTAAACTTTGGTATCGATTTCATCAGACCAGCATTAAAGTTACCTATGATTGGTCGGTTAGGATTTGACGATCAATAGTCTATTTAAAATCACTCCGCTTTGTGTTATAATTAAGAAATGAATAAGTAATCACCAAAATAAAAGTCTTTCTTATTAACTAAAATCATTGGTGATTTCATGAATTTATATCTCTCTCACTGACATTTCCTTACGAACATTCTTTTAGAGAGATTCTATGAAATTCATTTCGTACCTATTTGTCATAGGTCTAAGCTTTATTGCTTTTGATTTTCCATTATTAAGACGAAGACGAAGTCTTCTTTTCACTCAAAGTGAAGAGGCGCTAGACTACGGGGATACACTAAAAAAAGAAAAGACTCAAAAGCGGTATAAGAAATACAAAAACACAAAGTATTCAAAAAATAAATTCAGATCTAACAAAAAGGATATTTATGACACTAAGGCTAAATGCCACAGGTATAGTAACCATAAAATGCTTCGAAGGATGTACCGTAATGACTAGTCGAAATTAAAATGAACTCTAACTTTTGAGATTACACCTACTTCTCCAGATTGTATCTCAGTACTTGCGTCGGCGCTCATTGATTTCATCATTTCCATTCTTGCCACTGGAACTGCACCACTTGATACATTTTCATCAATAAAAGTTAAATCTCCCAGCTTTTTTCCTGCAGCCTTTGCAATCGCCTGTGCTTTCGTTTTAGCATTATGAACACTTGCTTCAAGTGACTTTAGTTTTAACTCTTCATCATTAGATAAACCAAAACTAATTTGACCAATAGAGACAGAATCTTGACCGACCTCCGTTACGCCGTCTAAGACATCACCAAGCATAGAAATTTTTCTAATGATGACATTATAAGAATGTTGAACTCTGTGTCCCTTTAATACTCTTGTGCGATCTTTATAGTCGTACTCAGCATTCACACTAAAGTTAGAAGACTGAAGGTCTTTGCCAGCAATTCCAAGCTTTTTAACTTTGCTAACGACTTTTTGCGCGATGGTTGCGTTTTCTTTTTGTGACTCATTTGCACTTTTATTTAATGTACTAACGCTAAAGCTTAGAATCGCGAGATCTGGAGTTACAGAGACTTCACCAGTTCCAGTGACCCATAGTCCCCCATCGTTTTCTTTGGCGAAAGAGTTTAGAGTTAAGAAAATCAAAATAAGAAAGACAAACGACTTCACATTAACCTCAAACTTTTGATTATTTTCCACAGCACTTTTTAAACTTCTTTTCACTTCCACAATGACAAGGATCATTACGTCCTAGTTTTGGAGTCTCTCTTTTAATAGGCTCTAAGCTATGGCCATGATTACAATGTGGTCCATGAACATGTGGCTCTACTTCTTGCTTTTCTAATTTACTTTTTAAATCATTATTCATTATTAGCTCCAAATAAATATTGTCATTTTTTATAATAAAGAACGCTATACAGCAATTTAAATTCTACTTCAAAGATGTTCTCTTTGATGATTATTCTATATTGTGTAAGCCTTCGTTATATTTAAGAAGGTATAGGCACAATGCACAGTAAGCACTTCGAAAATCATAAAATAACTAGCGTTGGCTTCTTAAGAGCCGCTGTCTTGGGAGCAAACGATGGTCTTATTTCAACTTCAAGTCTAATTGTGGGGTTAGCTTTTGCGGGTTTAAATGAAAATCAAATTATCACAACTTCTATCGCCGCACTGATTGCAGGTGCAATGTCTATGGCAGCTGGTGAGTATGTATCAGTTAGCTCACAGGCTGACACCGAAGCCGCCGATCTCAAAAAAGAAATGTTAGAACTTGAAGAAGATCCAGAAGCAGAGCTTAGAGAACTTGAAGGGATCTATATCAAACGAGGTCTTTCAAAGCCTTTAGCAAAAGAAGTTGCAACAGAACTCACTAATCACAACGCCCTCGAAGCCCACCTTAGAGATGAATTAGGTATAATTGAAATCCATAAAGCAAAACCACTACAAGCAGCCGTCGCCTCGGCGATCATGTTTTCGATTGGAGCGATCTTACCAATTGGTATCGTTTATATAAGTGACCTCAAACATCTCGTTTTAACAGAATCAATTTTTACGACTGTTTTGTTATTCATGATGGGCGCCATTGCTGCAAAGGTTGGTGGAGCAAACATGCTTACTGGTGCTATTCGAGTTTCTTTTTGGGGCATTATCGCTATGGGATTTACAGCTTTTGTTGGACGCCTTTTTGAAACAAACATTTTTTAGTAGTTAAAAGTTGTTTCTTAATTAAAATCTTCTAATGAGTTGCCTAATAAGTGTATTTTGTCGTGGAAGATTATCGAACTTTGGAACTTAAATAGTTCTTAAACAGGCAGGCCTTCAAATACTTGTAAGTCTTCCAAGCCTTTTTCCCAATTTGCCTTGCTCCCAACAAATAAATGAGCGTTAGGTTTTATCTTTACAGGAACATCTAAACTACCAGCCGGAACCACAATGAATCTTCCTTTATTTTGAATACTAGGAGTTGCCGACCCACAATTAGAACAGAAACTTTTTATATGTCTCGTCTTAGGCAAATTAAAAGTTTTAACTAAGTCTTCGCCTGATAACCAATTTAACGTTGAGGTTGTAGAAAATAGGTTTGCCGCATAGGCCGAACCAGTATCTTTTTGACAAAATTTACAATGGCAGAGAAAAAAACTTTCAAAGTTTCCTTCGACTTCATACTTCACTTTTCCACATAAGCAAGAACCTGCACTTTTGTTGCTCATTTTTGATTCCTATTTAATGGTTTGTGAGTTCATTTTAAGGCATAAAAATACCCTTGTAAAAACAGGGGGTTTTAATAGTGGTGCCCCTTAGTGGACGATTTTCGAACTGCAATCCTTGAAATGACAGCTTAACCCACTATTATTCTATTTCACTGCACGGCAGTTTCGAGGACGAACTCGAACTATCTCTCATATTCAGAAATAATTGTGGTCGCATCAACAGAAACTTCAAAGAACTGAGATTTAGCTTTGAGATAATCTGGATTACTAAAAAACGCATCCATCTTTTCTTTATTTTCAAAATATATCGCAAACACTCTATTGATTGGTCGACCCTCTTCATTTTTTAGAATTTCTGAAACTTTAAAATCATAACGAAACCCACCACCGTGAGTTGCAAGGATTGATCCCATTGCCTCTCGGTAATTAGAATATTGAATATCATCTTTTACTTGAAGCCCAACCATCATTTCATAACTCATGAATACCTCTCAGTTCGAGAGTTCATTTTAGGGCATAAAAAAACCCTTGTAAAAACAAGGGTTTTAAAATGGTGCCCCGTCGCGGACAACTCGCCCGAACTCATAACGAAGAAATCTTATTCATTACTTTGTTTAAAGAAATAAAAATGCTCCAGTGGAGCATTTTTTCGGGCGAGAACTACGTTCAAATCCGCATCGAACGCTAAAAACAAAAAAGCCAGACACGAAGCCTGGCTTTTAATTTTTTAGTGGTGCCCCGTCGCGGATTTGAACCACGGACACACGGATTTTCAATCCGTTGCTCTACCAACTGAGCTAACAGGGCCTTTCTAAAAAAGTAGAACAAAACTAAATCATCAACGTAATAACGTCAATGAGATAAACGCATTCTTGCCTATGAAATTCTAAGCAATCTATGTAATCTTTTTCTATGGATATCAAGATTCACAAAATAAATCTTACTTGGTCAGGAAGACTTTTAACTCCCACCAACGCTCTATTGCTACTACCAGACAAGCCTTCGAAGACTCTCGCCCTACTGTGTCATGGTTATACCTCTAGTAAGTTCTCAATATTGAGCTGGGCATCAAGATTGGCCGAAGAAAAAGTGCCTACTCTTATTTTTGATATACCTGGGCATTATTTAGGTAACTTTAGTGAAGTTGAAAGCTTTGATGAATTCAAGACATCGGCCCATGAATTATTTAGTGAAGCTTTTGAAGCTGCATCTAGTCATCTTGCCTCGCCTGCCTCAAGACTCATTATTGGTGGTCATTCTTTAGGTGGCTTACTTGCTCTTAAGGCCATGGATGAAGCTATCTTCTCTTCAATTGATAAAATCGCCTTAGGCGTTGGGCTCGGATTGGCTCCAAAAGATGTCGTGCATATTTTTGATACACCTTTTTATAAATCGACATTAAAGCTTAGAGAGCAACTCGTCTCTAAAGAGCTTAAACCTGATAATGTTTTTCCATGGATTAAAGACGAAAAAGAAAGTCTAACACTTACGAGGCAACGTATTCATTTAATCACTGGTGAAGACGATGTGGTTGTTGGTGAAGATGGCATGGAGAGGTTTGCGACTTACTTAGAAAGTCTTGGCAATATTGTGAGCATGGAAAAGCCAAAGAAGCTTGCTCACCACGTTCCAGAAAATGCAGCTCCTCATATTAAAAAGTTTTTTAAAGATGAGGGCTGGCTAGAATAAAACTTCTGGCTTCTTTGAAATAATCCATCTCTTCAAAATCACCATAACTAAAGAATTGAAATCCGCTAGCGTACTTTGATTCACGAATTGCACGAACGACTTCTGGATGCTCGCTCCAAAGACCTTTTTGCTTCATCATCAGTGAGCCAATACCAACAGTAAAACGTCCACCTCGATCAAGTCCGGCTTGAAGTGGGCGCTGCCAACAATTTGGACAACCACCAACCAGATGATCAAACATACTTTGATAAGTATGCCAGTAATAATTCATTCCCATCACGTGATCGATCCAACCATTCTTAAGCCATAAACCAACGTCTTGAAAGACAGCGTGATACCCGTTCCAAATCCCCCAGTCATACTGACCAACGGCCGCTACTGAAATCACCATCGAAGGTTTAATCGATTTGATTGTTTTTGAAGCAAGCTTAACAAAAGAGCTGACACTATCTCTGCGCCAATCTTCCCAAGTTAAAAAGCCACTAGGAACACCATTACTAAAGAGATGCTCACTATCGTAACCAAAGTCAGGAGACAGTTCTTTAAAATCACTCCAAGCGTATTCGCTCCAACGAATATAATCGAAATGAATTCCATCAAGATCATAATTAGTGACTAATTCTTTAACCACGGAGTTGATATGTTCTCTTACACCTGAAAGACCTGGAGACAATGTGATCGCACCTGGCATAGGACGATTAAGATTATCGCGGCTGATCCACTCAGGATGATCAATGGCAGGAGTACCTGGAATATTTTCTCTAGATTCAAAAGTATTAATCCAACCATGAAGTTCAATATTTCTTTTATGAGCTTCAGTGATTACGAACTCAAGTGGATCAAACCCTGGAGATTGATGTTGTAGCCACTTTCCCCAAGGCTCAATCGAAGATTTAAAATAAACAGCGCCACCTTGTCTGACTTGCCAGATAAGTGCATTTAAACCGGCGTCTTTGGCGTTATCTAAAATTTCAACGATGCGATTTTTTAAATCGTCCCCTCTTAAAAACTCTCCATCTTTTTTATAGATTTCCCAAGTGATGACCCACATGCCACGGAATTCTTTATGAGGAGCGCTAAATGCGAGAGAACTAAACAATAGGGCGAAGATTAGAATGAATTTTTGCATAAGCTTAAGCTAGCTTGATGCATCCTTTTTGTGGAGTAGATTCTTGAGTAATCCGTTTTTTCCGGTGCGCTCCATAGGAGTCGACTTA
The DNA here is from genome assembly GCA_002787775.1 of Bdellovibrionales bacterium CG12_big_fil_rev_8_21_14_0_65_38_15. Classification (GTDB taxonomy): domain Bacteria; phylum Bdellovibrionota; class Bacteriovoracia; order Bacteriovoracales; family Bacteriovoracaceae; genus UBA4207. The sequence continues at coordinate 10,887 of PCUW01000009.1, forward strand.
AATAAACGCTTGAATTCTCGAACACCAATCGCTTGGACTTTACTTAGCACTTGCGTCATTGATCCTTCTAAAAACACTTCTCGAATTTTTTCTAGACCAGACCAATCAAAGCTCTTTAAGGGCCCCTGTTTAAGTCTCTCGCGCAGCCAACGTTTGTTCCAAGGACAAACGTCTTGGCAAATATCACAACCGTAAATCTCGCTCATTTGAGCGTAACCTTTTGGCGGGGCCTCATCTTTAAAAACTTCAATCGTATAGGTTGCAACACATTGATCCGCTTTAAGCGTTCGAGTCTCAAGATCAATCGCTAGAGTTGGACAAGCATCGGCGCATGCCGTGCACTGGCCACAGTGATCGGTTTCCATTGATTTTTCTTTCACTGATAATTTTTGATTTAAAAGAAGGGCACCAATCATGGTGAAGCTGCCCTCACTTCGATGTATCAGCATCGAGTTTTTACCGAACCAGCCAAGTCCCGCTCTTAAAGCGAGATCTCGCTCTAAAACAGGCAACACATCTAAAGATGGTTTAACTTCAAGATTTGGATTCGAGTTCTTTAATTCATTTGCAATTTTTTCAAGACGCTCTTTGATGACGTAGTGATAATCAAGTCCGCCAAACGAAGTCACATAACTTGCTATCTTGGCTTCACCTAAATCTTCTTGCTCAAGCGAATACTTTTGTTCGGCGTAACTAAAGAGAAAAACTAAGGCAGACTCACATTCTGGAAAAACATTTTTAAGATTCATGCGCTTATCAGCGCGCTCGCCTTCAAGATAAGTTAAGGGTTCATGCTTATTTTCAGACAGCCAAGTACGATACTTCTCATAAGATAAAGGCTCTAGCTGATCAGTATATCCCCAATCAACAATGCCTAAATCTTTTAGAAAAGCTGCACTAAACATTAAGTCAGCGGCATAATTTCAATAGCACCAGTTGGGCAGGCTTCAACACACGCCATATCCATTGCACAGGCTGAAATTTTGTCTTTATTAATGATCGTTTGATGCTCATTTTCTGGACTAATACCCCAAATATCATGTGGGCATGTTGAGATACAGTTTTGGCAAGAAGCACAGATAGAAGTATCAAGTTGAATTTTCTTTTGATAATCACTCGCCTCTTCAACCACATCCGAAGAACCAAGAACTTTTGGCATATCCTTAATGATTTCAACTTTAACTGAGTTTGAACTTCCGCGAGCAAAGAATTTACCATCCCCTCTCGTAATGACAATTTTGTCACCGTTTTGAAGGCCCATCGCCGACTTAACTTTATTCACAACATCTTTTTGAAAGTTAAAATCATCACGTCCATACTCATGGATTTGAAAGGGACGAACTCCCCAGTTCAAACACATTCTTCTGGCCGTCCCAACACTATTGGTCACTCCAAGAACAGGAGTCTTTGGTCTAAACATCGAAATCTTTCGACAAGAACTTCCAGACTCAGTCATAGATAAAATAAATTTTCCTTCAACCTTTTCTGAAATCATGGAGGCCGCAACCATCACAGCGGCATTAACGTTTGAAAGATCCATTTTACGAAGAAATGGTCTCTCTTTAGGAGTACGCTCAGCTTCAATAACGATTTCTTCCATCATCTTAATTGTTTGAACTGGCCATTTACCTGCGGCCGTTTCGCCCGATAGCATAACTGCATCGGTTCCATCCCAAATAGCATTGGCAACATCACTGGCCTCAGCTCTTGTAGGAGTTGGATTTTCCGTCATACTCTCAAGCATCTGGGTTGCAGTGATAACCGGAATCATCGCCGCATTACATTTGTTGATAATCAATTTTTGAATTGAAGGAACCAGATGGTTTCCAACTTCAACTCCCATATCACCACGCGCTACCATAATAGCGTCACTAACTTTGATAATTTCATCAATCGCATCAATAGCTTGTGGTTTTTCTATTTTTGAAATGATTGGGATATTCATACGAAGTTTATGAAGTAACGACTTCACTAACATAACGTCTTCGCGCTTTCTTACGAACGATAGTGCGATATAATCGATTTGTTGTTTTAATCCAAACATCAAGTCGTCGCGGTCTTTATCAGTAAAAGCCGGCGCTGAAACTTCACAGTCAGGAAGATTAATTCCTTTGTTACTCTTTAGTGTTCCGCCAACTTCTATTTTAATTTTATAAACATCACGATCACGACTAACGGCAATCGCCTTCATCAGGCCATCATCAAAAAGAATGCGAGCACCGTCATGACAGTCTTCAACTAAATTTTCATAGATGGTTGGAATGAGGCGGCCGGCATATTCAGGATAATTAGCGGCTTTTGAAGAAGGTGCAATAACCCACTCTTCATCTTCTTGAAGGACTAGTGGAGTTGGGAGTTTATCAACTCGGATCTTAGGTCCTTGTAGATCAAGCAAAATAGCGACTTCTTTGCCAACGTTGGCCGAGGCTTGTCTGATCTTAGCGATCATTTCGCTGTGACCTTCATAAGTGCCATGACTCATATTGACTCTGGCGACATCAAGGCCTGCCTTGATCATCTTTTCTAAAACTTTGATGTCTGAGCTGGATGGACCAACTGTAGCGACGATTTTTGCGCGACGTAGCATAGAAAGACTCCCTTATTTGGAGTCATCATAGCAGGAAGTTTTGGCTTGGGGAATTAAGCTTTAAGCGAGATCGGTACTTCTTTGTTCCGTCTTCAGATTAGCGTCAACATTGGCTTGTCTTAGCTTTTCCATCTTAAGCTCATACTGATCCTTAATGGCATTCATCTGAGTCTCGTGGAAGCTTTGGAAGCGCTTATACTCAGCCTCTGCCGTGGCCATCTTCGTCTTAAGCTCTTTATCGCTTTCTTGACGTTCACGCATAAGCTTATTTTCGTAATCGCGAGTAATTGTACCAACTTGAACTTCATTATAATGCTTCATCTTAGCAAGCTGAGTATCAACGTCACGCTTGATTTGCTTTAAGGTGTCATCAAAAGTGCGCTGTTGATTTGAAAATGCTCTTTGAAAAGCACGTTGATCTTCAGACCTTCTATCTTCTTCTGCAACACTATTAGCAACTTCTTTTTGAACTTGCTGCTTTTGCATCTGCCCAAGACGAGCTTCGTATTTTTCAATTGTAGACTTCTGTTCAATTTCAAGTTTAGCAATTTTTTGATTTAGCTGATCAACCTTAGTTGAAAACTTGTTTTGAAAGTCATCTTGCATTTCAATTTTTTCATTTCTAACATTACGCTGAACATTTTGCAGATAAGCTGTTTGCTCTTTAGCTTGTTCAAGACGTAAATCAGCGATTGACTTAGATTTATCATCTTGAAGAGCATTGATCTGTCTTCCATATTCTTTGTGAAGAGTCGTTACTTGATTTTTATTTGATCGCTTAACTTTAAGAACACTTTCTTCAGCACTTGCTTCAGTATTTCTTTGCTGCTGCTTAAGCATTTCAGCATTTTCCATATGTTTGGTTTTTAAACCACCAATCACTTCGCCGTTTAGACGATTAATCTCATGCTCTTTTTTCTCAATTGCTTTTCTTGCATCGAGAGCTTGAGAATCAAGATCTTGTTGAAAACCTTCTGCTAAACGCTCCTCTTTAATTGTTCCACGCTTGGCTTGTTCATCCATCTGAGCAATCACGTTTTTAACACGAGCATCACTAGATTTCTTAATTCGATCTTCAGTATTTGATTTATTTAAATATGAAGATGATTCTTCAACGCTTGCAAGTTTGCGCTCAAGATCGCCTCTATTTTTTGCAAAACGATCAGATAGAGTTGTTTGTTTTTCTAAATTTTCTTCATTCAAGCGACTAAGCTCTCTGCCAGTCGAGTCTTCCATCTTTTTTGCCATCTCTTCAAAAGACTCACGCATACGGCCGGCTTGAAGATTACTTTGATAGCGCTGATTATGAAGACGCTGATCATTGTGGGCTTGACGTGAGTTCAGTTCCGCATTTTGAACCTTTCTAAGGGTTTCAAGCTCTTCTTGGTGTGCTGACTTTGCATTATTTTTCATGCTTGAAGACTGCTTAATTAAATTTTGTCTTTCATCACGGTGCTCTGCCATTAAAGCTCTGCGCTCATCACCCATCTCTTGCTTAAAATTGGCTTGAGCTTCTTGCGCCATATCGCCTGCTCGTTTAGCTTCATTAGAATACTTTGAAACAGAAGCATTTAGAGCATCATCGTAGCGTTTTCTATTTTGCGCATTTGTGTGAGCGTTATTCGAATCGCGCTCTTCTGCACTTAAGCGGTAACTACTAGAAAGATCATCTAGGCGCTGTTTAAATTCATTTTTCGTGGCATTCATTTCAGCTTCATAATCAGCTTTTTGTGCCATCACTCGATCGCGGTATTCATTTTGTTTCTGATCGATTGTTTCACGGGTTTTAGCGTTGTAATTATCACCCATGTCTTGGACTTGTTTTTCTAACTCTGTCTTATTTTCGATGTAATTATCACGCTGCTTAGTGGTTTTCATGTCGTGAGTGTCTTGAATATTTTTCAGACGCTCTTCATAGTTTTCTTTCAACGAGTCGGCGGCGTCTCTATAACGAGATCTAGTAGATGCCAGCTTTGTATTGTAATCGTTGATATCCATTATGAAATTCCCTAAAACTTCAAATTACCCCAATAGGGTCATCCTAATAATTTTAGCGGAAAGGCGAAAAAAAAGCGTCCCAGGCAAGAATCTCCGTGGGACGCTTACTTTATTAGTCGAAAAACAATTACTTAGCTAATTCTTGATCAATTATCTCAGAGAAAACCTCTACTGGGTGAGCTCCATTAATAAGCTGGCCATTGACGAAAAAGGTTGGAGTCGATTGAACACCAAGGTCCTTCCCCTGCTCCATATCAGCTTCAATAGCGGCCATAAATTTCCCAGAAGCCATACACTTATCAAACTCGTCTGCTTTAGCACCAATTTTCTTAACTGATGCCTTAAGATCTTCTTTTGACAATTTTGTTTGATCAGCAAACATGATGTCGTGAAGTTTCCAGAAGCTTTCTGGATTTTGCTCGTTCACACAAAGTGCTGCGTGAGCGGCGTCTTTAGCGTGTGTATGAAATGGAAGCGGATAGTTTTTGAAAGCAATTTTAACTTTCTTTCCGTACTTCTTTTTAAGTTCGTTCATGATCTCAGCCCCTTTTGAACAAAATGGACATTGAAAATCTGAGAACTCAACAATTGTTACTTTCGCATCAGCGCCACCAGCAAACGGTGCATTTCCAAGATCAACTTCAAATGTCGGACGAGATGGTTGAGCAAGGTAAACTTCAACTGGTGATTTTTTTGTTTTCTCACCAATCCAATTCTCGATTGCTTCTTTCTTTTTTTCCATCTCGATAAATTGGCGAACTTTCTCTTTAATTTGATCGTTCACGTTTTCTTTAGGAATTTTTCTTTCAGCAATAAAAGCATCTATATCTTTGTTTGAAACTTTTACGCTACTTGCGATGTACTTCTCAAGAAACTCATCATTAGAAAGTTCTTTCTTTCTTGGATCAGAATCCATTAATGACTTAAGAACTAGAGAGCGAATACGTCCCATTTTCAGTTCATGCAGCTTTTCTTCAGCTTCATAAACTTGGCTTTCAATACCTTTAAGCATTTCTTGTTCAGAAATTTCTACATCACCAATCTTGGCAACGATGCCAGTTTTTGGTGCAGCTTTAAAAATAAAATTTGGTTTTGAAGAAGCATCTTGTGAACAAGAGCTAAATCCTAAGAGTGCAGACGCAATTAAAGCGCCAGCGATAAACCATGAACGTTTCATTTGAACTCCTTAAATAATTTCAATCTCAGGAATATTAACTGATTAGGAGTTCGAAAGCGACAGTTCAGCCACAAATTCTTGGTAGAGTTTGCTAAAGTTTAACAATTCACTACGAAAACCCGACCCAAAAGCTCGGTCAAAATCCATTACAATAATCTTATTCGCATTACGTACAGTCTCCAAACGATGCGCAACAACAAAGACCTACCATGAAGAGCGAATCAAGTATTGAATTGATCCCTATAATATATATAAAATAAGGCTTTGATCCCTATGTTGATAGAAGCAAACTTCTAACATTAGAAAAACATCAGATTATGAAGAAAATTCAATTCATTCCTTGAAAAGAGTTTAAAAATGAATCAGGCAACATACGAGCATATTTATTCCTCTAAATTTTTTACTGATTTAGAATGTGATTCAGCTCTAAGCAAGCTAAATGAAAATCTTGATAGCTGTGTACAAGTCAACAGTATAAAAATGCTAGGAAATCCCTACTATTCACATTCTTTAACAAATATAGAGCAAACTGATGATATCAATTTAAAGCATAACCAACTCATGCTAAAAGAATTTTCGTTCTTCCTTTCTAAATTAATATCTTTTTTTGAAAATCATTATCAAAAGAAAGTGATTACTCATGAAAAAGTGGCACTTCCGGGATTTCATTTAATCCCTAGTCATCCTGGATATAGTCAATTTAAAAATTTTCATTTCGATTTAGACTATATTGAGATTGGCAAAGTTCATCCCGAACTAGGGATTGACTACAAATCACAAAATAAATCTTTTACTATTCTTCTTAGCAGGAATGATGACTTAGATGCCGGTATACAATATATTCCACCTCATAAAAGTATTAATCAAGAGAAGTTAAGAAACATTAAATTATCAAAAGCAAAGATCTTATCTTCACTTTTTTTATATAAAACTGGTTATATCAATATCCAAGAATCACAAATGGCACACAATGTTTACTATTATAATAAATCTGAACAAAATATAGAAAGAATAACGATGCAGGGAAACCTTGTTGAAACAAGTCATGGAGACCTATTGCTATACTGGTAGAAAATCTATGCAGTATTAAGTTATTAGGTATTCGAAAGAGACAGCTCAGCCACAAACTCTTGGTAGACTTTGCTAAACTTTAACAATTCATCATGGATACCTGAATCTATCGCCCGGCCGTCTTCCATCACAATAATCTTATTCGCATTTCGAACCGTTTCTAAACGATGTGCAACTACAAACGTCAAACACGAAGACTGAATAAGGCGAACAACTTCTCTAAGGGCTTCTTCAAGCTCAGAATCAAGCGCCGATGAGATTTCATCAAGAAGAACAATAGTTTTCTTCAAATAACAGGCACGAATCGCTGCTAAAAGTTGTCTTTGTCCTGCAGAGAGCTCTTTTGGTTCTATCTTATCGTTTGGATTAAGATTCCATTTTTTTAAGTATTCAATTTGTGAACAAACCCAGCCCCAAAACTCATCGAATCGTTCTTCATGCTCAGGATTCAAAGTAATATTAAAGCGTAAGGTTTCAGAAAAAAGATGAGACTCCTGAGACACTAATCCGACTTGTCTTTGATAGAGCGCGTGTCTCGAAATATCTTTTCCGTCCCATATCAGAGATGAGTTGTTATCAAAATTAAGATCAATGCTAAATTTTTCTGGAATAATCTGAGCTGCCATAATTTTTAGAAGTGTTGATTTTCCACAACCTGATAGGCCGACGATACCGATAACTTCTCCAGATTTTGCCTCAACTTTCACATCACTTATTGAAAATGGAATATCATCTGACTCAGACTTTTTTGGATAAATAAATTCGTCAACATGAAGCGTGAGGGAGGTGATTTTAATATTATCAAAATCAGAGTTCACAACTGTAGGTGTTGAAGGAACATCCTCAAGGTCGCCTAGAAACTCTTGTAGTCTAGAAACTCCAGCTGAAGCTCTTTGTACATTGGCAATTTTTGAAGCGATGTCTTTAACAGGACCAATCGAGCGTTGAATAAGATCGACGATAGCAAAAATTAAAGCTGCTTCTCGAATTCCTGAGTAGGGAAAAATAAATACCATTAGACAAAGTAACAAAGGATAAAGAGATTCAGCTAACGAATAGTAACCAGCATCCCAAACATTCGATTTTAAAATTTTGTTTAAGTAGTCATTAAAGGCAATCTCTCCACGCTTACTGGCGTAGCCTTCATGTTGATTATAGTGAGTTTCAGAAAATCCACCGACCAGATTCGCAATTGTTCGCTGGACCATGCCTCGAGCTTTTGAAACAGCATGAAAGACTTCTCGCATTCTGCGGCTCCCCCACAAAAGAAGAAGTGCAGCGAGAATTTCAGACACAGCAAGCGTTGATCCAACAAAGCTATTCAGGCTGATAAAACTCGCAAGGCAAGAAACCACGAAAAAGATATCAATAAAAATACCGAATGTTCCTGACGTCACAAGTTCTCTTAAAGATTCAGTATCGGAAACGATTCTCGCTAAAACTTCACCTTGGGGATATCTCTCAGCAATATCCTTTTTAGAAGTCATCACATCGTGGGCCATCATCCACTTTTTATAACAAGTCATACGAACGTGCTGAACTAAACGTCTAATATAAACGTTAATTAAAAGTTGATAAGTGACTCTGTTGATATAGGTGCCGATAAAGATGGCGCCTAGGTACCAAAGAGCTTTGATATAATCGTTCTTGTTTTCATAGGCCCTAGAGAGTTCTGTCACTTGCCTTGGAACTAAAATACCAAGCGCTGACGCCACCAAAAGGCAAACCAAAACAAAAGCGACAAGAATGCCGCAACCTTTAAAAAAAAGCAGATCAGACCATTTGCTTTTCGAAGTACTCATATGTCCAACTTTTACTATTAGCGGCTACCAAGCTGTTGACTTGGCCGCTTTCAATGACGCCGTTATGCTTTTCAAGTGCTAGAACAAAATCACTTTGCCTCACTGTCGATAAACGATGTGAAGTAAGGATTAAGGTTTTATTTTTAAGTTCGGGTGCATTTCTAAGTGCACTTAAAATTTGTTTTTCATGAATCAAATCAACTGATGAAAAAGGATCATCCCATAATAGGACTTCACTTGGGGACATTAACGTTCGTACCAAACAAAGCCGTTTAGCTTGACCACCAGAAAGTCTTTTACCATTTTCTCCAACTTCTAGTTTTAATAGAAGCTCAACGTTACTTTCCAAAAAATCCAAAGCAAAAAGTTTAAGTAACTCGAGAGCTCTTTTTCTTTTAGATTCAGTAATCTCTTGGCCTAAAAAGATATTTCTCTCAAGCGAATCATTGTAAAGATAAGGCTCTTGAGCGACATAAGAGATACTTCGACCTTGATTTTTAAAGCGCTGTGCAAGTTGTTTAAGCACATGAGTTTTGCCACAACCAGTAGCTCCAACAAGTACATTCCACTGATTCTCAAGATAAGGGATATCAATTCTCTTACCCCAAAAATCCACTTTAGAGTCTGTCGTTGCTTCTAGCGGCGAAGGTTTATCTAAGTCAGCGATAAGCTCAGCGATTCGATCCCAAGCTGTTGATGAAGAAGAAAAGACAGCTCCAATCCATGAAAAGAAAGCGAGTGGCTCTAAGAATAAAAAGACAAAACCAGAAAAAAGTACAAGTGAAGAAGCACCCAATTGCAATTCCCAAATAATCCAGCCTCCCCAAATCAAAGACAGCCCTACTCCAAGAGGAATTAAGGGCATGGCGATGGAGATATTCACCCCTGATCTAAAAGTCGCTTGAAGCTCGTGCCATGATGTTTGAGAAAACAAATTGATGAAAGATTTTTCAGCATGGTAATTTTTAATTGTTCTTTTACCAACGAACGACTCAATTAAAAAATTATTAACTTCCCCTGCTCTATCTTGAACCAGGCGAAACCATCTTCTACTTTTGACAACAAAAAGTGTAAAGATAAGCGACGAACCTAGCATTGGCAGTAAAGCAATTAACAGGCGACTCTCAAAGGCGGCAAGCTTTGGTAATAGAATCGCTAAAGAGATAATGATATTTCCGATCTGCAAAAGGGCAAATCCTATCAAGGCTCGGATTTGTTCAATATCACCATTTAAAATTTGAAAGAGCTGACCCGAACTTCTTTTTTCAAAACGATAAGGCGATGTATTTTCAAGTCGCTCTAAAAGTTCAACTCTTAAAAGTTTTTGTTGAATACGTGCGGGATAGAAAAAAAGAAGCCTCGAAGATGTTCTAAAGACAATAATTCCTAAGGCCATAAGTACAAAAGGCCATGACTCTATGGATTCACTACCTTTTTCCACCATATCGGCGAGATCTTTTGCGTAGAACGGTAAATTACTTTGAATCCAGTGAGTGGCTACCAGCGTTAACAAAGCCCCTAAGTAATAATACCAAAACTCACGAAACTGTCTAATGATCAGTCCGATAAGGCTTAAATTGAGGCGATAGTCTTTAATATTCTTCATGGATTTCGCCATGATAGACCTTTTTAAAACGGTCCGTCACTTGACGAATTCTAGCTAGAGCACCTATATTTACGGCTTCACTGATGGGCTATAGCTCAGTGGGAGAGCGCTGCCTTGACATGGCAGAGGTCGACAGTTCAACCCTGTCTAGCCCAACCAATTTTTTTCATTTATCTAGATAGAGTTAAATAATCTTCGTGTGCAATTTGAGATTGTTCCACAAAACGGTTGAAGTATTCAGTTGAGACTTGCTCCGTTCTGGGAAACTCTCCCTCTTCAAGAAAGCGAGTTAGCTTTTTTCCTAGGCGATTGGTCTGTTTTCTTATGCCTAAAAGTTTAATTGGATAAATAATGCGATCGAGTAGGCTTAATCGAAATAAAGTCGATGGAGATCGTTTTAGTCTATCAAGACCGTAGATCGTCGCATTGATATGAATGTCTTTTAGCCAAGCATCGTTTTGATCGTCTTGAACATGAAGAACATCGAAGATTTCACAACCGTTACTTCCAGTTGTTCTCTTTATAAGAGCTAGTTCACTATCAAAAGAATCGATATCAACGATTCCTCTTGAATGACATTTCACGACCAAACGCTGTTTACCTGCAATCATCCAAGTCCATAAATCGCTTGGCCTTTCGTTTTGGGCAAAAACATTGGAGACAATTAGGAATGTGATTAGACTAATAATAATTTTCATAACATTTCCCTCTTAAGAGTTATGTTATCTAGAACAATTTATGATCTGTAGAGCATGAATGTAAAAATGTATGAGCCTAAGTGCCTAAAATTTGAAAAGAAGCCCAATCCTTACTGTCGAACTTGATGCTTCGTCGGAAAGGCTTAAGTATTTGAACTCTACCCCTTCAATCCCAAGCATCTTTGTGTCTGTCCAAAGGTAAGAGGCTCCTGCTGCAAAGAACGTTGGAGTCTGACTTCCAAGTGTGCCTTCCCCACCCCAGCTTTGACGTCCAAAACCACCTGACAATCTCCAATTTCCTAAGCGGCGATTAAGAAATCCGGCCATTTCAAGAACAGAAAAAGCTTCTTCATCTGAATCAGCAATAGCTCTTCGCTGGGCAAAACCTAAACGTGCATCAAAAGACCAATTCTTTGAAAAGATCCATCTCGGTCTCCAGCCACCTTCGATTACAGTCTGCGATCCAGTTTCATCGCTAGTTTGACTGAGAGAAACATCTAATCTTAAAAAGCTCCAGATTGAAACTGATTCCTCAGGCTGACTTGAAGATTCTTCTTTTCGGGCAGGTTTTTCATCAGCAAAAGAGTCTTCAAACACATCATCGCTTTGCTTTGTTTCTTCTTGCTTAACTTCTTCTTGTTTTGGTTCTTCGAGTTCTGCAAAAAGATCATCTTCAAGAGACTGTTGCTGTTGAACCATTGGTGTAGGAGTTGGTGTTGGTAAAGCTTTTATCACTTTTCTTTGCTGAACCACTTGTCTTGCAGCAACTGGTTTACTTGCTGTTCTCGCTGCAAATTTAGGCTTACTTGATAAAGCAATTGAATAAGAAGTTGTCAGGGCTGGTACAGACTTCATGGCTTGATAAGTGCGAAGGCTTTCTGATTTTCTGTTAAACTTATTATCAACAAAGGCACATTCATATTGTCTTGAACACGCGGCCTGTGTGTTACCAATTTTTTTACACATCCATCCAGCAGTTGGCTTTGGCATCTTTACGCCACGACAAAAATCGACGTTTTTCGACATACGATATTCTGAACGTTTTTTAACACTATCAATCTGAGAGATCATACCTTTGATATTCAGATAAAAGCGCTGCTGAGCCTGAACATTAACAGCAAAAACAGTACATAGGACCAAAACGAGGATTTTTAAATTTTTTTCAAACATGATCTAAGTTTAATCAAGGTGTTGCCGCAGGGCAAATTTTAGATTCACAATTCGCTCATTTGTGTGTTTTTTGCTAACGTCAGGCTACAAAAATCATGGAGATTCGATGCAAATCAACATATCAAGTGAAGCCAAGCAAGCCATTAAAAATTTTACCATCCCAGAAGAACTTGGGTTTGGCCGCGTCATGGCTCCTGTTATGCTAGAAGCCAATTTTGAAAATGGAAAATGGAGCGATATGACGATTGTTCCTTTCGGCCCCATTAGCATGCTGCCAACTTCTAAAGTTTTACATTATGGACAAGAAATATTTGAAGGCCTGAAGTCATATAGGATCAAAGGCAATGGTCCTTTCTTATTTCGTCCAGACGAAAATGCTAAGCGCTTTAATCATTCAGCAAAACGTATGGCCATGCCAGAAGTTCCAGTCGAAAATTTTGTTGAAGCGGTTAAAGTTTTTTCTAAGCTTTGTAGTGAAATTATTCCAAGACGCTCAGGTGAATCTCTTTATCTTCGCCCATTCATGTTTTCCACAGAGGAAGCGCTCGGAATTAAACCTTCAGATACTTTTAAATTTATGATTGTTGCCTCGCCTTCTGGTGCCTATTTTAGTGGCGGTACGATTTCTGTTCTTATTGAACGCTCGGCCGTCAGAGCGGCTCCAGGTGGAACCGGAAATGCTAAAACTGGTGGCAATTATGCTGCCGCCCTTGAAGCTGCCATAGAAACAAAAAAACTTGGACACGATCAAACCTTATGGCTTGATGCTGTTACAAGAAAAAATGTTGAAGAGATGTCAGGTATGAATTTTAACTGCATCATCGACGGCAAGCTTGTCACTCCCGCTCTGACTGATTCTATCTTGGCAGGTATCACACGAAATTCACTTTTAGCCATAGCTCCTCAACTTGATATCCAAGTTGAAGAAAAGAAGCTCTCGATTGATGAATTAATTGAAGCGATTAAAACAGGTCGTTGTACTGAAGCTTTTGCTTGTGGAACAGCAGCCATCATTACTCCAATTCATCAGATAGCAGAGAAAGACGGAACTGTTTATAAACTTCCATCAGCTCCTGGTCCTTGCTCAACGTCTTTAAGACAGGCCTTACTTGATATTCAAGAAGGTCGAAGAGAAGCACCAAATAAAGAATGGGTTTTAAATTTAGAATAAAAAAAAGCCACCCGAAGGTGGCTTCTTTATTTTAATGACCGAAGCTTGGTAATAACTGGAAAGCTAGAATACAGATCAATGTTGGAAACAACGATCCCATTAATAGTCCTAGAGGGCTGATTCCATCCTTAAATGAGTCTTTAAGAATACCAAATCCAGCTGGGTTTGGAGCGTTAGCAATAACAGTCAAACCACCACCAGTAACGGCACCAGCAACAAGGTTGAACTTTTGTGAGTCTGTTAACTCAACCAATGATCCAAGATAAGTTAGAGCGGCGTTATCAGTAATACCAGTTAAAGCTGTTGCTCCAAGATAAAGAGTGAGATCTCCAAGAGAAGAAATCACTGGCTTTAACCACCAAGCTTGCATTCCACCTAAAGTCACAAGTCCACCAAGAAAGAATCCAACAAGAAGTGATTCTTTTAGTTTCATTTTATCTTGATATTCTTGAGTCACAGTCGTGAAGCCTAAGAAGAATAAGAAAAGACCCATAAAGAAAACCATATGGTGAGCTGTATAAACAACCATGGCCATAAAGATAAGATGAATCATCGTGATCCACCAAGTTGGAACCATATAGTTATCGTGCTTTTGCTTAATTTCTAATTTACCAGCAAGCTCACTTCTAAAGAAAAATGCAATCGAAAGCGTTGAGATGACAACAGCGATGGCTGCTTTCCATCCAAAATGTAAGAACATATGACCAATGCCCCAACCCCATTTACTTGCAACCATTAATACTGGAGGAGCTGCAAAGTGAGTCAAAGTTCCGCCAACAGAAATATTAACAAAGAGTAAACCAATTGTTGCGTACATGAACTTGGAGCTCATTTTATTCGAGTAAAAATAATCTAATAAAATAAGCGCAGTCACTGTCATGGCAGCTGGTTCAGTAATAAAAGAACCTAGAAGTGGTCCAATAACTAAAGCTGAAATATAAAAAGCCATTTTGCCTGGAAGTGGAATGACTTTTGAAATCGCCATAATAATTTTTTCAGCAAAAATAATGACTGGACGAGTTCCGGCCATACACATGATGACGAAAACGAAAGCAGGCTCAGTATAATTTAAGCTTTCCATATAACCAAGAGCTCCACCAATAACATGATGAGCTTCATCATAAACAGCGAAACCAGAAACAAAAGAATAGGCAATCAAAAACAAAGCGGACCAAATACCAAAAACGGCTTCGACTTCACCAAGAAAATGGAAAAGGTTTTCACCCATCGATCCCTCTGGATATTTATGTGCGAGATGTTGAAACTTGGAGACGAGAAAAGTGTGTAGAACTGCTAATGCGAACATCGCCGTTCCAATCACTTCCATTGTGGTTGGATTCATGCTTACCCCTTGAGGCCAAAAGTTAAAAATCAATTGTCTAAATTTTAGCAAGCATCGGGACGGCGCGAAAGTAAAAAATTATTATTCTGCGTAAACCTGAACCATTTCGATTAAACGACAAGTGTTTGGTTCTAAAACGATCGCTTCCACTCCAAAACCACTCATAAACTCGCTTGAACCTTCATAGATAAGCACATCTTGCTCATATTCAAAGATCACGCCGTAACTATCATAGCTTTGACCGGATTTAAGCTGCACCGCTTCTTTATAAACATGAATATTATCGTGGCGGCGCTCGTTCATCGTTTCGGTGTAAATAGATACTGCTTGTGTATAACAGGCCAAAACATTTGTAGAGAACAATAAAGAAGATAAAAATAGTACTGCTGATTTCATGCAAAGCCTCTCTT
>PCUW01000009.1:25934-78313 GCA_002787775.1 Bdellovibrionales bacterium CG12_big_fil_rev_8_21_14_0_65_38_15
TATCCGACATATTAAAAATAGAATGAATTTATGTAATCTATCTAATTTCTAGGAACATCTTTCTTTTTGGGATTATAGAGCATAAAGACAACACCAACGTTATTACCCATAAACTTTAAATCATATTCCTGAGTTCCATCTAAAAAACCGTGATTTTGCTTATAAAAGCCAAGCTTGTTTTCATAGAAAACACCAAACTTTTTATTAGGAGTATTGTACTCAAGGCGATTACTAATGCTTCCACCAAAGCCTTGAACTTTTAATCTGTCTGTATAGTCATCGAACTCCCACCAAGCTCCCTCTTTAACGATAACACTGTAATTCGCTCCTACAGTGACTCCGACGCCTACACTTGGTGTATAGACAAGACTTCCTAATCGACCTTCTAAGAGTTTAAAGCGATGACCGTAACCAACTTCGAAAATCATTTCTTGATGCGTGTTTTGGTTGCGCACTAATTCCATTTCACCTGGAACTTGGTCATAGCCATCAAAAGGTTTATTAATTGGCTGAACGCCATTAACCTCGACGCCATCAATGGTTCCACTCACCTGTCTTGTTTGATCGTTTTGTAAAAACTTTGGGTGAAAGGCTGAAAGAAAAAATTCATTTCCATTTTTTTCCAAACTAAAAGTAAAAGTATTTGTTGGCTCATCAATCATTTGAAAGGGATTATTTCCTTCTTCCTGCCATGTGCTTGGAGTGAAAAACTCTCGACTACTTCTCTCGGTCCAAGAGTAATCTTGAATATCTACATTGATTCGACTCGAGCGCATTCTCATGTCGGTATCGAAGTACGTTGTAAAAGAATGGCTAGCGTAAAATCTTAATTTCCATCTGTCTTGATCTGGGCCAACAGTTAAGGCCCTATCATAAACAGATGGAGTGTTGAGTTGTTGTAAGTCGGCCTCATTGATAAGACAAAAGTCCGTTTGATCAGTTAGTGTTTCAACTGCGTCCAAAGAAACAATAATATCTTGAACAAATTGCGCATCAACTGTTTCGTTTTCTTCCTTAAGTTTTGTTAAGGCATCACAAAAACCTTCATCTTGAACAACGAAGTTAACTCCATCGATTTCAACAGTTGCACCACTACAAAATTTTTCAACGTCGACAGCGCTAGAACTCAAGACAGGATCTTGAGCGTAGAGATTTAGACTTATGAAGATAAGTAAAAAGTATTTCACTAAGAGTTATCGGCACTTAAAGTGAAGATATTTAATTGAGTATTTAACTAGGATTAAAGGGGCGAATTAGCCGTCATTACCAATTGAAGCTACAGGACAAGCTTCTAGTTGTTCCTGACATAGTTCGATTTCTTCAGGAGTCGTTGGCTGCTTCACAACATAAGCGTTACCGTCTTCATCTTCAGCGAAAAACTCTGGAGCACCGGTGTAGCACACGTTACAAGCAATACAACCTTCACCGTTATCGTCGTCTGGGTCAGTGCAAAACCAAGCGCCAGCGATATTCTTTGGGTGTTTCATACTTGTATTTGCCATGTCTTGGGCTCCTTAAAACGATAAACATACATAGATTAGCTAAGTTGCCACATTTCACTGATTTTGCGAATATTAGGCATTTCTGATTCCCATTATATTTAAGGTTAGACCAATGGAAAAGCAAGCACTTGAAAAGGCCACATGGTGGACAAACAACAATATTTTTGACGCTGCCAGTCGAAAAGAGATTCAAGACCTCATCGATGCCGGAGATACTAAAGAAATTACTGAGCGCTTCTACAAAGATCTTGAGTTTGGAACCGGTGGTATTCGCTCGATTCTTGGTGCCGGACTTAACCGCATCAATATCTACACGATCAGAAAAGCCAGTCAGGCAATAGCCGATGAAGTTTTGGCCAATCACCACGAAAAGACAGAGCCCAAAATTGCGATTAGCTATGATTCAAGAATCATGAGTTTTGAACTTGCGAAAGAGGCTGCCACTGTTTATGCCGCTAATGGAATTCATGCCTATATCTACAAAAGACTTAACCCAGTTCCACTTCTCTCCTTCTCGGTTCGTTATCACAAAGCTAATGCTGGAGTTATGGTAACTGCATCTCATAACCCCCCTGCTTACAACGGCTACAAAGTTTTTTGGAATGATGGAGCCCAAGTCACTCCTCCAAACGATGAAAGTATTATTAGTCGTTATAAAGCGCTGACTGATTTTTCTGCGCTTAAGCATATGAACTTTGATGATGGTGTTTCAAAAGGTCTTATTCATTGGGTTGGTGAAGACGTAGAAAATGCTTATCAAGAAGCGATCTATGCTGCAGCTATTAATCCTGAGCTTTCTAAAAAAAGCGGCGCTGATTTAAAAATCGTTTACACTCCCATTCACGGCTCAGCACTTATTCCATGTTCAGTTGCTTTAGAAAAAATGGGATTCACTAATGTTTCTGTCGTTGAATCTCAAGCTAAACCAGATGGAAACTTTCCAACAGTTAAGTCACCGAACCCTGAAAACCCAGAAGCTCTTGCAATGGCCGTTGAACAAATGAAGAGAACTGGTGCCGATATTGTGATGGGAAGTGATCCTGATGGAGATCGTCTTGGACTGGCTTTCATTGAAAATAATGAAGTGGTTTATTTAAATGGAAACCAGATTGGCACCTTGATGCTTCACTACATTCTATCGAATCTAAAAATTCAAGATCGTTTGCCTAAGAACTCTTATTTCGTCAAAACAATCGTCACGACTCCACTACAAGAAAATATCGCCAGTGCATTTGATGTGGACTGCGAAAATACGCTTACAGGTTTTAAGTGGATTTGTGGCCGTATGAATAAGATTGAAAAAACTCAACCTGAGCGTAATTTTCTATTTGCGACAGAGGAAAGCTTTGGTTACCTCAATCATAAAAATGTTAGAGACAAAGACGGTGTAAGCTCAGTCACTCTTATGTCGGAAGTGGCCCTACACTATAAACTTCAAGGTAAAAGCTTAGTTGCAGCCCTTGATGATATCTACACTGAGTATGGCTTTTCTTACGAGCATCTTTTATCACTAGATTATTTTGGAAAAGAAGGCGCAGAGAAGATTTCTCGCATTATGGAAAGCTTTAGAGCACTTAATGGAAAAATCATTGATAGAACGGCTAGCAAGGTTGAAGACTATCAAAAAGGCATGGACGATTTTCCAAAATCAAACGTTCTAGGCTTTCATTTTGAAAATGGAGACCGCCTTTATCTACGCCCTTCTGGAACTGAACCAAAAATTAAATTTTATATTATGGTTCAAGAAAAAGAAGGAACCTTGTCTGATAAAAAATCGAAAGCAAAATCTAAAGTAGATCAATTCTTAAGCTTTATTAATAAAAAGGCTGAACAAGCATGAGTCAAAAAGAAAATAACCTAGCGATCGCTCTCGTTTCAGGTGGAATGGATTCTCTCTTAAGTGCTGCCATTGCCAGTTCAAATCATGAACACCTCGCTTTTTTGCACCTAAACTATGGACAAAAAACCGAAGAAAAAGAGCTCGAGTGCTTTCATAAAATTGCTGAATTCTATAACGTTCCAAAAGAGCTTCGAAAAGTCGTCGATGTCACTTTCTTAAAACAGATTGGCGGAAGTTCTCTCACGGATGATGGCATCGACGTAAAAAAATACAAAGGCGATAGCGACGAAATCCCAGATAGCTATGTTCCTTTTAGAAATACGCATATTGTATCGATGGCCGTCAGTTGGGCCGAAGTGATTGGAGCAAAAAAGATTTATATTGGTGCGGTTGAAGAAGATAGCTCAGGCTATCCAGATTGCAGACCAAGTTACTACAAAGCTCTTAATGCTCTTATTAAAGAGGGTACTAAAGATGGTGACATTGAAGTCATCACGCCTGTTATTCATATGAAGAAATTTGAAATTGTTAAGAAAGCCGTCGAAATGAAAGCGCCGATTCAAAATTCTTGGTCATGTTATGCTCGCGGCGATAAAGCCTGCGGCGTTTGTGACTCGTGTGCCCTACGCTTACGTGGATTTGGTCAGGCAGGCATGGAAGATCCGATTGAGTATGATCAGCGTCCTAAATACTAGGGAAGATAAACTATTTTGAATTCTAAATTACCAGCGGGAACTGTGATATTATCACCTGATGTCACTAGGTCTCTTTTAAAAGAATACCCAAGATAGAATTTATCACCTGCTGTTAAGTAAAGTCTTTTTTGAAAGCCTGGTTCAACCTTAGTTATATCTTCAATTGGTGTAATTGATGTACTTCCATCATTATCCTCTTTTGCACGACGAACTCTTATTTTCCCAACCACTGAATCACCGAAATTTTCATTTTGAATATTAGGAGAAGTAACTGCTGATTCGATCTTATTAATAAAAGTTTCAATATCTAAATACGAACGATCCCAAGCTGTTCCTGACCAGGTAACTTGCATCGAAGAGATCGTTTTCTTGAGATAAAAATCATACCAACCTGAGGTCGCAATAGTAATTAAGGTATAATTACCACCGCCAGAAATTGAAACAGTACCAGAATTTGTATCAGCAGTTGCCGCCTCAGTTACGTAGGTTCCATTGGATATTGTAGATGTCAAAGTCATTGCTCCAAAATGACAATCTTCGATAGAAGCATTACATCGACTTGTACTCAGTGTTGTTACGTCGTTTAGAACCAAGCCTGCTGTGTTAGTTGCCTTAAAAACTTCTATACCGGCCAACTTACCAAAATTATCATTAACAGCCGTTGAAGATATTGGAGTTCCACTGGTAAAGATATTAAAACCTGCGATGTTCGTACTTACAGCTAAAGCTATAGTCGATGTTGTTATAATCGCAAAGGCGTATCCCTTAAGAAATTGAATCGTTTTATCCCAATTAATCTTCATAATATCCTCTTATGGTCCCCAAGTATCGGTATCCCATACGGCGGAATCCCAATTAGCTTGAAGTGAACTAGCTTTATCTGAAATCATTGTTAAGTATGGCTCAATTGCACAATTGGTTTGATCAAGTGTTAGAGATAAATTAGCTGTTGGTTGATCTAAACTCACGTTTGTAAGAGACCCACAATAGGTTGTCCCTTGCCATGCACCTGCTCCACCGTAGCCTATTAGGTGTAAATCCCAATTTCCAAAAGGAATGAGCGCCGTTTCTGCGCCTGTCATATCAATATCAAAAGGAACACCTGAGTCTTTATTAATGGCACGAATAAAAGTTCCGCCATCAAGACTGAAGCCAGTAACTGTCGCACCAGCAGTTAGGTTGAAATTTGTACGTGCTTTATGCCCGCCACAACTTGTAGCAAGCAAACTTAATAGAGTAAGTGTAAGCAGGTTTTTAATAATCATCCTTGTACGTATCGGTTAAATAAATTGTACAATAAGGTTAAAAAATGACGCATAAGCAGTTGATTTTAAAAGAACTCTAAAATAGCCTGAGTGCTTAAAATGAAAGAAAAACTTGGCGAATAGGGCTTTAATTTAATAGTGCCTGTCCGATAAGCTTTCAAAGAATTATCTACGAATGTCATTTTGGAGTATTAATGAGCCAAGCTATCGAAAAGCTATTTGAAAATATGCAACGTCACCGCGAAAAGTTCCTCGAAAGAAGACAGGTCTTTTTATGGGGTGCGGTTCAAGATGATAGCGCAGAAAGAATTACAAATGATCTTCTCTATCTTGAAATGATGGATCCAGGTAAAGCGATTACATTCTTTATCAATTCTCCAGGTGGCGTCGTCACTTCTGGTATGGTTGTTTACGATACAATGCAAATGATTAGCTCTCCGGTGCATACTGTTTGTATGGGTCTAGCAGCAAGCATGGGCTCGCTCCTACTTTCTGGTGGAGAAAAAGGAAAACGTAGTATCTTTCCAAGTGGTCGTGTGATGATTCATCAACCATCAATTGGTGGCCAAGGTATGTACGGTCAATCTTCAGATATTCAAATTCAGGCCAAGCAGATTTTGAAAACAAAAGAGCTTGGGGCAAAAATCCTTGCTGATAATTGTGGCAAATCACTTGAGCAAGTCATGAGTGACTTTGATCGAGACTATTGGATGAACGCTGCTGAATCGAAAGAATACGGCATCGTCGATACGATTATGGATAAAATTAAGTTCTAAGGAACAAAAATATTATCCTCGTCCCCATTGACGCCGGTTAAGTAAGTTCCGGCGTCACCATTGCTTACTTCCATATGTCTTAAAAGAGTTTGATACGACCAAGTCTTGCCTTGAATGAATGGCGCCAAAAACGCTATCGTGTTCGAAACTGACGTCGATGTGTAAGTCGACAGTCCTGAGGTAATAATATCTATATTTTTACTACCACCCTCTTTATTTCTAAAAAACTGGCCATTGTAATATGGATAGCTTGAACAGCCGTTAATAAAAAATAATTGGTACTTTCCAGTCGTATCAAAAATGAATTCAGGTAAATAATCAAAACTTAAATTTGCACCTAAACCAGAATGACCATCATAAACAAGTAAATCAGACTCTTGATAAGCAGGGATAAGAACTTTATGAAAAGTTAAATCCGCAGAATTAAGATCAGTATCTCCTAAAAAAACGGTGATTCGAACAGTTTGAACAGTTCCTAATTGATTCTTCAAATCTTTTTCAAGTACATAAAGATAGTTTGAACCACTGATTTCACGATCATTTTTTGTATAGCGAAATTTAACTTTTCTATCAGTAACAGCAAATCCTAAGTTTTCAAGCTCTGCAATTGTACCCTTGAAGCTTTTGTAACCATCATCACTATAATTAACTTCAGTAAGACTGACTTCATCACCGATATAACCCATTAGGACTCGTATATCTAAGACTGGTTTTTTATAAAGTTTGTCATATTCAGGATAAGTTTTTTTAGTATTATCAACTTGTGTTAGCTTACCTTTTACACGCACGATTTCCGTCTTATTTCCTTTTAGTGGACAATCTTCTTTTTCAATATCCCAAAAATAAAAAAAGTCTCCTAAACTATTATAATGTTCATCAGTACAAAGATTAACACCATCAATGATCCCAAGCTCATATGTTCTACTCATTGATAACGGCAGTCGTAGTGGAATTGATGCCGTTGACTTGCCTTTAAAAACATCTTTATGAAAAACAACTTTGCCAGAAACATTCATATGCAATACGGCGTAGCCAGTATAATTATCTACCTTGGTAAAGGTAAATGCCATATTCTCACCAAGGACTCCAGGAACGCCAACTTCCTGCTTAAAAGACTCAGAAGAAAAATGACCGATAAGAAAAGAAATTTGCTCGCGAACTTCTTCAAAGACTTCGGCATTTTGAGCTGTTTCTTTTTTTAAGTTCGCTAGTTTTAATAATTTTGAAGTTTGAATTTCAATTCTTGAATCAAAGTTTAAAATGGCTTCAGTATTGGTCGCGCCAAAATACTTTGCATCCTGAGCAAACAGATTAAAGGATAAAAGGATCAACAGCCCAAGAATTGATGTTTTCATAAATTAGCTTATGCCATGAAAAGAATAAGGCCTATAGATGTATGTAGAAATTACTGAGAGATAACTTCAAATAGAGTTGAAGAAAGGTGGCTTATGACAGGTTTAAAAAGCTCTGGGTATTGAGTGAATTTATCAAGGCCAACGCCTTCATAATGCTCTTGCTCAGTAGGCCCAACGATAAGATATTGAATTCCTTTAGAAATTAACTGTGAATGAACCATCAGGGCGTCTGTACTCTTATACATGCCATCAATCCACTGCTTACGCTCTAAGACAGTCTTCCAAGTTTTCCCCCTTAGAACGACATGATTATCCCAGCCAAGCCAAAGAGGATGACCTGTAAAAGCACTGATTCTCGAAGCTTGGTAATTAAAGCTGTTACCTGGATATTCTAAAATCAAACTCAAACGATCCTGCTGGTTTAGAAACTCGATAATTTTAGAGTCCGACGGAAGTGAATATTTTAAGAAACTAAAGCCCTGAAGGCTTGGAATCTTAACCGGAAAAGGTTTTGAAGAGATAATCATGGGAATCAACAAAAGATTTAATAAAATCATGATTCCAATGGTTAGCTGACTCATTAAACGAGCTTTACCTTTTAACAAAAGCGGTACAACGGGAATAAACAAGCTTAAACAGATACCAAGTGTCGTCATAAACTTAAAGACGGTATTTACTCTATCCATAAAGATAATATTATCAACAATTATAACAAGTAAAATGAGGTAGCCAGAGACTATCCACATCCTTATATTTTTAAGTCTAAGACTTACAAAGCTAATAGCGAGTATTGGCAAAAGAAAATGAAGGATTAAACCAAAAAGTCCCGCAGTTGGAGCGAGGCCAAAAGTACTTGTTCGACTGGCTGAGCTTAAAAAACTAAACGCTGACAAGCCGCTTACGCAAATCAGTAACGTAGCGACAATATACTTTTTAGTAAAAATTTCTTTTGTATAACTGAGCAAAATAAAGCTTGCGAGACCCATCATAACTAAAAAATCCCAAGCATTGAGCCAAGGAAGAAGAATTAACGAGAGACTTGCAATTACAAGTTGGTCGTTTTCAGGCTTAATCTTGATCGCTTTGATAAGGCTTGAAAAAACAAGAATAAGTAATGGGTATGCCATCATATGAGGGTGAAGATCAGAAAAGACAAATGACCAAAGCGGAAACTCGGCAAAATGATTAAAGCTAAAAATTCTTGTCGCTGACCAAAAGGCACCTAATGATCCAAAGACACTATCTTGAGACAAAGAATTCAAGACACCAAGGGTTCCAATAAATATAAAAAGGACGGACAAAAATCTAGAATGTTTTTTTGAAAAGAACTGATAGAACTCATTGGCAGCAAAAGCTGACATTGCAGCAACACCAGCAATGGAATAAACATACGCTTGTTCTAAACCCATCATTGCTAACTTTGCAGGCCAACTCCACGAAAAATATCCAAGAGAATAGTATTGAAGTTTAGTACCATAGGCCCAAGGATCTATTATAGGTCCGATAGTCATTTTTAAGAAATAACCTAAAGTAGATATATCCATCGGCTTTTCACCCCAATAAAGAGCAGGATGAAAGGCGTTAATAACTAGAAAGATATTAAAGACTGTTAAGAAAAAAATCTCTAATTTAATAAACTCTAGCTTTGTGACATTAGATTTTTTAAACAAGCATAATATGACGCCTAAGACACAAATGATTAGCCAATAACTCCAATGAAGAGGGACTGAAAAGAAATTACCAAGCAGATATAATGGAAAACTAAATAAGAGTAAGGAAAGAACTCGACTTGAGCTCCAAGAAAGTCCAATCGTATTTAAAATAAAACTTGGTGCGATAAGCCCTGCGTACCAAAAGATAAAGTTGAACCACAATAAAGCTTGGCCATCTATACAATGCAAAACCAATGGAATAAGTAATAAAGAGAGAAGAATAAGAATCACGATCGCCAGTCGCTAGGAAGGTTTTTGTAATCGACTAGCATCTCATTCAAATTTCGAGCACCTGTTTTTACTAACGCTTGATCAATTCCATCACAAACACCTTTTAAAAGTTCAGGGCCTTGGTAGATAAAGCTTGTATAAACCTGCATGGCCTTGCCACCCAATCTCCAAAATTCCCAAAGATCATCAAAGCTTGAAACACCACCAACTCCAATAAGAGCAATGTCTGGTGTTTCTGCTAATTGCTCTAACAGGTAACGTCGAACTTCTTTTGATTTCTGTGCTAATAATTGTCCCGAAACACCACCCTGCCCTATTTCAGGCATAATAGTGGTATTGGTTGCAATGAGACCTGACAGATTAAATTTTTTGGCAATGTTCACGCAAGAATCAAGTCCATCTTCAGGAAGATCAGGAGCAACTTTTAAAAAAAGAGGTGAAGGTTTTGATTGGCGAATAGATGCCAATGATTCAAAAATTTCTGCCAAAGCACTTTCTTGTTGGAGATCTCTAAGTCCCGGAGTATTTGGGCTAGAAACGTTAACAACCATATAGTCACAATGATCGGCAAACTTCTCGTATAGTTTAAAATAATCAACAGGGGCTTCATTTGCAGGTGTGACTTTATTCTTTCCTAAGTTTACGCCCAAACAAATTGGTCTATCAGACTCACTAGTCATTAGAATATTTTCTAAAACCTTATTCATCCCTTGATTATTAAATCCCATTCGATTTA
This sequence comes from Bdellovibrionales bacterium CG12_big_fil_rev_8_21_14_0_65_38_15, assembly GCA_002787775.1. Taxonomy (GTDB): domain Bacteria; phylum Bdellovibrionota; class Bacteriovoracia; order Bacteriovoracales; family Bacteriovoracaceae; genus UBA4207. The sequence goes on from PCUW01000009.1 coordinate 36,047, forward strand.
AAAGAGACTGATCTTCTTTAAGTCTAAAAAGTCTTGGTTTAGGATTTCCACTTTGAGGTTTTGGCGTGACTGTTCCGATTTCAACAGCTCCAAAAGCTAATTTTGAAAAGAAAGATAACGCTACGGCATTTTTATCAAGGCCGGCTGCAAGACCCAAGGGACCTGTCCACTTTAAGCCAGCAAAATCTAATTGGTGCTGTGGTTTTAGCGATGCTGAATTAAACAATCCTGCAAGTGCGCTAGGTAAAACTTTAAAACTTCCCATAGAGAGTTCATGAACAAACTCAGGGTCAATTTTAAAAGCTAATGATCTGAACAGATTATAAATGCTCATTATTAATAAAGCTGAACGAAATCACCCTCAAGCACAGAACCGCCAGAGTGAAGAGTTCCAATTGTCCCGTCAGGCCCAAAGTAATCTATAATTTCGATTGTTCCTTTAACATCACCTTTTGATACACCAATCAAGGCTCCTGTTTCAGGATCAAATATCTCTTGCCCCTCAGTCAGGACTTTTAAGACATCTCCAATTTGAAGGCCGCTTTCTCTTCCAGCATTAACGTAAATTCTAGTGCCAACGATTTTGGCAATACGTCCCATCCAATCTAGCTTTCTTGAGATTTCAATCATATTTGGAATAGCTTTTCTGGCCGCGACTCTTACTCCATAGCGAAGAAGGTCTCTTCTTTGATTCATGCTGTTTTCGCGGTCTTCTGCGAAAAATCTGTAAGTTTGATCATCAGCGTAACCGTTAAGAGTTTCTGTATAGATTTCCTTATTGCTATTAACATCGAAAATACGAATTTCAAGTTTCGCCTCTGTAAAACTTTTTGTTTCGCGAACAAATCCAATCTCATCAGTTTTTTCACGAACTCGAGCTTCAATCACACGACCAAACACAACAAGATTAACACCTTCGATTTTGGCACGACGTGAAAGCTGAACAAGCTTGACACCACCGCCGGCATAAACTTCTTTAGAACTGCCAAAAATCTTCATCGCCATCGGATCAACAATAAACTCACCGGTTCTTGAAAGTTCTTTTCGAAGTTCCTCAGTCGCGACGATTCCAAGATCTTCACCACCATAAGGGCTTTCATTAAAGAAAGATAAAAGTGCTATTTTCTTTTTTACTGATTGAAATTGTTGGTTTTGAGGCGGAGCTGATCTTCTGCCTTCCATGTCACGTTGTATAACCCCTTGCGAGCAAGAAATTAAAACTGCGACCATCGATAAATAAGCGATAAACTTCATATTCCTATCCTTGAGTAGAAGCTTTAGTTGCTTTTGGAACAACTGGCTGATCAATCAGCATAAGAGTCATTTCTGTAGGTTTTTCAGGATTAACTTGAAGAACCTTTCCACTTCCAAGTGCAGAACCGGTAATGCTTCGTAAGAACTTTTGAAGGTTTTCCTTGTTGCCTCTAAAAGTCATAGAAAGCTCGCCTTTAGAACCATTAAAACCAACGACTTCCGTTCTTGCTTGATGGACTACCCCTTTATTAACAAGAAGAGTTCCAACATCAACTAAGTCTTGAATTGATGCTAATGAACTTATGTAAAGTCTGTAGTCATGCTTAGCTTTAGAGATTTCACCCATTGATTTGTGAGCGACTTCGAAGGCAGCAAGCGGTTTGCTATAAACCATGCTAGCAAGGCTTGAACTAAACGACTTTTGATCGTCAGTATAGAAAAGTTTACGTTCTGTTTCTAAATCTTCTTGAGCGACAGAATGATTTGTTTTTAATTCAATCATTAAGACATCACCACTGACACTGATTTTTCTTTTTTTCAAAAGATCATCGTCACTCAGTTTATCAAGCTCCATTTCAACTTTAAGCCAAAGTCCCGATGAGAATCTAGAAAAATTCCCACTACCACTTTCAACTTTTTGATTAAACTCAAGGTCTCTTGGAATTAACAAAAATTCTCTAAGCTCGCGCTCTAAACTTTCATCAGTAAAAACGACTTCTTCGATTTGGCCTAAAAATTTCGTATCAATGTATTTTTGCCAATGAGTTTTAACAACATCGGTAAAGTCCGTTCCAACTTCAACTCCTGCATCACTCCAGGTCATATGATCAAGTTTAAAGTTTGCGGTTATAAATAGTGTCTTATACTTTCGATCTATATCGTCTGAAGTAAATCGAAGATAGAGTTCGTTAACGTATCGACGGTCAGTCTTTCCCTCAATAAGATAATAGCGGGATTGGGGGGATTGAGGTGACCTTGTCATTCTCTTTACTGAATACGAATTAAGAACACCTTGTAATCTACCAAAGCGAACAAGACTAGCTAAACGCTTGGCACGAACAGCCTTATCATAATCGGCTTTTTTATCACGAGGCACTTCGCCGGTTTCATCTGCGTATTTTTCTTTGATTGATTTTTCAGCAGACTCAAAACTGTCTTTAAATTTTGCATCATACTTTTGCCAAAATAGTTTTTCATCAAGACCTAAACTTTTAAGCTCTTTTGTAATGATATCTTTCACGGCTTGGTAATGAAGCTGACTTTTAACAAATGTTAATGAGTCCTCATCAGCAGCATAAAAACGACCTTCACCACTTATGACCGACTCGGCATAAGCTTGAAACTGAAGACCTAATAATAAAAAGAAAAGCGATATAAATTTCATTCTAATTCCTAATTAAATCTGCGTATTTCCTACGTCTTCAAGCTTGCCATCAACAACAAACTGAACACTATTTCCTTGAAAAACCTCATTGATCTTGGCCGCAAGTTGCGGAGTCGGATTGACAAGGAAATCCTGACCAAAAGGCATTCTTACTTTATCTTGGTCATGCACCACAATCATGTGAAGAGGCACACTTCCACGGTAACTTAATAATACTTGCTTAAAGCGTTTGAGTCGAGACTCGTTCAATTGTTCACGTTCAACACTAATTCGAACCCCAGTCACACGTTCTTCCGCTTGATCTTTGAGTTTTTGAATTTTAGTTGGGAAAAATTTACGAGGTTCCTCCGCAAGGTTGACCTGTCCTTCCATGATGAGAGGCTCATCACCACCTAGGATCTCTTCATATTCGGCGAAGGTTCTAGGAAAGACGATACATTCGATCTTGCCAGTTAAATCCTCAAGGGTGGCAAAACACATTTTGTCGCCCTTTTTGGTCAAGATATTTTTACGACCTGAGATTAACCCGGCCAGCATCATTTCACGTTTATCGCCACCAGCAAGTTCATGAACTTCGGACACACTCATCGAAGCCATCTGTTTTAGGACATTGGCAAAACGATCGAGTGGATGACCTGAAACATAAATCCCCATTAAAGCCGCTTCCCATGAAAGCTTTTCACGCTCATCAAAATCTTCAACGGCCGCAATATCTAATTGCAGATTTGAGTCATCAGAGTCAGCTGCATCTAGATCAAAGAGATTACTTTGACCAAGAGCTTTTTCTTCTTGTTTCTTTTGCGCGTAAGCAACAATCAATTCCATATTTTCAAGCATGGTCTTGCGATTAAGTTCTTTTTCACAACCGTCAAAGCCACCGACTTTAATCAATGATTCGATGACACGTTTGCCAACGGCCTTAAGATCAACGCGTTCACAAAAGTCGACGAACCCAATAAATGGTCCGTTTTCTTCACGCTCACGAATAAGTGCTTCAACAGCACCCTCGCCTACGTTTTTAACCGCGCCCATTCCAAAACGAATATTCTCTTCTACAACGTTGAACAACCACATTGACTCGTTGACGTCTGGAGGAAGAACTTGAATGCCACGTCCTCTACAGTCATTAATGTAGGCCGTAACTTTATCCATATTGGAAAGTTCTGTTGATAAAAGTCCTGCAAAGAAAGCCGCTGGATAATATTTTTTAAGAAAGGCCGTTTGATAAGCAATCAAGGCATAAGCGACGGCGTGAGACTTGTTAAATCCGTAAGCCGCAAATTTAGCCATCAATTCGAAGAGATCAACCGCTTTTTTCTCATCATAGCCGCGCTCAATCGCACCTTGACGGAAAATTTCACGGTGGCGATCCATTTCTTCAACTTTCTTCTTACCCATCGCACGGCGAAGCATATCGGCTTGACCAAGAGTATATCCACCAACGATACGGGCAACGTTCATCACCTGTTCTTGGTAAACGATTACGCCGTACGTGTCTTTTAGAACAGGTGCGAGATCTTCAAAAGGAAAGGTCATCTCTTTTCGGCCGTGCTTGATTTCAATAAAGTCATCAACCATTCCCGATTCGAGTGGGCCTGGGCGATAAAGAGCGTTAATCGCCGTAATATCATCAAGCGTGTTTGGCTTGATTCGTTTACACAGCTCAATCATGCCCGAGCTTTCAAGCTGGAAAACACCGATGGTCTCGCCGTCTCCAATAAAATCATAAACAGAGCTGTCTTCAAGATCGATATCTTCAATATCAAAGTCAGCGTCCTTATCTCGACGAATAAATTTTTGAGCGTGATCGATGACTGTTAGAGTTTTAAGTCCAAGGAAATCGAATTTAACCAGACCAATTTTTTCAGAAAAGTCTTTATCAAACTGAACAACCTTCTCGCCTTCTTTTCCTTTAAATAAAGGGCAATAACTTACAAGAGGCTTATTGGTGATAATAACGCCAGCAGCATGGATCGAAGCGTGGCGAAGTAATCCTTCAAGGCGTCTTGAGATACTAATGATTTGTCTGATCTTTGGATCAGTTTCCATTAGCTCTCTAAGTTTTGGCTCCATCTCAAGTGCTTTTTCTAACGTAATTCCTAGTTCTTCAGGAATAAGTTTAGAAAGCATATCGGCTTCGGAATATGGCAGAGCAAACACTCTGGCCACGTCACGAATAACGGCTTTGGCCTGAAGCTTACCGAAAGTAATAATTTGACCAACACGGTCTTCGCCATATTTTTGAGTTACATAATCAATGACTCGACCACGACCACTTTGACAAAAGTCGACGTCAAAGTCCGGCATTGAAATACGTTCAGGGTTTATGAAACGTTCGAAAAGTAAGTTGAATGGTAGAGGATCAACGTTAGTGATATCTAGAGAATAGGCAACAAGCGAGCCTGCACCAGAACCACGACCTGGGCCTACTGGAATACCATTATCTTTTGACCACTTGATGAAGTCCGAAACGATAAGAAAGTATCCAGGAAATCCCATCTGAAGAATCATTTTGACTTCGTCTTCAAGACGCTGCCAATACTTAGGTTTTAATTCTGATTCCCAGTTTTCTTGCTCAACAAGTTTTCTAAAGTGAGGACCAGCGAATCTTTTCTCTAGACCTTCTCGAGACATACGAGTGAAATAATCATCAACTGTTTCATCCGTTTCAATCGGATAGTCTGGTAGATGATAAATTTGATTTCCATTATCATCAGTCCATTTAAGTTCGACATTACATTTATCGGCAATACGTAATGTATTGTCACAAGCCTCTGGATAATCAGCGAAAGCACGACGCATTTCTTCTGGGCTCTTGTAATAAAATTCTTGAGAGGTCATACGCATACGATTTTCATCGGCGTATGTTTTACCAGTCTGTACGCAAAGAAGAACTTCTTGAGCTGTTGCATCTTCTTTGGTCATATAGTGAGCGTCGTTCGTAGCAACAACTTGCATGCCATGCTCTTTGGCATAAGCAACAACTTTCTCGTTAACAATTTTTTGTTCTTCTAATCCGTTTTGTTGAATTTCAAGATAGAAATCATCGCCAAAGATATCATGAAGCTTTGTAATCGCTTTCTTCGCCTTATCGTCTTGGTCTGTGAAGAAATTGTAGCCAACCTCGCCTTTAAGACAGGCCGTTGTACAAATTAGTCCCTCAGAGAATTCTTTTAATAAATCTAGATCCGCGCGCGGCTTATAATAAAACCCCTCAAGATAAGCTTGAGATAAAAGCTTACATAAGTTTTCGTAACCAGTGTTATTTTTACAAAGAAGAATCAAATGGTGAATTTGACGAGAACTCTCTTCTGCATCTTGGTTTGATACAGACTTTGTCTTTTTTGAAGGGGATCGATCAAAACGCGAGCCTGGTGTAAAATAAATTTCAGAACCAAGAATCGGTTTGATTCCAGCATTTTTACAGCGAGTATAAAAATCAATCGCACCAAACATGTTTCCATGATCAGTTTGCGCGATGGCCGGAATATTCCATTCCTTCGCTTGGTTGATCAAATCCGGTAAACGAATCGCACCATCAAGAAGTGAGTATTGTGTATGCAAATGGAGATGGACGAAGCTATCTGGCTGAGATTCTAAAATAGTCATGAATGGGCCTCGATCGATACATTTGTGTGTGACTTAAATTGTCTCAGAAATTCAACGAAACGTCAGTGTTAACACTGCGCCCAAATTCCTTCTAAGGAGCTGAATAGTCTCTTTTTTTGCCCTTAGTGCATTGCAATGGTCATCAAAATCTGGCACCTTCCTAAAATGTTAAAACGACTTATAAATTCGGCCATAGACAACTCTTTTATCGTTAACCTCGTCTGCGTGTTTTTGCTGGTGATCGGCGCAACTGCTCTTCTAACAATGAAGCGAGATTTGGCACCACCCTTTGAATTGAAAATGATTCAAATTCGAGCCAACTTACCTGGAGCAAGTGCTGCTCAAATGGAAGATTTCGTTACGGCTCCCATTGAAGAAAGCATTCGTGGTTTTTCAGGTATTGAACGAATCAGTTCGAAAACATTTTCTTCCTCGATGGAAATTCGCCTCGACTTATTTGAAAGTTTTAATGATGTTGATGATCTTTACTCAAGAGTTGAAAGTGCTGTTAATGCTCTCAAGCGAGACTTACCAGATGATCTTGATAATCTGGAAGTCGAAAACGTCAAAGTAAATTCTTTTTGGTTTGGCACTTTATCCTTAGTTGGATTTGATGAACAAAATGATGCTCACCTTGCCTGGACTCGTGGTTTTGGTGATCGACTAAGACGAATTGAAGGCATGACCCGAATTGATGATCGTAGTCCTAAAAAACAAGTTTATGTTCAATTAAGACCAGCTGATCTTGCCAGATACAGAGTTTCTCTTCCTGAAATAGCGAATAAAGTTAAAAGTGCATTTGCCCTATTACCTCTTGGAGTTATTGAAAAAGAAAGTGGTGATATCGTTGTTGAGTTCGATAATACTTTAAAAGAAGTCTCTCAAGTTTCGAATCTTATTATTAAAGGTAATAGCTCCGGTAATGTCGTAAGACTCTACCAAGTGGCCGATGTGAATTGGCGTCTTCCTCCTGATGATTTGGTCGAGAGAACCATCAACGGTAAATCGAGTTCAACCATTGTTTTATTTAAAGACATGGACACCGATACTTTAGTTCTTCGCGATCGTCTTAATGAAATGCTAGCCAAAGAAACTCCTCCGAATGGACTTGAAATACTCCTCACGGGTGATGGCCCTTCATTTATTGAACGACAACTTAATGTATTAACTTCCAATGCTATTTTTGGAATCATTTTAGTTATTGCAATCCTTTATTATTTTCTTGGGTTTAAAGCTGCCGTCATGACCGCTATAGGTATGCCCTTAGCTTACCTTGCTACTTTTGCAGTTCTTCAATCCCTTGGGATTGCCATTGATATTATTTCTGTCGTTGGCATGATCTTGGTACTAGGTATCCTCGTTGATGATGCCATTATTGTGACTGAACAATACTCGCAGCACCTTGAAGCCGGCGAAGAACCAAGAGAAGCGGCCGTCAAAGCTGTGCTTGAAACAATTGGCCCAGTGACAGGAACAGTACTAACAACTCTAGTCGCTTTCATGCCACTACTCTTGGCCGGAGGTGGACTATCAAGTGTTCTTGCGGCTATTCCATGGGTTGTTATCGCCGCACTAACAATGAGTTGGATTGAATGCTTTTTTATTCTTCCAAACCACCTCGTCCATTTTGTTAAAAAACCGCTCGATCCAAAAAGATTAAGGCTTATCGACAAGCTTCGTGGCAGTTACGAAAAAGTCCTATGGTTTAGCTTAAGATTTAGATATTCACTCGTTTTTATATTTGTAGGCGTTCTCATTGGCTCCATTTGGTATGCCACGGCAAAAGTTCCTTTCAAGTTTGACCTTCGTATTGGTAGCGAGAGATTAAGAGTTCTAGCCGTTGTTAAAGAGTCTCAAAGTGTTAAAGATACAATCGTGCAGCTTCAACCGATTCAAGAGATCATTAATCGTGTTGATAAAAACCTCTATCAGTATATTGATGCAGAGTTTGGTGAAGCAAGAATTTCTGGCGAGAAGTACGAAGGTCCAAAATATGCACAATTTAATATCCGTTTCTCGCAGACCATGGATGATATTGAAACAGCAAAGAAATCAGTAAAATCGTTTTTAGAAGAAGAGATTAAAAAAATTGATCAGACTAATTTCGAAAGACTTGAAATCGATCGACGACTCGATGGTTTTGATGATGCTAAAGACCATTCTTTAAGAGTCGCTGTTTCAGGCAGAGGACGACTCGAAGTTGAAAAACTGCTTAAAGGTGTAAGCGATGTTGCTGAAAAAGTTGAAGGCTATAAGTCTTTATCTGTAGACCCAAAGCTCTTTGCTGATAGTTGGAGTTTTGAGCCAAATAGACAGGCCCTCACTCAGTATGGGTTGGATCTATCGAATCTTTCACTCCAAATTCGTGGCTACGTTGCTGAGAGCAAGCTCCATCAACTACGTTGGGACGGCGAAAACGTTAATGTCTACTCCTATATCGCTCAAGGTGATCGCCTTAATTATGAACAACTCAGCTCTCTTCCTGTTGTTATCGGTGAAGGACAAACGGCAAAATTATCAACCTTTGGTCAGTGGAAAAAAACAAGAGCGCTTAAGCGAGTTGATCGTGAGAATGTAGAAAGAGTGATGGCAGTTGAAGTTGCATACTTACCTGAAAAAACGAAGAAAGAAGTCTTTCAAACGTCACTTAAAGAAGCCCTCAAACCTTTAGCATTAAGTTTTCCAAACCTTAAGTTTGTGGTTGAAGATGCTGATCTTCAATCAGCAAAAAATAAACAATCCATGAGCAAGTCAGTGATTTACGCTGTCGCGATGATTCTATTCATTCTTGCCTTAACATTAAATTCGATCATGCAGCCAATACTGATTGGACTTGCGATTCCTTTTGGTGCCATTGGTGTGATCGCTGCGTTTGCGCTTCATGATAAGGCCATTGATGTGATGGCGATTGTTGGAGTGATTGGAATGGCGGGCGTTGTTGTCAATGACTCTTTGATCTTAGTGAATTCGATAAATAGAAAATTTGACTTGGGGCTTGGACGAGAAGGTCTTGTAGAAGCTTCGATATCAAGACTTCGCCCAATCCTATTAACAAGTATTACAACTCTCGGTGGTGTCTTTCCTATGGCCTATGGCCTAGGTGGAGATTCGGGCTTCACAAAGCCATTAGCACTGGCCATGGGTTGGGGCTTATTGTTTGCAACCTTTCTTACTCTGTTTCTGATTCCTGCGATGGTGTCGATTCAGAGGGATTGGAATCTATGGCTTTCGAATCGATTATTTCGAAAGCAAGTGCACTAGCCATTGACTCAAGCTCCGCTTCATCTTTCATCGTGACTCGAAGATTGGCACCATTTCCTGAGTATAGAGCAGACTCTTTATACTCTAGTTGCTTTTTTTGACCACTATCTGTTTCCACAAAAACCTTGCCTTCAAAACAAGTCACCTGAGTGACAAGATCAGGACTCGAAACAGCAGTTGGAATTAATTCAAGCCTTGGCAGTTCAATGGGAGCCGCCATTTCTTTGCCTTTTTGCCTCTCCATCAACTGTTCTACGTTAGGAGCAATTTGAATAATAAATCTTGTTCCAACAACATGAACCTTTGCTTTTGGTAAAATGACTTCAAGCCTTCTTTTATCAACTAGTTTTTTTCTCGTTACAGAAGAATATTCTCCCATCAAAAACTCACCAAATTGATATCGTTCTTTATTTTTTATATTCATGACTCTAAAAAGCGAGTGGGGAGACAGAGAAATAGTAGTATCTTCAAAAATAAGAGAAATACTTCCATCTTTCGTCATGACCAGATCATCGTTTTTAAGCTCTGATCTCTCGGTCAAAATCGACATCGTTTGTGCGCGGTAATACAACACTTTGCCTTTTATCTTTTCAATTTTCACTGGCACTGCTTGGGCCCATAGACTTGTGTTAAAAATGAATAAGATTAAGGCAAAGATTTTTTTCATGATAAAAGTTTTTCCAACAAAGGGCCTCGAACTTCTACAACAGAAGGTCTAGGCATTTCACTGCCACCTCGTGGCCAATGAGACGTTGGCTTATCTAAATCTTTAGTTAATTCACCTGGATGTTGAACACTTAAAAATAAACCGGTCCCGTCTGGAGTAAAACAAATGCCCGTTAATTCAGAGTCAATTGGTCCTTGGATTAATTTTCTAGCAATACCTGCATTCTCACCGCTTAAAGCAACGTAGTACAAACCGTTATTACCAAAACTTGTATATGGTGGTTTACCAATTAACTTGCCCGAAATGTCAGTGGTAAACCAAAGATTTCCCTTAGCATCAAATGCTAAATTATCGGGACAAGAAAAGCCAACACCATCACCACCAACCAAAAAATCAGAGGCACTAAAGTTTTCACTTTCATGATCTCCGTTTTCAGGAATCAACTTCATAATGGAGCCATGAAAATTCATGCGTTCAACATTATTGGTAAGAGCGACGTAGACGTCTCCAGTTTTAGGGTGAATTTCAATGTCCTCAGGGCGATCAAGTGGAGTGGCGCCTAAGATTTTGGCCGCCTCACGACAAAAAGTTAAAACTTCAATTTGATCTTTAAAGTTCTTTTGAAGCTTCGCTTGTTTTTCATAATCTAGGCTGAGCCATTTGCCTTTTTTAATATCGGCAACAAACAGCTCACCTTCATCGAGTGAATTTGGTTTTGATGAAACAAAACGATATAAATGTTCGTCGGCCTTATCGTCACCTGAATAAGCGACAACTCGCCCATCTTTTAGCGGATGAACAGTACAACTCTCATGGGCAAATCTTCCAAGAGCAATATGCTTTTTTGCCTTACCATTACTTGGGTTTATTTCTACTACCCAGCCGTAATGCTCTGGTGGATATTGATAAAAGTTTTCCCATTGTAAAAAGGGTTTATCAATTTGCTTACCCTTTGAGTTCACATCACCATAATAGCCATCAATATTTTCTTCACAGGTTAAGAATGTTCTCCACGGCGTATATCCACCAGCACAATTTCCCATGGTGCCAATCGCCGTCTTTGAGTTCTTAACCATTCCTTTTGCAAAAGGAATTTCAGACTTAGCATCAAAACGTCGGCCAGATCCTGGAACAAACATCCAGCGATTCGTTTTAAGATTTCTTTTAATTTTAACCAGTGAGCCACCCACTGATTTCATTTCAGTTTCGATTTGATCTTTTGTTTTTGTATCTCCTCTTTTTGCGCCGGAGACAAAAAGTGGGTTGGTATATTCGTGATTAATCCAAAGCCAAGACTCATCAGTTTTCCCTGTTGGAAGCACGGCTAAATAGTCATTATTGAATCCGAACTCAATATCTTTACCAATAGGTTGACCCCATTCCAGAAGAACTTCGTAGTTTAGGCCTTCAAGCATTGAGAGTTTGTCGAGATTATTAGACTCAAGTTGAGGCAATTTCTCACTATAATTAGCTGATTTTACTGAGCTGTCTCTAGTACATCCAACTAAGGAATGGCCTATGACTCCGCCTAAAAATGTGACAAAATCTCGTCTATTAAAAGTAATCACTAACTCTCCTTCTGTGGCTTCTAAGCAATTATAAGCACTTAATTTCAAAACGATAAGCATCCTCTGTGAATCAAATCCTTACCTTTTTACCAACTTACTTGAGACTTATCTAACGCATGGTATAAAGCGCCAATAATTGGAAAGGATAAATCATGATTTTGCGCTCTATTTTCTCATTCATTCTAAGCATGGTTTTCATGCCACAAGTTCAAGGTGGAGCAGAGCAAATTTTCTTATCTAAGAATATTGATAAGCATCAACGAAAAACCCTTTCTAGAGATTTAGATCAACTCAAGTCAATGCGATTTGGTGCTGCCGCTGACCCATTAACCTTAAAAGTCATGGGTCTTGAAGACGTTAATACATCTAGCTTACTTGATTGGCTTTCAGATCGAGTCAGTGTGGTCATCGAAGATGTCGACGTTGATAAACTCAACCTTAAAGCTAAAAGATTTTTTAATTACCCAAGAAATGCTGAACCAACAATTGAGAAGCCTTTAGTTGCTCCATCAACTGGTGGCGGATCAAAAGGTGTAACGGTCATGAGTAATATCGGAACCGGTTTATACTTTGCTGGAAAAAGCTCACAACAGCTCTTCACACTAAAGGTGAAGTCTGGATTTCTTTCTTCAAAGTCTTTCGATATTAAATCTCCACGTACAGGTGTGATTCAAATTGGCGAAGGCTTATTCTTAAAAAAATATTTAATGAATAAAGAAAATGAACTAGCGCCTGCCAACAGTCTAGGTCGTATGGCGGTTTTCTTTCACGAAGCAAGACACTCTGATGGTAATGGAGAAAGTTTAGGTTTTTTCCACGCAGTATGCCCAACTGACCATGATTTTGCAGGTGTTCATGCCTGTGATCGTAACCTTAACGGTCCTTATACAGTTGGTGCACAAATCATTAAAGAATTTATCAATAACTGTGACCAGTGCAGTGTTTCTGAAAAAGAACAAATGCGTCTACGCTATATCGACTCATTAAATAGAGTTTTAAAAACAACTCCAGTTATTGCCGAAACGACTGACGATGATGTGCAGATGCTAAGCCTTGAGCTAGATACTCAAAAAATGATTTATCAAATTGAAACAATGGCGGGTAAACCGACACTTGTTACTTATAAAAAGATAATTGAAATAGAAAAAAATCTTTTAGCTGCAGCTCAAAGAGCTAATGCGGTAGAGCTTGTTCCATCAAAGTATTGGAACGCCTCTTCTGAATCGATTTAAATTCGAGGATATGATGGATAAAAGAAAAATTATTCTACTAGCTTTAATCTTCAGCATTTCGGCCCTTATCGGTAGCCAAAACAGAAGTGACGTAAAAGCTATTAAAGTTAAACCTGTTGCATCGCCAACAACCAAGACGAAGTATGTTCAAACTCAAGAGCCTACTTCTTCTGAGGCGGTTGAGTTAAGTGCCATAGAAAAACTAGATTCTTCAATTTTAAAACTGACAACGGCGATGCCTTCAAAGAAGGCCGTTCGTGAATTGGGCGAACAGGCCCTTCACCACTTACCAGCTTCAATTGCTGAGCTTTCAGAAGATCTTGGCTCTATTAAGCAGATTGTTCACGACAACCCAAATGATGGACAGATTATTGGTAAGGCCATCGCTTTTTATAGAACATGTTCATTGCAAGTTGAGTGGTCTACAAGTATTAGAGCACTTTGTATGGCTAACCTTCATGAAGTGGCTGGGGAATCACTTGATTCAGCACCAGTAGAATTATATAGATTGGCTAAATTAGCGGTTGAGTTACCGGAGACTTAATGCGAATTCTTCGTCAGAAATTGGCCAAAAATCAGACTCAACTAGAGTTAGATATTGGCCGCCCATATGAACTCGATAGAAACGCTCACCTTGGTGGTAAGAGTTTCTATTTCTTTGATTTCGACGATAACGTTGCCTATCTATCAACTCCTATTGTGATTTTCCATAAACAGACCGGAGAAGAAAAAACGATTTCTTCTGGTGAATTTGCTAGAGAAAATAAAAATATTGGCACTGATGGTAAGTTTGCCGATTACTTTTTAAACTTTGATGATTTCAAAGGAAGCTTTCGCCACTTTAGAGATAAAAACTTTTCTCTTATCGATAAAATTATTCGAAAGAAACAATTATTCTTAAAAGATATTGAATCGGCGCTTGAGACAAAAGACTATGGCTGGAAAGCACCTTCATGGAATTGTTTTTACCATGCCACGTTTAATCGTCGTCCTGTTTCAATCATTACGGCCAGAGGTCACAACCAAGAAACAATCATGGATGGAATTAACCTCATGGTTCGAGATGGTCACTTGCCACACACGCCTAACTACCTATCTATCTATCCAGTTTCAAACCCTGATGTTCGATTAGAACTGGGTGACAAAAAGCTGGTGCAAAGTGTTCCAGAGCTTAAACGAGCTGCTATTCGTGAATCGGTCGAAAAAGCCATTCAAGTTTATGGTCATAGTCCCTACCACCGTTTTGGAATGTCTGATGATGATCCTAAGAACGTCGAGCTTATTACTGAAGAGATGAAAGAGCTCAAGAGAAAATACTCCGACATGAGCTTCTTTGTGATTTACACGAAACAAAATACTTTTGAGAAAAAAGAAATCATTATCCCAAGAAAGCGTCGAACGCCTTCAAGTGAGCCTAAGCCAGAGCAATTAGGACTTTTTTAGCTTCTTCTTTTTTGGTGTCTTTTTCTTTTCAATTTCAATGTCTAATTCAATCTCATTTTTAATTGTACTGGTTGGCTTAAAGTGACTCATTTTTAAAACAGCTGAATTAATCTGAATCATCACTCCATCTTTGAGTAAAAAAGCTTGATTGATACGTGTGGCTTTGGTCATTTCGTCCTCCAACAACAAGATGGTAGCTAAAACAGGCTCGTCAACCCTAAGATCTAAATAAAATCAACATGTTGGAGTGCACAAAGAGCCTATTTTTTTTACACATCGCAACATCCCCATCATCATTTCCACTAAAATAAGCTCATGAAAAACTTGCTTCAAATTCTATTCCTCGTTGGGATTATTGCCCTTTGGGGTCAGGCCAAAGCTTATGATGTCATCATTGATATTGATGTCACTCATACGTCAAAAGGCGCACAAACGAGTGTTGATGGTAGCGCCTATACGTTAATTGATGACGAAAAAACAAATATAGAACTTTCATCACTTAAGATTCAGGCTCCAGACGATCGTTCAATTTCTGGTGAAGAATGGGCGTTAGAATGGCTTGGTGAAAATGCTGAAGACTTGATTTTATCAACTGGACTGGATCCAAATCTAGTTGAAGTTGAACTTGATCTTAAAAAACATAAAGTAAAATGTCGCGGCAGACAGAATCCTGAGTGCCGCGCCCAGCTTGCAGTTAGATTAACGGTGACTAGGCTGTAACATCTTCGAAAGTTTCCCAATCATCAATAAGCCTGGAATGGCGATCAACGTACAAAAAACAAAGAACCAAACATAGCTCATGCTTGCTGCCATATAACCTGTTGGCGCTGAAGCAAATACTCTTGTCATTCCCATCAAGCTTGATAGTAAGGCATATTGAGTTGCTGTAAATTTCTTATTAGCTAAGGATGCCATAAAAGCAGCATAAGCGGCCGTCCCCATTCCTGCCGAAAGATTCTCAAAGCTGACAACAGCAGCTAAAACTGATTCATTCTTTCCAACCATGGCCAAAATAGAAAAGCCCGCCGTTGAGATCATTTGCAATATCCCAAAGACAATAAGGGAGCGAACCATACCAAGCTTAATCATTAAGCTTCCACCAAGAAGACCTCCAGCAATCGTCGCCCAAAAACCGAAAGCCTTAACGATAATACCAACTTCACTCTTAGTGAAACCAAGATCAAGATATAATGGCATCGTCATATTCGAAGCCATTTGATCTCCTACTTTATAAAAGAAGATAAAAGCTAAGGCCCAAATAGCGCCATCTCGCTTAAAGAATTCAACGAATGGATCAACAACACTTTCTTTTAATGTTCTAGGAGGTGCATCAGTGATGGTTGGCTCATCGGCAAAGAGAGTGGATAAGGCAGATATCCCCATTACTCCACCCATACACATATACACAAAGCCAAAGCTCATGTAGTCGGAAAGTATTAAGGCACCGGCACCCGAAATTAACATCGCCACTCGATAACCATTCACATAGAGACTTGAGCCTAGACCTAATTCTTCATCGCTTAAACTCTCTCTTCGATAAGCATCAACGACGATATCTTGAGAAGAGCTAAAAAAAGCCACCAAGAAAGACATTGATAAAAGTAAAGTTAAGCTAGTCAGAGGATTAAATAGACCTACTAAGGCAATGCTTACGGCTAAACAAATCTGAATTAAGACTAACCACCCCTTTCTTCGACCTAAAAATTTAGGAACAAAGCGATCAAATAGCGGGGCCCATAAAAATTTAAGCGTGTATGGTAGACCTAGTAAGGAAACTAGACCTACGCCTTCAAGCGAAACACCTTCACCGCGCATCCAAGCTTGTAAGGTCGAACCTGTCAAAAGCAGTGGCAAGCCAGAGGCCATTCCCATAATAAAAGCGATAAGCATACGCTTCGAAAACATTTGCTGCCAAATAGACATAATTTCTTCCTGAAGAGATTTATTATATTTTCACAATCAATTTTGGATACGGCAAGTCATTAGCTTATTTTAAAAACCAAATCACGAGACTCACTCGCTCACCTTTAGTGACTTGCAGTACTTGGTGTTCAAATTGATTGAAATCGACTTGAAAAAGAAAAGTTTCGCCGTATTTAAGCTGACCGACATTGGCGATTAACTCAGTAGTGCCAATTCGGCGAAGTTGAAACTCTCCCCCTTCATAAGCATCTTTTGAAAGCTCAATTCTTAAAGAAAGAACCCTGGAAGCAACTCGGTTATCGTTATGCCAATGAATCTGATAGTCATCTTCATCAAGGATTTTATAAACTCGGGTTGTCGCCAAACGAATTTCTTCTTTACCTGAAACTTGGCGAAAGAAATTTAGAAAGTCAGCACTACTAAAAATAAGGTTAAGCTTGGCATAGAACTCTTTGCTATCAATTCGATATTCTTTGCCAATTCTAGGATCATGAAAAAATTCGAAAGTTTGCTTATCAATTAATGATTGAAGTTTTTCGAGAAAAGAAGGTTCAAAGAAATCGGAAAGCAATACACTATGGTTGGCGTTGAACTGATTTGCATAATCATTAATTTCAGAATCGCTCATCTTTCTAATGATTCTGTTCATTCAACTTTAACCTATAGACTAGGGATTATTCCCACTCAATCGTTCCAGGTGGCTTTGACGTAATATCATAAACCACACGAGTGACACCTTTAACTTCATTACAAATACGACTTGAAACTGTACTTAAAAGTTCACGAGGAGCATCTGTCCACGTTGCTGTCATACCGTCACCGCTGTTGACCATTCTGACACAAATAACTTCTTCATAGGCACGAGCATCGCCTTTAACACCAACTGTTTTTACTGGAAGTAAAACAGTGAAGGCTTGCCAAGTGGCTTCGTAAAAATTTTGACGATGAAGCTCTTCAAAAAGAATTTGATCACTGGATTGAACTTTAAGTACACGCTCAGGGGTGACTTCACCGAGAATACGAACGCCAATTCCAGGTCCAGGAAAGGGATGACGATGAACCCATTCGTATTTTAATCCAAGCTCCTCGCCTAAACGTCTGACTTCATCTTTAAAAAGAAATCTAAGCGGCTCTAAAAGCTTTAGCTTCATTCGCTCAGGAAGACCACCAACATTATGGTGAGATTTAATCGTGACTGACTTGCCATCTTTTTCATGGGGAGAAATAGATTCAATCACATCAGGATAAAGTGTTCCCTGTAAAAGATGGGTAAAATGAATTCCTCTATCTTTTTCATAAGCGTGAACTTGTTCTTCAAACACTTCAATAAAAGTGACACCGATGGCCTTACGTTTTTTCTCCGGATCATCAACACCGTGAAGTTTTTTATAAAAGACTTCTTTAGAATCAAGCACTGTAATATTGAGATCGGTATGTTCTTGTAGCGTTTTAATATGACCGTGATCCTGTGGTCTTAGAAGTCCGTTATCAACAAAGAAGCAATGAAGTTTATTGCCTAAAACTTTATGCGCTAAAGTCGCCGCAACTAATGAGTCAACTCCACCTGAAAAGGCACATAGTACATTTCCGTCTCCGATCGATTGAACTAAGGCGGTGGCTTCTTTAAGCATCTCACTCTCATCCCAGTCCTTTTCAAGACCAGCAAGTTTCTCATAGAAATAAGAGAGAATTTCTTTGCCACCTTCACTGTGATCAACTTCAGGATGAAACTGTAGTCCCATAATAGGCTGACTTTCGTGAACCATCGCCGCTAAAACTTTATTATGAGATTCCATAGCGCGCTTAAAGCCTTTTGGAGCTTCAGTCACAGTATCAAAATGGGACATCCAAACTTCAAGATCACCCTTTACGCCCGGAATATTAAATCCATTTGTGGCATGAATCTTTGTATGGCCGTACTCACCCAGTAAACCTTTTTCGACTTTTCCACCAAATTCTCTGGCCATGATTTGCATACCGTAGCAAATACCTAGAACAGCTAAATTCTCTTGGTTAAAAAATTCATGATAATTTTCTTTATCTTCAGAAACTGAATCAGGCCCACCTGATAAAACTAAGGCGCCTGGCTTTAGTCCATTTTTAAAACGTTCTTTCGCTTGCTTGACCGTCATGATTTCTGACGAGTGACCAAGTTCACGTGTTTTTCTAGTGATGAGCTGAGTGTACTGACTTCCAAAGTCTACAATCCATATTTGGCGAGAAACCATTATAAAAACCTTATTTAAGAAATTGAGTAATTAGGCGCTTCTTTAGTAATGATGACATCATGGGGATGACTCTCTTTTAAAGATGCAGCAGTAATACGAATAAACTTCGCCTTCTCTTTAAGTTCAACTAAATTTTTAGCACCGATATAACCCATGCCTGAACGCAAGCCTCCAAGCAATTGATAGATATTACTAGCTAAAGATCCACGGTATGGAACTTGTCCTTCAATCCCTTCTGGAACAAGCTTTCCAAGATCAAGCACACCGGCCTGACCGTAACGATCCTTACTGCCTAAAACCATGGCACCGAGAGAGCCCATGCCACGATAAACTTTATAAGAGCGACCTTGATATAAAACCATCTCACCTGGAGTTTCATCTGTCCCAGCAAAAAGAGATCCAATCATGACAGCAGAAGCACCAGCGGCTAAGGCCTTAACGACGTCACCTGAATATTTAATACCGCCATCGGCGATAAAAGGAACTTTGGCGGCTTCACAAATTTCTCTGGCTTCCATTAGTGCTGATAATTGAGGAACACCGATTCCTGCCACAACTCTCGTTGTACAAATTGAACCAGGCCCAACACCAACTTTAATGGCATCAACACCGGCTTCAACTAATGCCTTACAAGCAGCACCCGTGGCGACGTTTCCGGCAACAATATCAATTTGTGGAAATTCTTTTTTAAGCGTTTTAACCATATTAATAACACCAATACTGTGTCCATGAGCGGTATCAACCACAAGAGCGTCCACTCCTGCAGCCACTAAAGCTTCTGCGCGCTTGAGTTCTTTATCTCCAACACCAATAGCAGCGGCAACACGCAGACGACCTAACTCGTCTTTATTGGCGTAAGGATGAGCCATGGTACGAAGAATATCTTTAATCGTGATAAGCCCTTTAATATGACCAGCCTTATCAATAACAGGAAGCTTTTCGATTCTATGTTTATGAAGAAGCTTTTTAGCTTCATCCAATTTGATGCCTTCAGGCGCAGAGATCAAACGATCAAACGGAGTCATCACGTCTTCAACTTTTTGATCAAAGTTTGTTTCAAAGCGAAGATCGCGTGAAGTTAAAATCCCAATAAGTTTTTTATCGTCATCAACCACTGGCACACCAGTGATTTTATTTTGAGCCGTTAATTCTAAAACGCGCTTAAGGCTCCACTTTGGGCCTACAGTAATTGGGTCAAGAATCATTCCCGCTTCGTATTTTTTAACTTTTAAAACTTCTCGGGCCTGATCTTCGGCTCTCATATTTTTATGAACAACACCAATGCCACCTTCTTGCGCCATCACGATAGCAGTTCGTGATTCTGTCACTGTATCCATAGCGGCAGAGACAATTGGAATATTCATTGGAATTCGTTTTGAAAAACGTGACTCAAGAATGGCGTCAGCTGGCAGTATTTCGGAGTAGCCAGGCTTTAAAAGGACGTCATCATAGGTAAGAGAATCTTCAAGTTGTGATGAGGGCATGGGTGAACTCCAAGAACGTTTTATCTTGGAGAAAATAATACCTAAATTAGTGGGAATCAGCTACTAAACTAGAGACTAATATCCTTCAACGTAATCTTGATCAAAAGACTTAAGTTCATTGATGAGCTTATTAGTTTCTGATGAATGACGCATCTGGTTTTTGTACTCTTTCATGAGTTGGCTTTCAAAAGGATCATTCTTTAGTGCAGGTGCAGCAACTTTAGGCGCAACCACAGATGCAGGAGCTCTTTGCTTTGGCGCTTTTGCCGTCGCACTCATTGTCTTTTTCATTTTTGGCTTTTGAGAAGCACCAAAGATTCTAATCTCAACATTACTCGGCTTCACATAAGTTGGAGCCCATTTTTTCTTCTTTGGCTTTTCTGTGACTAATTTTGGTGCATAAAGCTTTAAAAGCTCTTGATCCATTTTTGTATCAACTTTTGGAGCAACAGCAGTTGGTGCTGGGTTCATATCAACCACTGGAGCAGCACTTGGAGCTGAAAACTCATCTTGAACTGAAGCGATATTACGCTCGACTTGCATTCCTGTCGGAGCCGATTGATCAATATTTTTAAATAGAGCTACAACTTTGTTAAAAGACTTATAGCCAATTGGTGTTCCAGCTCTTGGAAAGCCTTCAGTTTCTTCAATAGTAATAAATGAAAACTGACCTTCAACAATTGTTTGTGAAAACTCTTGGCTAAATGAATTGGCATATTGCCACTGACCTTTTTTCACTAAAAGCTGAGATTTTCCAGAGGCGCCATCAAAAGAAACGATCGCCTCGCCTCTTTTAAAAGTTGATACTGAGTTCGCTGTTTGAACAGAGAACGTTTGATTATCTTGATAAGACTGAACCCAAAGATAACCATCTTTTAATTGAACAGATTTGCTTAAAAATTGAAGATGACCTGAGCCAGCCAAATGATATTTATGATCGTAATAATCAGACATCGAAAGTTGAGCACCTACTTCTGTGTAGACTTCTGAAAATGCAGGAACTTGATCCCCAACATGAAGACTTTTTGTAGAGCCATCAACTGTATAGAATGCTCGTCCACTAAGGCTATTCACCACAGCGACTGCAGTTGCAGCACTTGCTTCTAAGCAAAACAGTGCCGCTACAGCTAGAGTAACTAAACTAGAGCGACTTATATTTCTGTACGATTTTTTCATAATGCCCACTTAAAATATTCCATTCAGGTGTATTGCGATATTTCTTACGAAACTCTTCTGCTGTATTAAAAAAGGCTTGTTCATCACCAAGTTTTAAATGAGTCATGGCAATCCAAAGCTTGGCGCCACGATAAAACTCTGATGCTGGATATTTTTCTAGAAGAGCCGTCATATGTTGAATCACCCATTCAGGATGATCACCTGACTCATAAGCTGATACACCAGCTTTGAATAAATACTTATCATCCATTTTTTCATGGCCTGGATAATAAACGCTTAAAGCATGATAATACTGAGCAGCTTTTTCTGAATTTTTTCCAAATTCTTTTTCTGCAACGGCGATGAGATCATTCGCCTTCCATTTATAGACATCAAACTCAACTAGATCTTTTTTGACTTTAAAAGATGGAACACTCGCTGGAACTCTCATCGTTGACGGTGATTGTTTATCTAGTTCCAATTGGAGAAATTGATTTTGAGATTTTAGAGTTTGAATTTCAAACTTAAGACTAACAATCTGTGATTGTAGTTCTCTATTTTGTTTGGAGAGAGTCAGCGCTACATTTTCATAGCGATTAATTTGTTTGGCTTTATTCTCAACATGAGTTGCGAGTTCGCACCCTGTACTAGAGACGATAATGGCCAATAAAAGACTGTTAAATGTCCAACTCTTCATGTGTTTCTCCTGCCCCGAATCTAATAAATCAGGTCATTACGAAACTTGTATCGGCTAAAGAGCGAAAAAAATTAATCCAACCAAGTAAAAGAGTGAATTATTTTTGAAAGTCCTTGAAAATACGTTGAACTAAAGGAATTCCATCGATGAATGGAGCGGGACCTGGTTGCAGGAAAATAGCAGGATCAAGTTCGAATACTTGATTATTTTTGACGGCCGAAATTTGGCTCCAGCCTTCTCTCTTAGAAAAGCTTTGAATATCGACGGGCTTTCCACACCAACACCCTAAGATAATATCTGGGTTTGCCAGGATTACTTCCTGATCAGTAACGGTGCGATCTTTTGCCAAGGATGAAAAGGATTTTTCTTGATTGATATCGATGCCACCACAAGCTTCAATAATTTGTGAAAACCAACGAATTCCACTGAGTCTTGGTTCATCCCATTCTTCGATATAAACCTTAGGCTTTTGTTTAAATTGGCTGGCAATCTCCTTAGCATTTTCAAGTTGCTCTTCAAGCATTGCCACATAGTCCATGGCGGCCTTTCTGACTCCACACATTGATCCGAGGGCCAATATATAATCGAGGATTTCATCAAGCGATCTGTGGTTCGCAATCCAAACATTTAACCCCATTCCTATTAAGTCTTTTGCAATATCTTTTTGGATATCTGAAAACCCAAGGACTAAGTCAGGTTTTGCTTCAACAATTTTTTGCAGATTGGCATGGGTGAATACCGACATTGTGGGTAATTGTTTAGCTTCAGGTGGACGCTCAACAAAAGCTGATACGCCAATGATGCGATCTTCAAGCCCTAACGCGTACATGGTTTCGACACTTTCTTCTGTTAAACACACTACGCGGCGTGGATAATCTCTTAGTCGCATATGCTCTCCAAAGACGTCTCTTGTCTGATAATTGTCAACGCGCCGTCAAAACTTAAGTCTTACAAGACTATTTATGAAAAAAAAGTAAAAATATGACGATAGAATACACTAAGAACTAATGAAACAACATTTTGCTCTCAAATATTGCGTTGGAACCTTTATGAAATATCTGCTCATCTTACTAAATCTTTTTCCCATTCTTAGCTACGCAAGTTCAAGCGATAGTAATATTCCAGATGTTCTTCTAAGGCTTGCCGCCACTCAACTTCAAGAAAAGAGTCTTCTCGCCGTTAGTTTTGATAATGCTCCTCACTGGCATACGTATTGGAAAAATCCAGGTGATGCAGGTCTTCCAACAACGGTTAAATTTTCTATCGATGGACAAGCCGTTGATCTCGTAGAAAAGGAATGGCCGGTTCCTAAAAAGTATATTGAAGAAGGTGATATTTTAGCTTTTGGATATCAAGGTCGCTACGACGCTTTTTATGAGTTGCCACAAGACTTTCTAGATCGCAATCAAGGCAAAATGTTAAAAGGTGAAGCCACATGGCTTATTTGTAAGCATGTTTGCATTCCGGGAAAGAGAACGTTCTCTGCGACCATTGGTAACAATCTCACTTTCGCAGTTGATGGCGATACATTTACGCCAGCGATGTCAGAGCTTGAAGCTTCTTACTCTGCACTTCCACAAAGAGCTGAGTGGCCAGTAGATCTTGATATGGTTTTGTCGCTGAACTCAGACAAACAAGATTTAGTTTTGTATGCCAATTACTCTGCTGACGTTAATAAAAATGATTATAAAGAATCTAACCTCGTTATTCCTTACCCTCGTGAGCTTCTTACTTTTAAAAGGGAAGAACTACGTACCGATTCAACTGATCTTCTCTATGCTAAGCACCCAATTGATTGGGATGGCGAATATGAAGAGCCAGAAATCAATCTTCCAAGTGATGGTCGTTTTCAAGAACCACTGACCATTAAATTTTTATTCCTTGATCCTGCGGATGGGATTTCAAAAGTGATTGAGAAAACATTTAATGTTTTCAACTTAGACAACTCCACTTCAGAATCATTCTTTAGTTCTTTAAATCCGCTTCAACAAGCGCAGGCGTCAACAACACCTATAGCCGTTAAAGAAAGCCCAGACGCAAAAAGATCCCTATGGAGTTTCTTGTTATTGGCCTTTATTGGTGGTCTCATCTTAAATGTCATGCCATGTGTTCTTCCTGTGATCACGCTCAAACTCTACGGTATGATTCAACATCAAAATGAAAGTCGCGCTCGTATTTTTAAGCATAACCTCTTTTATACACTTGGTGTCTTGTTCACTTTCTCTTTATTGGCGGCTTCAATCCTTCTTTTAAAGAATGCAGGTGAAACAGTTGGTTGGGGCTTTCAGCTTCAGTCTCCTAGATTCGTCATGCTAATGATTCTAGTGCTGTTTATTTTCTCCTTAAATCTTTTTGGACTATTTGAATTTGCCACTCCAGGTGGAAAAAGCCTTGGCGGGGTCAAACTTAAAGATAGTATGCTTGGAGATTTTCTAGGAGGAGTTCTAGCCACTATTCTATCGACTCCTTGTAGTGCACCGTTTTTAGGAACGGCCCTCACCTTCGCCTTTACTGGCGGCGATATGATGATCTTTTTGGTCTTTGGCTTTGTAGGACTTGGATTATCTTTTCCATTTATTTTGACCGGACTCTTTCCAAAAGCGATCGCCTTTTTACCAAAGCCTGGTATGTGGATGGATCATCTTAAAAAATTCTTAGGACTGACTCTGCTTCTGACACTAATTTGGCTAATGGATGTTTATGGCGCCTTAGTTGATACAAGTATTCCTGTGTTAAAGCTTCATACTATTTTAGCGCTGACGTTCTTTGCCTTTTTTGTACGAGCTAAAATTACTAAAAGAAAGATTGCGAATATCTTGGCGTTTGCACTTCCTGTGTTAATGATCATTCAGCTTTTAGGCTCAACCATGAGCTCAAACACAACATCAGACGGCGATTTAATGGCGACCAAACAAAGCTCTGGTCTTCCTTGGCAAAAATGGTCAGTCACAACTATGGAACAACTCAGAACTCAAAAGAAAAAGACCTTTATTGATTTCACGGCGAAGTGGTGTTTTACCTGTAAGGTGAATGAGAAATTAGTCATTGATACTAAGGCTTTTAAAGATATGGTGAGCGATCAAGACGTCACCTTATTACTTGCTGATTGGACCAAGCGCGATGAGGTTATAGGCAACTGGCTTCAGTCTCAAGGCTTAGTTGGAGTACCAGCTTATTTTGTCATCAATGAAAAAGGTGAATTAATCAATTTGGGTGAAACAATTACGATTGATGAAATTAAGCAAGCATTCTAAAAACACTTAAAATGTTTTGGGGAAGATCACCTGAATGCTGCTCTATTGTCAGTAGTAATTGTTGGTAATCCCCATCGTAGTTATCATGAGCGATCTGACTAAGATTTTTTCTTGGATCAAGATCGCCTTCATCGACTTCATAGAACTGACCTTCTTCACCGAATTTCCAGCTCCATAAACGTTTAGTGCCGTTTTCTTCAAAACCGACTTCAATGCGTTTTATGTCGTCTTTCTTTGGCTCAGACCAGACAAAGACATCCATTGAAACATCGCTAAACCATCGTTTTTTTAAGTCCAGTATTATCTTGTTTGGTGTTTTTAAACTCTTTTAAACTCAAGGCTCACTCCTTAGGGATTTAAGTTTAACGGTCATTTTACCGAAATGTTGAGTATGAAGAAGCTTCTCATCATACTTATTCCTTTTATCCTAGCCTCTTGTGGCGATGATACTCGTTCAAGAAAAGTGAGCTCTTCTTCCAATACGGCCAGTCCTTTGACTAATACTCAATGCTCACAGGCGTATGACCCAGTCTGCGGACAACCACCCATGCCATTATGTCCGCCCGGAATATTTTGTGCCATGGTCATGCCTGCACCAGTCGTTTATGACAATCAATGCTTAATGGAGAAAGCTGGTGCTGCCTTTATTAAAAAAGGTGC
Source organism: Bdellovibrionales bacterium CG12_big_fil_rev_8_21_14_0_65_38_15 (assembly GCA_002787775.1). Lineage (GTDB taxonomy): Bacteria > Bdellovibrionota > Bacteriovoracia > Bacteriovoracales > Bacteriovoracaceae > UBA4207. Next base: position 61,866 of record PCUW01000009.1, read on the forward strand.
TTGTCAGTAATTAATCTATTTCAAAACGAGACGGCGAATCCATCAGTCCTTCAATAACCATACGTGGATCAACATCTTCATAAAGAACTTGATAAACACCCCCAAAGATTCTGGCATGAACGTCATACTTTTTAGATAATTGATGAACAGCTAGTGTTGTTTTATAACCTTCAACCACTGATCTTTGAGAAGCAATAATATCTTTGGCCTTTCGACCTTTTGCGATTTCAATACCGAATGTTTTATTTCTTGAAAGCTCACCAGTTGTTGTAAGAATTAAATCTCCCATTCCAGATAAACCGTAAAAAGTTTCAGGTCTGGCGTTGAAGACTTTTCCAAAGCGAAGCATTTCGGCAATCCCTCTGGTTATCATGGCCGCACGTGTATTATGGTTAAAGCCTAAACCTTCGACGATACCACCAGCAATGGCCAAGACGTTTTTTAGAGCTCCACCAAGAAGAACACCTTTAACATCATAACTAGGTAATGCTTTAAAGTAGGTGCACTCTAACAGTTTAGAAACATCTTCAAGCATACCTTTATGGCGTCCAGCTAAAGTCACAAGAGTGATTTGTTCTTGAATAATTTCCTTAGCGAAACTTGGGCCTGATAAAAACAGAATGTTTTCTTTATAGTTATTGAAAAAATCAAAGAACAGATCATCAGACAATTCAAGAGTGACGGGATCGATCCCTTTTGAAAGAGAGACTAAGGGAATACCTGCTTTAAACATTTTTTCAAAGCGCTCTTTGTTTTCACTAAAGAACTCTCTAATGGCAGCAGCTGGTAAACCAGAAATAATAAGCTTATTTTCATGACCATTAAGTTTTTGATCTAACTCTTCCCAAGTCTTTGCAGCACAGATATTTTTAGGAAGTTTAAGACCTGGAAGATAAATTGAGTTTTCACCTTTATTGATAGCCTCATAGATATCGTCAGATCTGACTTTGATGACGACTTGATCGACTGATTTAGCTAAGATACTGGCCAGTGCCGTTCCGAAGGCTCCACCACCGATAACAATTCCTGCGGTTTTCATAATGAGATTACTCCTTTTACGACGGCAGCTCTCTTATAAAGTTCTAAAACCTCATCGGAGGAATCCATCTTGGCATGTAAAGTAACACTGACGTAATTACCTTTGGCCGATTCTTTAACTTCAACACCATTGCCAAGGATTTCAACAAGCTCACCCAAACGATCACTACTGACGATAAATTTAAACGTGTAGTGAGCAGGCCAAACATATTCATTATCTAAAAGTTCTTTTAATTTATCATTCATTACGCACCAAATTTGGGAAGATTTGGAACTAGTCCGTGGGCATGTCTTAAAAGGTCCATCACTTCTCTGGCCGCACCCATGCCGCCATGTCTTTCAGTGACATAATCGACGGCTTCACGAATTTCAATACTCGCTTCAGGCACTGTGGCAGAAAAACCAGCAATTTCTAAGATTGATAAATCAATAAATTCATCACCCATAAAAAGCACTTCTTCTTTTTGAAAGCCAAGGTCTAAAACTTTTTGAAAGTGAGCGCGCTTGTCATCATTGCCTGAATGAACAAAACTTAAGCCAAGGTTTTCACCAAAGCGTTTATGAACGGAATGACTATCACCACCGGTAATCACACCTACGGTAAAACCTGCGCTCATTAGATAGCGAAGCATGAAGCCATCAGCGGTATTAGTCGCTCTATTCCAACCCAACTCTTCGCCGTCCCACATGACTTGCCCATTAGTCAGGATACCATCGACGTCAAAAGCTAAGCATTTTATTTTCTTAAGTTTGTCGGTGAACTTTTTTGATTCTTCTCTAAGATTGCGCATTAAACGACCTCGTAAATCTTAAGTAAGCTTTCAACAATTTTTGCCACTTGATCAAGTGGCAGTGCTGTTGCTGAGTCTGAAAGAGCTTTATCTGGATTAGGGTGTGTTTCCATGAAAATCCCCTGTGCACCAGCTGCAATCGCAGCGCGAGCAAGAACCAGAATTTGTTCACGTTTTCCACCAGTGGCTTTACCTAGTCCACCAGGTCTTTGTACACAGTGAGTAGCATCATGAATGGTTTTAGCGCCAAAACTTTTCATGATTTGAAAAGAGGCCATATCAACAACAAGATTATTATAACCAAAGCTGCTTCCGCGCTCAGTTAAAAGAATTTTATCAACGCTTAAAAATGGTGCGACTTTATCAACGATGTTTTTTGTTTCTTCAGGAGATAAGAACTGTCCTTTTTTAACTTTTAAACGACCACCGTGCTTGGCCACAGCTTTAGCACCTGCACAAACCATATCAGTTTGACGGCATAAAAAAGCAGGGACTTGAAGTGTATCAACAACACTTGCAACAGCTTCAGCTTGATCAGGTAAATGAAAGTCAGTGACTGTTGGAAGTCCGTATTTCTTTTTAACATTTTCAAGAATTTTTAAACCGGCTTCAAGTCCTGGTCCTCTATAACTATCAAATGAGCTACGATTGGCCTTATCAAAACTGCCTTTAAAAGTAAGACTAATTTTATCTTCAAAGGGCTTTAGCGCTTCCATTAGGTAACCAGCAATATCCATCGCTAGCCCTTCACTTTCAAGCACACATGGGCCGATAAAAAATTCTAATTTTTCTTTCATTTTGAGTCTCTACGTTGTTCGTCAGCACTGACGATAAAATTATTAAATAATGGGTGCGGTGTATAAGGACGACTTTTAAATTCTGGGTGGAACTGACAAGCAATAAAACTTGGATGGTTTGGAAGCTCGATCACTTCAACTAAGTCTAATTGAGGATTAGTACCACTTATTAGCATGCCAGCGTCTTTTACTTTATCAACATAAGCGTTATTCACTTCAAGACGATGGCGATGACGTTCAGAGATTTTATTAGCGCCATAAATTTTATGTGCCAGTGAACCTTTACTTAGGTCACAATCATAAGCCCCAAGTCTCATTGAGCCGCCTTTGGCTCCATCTTTCGTTTGCCCAACCATATAATGAATAACTGGCGAGCCTTTATCGCCAAACTCTTCTGAAGTGGCATCTTTGATACCAACGACATTTCTAGTAAATTCAATCATGGCAAGTTGAAGACCAAGGCAGATTCCAAAGAAAGGAACATTTTTTTCTCTAGCGTATTGAATCGCTTTAATTTTACCTTCGGTTCCACGCTCGCCAAATCCACCAGGAACCAGAATGCCATCGACCTTTTCAAGTAAGGAGAAATCACCTTTTTCCAAATCTTCGGCGTCGATATAAACGGGAGCCAGCTTTAACTGATTCGCAACTGCCGCATGTTGAAGAGCTTCGTCTAGAGACTTATAAGATTCAATCAGCTCAGTGTATTTACCGACGATTCCAATTCGAACTTCTCTAAGTGGATTTTCAAAATTGAAGATGACCTTTTCCATTTCTTTAAGATCAGGCTTTGCCGTCCACATTCCAAGAAGTTCACAAATTCGTTCATCAAACCCTTGTGAATGAAAACTGAGTGGTACTTTATAGATTGAGTCTTGATCAATGGAGCTGAAAACATTGTCTTTGGGAACGTTACAAAACAGTGAAAGCTTTTCAAGCACTGATGTATCAATTTCACGATCAGAGCGACAAACAATAATATTAGGATAAAGACCAATTGATCTAAGTTCTTTAACGGAGTGTTGAGCTGGCTTGGATTTTAACTCGCCTGCCGCTGCGATATAAGGAAGAAGAACTAAGTGAATGAAAAGAACATTTTCAAATCCTTCATCCCCTGCCATTTGGCGAATGGCTTCTAAAAACGGCAATGATTCGATATCACCAACGGTTCCACCAATTTCTCCAATCAAAAGATCAGAGTCTTCCGCCGCTAAATGAATTCGACGCTTAATTTCATTGGTAATATGTGGAACAACTTGAACAGTCTTTCCAAGATATTTTCCTTCACGCTCATTTTCGATAACCTGAAGATAAACTTGACCTGTAGTGAAGTTACTCTTTCTTGAAAGTGTCAGAGTTGTAAATCTCTCATAGTGACCAAGGTCAAGATCGGTTTCAGCGCCGTCATCGGTCACAAAAACTTCACCGTGCTGAGTAGGGCTCATAGTGCCTGGATCAACGTTAATATACGGATCCATTTTCAGCATACTGACTTTAACACCACGACGCTCTAATAAGCCGGCTAAGGCAGCAGAAGCTAAACCTTTACCCAACGAACTTGCAACACCACCAGTAATGAAAATAAATTTCTTACGGTTGGCTTTATTCTTTTGCTTAGGAGAGGGATTCACGTAAACGCTCCTCTACTTTGGCCACGTCCTCAGGGACATCAACGCCAAGTAGGATTGATTTGGTTTCAACAGCGCCAATGCGCATACTGTTTTCTAAAAATCTTAATTGCTCTAGTTTTTCTAACTGCTCAAGCGGGCTACTCTTTAACTGACAAGCTTTGACTAAAGACTCAGGCGTGTAGCTATAAACTCCGACATGCAGCCACCAATGTTTAACGTCTTGGTCACGATGAAACGGAACTGGTGCTCTTGAAAAATAATGGCATTCACCACTGGCTTCGCTAAAAACAGCTTTCACGCGGTTAGGATTAACGAATTCTTTTTGATCAGTTTCTTTTTTTAGCAATGTCGTAACGTCAAAATCAGAGTCGCGATGAAACTGCACTAAACGCTCAAGATCATCCCCACCTAGTAGTGGTTCGTCTCCTTGAACGTTGACGACAAATTCATAGCCTTTATCTTTAAAGAAACGCTCATAGGCTAAAGCAATCCGAAGAGTTCCACTTTCAACGTCGTCATCAACACGAACGACGTTTCCACCAAAGTCTTTCACCGCTTTTTCGATACGATCATCATCGGTTACAACATAGGCATCAAAAAAATGGGCAACGTTTTCCCATACTCTTTGAATCATTGGCTTGCCCATAAGGGGCACCAATGGTTTACCCGGAAAACGGGATGAAGCATGGCGAGCGGGAATCAAGACAAGTGCGTTGGCACGAAGCCTAGTATTGGGCACGATTTGGACTCCTGAAAAACCTACCTACAGTAACAAATGGCCAAGACAGTGGCAAAATATGTTAAAGTATCTTTAGGAGAAAACTTCATATGGCCCGAAGCATTATTTTTATTTTGCTGATAATAAGCGCGACGTGTTATTCACATGAAACGGTCGATAGCGAAAATGAATTCTCTGTTAACGTGATCACTGATCCGGCCATCTCAAGGCGTTGTCAAAATCTTCTTGAAGAACGTAATGAAAAAGTCGACCTCAGACAGAAGCTAGGATCCCTTCTAGCACGTAATGAACGCTTGGCGAAAATAACACCTGAAGGAAAAAAATCAATCTCAAGAGAGCTAAAAGCCAATAATTTGGCGATTAGCAAAGAATTACGACTGGTAAATCTCAAGATTCAAAGAGACGAAGAAAATTTAATTCGAAAAGGTTGTCCTGGCATTCAACTTTAAGACTTTTCTTCCCATCTCGTATCTCCTGCCCTAAAATTTCAATACGATGCACACACACGCGATCCTTTTATTTGCTCTACTGACTGGGCCACTCTATTTTGCACAAGCGCAGAGTGCTAAACTACAAGATGAATCTTTTGTTCAATCAAAAGATGATACTGCGCCTACTCAGTACAAACCGATTAGCTTATCTCAAGCGATTGAGCAGGGTTACCGCGAAAACTTTTCACAACAACAGCGTAATTATCAAAAGCGCGTGATTGAACTCGACTATAAAGATGCATCTGAAGAGTTTTGGCTTCCAACGCTGCAAATGACTTTAGTTACTGACCCACAGCGCTTAGCTCGTCTTCATAATGGTAGTCTTCCCGGTGAAGCTTCGACTAAGGCTCCAGGCGGTGCTTTTGGTTTTGAGCTTGGTGAATACACCATATATAACTGGGGTCGTGATTATCTGGCTTATCAGAATCAACAAACAACTTTTGAGCGTGGCTCACAACGTCTTGATGAACAAAGACGTGAATTAAGACACGATATTATTATTGATTATCTTTATGTCCTAACGGTTCAAGAGTTAGTGGATATTAAAAGAGATCAGCTAAGACATGCTTCTTTTATTTACAGACTTAATCGTGAGCGTATCTCGGCCAAGAAAATCAATAGCCAGGATTATTTTCAGGCCAGACAAGAGTACTTAAAAGCTCAAGATGAGTATCAAATCGTTAGAGAGCTAGTAGTCGAAGCGAACCAACAACTGGCCAATCGTATTTCTGATCAGGCCGGAACTCGCTACGTCTTAAATCAGTCTTTGAGTTTTACTAAAGTGAAACTGACGGCATCAGAAGCTGATCGCCTTGTGATTGAAAAAAATCCTGATGTTTTAAGTTCTAAAGCCTTAGCGGAAATCGCTCAGCGTGAAGAAGAGATTCTTAGAAAAGATAATCTTCCCCTTCCAAAAATTTCAGTCAATCTTGGTGCTTATAATTATCGTTTTGGTACTGGCAGAAATTCATTTCGCTATGAAACCACTCCAGGAAGTTCTGATATTGATGTTGTCGCTACTGTTAACGCCACATGGACGATCACTGGTGAAGGTGGATTCTTAAACGGCAGAAGAACTAAGCGCGGCGCACTTCTTAGAGGATTAGCGCGTAAGACTCATGAAAAAGCAGCTTTTGATGGTCAAATTTCAACCAGAGAGCTTTACGAGAAAATTAAGATCTATGAAACTCAAGTTGAAATTCTTGAAGCAAGATCTCTCAATGCAGTTAAGCAATATGATGTCGTGCTTGAAAACTATATGAATAAGAAAGCTCGCTTTAGTGACTTTCAATTAGCACTAGAAGAAAAAAACTTAGCGCGCTCACGTTTGGCCGAAATCAAGTTTGAACACTCTAAGGCCAAAGTTCTTTTAGCTAGAACGATTGGAATTGAAGACTTCCCTGGTGAGCGTTTTGAAAAGCTCGTTGTTTCACGCAAATAATCTACTCAAGGCCTAGTTATGATTTCAAGATATGACATTAAAGAAGTTAGTGATCTTTGGAGTGAGCATGCTCGCTATGAGTCCTTTCTAGAAGTCGAACTGGCACTTTTGCAGGCTTGGGAAGAACAAGCTGATTTCGTTCCTAAGGGAACGGCTGCGAAGATTAAAGAGATCGCCAAGGTTAATACTGAACGCGTAGATGAAATCGAAAAAATCACTCGCCACGATGTTATCGCTTTTTGCACCATGATTTCAGAACAAGTTCCCGTCGAATTAGGTCGCTGGTTTCATTATGGTGTGACTTCTTCAGATATCATCGACACCGCCATGAACCTTCAGATCAAACGATCTCTTAAGCTAGTTGAAAAAGAGCTCAAACAAGTTCAATTAGAGCTAGCAAGTAGAGCAAAAGAGCTGAAGAACTTAACTACCCTTGGACGCAGTCACGGCATGATGGCAGAGCCGATGAGCTTTGGACAAAAGCTTCTAGGTCATTACTGTGAGTTTGCAAGACGTGCACAAGATCTTAAACGTTATATTGAAAATGAACTGACCGCTCAAACTTCTGGAGCCGTCGGAAATTATGCGATCTTAAATCCTAAGATTGAAACAAGAGTGGCTGAACTTTTAGATTTAAAAGTGGAGCCGGTTTCAACACAAATTATTCCAAGAGACCGTGTCGCTAATCTGATTCATCTTGGTGCCCAAATTGGAAACGCTATTGAGCGTTTAAGTATTGAGATCAGACACCTTCATAGAAGTGAAGTTGGTGAAGTGCATGAAGGTTTTTCTAAAGGGCAAAAAGGCAGCTCGACCATGCCGCATAAGAAAAACCCGGTATCAGCCGAAAACCTTTCAGGTATGGCGCGCTATCTTAGATCCCACGTCACTCTTGCTGATGAAAACACCCTTCTTTGGCATGAGCGCGATATCAGTCACTCAAGTGCAGAGCGCATGATGCTGCCAGATCATCTAGGGATTTTAGTTTATTCTCTAAGAAGACTTAGCACGACAGTTCGTGATCTCGTGGTTCACGAAGATGTTGTGACTGATAGAGTAAAAATGGTGGACGGTTACCTTTCAAGTTTTTATCTGCACCACCTTTTAAGTCATAGTGATGAAACTAGAGAAGATATTTACGCTAAAGTTCAAGCTGCTGCTTTTGAAGCAAAAGAAGTTGGTCAATTTAAAGCGATTTTACAAGAAAAAGTCTCAATCAAACTTCCAGAGACTCCAAAGAATTTAGGCCTTGCTCATACTCAAGAAGTTTTTGAAAGGGTGTTTGCAGAGTATCCGTTATAGTAAGCTGATTATTAAATTGTATTATTGATCTTTCTTAAGCTTTATAGATATTTTCAAAACTAGAATCGGTAAAAAAATATCAATAAGAATAGCTGTGCCCAATATAGACAAACTTTTAATTTTCCAAGAGTAAAACAAAAGAATCGCATTACTTAAAATCAAAAAAATATAAACTATAATGTTAGTACTTTTAGTAACCAATTTTTTAACGTTCCCGCATTTATCACAAGTTAATGTCTCTAGGTTTTTTAGGTAAAGGTCGGTCACAGTCAAAGCCTGGCTACTTTCACAAGAAGAACATATAATCTTTTCAGCTTCAAGTAACCTGATCAACAGAGGCCCCCAATTTCAAAGAAAATTTCCTGTTATCTATATCTTAAATGTAAATGAAACCAGTAACCCTGATAATATCAAAAAGTAGCCTGCATAATATATAATAGATATTTTTTCTGACATGAAATTTGTTCCAAAGGAAAAGAATTTTCCTTTTTTGAAAACATGAATTTTAGCACTTAAAAATAATATAAAACCTAATACTATTAAACCAATCCCATATAAACTAGAGAGCATGTATTCATCGAAAACAGCAAGGACAATTGCAATTAGAATGAAAAACCATATTAGTCCAAGAACACCTAAGATGATCCTTCCAATAAATGTATTCTTTAAAATATTATATTCCAATTAGCTCACATCCAAAAAGATAGCTTCAATAAATACTATTACAATGAAATCAGCCATATTTAATAAAACTACATTTTTCGCTCGAACAGAAATAAACTATAAAATTACTAATCGTAAATAATATTATAAATAACCAAGTCAGCAATAGTACTTTACTGTACTTGTTAGAAATTTCTTTATTGACAGCTTTAGAAGTGACAACTTTCATATATAAAAGAGGTATGTTTAACATCAATTGCTCACGCATCCGAAGTTCCTTAAACATTTCCTTCTTAAGATTACTCATTTTAAAATTCAAATAAAGTATAAATAAAAATAAGACGATATTTAAATAGGTAAAATTTAAAATTTCCATACCTTGTATTTTAAAACCCAAAACGTTCTTTGAAAGTATAACGTATTATTCGCTTAAAGATTAATACTACAATATATTAACTCTAACGTACTTTGTGTTCAAGTTCCAGCACACCTTTACGTAAACGGTGCTTTCGGCCAAGTGTATTGGAGCCTATCTTTACTTAGTCCTCGTGTAACTTCAATAAAGAATTTGCTTATTAATCAATACTGAACTTTCTATTAAGAAAAAAGATCCTAGTTATCATTCTTTAGAAATTTTTCAAGATTACTTATGTAAGAATCTTTAAAGTTTTCAGGATAAAATGCTCTTGTTTTTATTTTTGGAGATAGCAATAAAGCAGTTTTCTCATTTTGATCAAGAAGATACTTTACAGATAAAATATTTTTGTCTTGGAAGAATCTTTTAACTGAAGTAATTTTCTCAGTTGAAACAACAGCACCTCCAATTAAAATATGATTTTTATCGAGCACTTTATAGGTCTTAATTCTTGTATAAATAAAACCAAACAGAATTGCGAGCAGAATCGTTGGAATTAAAGCTATCTTTAAAATATAACTCTCTAGCATGATAAAAACCAATCCAATTCCAGTAACAACGACAAGAGAAATCATCAAGACAGTTTTAATGGCTTTAATCTTAATCAGATCACTTTCAATACTTGAGGTAAAATGCTTGTTTATCTCCGACATGAACTTACCTCCATACTTTCTCCTCCAAGCTGATAAATATTCAGATTCAGATTCCGATTTTATATAAACACTGCTTCAGACTAAGTATGCTGGGACCTATCTTTCATCTAAAATCCCAAAGCTTTAATAATTTCGATTGCTTCATTTGAGTCAGCCTCTTGGATATAAATACAAGACTCTTGCGTATAGGCTAATCCTCCATGGACTCCGCCCATACCAGCCTCAGTTAAAGTGTATTGAATATTACTAGTTTCAAAAGATTTTATTATCATTTGAATTTTTATAACGTCATTGCTCTTAAAAATTAAATACTTCATAAATATTAACCCTAACCTACATTGTGCGACCTGATATCACCTTGGATCATGCCCTAGAAAGTAATTTATAATCATAAACCATCCAATAACAAAGAAGAAAATCGCCCCCTTTATACTATAAGGCGGTGTATTCTTTTTATATTTCACGAAGAAATATCCGACTGATGTTAAAATTAATATAGACCCAATTATCGCCAACATAATATTTCCAATACGACATAGTTTAAAAATCACAAATCTAATTATTCTAGATTTTTTGATGAAGTGTTAATCCTTCAAAAGCCACCAAATATAAATCAATCCAATAAAGCAAAGAAGTAGTAAACCTGCATAAATCAGAATGCCATAAGAGCATGCAACTGGGAATGGCAGTCTGTATGCGGATAATATTAAGCATTTACCACCTATGTATGTTTCAACACATGAATACATGAAAAAAAGTATGGGTATACCAAATAATACTAATATTAGGTTTCTCATAATTAATTCAGTCTAATTATCCATAATCAAAAAGTAATACTGAACCTAAACAAGCTATATCTACTTGCTAGATTCTTTATTAATAATAAGTTTTATTTCTTGCCAATATTTGGAATTTTTCAAGTTAACTAGATCAGAATCGCTAACAACATAAGAGTATTTATCAAATCCTAATTCAAATGACTTTAGTAAATATTGCTGAGCACTTTTCAAATCACCAGCCTTAGATTCAAGACAAGCTAAATTATAGCAATCAATATTACCACCATTTAAACATAATTCTGTTGCAAGCTGCTTAGCCTCATCAACTTTCCCAAAGTTTACAAGCTTAACGACCTTATCAGAGCAAGACTTCAGGTCACCAAAGTTACAAGCGATCTCAGAGAATAAAAACTGCTCTTTATCAGTCGTAGATATACCCCATCCTGTTATGCACGCATTTATATCACCCATTTGACAAGCGACCATTGAATATTTTTTAGAATTTTCCAATTCATTCATTTCTCTATAGAAGTAAGCAAGTAGTGAGCACGATAGCCTATCTAATTTTTCACATTCCTTAATTAGCTCCTTCTCTTCTTTAAGTGTTGGTCTATAAATCGCCAATTTATTTTTCCAAATAGAACAATTCTCATTGTCAAAATTATTTGTGCAGTATTCAAAATTATTGGCCCAAATTTCTGAAAGAGAATTTTCACTATTACAACTAAGTAAGGATAATAGAGGTATAATAAAAATTAAAAGCATTTTTGACCTACAGGCATTGGATATATATTCAAGTTCCAGCACACCTTTACGTAAATAGTTCTTCCAGCCAAGTTCGTTGATGCCTATCTTCATGCTTTTAAGTCAATGTTAAGCATGTTTGCACTCATTAGTAATATTTCTTTCATGCTCAAAGTTACGTTTCCATTTTCCTTTTTCACAACAAGTATTTTCTTTTCTTTAATCATACTTAAAACTTCTTTTTCAGAGATACCGATTATAACAGCTGCTTCATCGAAAGAAAGATCTGCATCTTCATCAATTTCTACTTTTTCATGTTTTTTAATTTTCATTACTTTATCTCAATCTTTTTTATTGCTTAAATTTATATTCAGGTTCGACACTTCTCTATATATAATCAGTTCATCCAACTCCATTGGTCGGATTGTTATCAGTTTCTTCAAAAATTTTCTTATGATCTCTTTGATCCTCGAGGTACTTTCCATTGCGTTTATCCCTTTCTTTAATAATAGCAATATCAACGAAAAATAGAATAATATGAACCAATATCACCCATACTTTATGGAAGTCAGCCAACATCATTAGGATTTGCGTTAAAGAATGCGATGAAAGTATTAACAATAGTTTAATTTTCAAATTCTTCCTCAAAATCAATAATAATATTCAGCAAGGCATTTTTATTAAAATATTCTTACTTAAACTAGACTAATATCGAAGTAAACTGATAACTATGTTTTTCTTAATAAAGTTAAAAACTTTAAGGCCTCATTGTTATTGTCATTATCTTTTCTCTCATTACTTGAAAGTAATACAATACCTGCCTGAGACAAAATTGAACAAATCCATGGACTGAGTTTATTATCAACCATTCTTTGATGAATTTCTTTCAAAGTATCAATATTTAAGTCACAATTGTTAGTACTTTTATTCATTAAGGTTTGAAGCAAATAGCTAACAGATTCATGATCTCCATCTTTAAAGATTGTCATTAGTTCAGAGAGATTTTTATCAAGTTCATCTGTACTTGTGAGAGCTTTGACTACTAAGGCATAAGCTTTAAATTGCATAAACTTCCTTTTAATAACTATATATTCTACACCATCTCGAATTAGTTAGAGATTACTTAACCACAACAGCTAAGTACCTAGAATTCCTTGGCCAACATACTCTTAGAAGTAAATATGTTAATATATTTTAAGGAGTGAATGTTGAAACGAATTGATATAGAGAACCTATTAAATCTTCTTAATGAGCGTCTGGCGAATGAAAACGAGACCAGAGAATTAGTTGTATGCAGAGGAGCTGCACTCATACTCAATAATTATAAGAAAGAAGAAACTGCAGATATTGATATCCTTAGTTCTGATAAAGACGAGCTACTTAAGAGGCTCTCTTTAGAGATAGCAAAAAAGAATCTTGGTTTAAGGAGTGATTGGCTTAATTCAAATGCTGCAAGTTTTTTCAAAAGACATAACCCTCTTCCTGTAGGTTGGGAAAAACGTTTAGTTCAATCCTTTAAAGCTTCTCATTTAACGGTTAAGTCTCTTTCTGAGGAGGATATGCTTTTCAGTAAGATATGTTCTCACATAGACCGTGAAATGGATGAAGCTGATATCAAAGAGCTTGCAAGGACGAAAGAGCTTTTCGAAAACACAGTACGCAAGATTGTAAAGCTTAAGAAGTTTCAAGACACAGCTTCAACACTCATTATAGGTGAACTTCGTGTCAGGTTGGGATTTGATGATGATGACCAATGATGATCCATATATCTTACTTGCAAATCTAGGCATCTCATTTAATAGAGATATTGATATCGCATTATCTCCAGAAGAGTGTTTTATTGCTTTAATTGAGCAACATAATATTCTTGAAGATCGACGTTTATTATCCTTAACCATACTTGCTTTTGAAAATATTCAAAATTATCTAAGGCCTGACTTGTTTAAGAGATTGGCCTCGGACATGACTGCCAAAGGGTGTTCTGTTTTAGGGGGGATAATATTTAGAGATCATTTAATAACACCAGGGCGTTGGAGCGGACTACAAAATGTTCTAAAAAAATATAGAGTACGCGATCTTTTGGTTGGTAATGAAAAAATTATCAAAGAAAAGGGAGCAGATAATTTTTTCGAATCTTTTGGAATTAGGATGACTCAAGTCAATAAATCGAGCAGTAAAAAACTATTAGATAGAGAATGGTATTTGTCGCATAACCCATGGCTTAAAAATAGAGTGTTTTTTGGTCCCTCAACGCGAGCAGACGTTTATACCGTTAAAACTAATTTTTTAGAATCAACCGCCTATCGTTTTATGGAAAGGTTTAATTATACGCCCTCCTCTCTTTACGGAATTTGGAATGAAATGACACTTGCACAGACTCTTGGTGCGTACTAATCATGTTTCAAAACATTAACGCAACAGTGCTTCAGGCCAAGTGTGTTGGAGCCTGTCTTCAATTGATTATCAATATTTCCACAAGTATCAAAGCTTTGCGCCTGCATGATGACTCCTGTTTGAGAGTTGATTACCTTTATGTTTGCTTTAATACAGGTCAATATTTTGGAACAAAGCTTCCTTGACGCGAAAGTCAGTCAAAGACTGTCAGTGGTAATGACTATTTTAAAAGTAGAAAGTACGGCTCTCTTAACCCGCATTTTCTTTAGATTGTGAATTAAAGAAAGTCCTCAATCTTACCAATATTATTATACTTAAAATCAAGGTAAGTTTTGGCCTCGCAAGAGGTCTTGTTGCCATTCTCACAACCAAAACGGGTTAATTCAAAAGCTTCCTCATCACGATAAGAAAGTCCCTTATGTGAAGCATATGCAAAGACTGCACAAGAGGCATACAAACCTAGCACACAACTTTTTTTATAAATATTGAGACCAGTCTCTCTGCGTCGAGGATCCTTGGAGTTTAGTTCCGATCGACCAATTTTAAGGCAACCTTTGTCAAAAAATCTTTGCAACGAAGAGACATAGAGGGAGCAGTCATCACGAGTATCCCTATCCACTAGAGAAGGACTTTGAACTTTTGAATTAACCATCTGTGGATAGTTCAAGGAAATTAACAACAATATAAGTATATTTAGATTTTTCATACTTCACTAAGTATTCTAACATTAAACTCAAATGATTCCCAAAATCAGAGCTTTTAGCTATATCTTTTACACAATCAATTAGTATCTTGACCTATTTCTAATGCCTTGCGATCCATTCTTCTTCGAGTTTCTTCCGCTTCCTGTTCTGCTTGCCTCTGTCTTTCATCTTCCACTTGCTGCTCATAAGTCGGCGTCGGTGTTGGCTCAGGTGTAGAATTAAGCAAATTATCTAATGCATCATCACGGCCCGAATCATCCGCAGGACACCTGTCCTGTAGCCCGCTCGGATCAATCAAATTCACCGGATCATTATTCACATAGCGGTAAATATTTACGGCATCACCATCAAATCTAATCAAATTTCTCCTGCACTTAGACTCTTTTCAATTTATTAATATATAAAGCAAAGCAATAAGAGAATGTAGGAGCGAGTGTAAAAAATAATGCAATACATATACTGTTTATACTCCAAACAATATTGCTAGTAATAATTTTAAAACTAGCTCCAATAATGAAGATAGTTTGAAAAATAATATAAACACTTCTTACTTGATTCCCCTTAAAGGGATTTGAAGCAAGAAGTATTTTGACAAAACTGATAGTTAAAGTAGTAAAGCAAATTAAATAGACAAAAAGAATAATTCCTAAATAATTCATAATACCTCAATTCTATTATGGTGAACATGAACTGGGAATGCTCCAAAACCACCAGCAACTCCACCCAGAACTGACCCAGTTAAAACGGCTCCAGCAAGAGTAAAAACGAACGTCCCTCCGGATCAGTCAAATTCACCGGATCATTCTCAACGTATCGATACAGGTTTCCATCACCGCCATTAAACTTAATCGGATCCTTCGTGGTCCAACAGCCGGTGTAAGGATGATAATTCCGTACATCATTAATTTTCAAAGCTAAGTTCATAAAAACATTATAACACGAGTTAAAAGCTGAGATTGTTAAAATATTGGAATCTGGAAAATTGGCACGCTATTGGCACGATAGAATTTAGTGTGCCACAGTTATTCTTACCACCAATATTGATTCTTAAATTAAATGTTTGGATTATAAAATTGATGTAAGGAATATAAAATTTCGTTTTATAAAATAACAGCGTGCCAAGGATCGTGCCAAAACAAAATTTAAAACACCATTAAGATTAATGGAGTAGAAATCACAACCAATGCATCTAAAATTAAAAGATTATAAATTCTGATACGTATTTTGTCAGCGGCTTGAACGTCTAACTCATCTAACTTCTTCAACATTTTTATACGCTCAATGGAAATCAATTTCATAAATTCCCAAAAATTAAATTTAGATCCTTTTTTAATATTTCCAATCAATGCATCAACTTTATTATTTTCAACTTGTGCAGCTATTGAAACTTCAATTCTTTTTTTTATATTTTGTATAATAATTATTATAAATATTATTACAAACACCTTCTGCTCAATTGTTATTTGCATAGCGGTGCCCCAGTAAAGGCTTGCGTAAAGTAATCAGCTGCCAAGCCATATGCTCCTATTGCTCCAGCTCCAAAACCAAAAGTGGTCCCAATAGTTGCTGCAGATGAAAATGCAACCGCAGCCAGAGCATTACCAGCCAACAAGGCTCCTGTTCCAAGTAAAAAGGCATTTGCATCCTGTATGTTTAACCCTGCAACAATACCAACCCCAATAGCGATACCAATACCAACGAAATTACCTGTAGTGTCAATTTTATTAATTGGATCATTTTTAACATAGCGATATAAGTTCCCGTCCCCACCATCAAATCGGATAGGATCTTTTGAAGTCCAGCGACCTGTTTGTGGGTCGTAGTCGCGGGCACCAAAGCGAATTAAATCAGTATCACGATCAGTTA
>PCUW01000061.1:0-11239 GCA_002787775.1 Bdellovibrionales bacterium CG12_big_fil_rev_8_21_14_0_65_38_15
CCTGCCATGCTTGGGTATAAATCAGATGAAGTTTCACGCAATATCCAAGGCTGGACTCAGTATGCGCATCCAGAGGATCAAGATAAAACAATTGCTGAAATGAATTATCATATCAAAAATAGAACTCCAGCTTCGCTTACAATTCAACGCTTTAAACATAAAGATGGGCGCTGGATTAGAATTATGACGAACGGTCGAGTGGTCGAAAGAAATAAACAAGGACAACCTCTAAGATTTGTAGGGATTAACACAAATATATCTAACGTTAAAAACTTTGAGCTCTTCAGTTCTGACATTCAAAATATGGCCGATACCGGAACCTGGGAAATTGAATTCCCATCTAAGACCAAGAGCTGGAGTCGTAAAACCTATGAAATATACGATCTAGAACCTTCACAGAATCCGCCAACGAACGAAGAGGTCATGAAACTTTATGAGCCGAACTCGTCAAAACTAGCAAAAGAATCGACTCGAAAGCTCATTGAAGAAGGTATTGATTACGATATCGATTTAAAATTAAAAACTGGTAAATGGATTAGAATTATCGGACGCTCCGAAAAATCTAGTCATAAAATCTTTAGTGTTTTTGGAATAATTCAAGATATTACAAAAAGAAAAAAAGCTGAGGAAGCACTTTTAAAATCTCAGGAAACGTTGCAGCTTGCTCTTAAAGCTGGTGAATTTGGAGTTTGGGAGTGGGACCTCAATACTGATGCTATTTACTGTAGCCCAAGTATGAGAATTCTCTTTAGCGATATAGATTTAGGTGATTATCGCCTCAGTCAATTATTTAAAATTGTTCATGAAGATGATCAAGCCAAGATAAAAGAAGAAATTAAACTTCTCAAAGAAGTTACAGATAAATTTGACTTTACCTATAGGATTAAAAGATTAAAAAAATGGCGTTGGGTTAGAACAATTGCAAATGTTAGAAGAAATAGCAGCGGAGAAGAAGAAGCAATTACTTCTATTAGCTGGGATATAACATCTCAAGTTGAACTGCAAGATCGTCAAAAACAAATCATCGAACAAGCGGAACATACAAGTAAAATGAAATCTCAATTCATGGCCACTGTCAGTCATGAAATTAGAACCCCAATGTCTGGTATCATAGGAATGACTGAGCTAATGACAGAAACGGAGATGTCAGCGGAGCAAAGAGAGACAGTGCAAACAATTAAAATTTGTGCTGAAAATCTTTTAACGCTTGTTAATGATATTCTTGACTACTCAAAACTTGAAGCAAACAAACTCGAACTCGACAAGCGACCTTTCAAACTCGTTGATACGATTAAGAATACGACAGATCTGTTTGCCTATAAAGCAAGACAAAAAAATATATCAATTAAATATTATATCGATCCGAATATTCCAGAATATATTGTTCAAGATGAAGCAAGGATCTATCAAGTTTTATTTAATATCATCGGTAATGCTGTCAAATTTACTCCAAGTGGACAAATTACAATTAATGTAAAAAAACTCAGTAAACATTTAGAATTCAAAATTTCCGACACAGGGATTGGAATTCCAAAAGATAAACATAAAACAATTTTTGAATCTTTTACCCAGTTAAATCCGGGCTATCATTCAGATACATATGGAACAGGACTAGGACTATCTATCTCTAAATCAATTTTAGAATTAATGGGTGGTGACATTGAGATTGAAAGTGAAATTGGTAAAGGGGCAACTTTTACATTTAAGATTTCGACATCATCAAAAAGTGATGGACCGACAATCGCCACTCAACAACAAGTCATCACGCAAAAAATAGATGTAACACAAATGAAGGTGTTAATTGTAGAAGATAATCCTATCAATTTAAAATTAATTGCAACGATACTCGATAAAATTGGTGTTCAAATAGACACTGCAGAAGATGGTCTCGTTGCCGTTGAAAAAATTAAGGCTAATTCATACCACCTAGTATTCATGGACGTTCAGATGCCAAAGCTTGATGGTAAGAGCGCAACAAAAAGGATTAGAGCGATTGAAGGACACGAAAGTCTTCCTTATATTATCGCTCTAACAGCCAACGTAACAAATGAGCATAAAGAAGAATGTCTTGCCAGCGGAATGGATGATTTTTTACCAAAACCGATTCGCGTTCAAGTCATTCGCTCATTGATTGAATCGTATGCTTCAAAAATAGACTTTGAAAAAGAGCAAGGAAATCCTCTCGAAACTAGAAGCAAAAAATTAATCGATGTTGAAAAACTCAAACAAGATTTCGATGGTTTTGATGATTTACTACAACAATTCAGCGAAATCTTTTTAAAAAACTACGCAACATACTTACAGCAGATTGATACCTTGATTAGCGCTCAGGACTATGAAGAGGTCGCTAAAGTCATTCATACATTCAAGGGAATTATCAGTAATTTTCAGTCGATGGAGATAAGGGAAAATATCGAAGAATTAGAACGTCTTGCAAAAGGTAGAGACGTTAATGGACTCAAGAGTTGCTTTACGAAGACAACTTCTTTAGTTGGATTGCTTGTGCTTGAAATAGAAGATCTTAATTTAAACCTTGGTCTACAAGTTTAGGAGTCGTTATGAATAACGAAGATTTTAAAAATAAAATTTTATTAGTTGAAGATAATCCAATCAATATTAAATTAGCAGTCGCCATGCTTGAAAGACTTGGCCTTGAAGTTGAAGTGGCCACAAACGGTCAAGAAGCTATCGACAAAATTGAGGCTGGAGAAAAATACAATCTCATTTTGATGGATCTTCAAATGCCAGTCATGGATGGAGTTGCTACGACCAGACATCTTATCAAGCATTATCCTCATTGCCCAAGCATCGTGGCGATGACGGCCAATGTTGATACACATCATTATAATAGCTGTATGGATGCTGGAATGCAGGGATTTATTGAAAAACCAATTCGACTAAATAAACTAAAGGAAGTTCTCCCCCTACATTTGCCTACATTACACATTGCCAAGCAAAAGAACGATTGGTTAGATGAAGTTGATTATGATGGTACCTATCAACATATTGATCATAAACCGATTGAGGGTGATTATTCTGAATGTTGGGATATCTTTTATAAATTCTACCGAGACTTCATTATTTATTATCAAAATGAATTACCGAAAATCGAGTTTTTTCTTCGCGAAAATAATTCCATGGAAGCTTTAAAGGCGTTAAAAGAGTTTTCAGATTTAGCAGTATATTTTCACCCAACAAACTTGCAAACGTTAGTTGCAAATGTAAAAGAAAATTCTGGATCAAATGACTTTGGCATTGCTCAAGCAAACTTTAAGCTTATGAAAAGAGAAGCTCAAGAAATCATTAGAGAAGTTAGTTTACTTTTAAGAGATAAAACACAAAAGATGAGTCAATAAGGGAGCTTAAATGCCTAAACTAAAAGGAACAAAAGCTGAACTTAGCAAAGAAGTCAGAAGAATCCTTAATAAGCATAGGATCGATCTGACAATGCTTGATTACTCTTATGGTGGAAGCTCTGTTCGTTTATCAGGTGGTCTTTGGAAAAATGATGGAACAGAGTTTAGTGTAGAAGCTTTGACTTATCTTATTAACGATCTCTACCCTTTTGGAACTCTCTATACAGATCTAATCAACTGGGATCTCAATGGCGGAACAATACGAATCATTCATAGTCATAACGATAATGATGGCGAGAATTAAAATTGAGTAGGTCCAAGATAGTTAATCTGCTCAAATTCATCATGGCATTCTAATCGCATTCTCATTGCCCCTTGTCTTCTATATCTTTTGTTTTTACAAACGCGGTTAATTTTTTCAAACTCATTACTCGTCTTAGGCTTAACTCTATAGTCTAAAACTTTTGCAAACTCCGCTTTTGATAAATTTTGAACTTCATGAAGCTCTTTTGCTCTAAAGTACGCGACAAAATCTACAGGTGAATTATTCCAAACTGCAATTTCTGCCATATTGTTTGGTGTAATTGCCAGTCGGCCTAAAACTTTATCTGCAGGCCAATTAATAGCACCATAAGATAGCATGATGACTTCTGTGCAAGTAATTTTAGTTGTGGCCATAGCATCAAAGCCAAAGTCATAAGTTTTCTCAAATTGATCTGCAAGAAGTTGATAAACTTTAAGGATATCTGTTTGAGATCTCTCTTTAATATCTTTAACACGAGTAATAGCAATTTCATCTAGGTTTAAAAAGTTTTCGATTGAGTCAAATTGTGTTCCCCATTTTCTCATTTCAAAAATAGACTGACCTTTTTCAATCTTTTCACGAAATGGAGCTAGCTCTTGTTTATCCCAAAGATCTAATTGTACAAGTTGCTCTTTTGTTCCAAGCCAAACAGCGGTATGTCCCCAGTTTCCTGGAATCGTTTTATCTGTAAGTTTGAAGGATTTCTTTTCAAAAATAATATCGAGTGGTTTAAGCTTTGATTCAATTAAGGCTTGAAAGTCCAGATCTTGATAAAGGTAGCCTGTACGCCACTCAATACTACCAATAAGTGTTCCAAAGGCGCGACTTAACCCATTGGTAATTGTTGTGACGAAAGAATTTATTCTATCTTGAAAGTGACCTTTGACTTTAAAATACTTCGTTAAGCTGACATCATTTTTAATGAGTTCGTACGAGATGGATTTTTCAATCGTTTCACTTAAAATTTTATTATCATTGGTAAGACTAGTCGTTTTCAATGTTTCTTCAAGATCCTCTAAAGCCGTTTTAGACAAAAGGATTTCTTTAAGCTCTTCAAACGAAAGCAGATTATTTAATGAGAATTCTTGTTGATCGCTAACAACTTTTCTTAAAAGAGAGTCGTCCGTGTAAGCTTTAAATATTGCAAAGTAACTTTCAGTTAATTGCAATTGAAGGGATACACGCTCAAGTTTAGTTTCATGATTTTGAATAGAATTATAAATACCAAGAGAAGAAACGCCATAAATAGAGAGAGCATTTTTGATAATATTTAAATGTTCACCATTTAAAATTCTTCCGGCATTGATTTCAAAGAGAAGATACTCAGCATAGCTCATTAAATAGTTATGAAGCTTTTGATGCTGCTCCAATATATTGATAACGTTCTTTTCGATATGGAGATTTTGTTCGATCTTTTCTAGATCAAGCGAATGACCAGCTTGAGCAAAGATGTTTTGGCTTCCCATAAAAATGAAGATGGTTAGAGCCAATAAATGAAGAGATCGCTTTAATTTATGCATAACTAGTTATAGCGATAGAAGAAGCACTTTACCATGCAGTGCGTAAAACTTATATGTTAAATAATTTCAATCGGTTAGATGAGTTTCTTTCGACCAGAGACAAGTATGAGCGCTACTCCGACTAAAACGAGAATACCAGCAATCAGTGTTCCCATGGTTAAAGCTTCGTTAAAGAGCATAAAGCCTAAAATGAGGGCAACGATTGGATTGGCGAGAGCATAGGTTCCAATAATAGCGGGAGTCGTCGTTTTAATGAGGTAGTTATAAGCATTCATGGCCAGGACTGAACCAAAGATGACGAGATAGCTCCATGCCAATAAGGGTTTTAGCTCAAAGGCCATGGCGCCAGGAAAGAAGTCCTCTCCATGTAAAAAGGCCAAAAAGAATTGAAAGAGTCCGCCATAAATAAGTTGAACAGATATAGCGGAGTTTCTAGAAATTCGCCCCTGCCCTTTTCGAATAAATAAAGTTCCAATACTCCATAAAAGAGCGGCGCCAATTAAGGCGACGGCAGACAGCCTAAGACTTAAATCTTTTCCTGTTTCAAGCGATAAAAGATAAAGGCCACTTAAGCCGACTAAACAGCCAAGGACCGATAAAATATGTGGCTTTTTCTTAGTAAAAAATAACCAATCAATGAGTATGAGCCAAAGCGGAACACTTCCAACATAAAGGGCGGCAAGCCCTGAAGTCATGCGAGTTTGCGACCAAACAACAAGGGCGTTACCTGTCGCAAGACCAATTCCGCCAACAATGCTGTGCCAAGAATTCTTAAACTTCCAATCCACTCGATTGGTAAAAGGAACAAAGAGAAGTCCGGCAACGAGAAAGCGCCAACCGGCCAAACCAAACGGCTCAAAACCTTTAAGGGCGTAAACGATCGCCGTATAGGTCGTACCCCAAATAATATAAATAAAAATTAGCAGGAAGAGATTCATCCCAAGATCATGGCATAGTTTTCAATTGAAAAAGAAGCAATTAAATCAGCTCTAGTTCTCGAATCTTCTTAAAGTTTGACCACCAAAGACTGGACGAAGCCAAGTTTTAATACAAGTCTTAAGCTTGTCACCTTGAGTATCAATGCGTTCCACACAAGTTAGCGTTTCTTTTTCTAGGATGTTTTCACCTTGGTCATCAATCCCGTTGTGGGTAAAGCCAAGATCCGCAGCTAGGGCAATTGAGTCTTTGAACGTTTCTTTAAGTTCTTCGTTACGCTCCATCGAAAAAATCAGTTTAAATGGAGTTTGCTTTTGTACGATGATTGAAGCGACGTTGTCTGGTGAGATGGTATAGCGACCCAAATAAGACTCCGTAGGCCATACGACATCGCCGTAGCTTTGATAAAGAAGCTCTGAGCACACAAGGCGATCAGTTGTTTCAACATCAAAGTTAAAATCATAAGTTTTTCCATGTTGGGCCATAAGCACAGCGTAGAATTCGTTTATCTGAGCTGAAGTCATTTTCGATTCACGACGGATAATTGCGATCTCATCAATATTCATCCACTCGCTAAGTTTTTTTAGATGAGTTCCGTCACGAGCCGTTTCGATAATATTGAAGCCTTGGAGAATATCGTTTTGAAATGGCTTAATAAAATCTGTATCCCAAAGACCCATCTCTAAAAGCTCGGCCGGTGTTCCAAGCCAAATAGCATTATGTCCAAAGTGACCTGGAATTAAGCGGTCAGTTAAAATGAACGGAGTTTTTTCCGTGATGATATCCATAGGTTTAAGTTTAGACTCGATATCTTGTTGAAGTGCAGAGTCTTCCCACATGGTACCTTTTCTAAACTTCACTGAACCTGCAGTATTACCCACTCCCCCACTAATATGATGAACCACAAACGTTGAGAGCTTTTTCCAAAAATCACCCTTAAAGGCCTTACGCGCTTTTTTCCAAGTATCTTCGTAGGCGACATGGGCGGCGACTGTAGCTTCATCAAGCTGACCCTTCTTGATCATCTTTTTAATTTTTCTTTCAATCTTTCTATTTGTGATTCTTGTGTAGGCTTTTTTCATGGCCTTCGCTTTAAGATCATAAGACTCATCTTTACGACTTAACAAAAATCTTAGACGGTCGTCCTTAAGATATTCATTATAATGATAGAGAAGACTCAACGACATTAAAGAGTAAGCTTTTTCATCAATAAGTGAATCTTTGATATCTTCTGCTGCATCAGCAAGGGCAAGACCTCGCTCTAAAATTGTTAAATGAATTTTTAAATAAGAATGAATACGAGTAAGAGTTAATCCGGTTAATGGTACACCGTCTTGTCTGGCTTCAAGAGCTTGCTTAAAGACTTCTTCTTTATGCTGGGATATTTTAAATAAAGCTGTATGAAGCGCATGAAGTGAATCTTCGAGATGATCACGAGTATCAATTTTGGCTAATTCATTTTCAATATCAACTCTAACAACCAAGAATGCTGTGTTAATATCAGCTTGGGCAAGATTTGAAAAAATGAGAATAGCGCTCAAAAAGATTGCTTTCATATTGGATACTCCATAACTTATTAAATTGCGATGAACTTGCCACATTTATACAATTTACGGTTTGGAATTGAAAATTTTATACATTTCAATGACTTAGATTCAGCCGACAACAACCTAAACTATTGAAATAAATAAGCTACTTTTTGTAGACGTGTAGATAAAAGATCACAACCCAAAGCCCACCAACAATTGAATGGAGAACCCCAACAAGACTCACCCCAACAAAAAATGGCATTTGAATAAGATAGCCAGATAAAATCATGACCACAAATGCTGTTAAAAGATAAAGACCGGATGTAAGTTTCTTTTTCGAACCTGAAATGATCTTAGGCGAAATATGAACGTACCAGACCAAGCCAAAAATAAAAACTAGCAGAGGCACAGTCATAATATGAAGATACTGAAAAACTTTTTGAATATCGTAGGATTCTTCTCCAAATGGAGTTTGTTTTTTTATAAAATAACGAAACAGTAAGTAGGCCAAAGAAATGGCAACATTTAAATGAGTAAGGTTTTTAGTTAGACGAACTTGCCCCTTAGTCATAGGCGCTCTTAGATATTTCGCTATGGATAAGCTCAATTTTTCTTAAACTCTTTTTAACTGCGTTACTTGTTAACGTTGCACCAGAGACAGCGTCAATATTATCAATTGCTTTCGAAGTTTCAGACTTTCCTAGAATCAGCTTTCTAAATCTAGCGAGCCAATTCGTTGAAGATTTGTACTCCACCGGTTCATTAAAGACCAAAGTCTTAATCAGATCAACGCTATCGCCATCAAGTGAAAATAAGAGAACCTGCCTCATTGTCCTTACAATATGGCTGTCTAAATATGAGTATCTAATAGCTTGATTGGGACAATTTACTTTATATCGAATATATAATTTAGAATCGTCAATGGGTTGTTTTAGAAAAACTGTTTCTTTATCAACTATGCAGTCGCTAGAAAACTCTCCCTTGACGATTTCTACGAGAGAGCTTCCATAGACATTCGGTATTATTACAAGCTTAAAACAAGTAACCAATCCCAAAATTAATTTCATCAACACCAGTTTTTGTTTCATTTTCTTTTTTCACATAATCAAGCTTATAAACAATTCTATCAATTGGTTTAAGAGCAAGGCCGAAGTACATATTGGTTCTATCTTTGCTTTTATCAGCTGTGAAAGAGCCTAAGACTTCTTTTTGCGTATCCAAAACTTCGTAGCGAAAGAATGGACTAATTACAGCTTTCTTAAAGTTAATATTATATCCTAACTCACCATAATAACCCTGCATATCCTTAGCTAAACCTTTTGTACTTTTATTATTATAAGCAAGAGTGTTATCAAGCTTACCTTTTACATAAAGTGCTTTGGAGTAGAATCCTTGATAATTAAAGTCAAAATGAGCTTGATACAGATTCACACCAACAGTCTCGTTGACGGGAGCAGAACCAGATCCTGTATAAAGCGCAGCACCAACTAGAAGATGATCGGTAGCCTGGTAATCCGCACGGAAAACTCCAGCTGTGGTTGTTGCGTTTGTGTTTACACCACCTTTCTTACGACCACCTCTTAAACCATCGCTAGTAAATCCATCGGCGTTAAATCCATTCACCAAATAAGCCTTATAAGTTAGATCTTTGATTCTACCGAAGATCCCCATACCTAACTCACGCCAAGTTGAAGGTATAATTTTTGACTCCACTTCAGGTCTGTTAACCGAATTGAAATAGATTGGCTCATGGGATTCATTCACAAAACCCATGGGGATTAGTAGAAGTCCTGATCTAAAGTTAATTTTTTCTGAATAAAGGTAATCAAGATAAGCAAACTCTAGGAAGATTTCATCTGTGTGTTCAATTTCAATCTCAGTGTTTAGAACCCATTGATCACTGAATTTATTACCAAAATATAAAACACCTCTAAGCGCTTCTCCTGTTGGTATCTGACCAGAAGCTGCTCCATCCTCTCTTTCACCAGATGGCATATTTAAAACGAGCTCACCATATCCACCAATACTAATACCCTCATCTTTGGCATAGACGGCAGAAGCACTTTGACCGAGACCAAAAAACTGTTCAGCTTTAGGATTTTTATCTTTGAGTTTTAGTTTCTCGATTTCTTCGGCAAGAATATTAATTTTAGATTCAAGCTGAGACACAGTCGCAGCTTGGGCAAAGTTACAAAGGGCTACAATAAGAAATAGAGCTTTAAACATGATCCTCTCAATGTGGTTGCATATATTAATTTTTTGTTAGGCTAATCAAACAACCTTACATATTCAAGCTTTTTTGCCATAATTTAAAAAATATAACGAAGGATTTACTGATGAAATTAATTTCATTGATATTGTTGAGCATGGCATTAAATACTGCCTTTGCCGGCGAATGTTATAAGCAGCTTTGTACAGGTGATGTGGTTAGAGATATTTACGGATGGAAGGGATCAGTTGATTCATTTGATATCGAAAAAGAAAATGTCCTCGTCTCTCTCCATCACATCCCTTCAGTATTTCCTTTTCCTTATAATGAACTTGGAAAACAAGTTTTTTGCTTTGAAGAATTTTGTGAAGGTCAACATCTCGTCGATCAATATGGCCACGAAATTATCATAGAAGAAGTTTATAACCATCAAATGCTATACGCCTATAACCTTGGTGTAGATGGCCTTATGCTTTATGACTTTAAAGAGCTTCGTTAATTATCGATAAAATTTTGAGTCGTGGTTGAAGCACCCTGCCAGATTGAACCGGTGAAGTTAAAAGCATCAAAAGTGGCAATATTAACTTTAATCGGCGCCGTCATTTCTTTATGCATTAGCTTATTGCCGTGTTCTCTTAATTCGCTGGCTAGTAATAATTTATCAGACTGTGGTTCAATAAAAAGATAGCTATTAATATCTTGTGGATTTTCTTTATCGAGCAAAACTGCATTGATAGCATGAAAATAACCTTCATCTGCTGAAGCGAGATTCACGGTGAAGATAGAAAACTTGGGTTCATTTTCATCTCTTTGGATGGTAACTCCCCACTGCTGTTTTATATCATCTAGACGATACCCCTCGAGTTCTTTGATTTGATCACTATGCTGTAAAAATAGAACCTTCGAATAATTGTGGCAGGTGAAAACGGGAAGCTGATAAGGAATAGAATCTGTCTTATCTCTAAAAAGCATTTCTTTGATCTGCATAATTTCTTGTGGAAAGCGATCATACAGACTAGTCGGATCCTCTGCCTGAAAGCACTGTGCGCGTGGAGCAATGATACTTTCAAGCTGGTCTTGAATGACAGCTGGAGAGATGGATGCGAGTCGTTCTTCTTGGCTTAGCTCTAAAGCGTAGAGATGAAATGACGAGAGTAATAATAAAGGTGTTAATAATGCATAAATCACACTTATTTGATCGGTTATTTTGCTTAGATTCTTAAATTTGGACATTAAAAAAGCCACCCATAAGGGTGGCTTAATTTATTTTTGGTGGGCGTGGTAGGGATTGAACCTACGACATCTGCCTTGTAAGGGTAGGTCTTTTTGTCCAATCAACGTCCTACAATATTTCGTAACCGGTTAATATTAAAGGATATTTTACT
>PCUW01000061.1:11265-15091 GCA_002787775.1 Bdellovibrionales bacterium CG12_big_fil_rev_8_21_14_0_65_38_15
ATACATTCAAAATACACTCAATTCAAAATGCCCGCCGGACATTTTCCCTGTACAAGCACTCAAAAGCGAACGCTTCCTTCAAAACGGAAGTGTTCGCTTTTTCTTATGTCGTCCGTACATTTCAACATACATTCAAAAGAAAAGATCATTGTTCAAAGAAGGAATAGCCTTGTAAAGATCATGAATCTGATCAACGACTAAAAGCAGGCTTGCAGATAGTCTTAAGAAACTTATATGTTCAGGTTGAACTTTACACATGGCTCTCTCCCTATGGCGCAATAAAAGCATTATATTCAATCCAGAACCTTGATCCTTTCCAACAACAATTCCCATTTCTCTTGAAAATCCTCCTTTGAACTGTCAGGAAAAAGCTTCAAATAATTGTCACATAAATACGAGGTATCAATTTCAACAATGCTTTCATAAATATTGCTCAAAGAATCTTTTCTATTGAAAAATGTCTTAGCTAAGGCCTTTTTAAGTTTCGTCTTCTCAACTTTAGGGAGAAGTAATGCCAAATCATAAATATCTTTACCACGCGTATTCAAATCTCCTTTAGAATAAAGTGCATGGATTTTTTCGGCGCAAATGAACTCCATTGGATAAATAGACCACTCCACACCTGAAAATATATTCAATGTCGATAGCATGATTTCTTTTTTGGCGACTTCCTCAAGATTGGCCCCAAGTGAAATATCAAGCTGGACACTTCTTAATTTTAAAAGCTCTTTTTCCTTAGGGGGAGGAAGTCCGGCCTTATAAGGAATTTTAAATCTAATTCCTCCATACCCACTGCTAATCTCCAATTCCTTAACTCTGGGTTCTCCAAACCAAAAGCCATCATCTAAATCAATACTTAAAGTCTCATTGATTTTTGTTATTAACTCTTTCTTATCAACACCTGAGATAACCGCATCTACGTCCACCGTAAATCGAAGCGAGTGAAGCATTTTATAAATAACAAAACCACCTCCAAAAATAAGTTTTGAACAAAGATATTTATCTTGCATCAATCTTGCGATAACTCGCTCTAAGCAAAGAATGACTCTGGCCCTTTCAACATTGGGAATATTATTATCTCGGGCAAAATTTCGTAGCCTCTCATTAATAGATTGAGTGTTATACATAAGACTCCTGTAGTAATGTTAAAATGAGTTTTACTCGATGATCGACACCAAGAGTTTTGGCCATTTTAAATAAAGACTGAATCGTAGTCAGCTTATCTTCTAAGGCCATTTTCACAAACTTAATGGAGTCAACTTCGGTAAAATGTTTTTTATCACAAAGACAATCAATCAAGGTTCGTTCAACAGATGTGATTCTTAATTCATCTTGTTTGTGAATACCGATACTCCACTGTGGATTTCTCTTTCTAATCACCTTAATTGTTTTTAAATGGGAATACTTTCCATAGGGAACATAGACCCATACTTGGTTAGGAATTTCATCAGTAATGCCGTAAAAATAGAGTGCTGATAAAAGACAAATGCAGCAAGGATCACCTAAATGAGTGAGAGCTGAAATCATTTCATCATTCACGCTTTCTTGGGTATCAGCTTTTCTATAAATCCCACGCTCAATTTTTTGAATTTTTCCCACTCTGGCCAAAAGCTTTAGGCCATAGGCATCAATCCCACACTCCTTCGCCTCTTTGCTAGAAAAAGTTGAATGAGTGATTTTCTTTAAGAATTGAACATATCTTTTCATATTTTCAATATAGCACAAATATAATAGTGTGCTATATTGAAAATAAAGATTCCCCTGAATTACCCACAAAAAACAACAAGTTATCAACTAAACAAAAATAACAAAATTAAGCCCTTAGAAACATTCCGTCCGCTCTGCCCACAAACCTCGTCACTTAACGGGGAAAAAATTTCCCCACAAAAGCTAAAGTATTGGAAGTAAAAGCCGATAAAAACCGTGGGATATAATTATCTAAACGAACCCGACTGCAATGTTACGAGGTGTAATGAAACGGAACGAGGCTTTATCTATTCTACTCTTGCTACCAATACTGCTCATCGCCAGCGGCTGTGAAACCGTCGCTAAGTTTGAAGAAGCGGCAACGGGTAGTGGCGGCTTTGGTGGCACTACTTCTTCTAGCATTAACTTTAGTGGTATCAGCTCAGTCGATCAAAAAACCGATACCACGTTGAGACTCAATTGGGGTGCTCACGCCGATGCAGTGGCTTATGATGTTTACAATACAACCTCGGGCACACCCGTATGGCTGCAAACCGTAAACGGCCAGGCTTCCTCATCTGTTTCGCTCACAAGCCTAAACCCCAATCAACTTTATAAGTTTCGCGTAAGGGCCAAAGATTCAGAAGGCAATAACGACGGCAATACCAATGATGTTTCAGTAACAATGAACCTTGCCCCCGATACTCCAAGCGGACTCACAAGAACTTTGCCCGTAACGTCGCCAGGGTTTTCACTACCAACCATTCGCGTGAGTGGTGTAAAAAATGGCGATACCATAAGACTCTTTAGCGATATTACTTGTACCACACAAGTAGCTTCTGGCACCGCCACTGGCACAACCATTGATCTAACTCCTGCATCTCTAAGCAGCGGCACGGTAGATTTTTATGCAAATGCCACAAATGCTTTTGCCACCGCTTCAGGCTGCTCAACTGCAACCGCGAGCTACGAAAAACTCACTTGCCCAACAGCAAATGGAGATTATCTTGCCGTCACAGCTAATCCGACCGTGGGAACGACTTCGGAATTTTGTGTCGCCAAGTATGAAATGAAAGACGTAGGAGGCGTTGCCACTTCACAAGCAACTGGCAATCCTTGGGTATCCATCAGTCAAGTCAACTCACGCACCGCTTGCTCGAATCTTGGCGCAGGATATGGACTTATCTCTAACGAAGAATGGATGACCGTCGCTAGAGAAATAGAAACGACTGACACCAACTGGTCAAGTGGCACCATTGGCACAGGTTCACTTAATAGAGGACATTCAGACAACGCCCCCGCCTCAGCACTTGCTGTTTCAAACGACGCTGACCCTTATGACGGAACAGGGAACAATTCAGGACAAGCGGTAGGTTCAGGATGGGAACAAAAACGTACTCACACGCTCTCAAATGGCGAAATTTGGGACCTTGCCGGAAACGTATGGGAATGGACAGACTGGAACGTTACCCCTGCCAATAAAGCTTATATCGCAAGTAATAGCAACCCTGTACAAGCTTGGCGAGAGTGGACACTTGTTGACACCAATATCAATAACGGCGACGAGATGGAAACCATCACATGGCAAACAACTGATCCAGCCCTTAATAGCACTAGCAATATCGGACAATACTATGCTGGTTTAAACAGTTCTGGCGGCGCTGCGCTTCGCGGTGGGCTCTGGAACACTGGAGCCCTTGCGGGTGCGTTCGCCCTCAGTTTGAACTTTGTTTCGACGCACACGAACACGAGCATTGGCTTTCGCTGCGTGTTTAGACCATAACCCCATGCACAACATAAAGTTTATCGAAGCTAGAAAACGCCTTTGTCGGCAGGCAATTGGTTGATTAGTAATTGGTCATTGGAAATTCTTTCCATAAGAAAATCGTATAAAATTTAGCAGTGATTTTTTTTGAAACACAGGCTTGTATCGCTCCGTAGGAGCGAAGGAAATTTTTTTTGCATTTTTCGGAAATTTCGGAAAATTTTAGTTTAAAATAGCGAGTTTTTCCGAAAAAGCGGTGTTTTTTCCGAAAAATGGATTATTTGAAACGAAATTTTCCGAAAAAATTCCATTAAGGGTCTCTTCTCTTCTCTTCTCTTCTCTTCTCTTCTCTTCTCTTCTCTTCTCTTCTCTTCT
>PCUW01000022.1 GCA_002787775.1 Bdellovibrionales bacterium CG12_big_fil_rev_8_21_14_0_65_38_15
AAATAACTTTAGGAACACCAAGTGGAGCTACAGGGCTAAAGTCCCATGGCATCGCCGGTATTTGTCCTGCAAGGAATAGCAGATAAAGACTAACTTGGTGAAAGACGATGGTTGCGATAAATCCAAAGATAAAATAAAAACTTATTTTTTTCATTTTTTGTACCCAAAATAATTACTTTTTTGTCATATTAGTTTTAATCTATAGCTCTTACAACTACACAAGGCTTATATGTTCAAACTCTTAGTATTATTAATGTTTGTCACCTTTAAATCTAATGCGAGCGATTATATCTTTCTTGAGTGCAATTCTTGGGGTAACGACAAAACATTTGAACTTAAAGGTGAACTAGATGAGTCTGGCTCAAACTTTCTGGATGGATATTTAGATATAAAAGCCTATGACCAAGGTAAACTTGTTTTTGATAAAAAGCGTATCGATTCAACAGGATTTTTCTGGATAGACGAAGTCCGTGGACAGCCTGTTTATCTAGCAGAACTTGTTCCCATTAATCGAGTTGGTTATAGCTTCCTCTCCATTGCTGCAAACCATCCTATACAAAGTGGAAACAGTCACATAACAATTAATAATATCAAATACTTAGCTGAATGTACGACAAGCTATAAATAGACTCTTCCCCTAGCCTTTTGATAGAAACGTGATACTGCCTAGTCATCTAACCTTTAAGACTAGGACCTCAGTGAAACATCTCAAAAAAATTATCGCTTCGATTATTGTAATAGCGGCAATCGCGCCAACATTTGCGACCCAAAATGTTGAAGAATATCTCGGAAGCAATTTCAATAGTGTTTGGAATCAAGTTTCAAGTGATCAATATCAACTACCAAAAAATAAGATTTCTTTTCATAGCCTCTATGGTTTCTTTAAAGACAAAATTAAGAAAAATGCTAAGAGAACTTTAAGCGATCGTTCAGACATTCTTCCACAATTTAATAAACTTGCTCACCCCAATGGCATTTGCTTAAAAGGAACTTGGAATATCGATCAAGAAAGTATTTATTCTGGTTATTTCAAAAAAGGCTCTAAGGCTTTAATCATTGCTCGCGCAAGCACAGCGCTTTCTCATACTAAAAGAGGGAAATATAGAGCGTTTGGATTTGCAGGTAAAATTTTTGCCCAAGATGAAAATGATTTTGATTCTAAAGTTAAAACTGCCAACTTCTTTATGGTTGATGATCTAGGCGGTACAAAAGCTGAACATTACACTGACGTCGCCATGCTTAATGAACCAGCCGTTAGTAAAACAACTGATGTTATCATCCATGTTGCTTATGCAATTAAGTTAGCTTTAACGTTTGGCAAGGCCGACAACAATGCTGGAATCAGACAGCTTTATGAAATTTCAGAACTTGGTAATGATAAAAATGTGATCACTCCTAAATGGATGAATGTTCAAGCACGTGTTCAAAATAAAATTGATGAAGATGATTTTAGAGATGAATTAAACGTAGATAATTATCAAGGTGAGTTGGTCTTTGATATCTCTGTTGCCAATAAAGAGGATGAACAGGGACAAAAGAACTGGAAACGTATTGGAACAATCAATTTCAATGAAAGTATTGTCAGTAACAGCTGTGACCATAGACTTCATTTCCATCACCCTAAGTGGAGGACTGATCTTAAGCACTCATTATAGTAGATTTCTCTAACTCTTTGAGCCAAACTTTTTGAAGAAGCTTGGCTCGCCTCCATTAAAGATCATAGGCTCAAAGGCTTTGTATTAACGTTAAAGTAAGGAAAATTGTTAAAAGCTAACGATTTATCCGAATACTTCTTTAATAACCTTACAATGCAATACAATTCACCTTTGTTGCAGTTTAATAAGCTGTTTCGTTTTACAGGAGAATTTATGAAGTTAATGACGACGATTTTTTGCGCACTTTATTTTTCTAGTGCCTTTGCTAACCTTCACCTTGCACCCCCAAATTTAAATATTAATGGTGTTGAAGGTGTGTTTGTTGATATTCAAACTGCAAAAACAGTTTTGACCTATGACATTTCTAAAAGAACAGCTATTGCTAAAACAACACTAGAACTTAACCAGCCTGTCAGTGGTAAAGTTATTTTTGATTTAGTTAACGAGCCGACTAAGATTCTTTTTGATGACCAGCTTACTTCAAGCTCAACGACTTCAATGGATGGTGTATCAACTGTTCGTTATCTTGATCGCGATACTGCTGCTGGCAATCATACTTTAGTTATTACCAATGAAATTGATAAAAACATTAGCTTTTCTACAGATTATGTAAAAAGTGCTTTTTGGATGAGTGATCTTTCTGATCGCCGCTACCTTGAACAGTACCTTCCTACAAACTTAGAGTACGACCAATACCAAACGGATCTAGAAGTTAAGATTGTTGGAACAGACGCTGAACATGTTCTTTACACGAACGGTAGTGTTAATGAGCTTTCGATCAATCATTGGAAAGTAAGCTATCCAGCAGGTTACACAGCGAGCTCTTATTTCTATCACCTTACTAAAAAGGGTCTTATCCCTGAAGAAAAAGCGACTTATAAATCAATTGATGGAAGAGTCCTGCCTGTTACCGTCTACACGGATCAATCAACATCACGTTTCATGAGCGCAACGCTAGAAATACTTGCGGAGCTTGAAGCTGACTACGGCCCATTCCCACATGCTCAAGTGATTATTTATGGAGCAGGTTCAGGTGGAATGGAATATTGTGGCGCGACCATCACAAGTTTCAGCGCCTTAGGACATGAGCTTACTCACTCTTATTTTGCTCGAGGAATCATGCCAGCTCACGGCAATGCTGGATGGGTTGATGAAGCTATTGCAAGCTGGAGAGATGGCGGATACAGAAGCTATACTTCAAGAAGTCTTTCAAGAACTGATATGGCCGGTCATTCAGTTTATCAAAGAACAACTGATCGTGATGCTTATACACGTGGGATGAGATTTATTGGTTTTCTTAACGATAAATTTCAAGCTCAAGAAAGCTTCAAAGTTTTCTTAAAAGAGTTTTTTACTGAAAGAAAGTTCAAGCCTTTTAAAACTGAAGAATTCCAAAAAGCTATTGAAGATTTCTATAATGCTGATTTAGCCCGTGATTTTGATTCTTATGTTTACGGCAAGAAAGGTACGGACAAGCATGCTGAAATCGTGCAAGAAAATCCAAACCATCCAAAGCTTAGCGATAAACAAATTTTCGATCTCTTATAAAAATTAAGCCACCTTCGGGTGGCTTTTTTTGTCTTTTAATCCCATCTTTTTTGTGCTACGTGTAAGTATCTCAATCTCTTAAGGATTTCTAATGATTAGTACATCGAACCTAGGCATGAGCTTTGGCGGCCAAAAACTCTTTGAAGATGTGAATATCAAGTTCACTCCTGGTAACTGCTACGGCCTTATTGGTGCCAATGGTGCGGGCAAATCAACTTTTCTAAAGATCCTTTCCGGCGAAATTGAGGCACAAACAGGAGACGTTATCATCACTCCTGGTCAGCGCCTCTCAACTCTAAAACAAGACCACTATGCCCACGAAGAAGACCAGGTTTTGATGACCGTTTTAATGGGTAACAAGATTCTCTATAATCTCATGATTGAAAAGGATGCGATCTACGCTAAGCCCGATTTTAGCGATGCCGATGGAATCAAGGTCTCTGAACTTGAAGAAAAGTTTACGGAACTCGGTGGCTGGGAAGCCGAACCAGAAGCTGCCAATATCTTGGCTGGTCTTGGTCTTGGTACTGAGTACCTTGAAAAGAAAATGAAAGAGCTTAATGGTGGTGAAAAAGTTAAGGTTCTTCTTGCTCAGGCCATCTTCGGTACTCCAGACATTCTTCTTCTGGATGAACCTACCAACGACCTTGATATTGCATCAATTCAGTGGCTTGAAAACTTTATCATGAACTATAAAAATACAGTCATCGTTGTTTCCCACGATAGACACTTTTTAAATAAAGTTTGTACTCATATTGCAGATATTGATTTTAGAAAAATTAATACTTTTGTCGGCAACTATGATTTCTGGAGAAAGTCTTCAGAGCTAGCCATGCATCTTCGTGGCAATGAAAATAAAAAGATGGAAGAAAAAGCTAAAGAGCTTAAGGCCTTCATTGCGCGCTTTAGTGCTAACGCTTCTAAATCTTCTCAGGCGACTTCAAGACAAAAACAACTTGATAAGCTGCAACTCCATGACCTGCCAGTTTCAACTCGAAAATACCCTTACGTCCATTTTGTTCAGTCACGTGAAGCTGGCAAAGAAGTCTTAAAAGTAGATGGTCTTTGTAAAACGATTGATGGAGTTAAACTTCTCGATAACTTAAGTTTCAGCGTTAACAAAGAAGATAAAATTGTCATTTTAGGTAATGATGTTGCCAAGACGACACTGTTTCAAATTCTTATGGGAGAAATGGAGCCTGATGCTGGCTCGTACACTTGGGGCGTAACAATTACCAAGGACTACTTTCCTGCAGATAATTCAAAGTATTTTAAAAGTGGCGAATATGATATCGTCAATTGGCTTAGACAGTACTCTGAAGATCAGCACGATACTTTCTTAAGAGGCTTTTTAGGTAAAATGCTCTTTTCTGGTGAAGACGTTTTCAAAAAAACAAACGTCCTATCGGGTGGAGAGAAAGTTCGCTGTATGTTTGCCAAAATGATGCTCTCTGGTGCTAATGCTCTCGTTCTAGATGGCCCCACTTCTCACCTTGATCTTGAAAGTATTACAGCTGTGAATGATGGTCTAATTGATTACAAAGGTACTCTCATCTTCACCTCCCATGACCATGAATTCATTCAAACGATTGCAAATAGAATTATCGAAATTGATAAAAAACTTGTTTACGATAAATACATTACCTACGATGAGTACCTAGAAGCTAAGCTCTCTTAGTTCCAAGCAACTTTAAAAACACCGTGGCAAAGAACATGCCGTAATAGACATTAAATTGCCACGGACCATCTACAACGTAAGTATTAAGTGCTACTCCACCAAGATTAAAGATATAGGCTATTAGTACATTTTTGGGGTTTAGAATTGTTCTAGTCCATGACTGCCAAACAAGCTGAGAGAAAAATAAAGCAGCTAATAAGCCACCTGACCACGAAGCAATCTTAAGTCCTAAAACTAGAATCCCCTCCGACTGACTGGCGACAATAGCAACGAGTAGTAAAAGCGCCGTAATAATAAGCGTGTCGATAATCATGTATTTTCTAATTTTATGAATATCTCGGTTTGGCCAAATTTCACTCCAAAGCACACTTGAAAGTGCGTTGATCGTCGAGTCTAATGTACTCATCGTCGCCGCCAAAACTCCAGCAAGCATTAGACCCTTAAGCGGACTTGGAAAAAACTCTTGAATGAAATAAGCAAAAACTTTATCTGACTTTAAATCAGCCGGTAAAACATTGAGTTGGTAATGGCTCCATAAAAGCGAGCCAATTCCTAAAAACAATAATCCAACCATTATCGAAAAGAACGAAGAAAAGAAAATTGAAAGTTGAGCCGTTCTAGCAGACTTAGCTCCCATCAGACGCTGAGTAAAGTCTTGATCAACTCCATGTGTACATAGATCGAAAAGAATACCTCCACCAACACCAATGGCGAACGATGGCCAAGTCGCCATAGAAAAGATGGTTGTCTTACCAGCCGCACCCGCCATGCCCATTAACTCACTCCATGAATGACCTGAAACATCTGGGATAATAAAGTGAGCAGCAACCCCGCCTCCAATGAAAATTAATGATTGTAGTAGATCGGTTCTAACAACTGCTTTTAAGCCACCAATTAAAGTATAGAAAAAAGTAATGATACATATAATTAATAACGCGACGATAATATTTACATCAAAAAATTCTGAAACAAGAATACTTCCAGCGTAAAGACGAACACCAATAGAAAGAAGTTTCGTTATAGAATAGATAAGTGCCGTGAATCTTGCCCCACCTAAGTGAGCATCATTACCAGCGATGATTGAATAAAGAGTAAGACCTTTATTATAAATTCTAGGCACGATGATTTTCGCAATGAGATAGCGCCCAACGATGGCACCGATATAGATGTGAATAAATGAATAATCATTAGAAAAAGCAAAAGCAGGTATACCTAAAAATGTTAAAGCCGAAACTTCTGTGGCAATGATACTTCCAAGACTTTCGATACCAGTTAGACTCCGACCAGCAAGATACTGATCATTAACGATATCTTCATCACTTGATTCGTGTTGAATATTCTCTCTTCTCGAGTAAAAGGCTAAAGCAAATACAATAAAGAGGTATAATGCGATGACGATCCAATCCAACATGGTCAATTCCTGATAATAGTCATGTTATTTAGTACTAGCTTAAAGTAGAGTGTCTTTATG
The DNA here is from genome assembly GCA_002787775.1 of Bdellovibrionales bacterium CG12_big_fil_rev_8_21_14_0_65_38_15. Classification (GTDB taxonomy): domain Bacteria; phylum Bdellovibrionota; class Bacteriovoracia; order Bacteriovoracales; family Bacteriovoracaceae; genus UBA4207. Next base: position 6,353 of record PCUW01000022.1, read on the forward strand.
AACAAACTAATTATTTTAACACTCTTTATCGTAGGCTGCTCACAGGTGAATACCGATTCAAAGGATCATTACGATTCTAAAAGTTTCCACGGTATTAAGGCCATGAATACCCCGTTTAAACCCACCATAAAGATTAAGTCGAGTGCTGAACTCATCGCCTTTGGTAAAAAGACTTACGAACAAAATTGCATGGCGTGTCACGGGAAAGATGGTAAAGGTGATGGCCCTCAAGCAAAGACTTTAAAGATTAAACCCGCCAATCTCAATAAAGCAGTTAATGAAGTTGAACACTTCGCCTTTTACACTAAATACTCCTATTGGGATGGAAGAATGCCTGGCTGGGATAGAGAGTTTAGCGACAAAGAGATTGATGCTTTAACGGCTTATCTTTATCAATTTAAAAAGAAGTAACTATGATCTATCTTCTATTTAAAAATCAATGGGTAGAACATACTCCAGAATATTTACATCCTGACTTTGAAAAAGCTCGTCTTGAACCAACTCTAGTTGGTCAACATCACGTCAATACTAAAAATCAACGCTATCTTCTTAAAGATGGAAAACCTCTCATCAAACTTAGCGATATTATGACGAGAGACCTTCTACATGTTTCATTAAAAACGCCGATCAAAGTTTGCTCTCACATTATGAATCATGAAGGTGTTCATCACCTTGCTGTATTTGATGATGGTCAATTTTGTGGAATTATCAGTGACAGAGATCTTAGAACTGTCTCTAAATTATCTAACCTTGATAAAATTCTTGTTGAACAAATCGAAACCACAGTAGTTATGGGCGCAAGCATTGAGCTTACAGTTGGGCAGGCAAGCTTAATCATGAAAAATGAAAGTATTAACTGCTTACCTCTTCTTGATGAAGACTTGAATTTAGCAGGGATTGTGACTTCAAGTGATCTTTTAAGAGTTCTATCTAATCTAGTTCCATAGGATTAAACCAGCAGTGAGGCCTAGGCTTACTTCTAAGACCAGCAACTAGAGTATCAAGTCGACATTGTGGAGTCGGATGTGTCTGAAGTGTTCTTGAAACATTATAAGACTCAGGTGTATCGATTTTAGGAAGCTTTGAATGTCCTTTTAATTTGGCGATCAAGGAAGCAAAAGTAATAGATTGATGAAGGATCTGCTCTTCACTATATCCTAAAAAATCCATGCAAATTTGAGTAGCAAAATAATCAGCTTGTCCCTCAACACTACTCCAACTTAATTTTCCATTTCTTCTAACTAATTTAGGGTCCCCTCCACTAAGGTGACCCATTTCATGACATAAAAAAAGATCAAGTAACTCTTTTGTCATTTCTTCATGATCCAATAATCCACGATTGACGATGATTAATGGGTTCGACTGATCATCAAAAGTTGCAAAAGCATTTAGACTCTTATCATCTTCATTAATAGTGACTTTAAGCTCATTTCCAAGCTCTGGCAGTAAAACTAGAGTTAAAGCAATTTCTCTACCCATCAAATAGCTGTCCAACTTGTTATTTGCCTTAGTGACGCGACTAATGACGAAATCTCCATCGACAGAACGGCCGTAACTTACTGGTATATTGATAGTTAAGAGCAACCCAAGAATTATTAATTTCATATTTTCTCCAGCTTTTCTCATAGCAAAGAATCTAAGATAAAAACCTGATCAAGATCATAAAAGAATATGATTTAAAAGACGTTCAATTGATATTTTCTATGGGAGAAGTACTTAAACAATAAAACTACTCGAAGGAGTTTAATATGAAAAAGATATTTCTTGCGCTTTTATTTGTTTCTTTTACCAGCTTAGCCAGCACACCGATTGAAGTTGAAGTACCAGTAACAAAAATTTACTCACCAAAAGGCTTTGACAGTAATGATATGGCCGAAGTTATTTTAACAGGATTTCTTCCAAATCTTTGCCACAAATCACCAACTCTTAAGGCTGAAGTCGTTGGTAAAATCATTTACGTAACTGCTACAGCTCTAAATTATGAGCAAGACAACCCATTTTGCCCTGAGATGATTGTTCCATTCTTATCCTCGGTACAGGTTGGAGTTCTAGATCGTGGACAATATGAAGTTAAAGTTAACGTGAATACTCCTTATGATAGAAAAGGCGAACTCTTCATTTCAGAATCTATGAGTCCATCTGTTGATGAACATACTTATGCTTACGTAGATCATGTCGTAAGAATTCCTGGAACAAGAAAAGTAAGACTGAATGGTTACAACCCAAGTGACTGCTTTGTGCTTGATAGAATCGACTACGGAAACAACGGCAAAGATGTTTACTCTGTACTTCCAAAAATGAAGCAAGTAACTGATCACTGCCCGCTAAAAATGACTCCATTTTCTTTTGTAACTGAAGTTCCTAACACTTTAAGTGAAAAAGAAGTTCTACTACATGTACGCGTTATGAACGGAAAATCAGTTAACGCTCTATTTAGACAGTAAATAAAAATATGGGTCCTCTTTTCTATTAGGACCCATTAATTTCAGTATGTTAAACCAATCGGTTTTACCTAATCTCCATACATAGCTCTTAAGAAGAAAGCTCATATGCCGTACAATAAGATATGGAAAATAAAACTAAGAAAAAATCTGAACCTAAGACATCTAAAACACTAATCAAAGAAAAACGCAACCATGCGTTAAAACACCGCCCACTCAATCACTTAAGAAAAAGTTTAGAGACGGAAAAGTGTCTTTCTAGACTCTAGTTCTTTAATACTTCCGCTGGATAACCTGCATCAAGTAAGGCTTTAGTGGCCTGATCTTGCGTTAGAGTATCTGATTGGATTTCAACCAGCTTTGACTCCATTTGAACCGAAGTTTTGGCATTGCTATCAATTTCTTTGATGGCATCATCGATATTTCTAAAACAGCTCATACAGTGCATTTTATCGATCTTTAACTTAATCATCACAACTCCTTGACCTTCCCATAGAGGGAAGGTTTATGATAGCTACTCTAACCTAGTAGGAGCAAGCAATGCAAGAGACAGTGAATCTAGATATAAAAGGAATGACATGTGCTTCATGTGTCGGTCGCATTGAAAAGTATCTTGCCAAAAATGATTCTATTAAAGAATCAAATATAAACTTGGCCACTGAAAAAGCTAAGATTGTTTACGACAAAAAAAATCTTAATATTGATAAGATTATTTCAATTATTTCTGATGCGGGTTATGAAGCGAAAGTTCATCAAGACAAAGATAAGGACCAAACAGAGCAAAAACTAAAGAGTATTAAAAAAGATCGAAATATAGTCATCATTGCTGCTCTATTATCTGCTCCATTATTTATTCCAATGATCTTAGAGCCATTTGGGCTTCACTTGATGCTTCCAGGGTATATCCAACTTATTATATGTGCGCCGATTCAATTTATTATCGGTTGGCGTTTTTATAAGTCTGCATGGGGTGCAATTAAAACCCTATCGGGTAATATGGAACTTCTGGTTGCTATCGGAACAACTGCGGCTTTTGCTTTAAGTACTTACCTATTAGTCACACATACCGAAGGTCCACTTCATCTTTATTTTGAAAGCTCGGCCGTAGTTATATCCCTCATCTTACTTGGTAAATATTTTGAGTCCAAAGCAAAATTTCAAACCACTCAAGCGATACGATCGCTTCAACAGTTAAGACCAGATACAGCGATTATATTAAAAGATGGCAAAGAAAAAGAAGTCGCCATTGAAAAGATCTCTTTAAAAGACGTTGTCATTGTAAAACCAGGTGGTCGAATTCCAGTTGATGGAATCATTAGCGAAGGTCAAAGTGAAATCGATGAATCACTAATCACCGGCGAAAGTCTTCCTATTGATAAAAAAGAAGACGATAAAGTGATTGGTGGAAGTATTAACGGTTCTGGAAAACTTCATATTAAAGTTACTGCCCTTGGCGCCGAAACAATGCTTTCAAAAATAATTCGCCTAGTTGAAGATGCTCAGACACAAAAAGCCCCGATTCAAAGACTTGTCGATAAAATTAGCTCTTACTTCGTCCCCATCGTTATCATCATTTCAATCATAACCTTAGTCGCCAGCGGATTGGTCTTAGGTGATTGGGAAGTTGCCATCATCAACGCTATTTCAGTCTTAGTCATCGCTTGCCCATGTGCCCTAGGACTAGCAACACCAACCGCTATCATGGTCGGTACAGGTATTGCTGCAAAGGCTGGGATTTTGATTAAAGATACTCAAGCTTTAGAAATTTCTCATTCAATAACTACTGTCGCTTTTGATAAAACTGGCACTCTAACTGAAGGAAACCCTTCTGTTAGTCATCTCCATGCTTTTGGGATTGATGATAAAAAGGCGCTATCACTTTTGGCCAGTATTCAAAGTGGAAGTGAGCACCCTTTAGCAAAAGCTGTCTTAACTAAAGCTAAAAATGACAATATTAACTTCGGACAATCAACAAATTCAAAATCAATTACCGGTGTCGGCATCGAGGCTACAGTTGATAATCATCAATATATTATTGGCAGTAAAAAAGCTCTTGATAAAGGTGATATGATTGAAGAAGTTCATAAGTTTTCAAAGGAATTTGAAAATAACGGCGAAACCGTCTCTTACCTAATCGATAAGTCTGATCATAAAGTTTTAGCTATCATTTCCTTTACTGATTCCATTAAATCTTCTGCTAAACAGACAATTGAAAAGCTAAAAGAACTGGAAATCAAATCAATAATGCTTACGGGTGACAATCAAGCGAGTGCCAAAAAAGTCGCCGATCAGCTTGGATTAAATGACTTTCGTTATGAAGTTATGCCCGAAGATAAGTCCGATGTTATTTCAAAACTTAAAGAACAAGGTGAAGTTGTCGCCATGATTGGTGATGGAATCAATGATGCTCCAGCTTTGGCCCTAGCTGATATTGGTATTGCCATGTCTACCGGTACAGATGTAGCGATGCAGTCAGCTGGTATTACGCTTATGAGAGGAGACCCTCTACTCATTCCTGATGCTATCTCCATATCAAAAGCCACTTATTCAAAGATTAAGCAGAACTTGTTTTGGGCCTTTATCTATAATGTCATCGGAATCCCATTAGCGGCCTTAGGTTATTTGAATCCAATGATTGCCGGAGGTGCCATGGCCTTTAGCTCAATCAGTGTTGTATCGAATTCACTGCTTTTAAAGAGATGGAAACAACAAAAGAGATAGATAATGAATATAGGTGAACTTTCAAAGCTAAGTGGTGTCAGTAGTAAGATGATTCGTCGTTATGAAGACGACGGAATTGTCGCAAAAGCAAAGCGCACAGACTCTGGATATAGAGTTTATCAAGATCAAGATGTTCAAATATTTAAATTTATCAAAAGATCAAGAGAGCTTGGTTTTAGTTTAAGTGATACCAAACAACTTGTTAGTTTGTGGCGAAACAAGTCTAGATCAAGTGCCAAAGTTAAAGAAATTGCAAAACAGCATGTTCAGGATCTGACAGAAAAGCTTAATGAAACAAGGCAGATGATTCTTCAGCTCAATCACTTGGTAAAAAACTGTCATGGAGACTCAAGACCAGATTGTCCTATTATTGACGATCTAGAGTCTCATTAAAAAACCTGTTCATAAAATAAAGTGTTTCATCCATCATCTCTCCCATTAATGGATCAAGATGACCGGCGTCACTTAAATTTAGAAAGTCGGAATTCTGAGCTTCGGCTTCAAAAGCGATAGAATCTTCGGGAGCGATTTTATCCGCACCTGCAGAAATAAAAGCAAATGGGATATGCCTTTCTTCTTCAACGAATATTTTGGCATAGTCAGTCTGTGTATCCGAACTCATAAGTCCTTCACCACCGACACTTCGAACTTGTTCAATCACAGCAGGAGGAACAGCACCAAACCCATATCGTGAAATTCGTCCAAGATCATAATCCGTAATACGGTGATACTTCATATTAAAGAGTAATTTCATCGCTGAAGAGACAAGTGGAAGTCTTGAAGCCAAAGTATTTACTTCAATCGCTTTTGCATACCACAGATCAAAAGCAAGCTTATCTGCCAAGATCACTTTAGAAAGATCTTTTGTTCCAAGAATTCCATTAGTTGGAAGATTTGCAAAAATGGGTAAAAACTTTTCAAGAGACTCTGGGTTAACTCCATTCGGCGAAGCGATTGAAACAAATCCATGCAAGCGAGCCTTAGAATTTCTTTTAGCAACTTTACTGACGTAATACTTACCAGTCCTTGGGCTTTTAACCACTCCAAGAACATAAATCTTACTTAATATTCCACCAAGTGAGTGACCAACTAAGAATGCTTTTTTACCGGTTTTTTTAAAAACATAATTAACAATTTCTTTTACTGTTAGAGAGCCGGCTTCATCAATATTACGCTCTCTATTCGCTGCCCATGTAAAGGCCCAGACATCATAGCCCGACTTATAAAGTGCAGGGCCTAAATCCATCCAATTATGAGCATTACCACCAATCCCATGAAGAAGAATAACTGGAACAGCATTCTCTCGATTCATATGAATAAGTGGATATAAAGTTGTATCAGTGGAGCTCATTTGAACTAATTGATGATCCGCTTGAACCCAAGCTTGATCAACAACTTGAGCATGAAGGGTCAAAGAAAGAAAAGAAAGAATATAGATAAATTTTTTCATGCCCGAATCCTATAATCTGGGCATGAAATGACAAGGGAGATAACAGGGTTTTAGTACTTTTTCCTTGAGACAAGACTATAAAAACAAGGAATTACAACTAGTGTCAAAAGTGTAGATAAGAGAACACCACCAATAACAGCAAGTGCAAGCGGAACTCGAGTCTCTGATCCAGCACCAGTTCCTATGGCCGCAGGAATTGTACCTACAACTGTTGAAACTGAAGTCATGACAATTGGTCTTAGTCGAATTGGACAAGCTTTAAGCAAGGCTTCCTTAATCTCTAAACCTTGAGATCTCAGCTGATTGGTAAAATCAACCAAGATAATAGAGTTCTTTTTTACGATCCCCATGAGAAGAACAATACCAATCATAGAGTAGATATTAAGCGACTGACCACCTAACCAAAGGGCGATGATTGCGCCTGTAATAGAAAAAGGAAGCGCTAAAAGAACAGTTAGCGGGTGAATGAAGCTATTAAACTGACTTGCTAGAACCATATAGGCAATCAAAATGCCAATCATGAAAACAAAGATTAAACCACCAGAAGACTCATCAAAGGCCTTGGATGAACCAGAGGACTCAAGAACATATCCTTCAGGAAGAATTTTAGTAATTTCATTTCTAAGTGTTGTTATCACTTGAGCTTGAGATACACCTTTTTCAAGGTTGCCGTAGATCTGAATCGCTCTAGCTCGATCAGTTCTATTTATTGAGAGCATCCCCTTACCTTCAACAATTGTGGTCACCTCATCTAAAGGAATCAACTCTCCTCTGTTGTTGCGAATCATAATTTGAGAAAGATCCTTAATTTCTTTAAAAGCTTCGTCTCTAACCTTAACTCGAATATCATAACGGCGACCGCCTTTAGCAAACTTTCCGGCTACAACTCCTGCAATCATTGATTGAATCGTGCGACCGATATCATTAATTGAAACACCTCGCTCAATGGCTTTTTCACGATCAGGAATAATTTGAATCTCAGGAATAACACCTTTAAAATCTGTATCTACATCAGTCATTAATTTTGATTCAAGCATAATCTCACTGGCTTTATCAGAAAGTGAAATTAAGGTATCCCAATTAGGTCCCTTTAAAGAAAATTCTACCGGATAACTTCTACCCGCCGAAAAACCTCTCAGTGAAGGATCTGAAACAATAGCAAAAATGCCCTTAACTTTAGAAAGATCTTTTTTAAGTGCTACAGCAAACTCTTGCTGCGTGAGTGCTCTTCCAAGCTCTGGATCTACTGGTCTGTTTTGATAATCTTTTAAAGTCACATATGAGTTCGCCGAGTTTGACTGACCTCCGCCAAATCCGCCTACGGCAACCAAATAACGATCAATTTCTTTTCTGCTTAATAAAACCTCTTCAATTTCCTTTGTCTTTTTGTCTGTAAACTCCAAAGAACTACCTGATTTCGTTTTTAAAATAATAAAGAGTCTAGATTGGTCTTGAGGTGGAATAAATTCACGGTTCAATTGCATCGAAGCAGGAATAACAGTTAGGAAAACTAAAAGAGCGACAATTAGAGTTTTCACTCTATTTTCCAAACACCAAGTGAGCACTCTTAGATAAAAACCTTCTAGCTTTGCCATCAGTTTATCTATTGTTCTTTTTCCTTCGTTCTTATCTTCTTTAAGAAAAAGCGAAGATCTCATTGGAGTTAGTGTTACTGCATCCACAAAAGAAAAAGCAATGGCAGCGGTTATAGTTAAAGCAAACTGGAAGAAATACTTACCGACGATACCTGGAATAAAACCAATCGGAAGAAAGATAGCAATAATAGCAATAGAGGCCGTTAAAGCGGCAAAAGCAATTTCCTGTGTCCCTTCTAATGCGGCTTTTACTTTATCTTTAAGCGTTTGATATTTTCTCGTAATATTTTCAAGAATCATAATATTGTCATCAACGATTAACCCTACGGCCAGAGTTAAACCAAGCATCGTAAATGTGTTCAGCGTGAAACCAAAAAGTTTAAGCGCTAAAAAAGTTCCAATGATGGCCGTTGGAATAGATAAAACAACGTTAAGTGTCGCAGACCATGAACCAAGAAAGATCCAAACAACCAAAGCCGTTAAGACGGCCGAGTAAATCAATGTCATCTGAAGTTCATCAGAGGACTGTTTAATAAATACAGTTAAATCAAAGTTCACGCCCATTCCCATATCTTTTGGAATAAACTTTTTAACTTCATCCATTCTTGACTTAATGCCATCACCAACTTCAACAGAATTAGAACCTCGTTGTTTTCTAATTCCGATACTTAAAGATGATTTGCCATTAACTCGGTTAATTCTAGAGATATCAGCTAAGCCATCTTCGATTACAGCAACTCGACTCAAAGGAATTGGGCTAAAGTTAATGCCTCCACCACGCTGATTAATAGAAAGTTTTGAGAACTCTTCAACTGTTAAGGCTTCACCTAAAGTTCTTACGTTAAATTCAGTGGTAGGAGTTTCAAAAATGCCAGAAGGTATTTCAGAATGTTCTCTTGAAATTGCGTTGACGACATCCAAAGAAGTTAAATCATAGCGGCGTAATTCTTTTTCTTTGAGCCAGACTCGCAGATTGGGATCGATATAACCACCAAGTATGACCTCAGAGACACCTTCGACGGTTTGAAATCTGTCTTTAATATTATCTCTGACGTAAGTCATAAGGTCTTTTCTAGACATCGAATCTGAAGTTATAGAAAGCCATAGAATGGGTTGGTCTTCAGGGTTTGATTTTCTAATAACGGGTGCTTCAACACCTGTCGGCAGTCGCCTCTGAGCTTGCCCCATAATTGATTGAATCTCTTGAACAGCTATATCAATATCTTTATCAAGATTAAACTCAAGTGAGACTCTCGCACTTCCTCGTCTTGCTTCACTGGTCATGCTTTTGATGCCCTCGACTCCAAGAAGCGCACTTTCAACAGCATCAAGAATGTCTAGTTCAACAACTTCAGGTGCAGCTCCTTCCCAGTCTAGCGAAATACTAACGACAGGAAAGTCTATATCTGGACGTTCACTGATGCCTAAACTTTTAAATGCAATGGCACCAAAAATAATAAAGGATGCCATGATCATCCATGCAAAAACAGGCCTTTTGACTGCGACTTCAGTTATTTTCAAAAGAATCTCCAAGTAATGTAACGAGCCTGTAGTAGTCTTGATTTCGGTTTGCTACAAGATTGTTAAGCCTTGAGCGACTTTCTGTATACTGACTTAATGCTTGTAAAACTTCCAAGTTATTTACAAGACTTAATCCATAGTCTTTAAGTTGAATATTATAGTTTTGCTTATTTAACGAAACAGCTTTTTCAAAACTATCAATTTGCTGATTTGCAGAGGTAATCGAATTATATAAAATTCTTATATCTCTATCTAAACCTTGCTTAAGATATCTAGCATCACTCTCGGCCACAAGTCTTGCTTGTGAAGCTTGTTTAACATTTGAATACGTTTTGCCACTTTCAAAAAGAGGCAACGTTAAGGACACAGTTACCGCCCAATCAGATCCATTATTATTAAAGCTTTCACGATCAACAAAGTATTCACCTTTTAAGTCTACTGTTGGCCAATGATCACCCTTGGCAATTTTAATATCCTCGTGGGCATTTTCTAAGTTTAATCTTTGAATTTTCAGACTTGGAGACTCTTCAACCTTAGTAAGATAGTTCTCAAGTGATTCGAGTTTTAACTTAGCGTCCATTCGCTTTAGCTCTATATTTGCATCAAACCCAGTTAAGAAAGAAAAATATTGTCGTGAAGAAACCAGGTTTGCCCGAGCAGCTTCAAGTGCTGTTAAATTACTAGCGACTAGCGCTTGGGCCGATACTAACTCGCCTTGGCGTGATCGTCCTGTTTTAACTCTTTTTTGAAGAAACTCCACTCGTTTTTGAGAAAGAGTGTGAATTTCTTTTGCCAGTTCGACTTCATCAATTTGATAAAGAACCTGAACATAAGATTTAGCAACTTCGTTAAGAAGCTCGCTTCTTGTAAGAACTAAATCGATCTTTGATTGGCTTAATAGATTTTCTTGTTTTTGAAGTGTACTGAATTCTTGAAATCCTGAAAAAAGCCGCTGTGTGACACCAACACTAACGGATCGCTGTGATTCACGAAAAAAATTGGACTGAACTCCGGAAGCGTCTTGACGAGTATAATTTGCATTTAATGCAACTTGAGGAAGCGCAGCTCCTCTAAGTTGTTTGTATTGATATTCTTTTTGCTTAATTTGCGCCAAAGATTTTTTAATGGGCTCTTGTTTGAGGGCTGCCTGAAAAGAATCAAATAATGACACCTTAGCAAAGCAAGAGCTTGAAATGATTAAAAACAAGAAAAACAACTTCATACATATCTCTTAGGTTATAGCTGGGTAGATCCAATCCATGCGTACGTGTCATCAGCGGAATCAAAATAGCTATCACTGGTAATGTATTCGTAAATTTCTTCATCAGTTATAGTTACGTTTGTATTAGTGTTTTCATTCTGCTGGCGAACTAAAATAATTGCGATTGCCATAGAACACGCAAGAAGTGCAATCTTCCACCCTTTAGGTGGAGACGATTGATCTATTTTGTATTTAATTGCTGCCCATTCATTTCTAGGCGCATCTTTTAGACTTTCATCACGTTTTAAAAGATCAACAATTTCTTTATCATCCATTTTGGACTCCATCTTCTTTAACAAATTCTACAAACGATTCTTTTGCGTAATGTAAGCGAGACTTCACAGTTCCCTCTTTAATTTCAATCAATTCCGCAATTTCAATCGTGGTATAACCAAACTTATAAAATAAAATAAAAACTTCTCTTTGGTTTTCATTTAATTTTAACAAAGCCTTAGAAATTAGATCCTCATTTGTGAGATCATCTTTACTTGTATCTACGAGCTGATAATCATCAATATTCAGATCGTTCGTTTTTTTTCTTAAAAAGTCATAAGTAACGTTCATTGCAATTCTGTAAATCCAAGTTTTAAAACTCGCCTTACTTTCAAACGACTTAAAACTTTTCCATGCTTTTAAGTACGTTTCTTGTACTAAATCATCGACATGATGGGAGCGAATCATCCAGTAGATTGATGCTCTTACAAAGTCTTTGGTCTCTTCGTAGTAAACCTGAAAATCCTCTAACGTATTTTCATTTGAAAACGCTAGAGGATTAAATAAGGTTTTTAACTTAGTTATCACTTCAACAACTCAATCTTCTTTATGTCTTCTATCTTTCTTCATTTCCATGAATTTTTTTCGTTGTTCTTGATTTAGTAGATTTTTCATAAAGATCATTTTACTAAATCTAGCCTCTTTCATTTTTTCTTGTTCGGCTTGAAGCTTAGAGTTCAAGTCCTTTATCTGCTCATCAGACGCACCATTGATAAATGCGACTTTTATATCTTCTTTTAATTGTTTAGCCTTTTTCCAATCTGGCTTCTCTTTTGTTTTATTAGTCTTTCTATGCTCTTTAAGAGTTTCAATTTGCTCTTGGGTTAAATCTAACTGCTTCATTATTTCACGAAACTTCCCGCCCTTGCCTTGTGCATTCTTATCTCCATAAGAATGAGCTGGTCCTGACAAACAAAGAACGAGCAAAGCCATAAATGGTAGTGATATTTTTTTCATTTTATAATCCTTGATAAACGTTAAGCTTTGCAAAGCATATATGTTAGACGCTGAAACGCTCTAGATAGTTCATTTTTAATTAACCTTGTATCTATCTATTTTTACTAGAATTTCCAGAATATACCTGCAGTGAATTGATCCTGCGAGCCATTCCCGCGTATACGATCAGCCTGAATATTAGTCTTTTTATTGATCTTACTGTGGCTATATTTTAGGAGAAGATTTCCATCCCAAATGAGCTCTTTTTTAAAATAGCTAACAAAGTACTCTGTATGCGTCATTCCTCCGACAGCTCCAGTTCCATAAACATATTGGTTATTATCTCTGTCCCCAAAGCCTTGACCAACTCCAACACCAATAAATGGAATTAAATTTGTTGCAAACTCGATATAAGAATAGCTTCCTTCGCTTCTTTTAACGTCTTTATGATATTCGATTGAAGTATTAAAAAACCATTTGTAACGATATTCGTACTTTATAAAAGTATCAATCGTAGCACTTCTAGTATTTTTATAATCTTCTTCCTGACTCTTAAATTTTACGACAGGCCCATTTGGTTCATTATCCTCAAAATAGGAAGCACCCAGACTCACCTTATTTCCTTTTTGTATTTCGTGAAAAAAAGTTAAGTTGGGACCTGCAATGGTTACGTGATTAAAAAACGTGAAACTTGGACCAGCCATCAACGTCGGCGCATTCCAAATCAACGCTCCTCGCCATATACGTTTATGAGAGTAGAAAGCTCCTAAATTTATTTCAACCGCACCTTGATCAGCAAATGCAGCAAAAGTACTTAACAGGAAAAACGCAATGATGGAGATAATTTTATGCATGATAAACTCGTCAAATTATTTTGAGCAGAGCGTATCATGAGAGAAAGAAATCAAGAATAGAAATTGAGTTATACAAGATACAAAATTATTTGAATATTTCAGGTTTTGGCTGCTCATCTAGCCAAGCAAAAAAGTCACGAAAAAATCCTCTGTAATAATCAGATTCGCGGTCAAATTGATTCCAATTTCGATTACTAACATTAAAGAGATCTACAGTATTATAAACTTTACTCGACTCAGGTCCAAAACGGTTCGCTTCAGTCACAAAAAACATTAGTTCACTGCTCGTATTTTTAAATGTTTTTAGACTTTCTATCCATTCGTCATGAGGAACTAATCCTGTAACATTATCAATAACAAACCATTTCCCATATTCCCCTCTAACCATATAGGCAACATGATGTCCCCAGTTACCACGCATTGGCCCGACAACCCAAATCTTTTTCATTGATTCAGGATGCACACCTCTTCTTAGTGCATGAAAATGAGAAATAATAGCTCTACCAAAGCAATACCCTAGACTTACTCCTGGTCTTTGATAAGGCCCATCATTTCGAACACAAGGAGTACTCGTCATATCATCATAAAGATTTTGAGCTTGAGTTCTTGTTACTGTGTTGACCTTGTCTTCAATCGAATCGATTGCACCATTGTCTTCATTAAGTAACTTATTTAATTTTGTATTATTTTTTTTAATTTCTTGATTGGAAACTCTTGATTGAATTGAAAAAAAACTTTCATCTCCATAGAGATCTTCAACTTCAGTTAAGCTCTTTGAAAAATGAAAACCTGTTGAACCATAGCCATTAGATTTTTGAGAATGATAAACAATATCACTCAGTAGTTCATAACAGCTATGCCATGAAGCAATCTTACGCTCAACCTGCAGCGGCTGAGATTTCGTACACGATAGAGCGAGAAGGGAAAAACTGATAAAAAGTAGTCTTTTCATAGCCAAGTTATCGGTAAATCAGGAAATAAACATGATTTCATGCTTTGAATCATTCATAAAATCAATAACTTAGATGAGGCAAGACTTTTCTTTTAGTCTTAATGATTCACATACAGTATGCTTGCTTAAGGTTTTAAATGTTTAGAGCCCATCTTTTAAATATGAGGAAGTTCATGAGTACAGGTAAAGTAAAGTTTTTTAATGATGCAAAAGGTTTTGGTTTTATTACTCCTGATGATGGAGGAAAAGATCTTTTTGTTCACACTACAGCCGTGGAAAATGGACCAATCAGAGAAGGCGATAGCGTTGATTATCAAGTCGGCGAAGGTCAAAAAGGACCATGCGCAGTTAACGTTAAGAAATTATAAAATTGTGATGGGCCTTTAATTTATTAAAGGCCTATTTTTTTTCAGCTGCTGGAATCTGAGTTGGCTGATCATCAAAACTTTCAATCATTTCCACCTTAGCTTTATTTTGTTCATCAATCCTGGTTTTTGCGAAATACACACCAGCTAAAGCTATGATAATAAAAATATATTTAATTTTTCCCATGACCTATCATACACGAAGATAGAGAAAATCGGATTCTTTTTTATGATCAAATTTAGCAATAGCTATGAGTCTCTTCCTTCTCGCTTTTATTCAAAAAGCACTCCTTCAATTTTTGAAAACCCCAAACTTATTTGCTTCAATAATGATTTAGCAAAGAATGTTCTTAATATTGATGCTTCAAAATTATCTGATTTTGATAAAGCACAATATTTTAGTGGTCAAAAAATTTTTGACGGTGCAAGTATGATTTCAACTGCATACTCCGGACATCAATTTGGACACTTTAATCCAACACTTGGAGATGGGCGTGCCACTTTAATTGGTGAAGTTCAAAATCATGAAAATAATCGATTTGATATTCAACTCAAAGGTTCTGGACCAACACTTTATTCGCGCCAAGGTGATGGACTGTCTGCTCTTGGGCCAGTGCTAAGAGAGTATTTAGTCAGTGAAGCAATGCACTCACTTGGACTACCTACCACACGATCTCTTTGTGCCGTTGAAACATCAAAGGATGTTTACCGTGAACAAATCCAACCTGGTGGAGTTTTAACTAGAGTTGCCAAAAGTCATATAAGAATCGGAACCTTTGAATACTTTGCCTCTAGAGGAGATTTTGATGGGCTTAGAACTTTAGCAGACTACACTATTGATCGCCACTACCCACACCTTACAAATCAATCCGAAAAATATCTTGAATTTATTCGCGCTGTTGCTACAAATTGGTCAATTTTAATTTCAAAATGGATGTCTGTCGGATTCATCCACGGCGTAATGAATACTGACAATATGTCTATTTGCGGAGAAACGATCGATTTTGGGCCTTGCGCCTTTATGGATACATACAAGGCAAATCAAGTTTATAGTTTTATCGATCGCCAAGGCAGATATGCCTATAATAATCAAATCAATATTGGAAAATGGAACTTAGCTAGATTTGCAAGTGCCGTGCTTCCTTTAATTGATCAAGATGAAAAAACAGCAATACAAAAAACAAATCAAACACTTGAGCTGCTCTATCCCATGTATGACCATGAGTATTCAAAAATATTGTCAACGAAACTTGGACTCAATGAACCAAATCTAGAAATTGTTAATTTATGGTTGAATTTTTTAGAACAGAATAAACTTGATTTTACTCTTAGTTTTTATAGACTCACCCATGAGCCTAAATACTTTGATCAATTTCCAGACTTCAAGATTATAAATAGTCAAAGAACTCAACTTATCTATGATCAAGATGAGTCCAATAAATTGATGAAAGCAATTAATCCTTATCTCATTCCTAGAAATCATCAAATTGAAAAAGTCATTCAACAAGGTCTTTCTGGGGAATATAGCCTATTTAAAGAAATGAATGAGGCCCTCAAGAATCCATGGCAACCCAATGATCAATTTGGATTGCCACCACTTCCTGATGAAGAGATTAAAAACACATTCTGTGGAACTTAATTAAATATTAATTTGATCTAAGACCTGGTTAACAGCATCAGCTGCCTCTTTGCCCGGATCGTCTTGGCGTGGTCTAATTCGCTTTGAGTTTTGCCCTGAAGCCGCATCACAAATATCTCTAACATAAGCATAAGTCACACCCTGAATATTGCTTATAAGCAATCTTGCAATGATGAGATACAGAATTAACGAAATCACACTTGGAATGATGATGACATAATCAATGAGATTTTCTTGAGAATTAAAGAAGTACGTCATTCCCTTGATTCCGGCCGCACTAGATGAAGACTTAAGCATTGAAATACCTGAAACAACAACTGAATCAAATAACTGATAAGTAAAAATATAAAGTGAAGTAATGGTTATGAAACTTATAATAAACATCACACACAAGAACTGAAAGTAGAAAACCTTATCCATAATTGGTCCTGTCACTTTCTTAAGATCATCAGGAACACTAACCGCTTTATTATCTTTTTTTGCTTTGGAAAAATCACTTAAAAAATAACCTAGTTTAATAAGCAATTTTTGTTTTTCTAAACCCGAAACTTTAGTCTTAATGTCATGACCTTCTTTTAAATCCTGACACATCTGAGTAAGTTGATGAAATGGTCTTAGAATTATATGAGAAACAATAATCCCAACAAAGAAAACAACAATTAAAAAGAGACCTATATAGGGAATATATTCAATTTGAGATTGGAAAACGTAATTAAAAAAATCAGCTAGCGATTCGTCACTCAATGGAAAACCGTTAGCGACAAAAAATGAATGATTCATGACCATGATCAGCCAAATTGAATAGACAACCATTAACAGCATTAAAACTGGAACAATAGTAATCAAGAAAGCCGTTTTTAAACTATGCCTAGAATCTTTAGACGAAAATAAAGTCATGAATAATCCTTAATAATTTTAGTAATGTATAAAGTGTATCATTGCTTTATTATTAAGGATTATTTATTTAAACCGACTATATTAGTGAGTTAACTATTCTTTTGTTTTTAATTGTGATTCGTTTTCCTGAATAAACTCTAAGATATCTTCTTTTTTATCAAGCAATCTTGTCCATTGTTCTTGATATAAAGTTACAGGGAAACGACCTAGACCATAAGCTGAGACAGCGCCCTTTTGAGAAACTTTAAAAAAGATATCCTTAGATTTCTTTTTATCTTGTTTTAACTTTTCATTTTCTAATTTTAATCTTTCGATTTCCTTTTGTAGGTCTTCAGTCATAATTAATCTCCAATTGAATGATAGTTATAGCCATCTTACAGAACACTTAAGTTCAAAGGCCATAAAGACCTAAATGGCAATTATAATGGGCATATAATAATAGCTAAGCATAAGGAATCACAGCAATAACCGATCAAACTAATCAATTTTAGGCAATTAGCCGATAGGGGTTTATCTTAAATGTATATTAAAGATAATTGTTAATGAGGTTCACTTGAAAAAGAAACTTACACTCGTTTTAATACTTTCTTCTGTCTTATTTTTATCTTCGAAAAGCTACTCAAAAGAAATCACTAATAAAACAGATCGAAAAATGCAAAAACTATTTGCGACTCAAATCGAAAATCAATACACCAGAGAATTTAAATACAATATACAATCATTTAATTCAAAAAATCATACAGTTGGGAGCATTGCAAAGCTTAGTAAAAATCTACCTGAATACGAAGCCTATGCAGGTCTAAAACTTCCAAAGATAAACGTCGAAAATAATGTGGCTACAATTAAAATTTCAAACAATTCAATAATTTTTACACCTGACTCGCTTTTTGAAGGGTTTGTGCTTTTAAATAATCATAAGGTAAATATTCGAAATGTTGAATACAAGGAAATTGAAAAAGCCTTGAATGATAAGAAGAAAACAAGTTATTTAAATTCTATAATTAACCTTGTCATCGAGCAAGCGCTTGCAGAGCAAGACAAATTCGAAGTCCTCATTTTTAGTACGATCATTGCAATCAATTACGATTTTAATACTTCTTGGTGCTTCTTTGAAAGCTGTGATCAAGAAAAAGGAAGAAGAAATCTTGATACAGTTATGAGAGAGATGTCTAAGCAAGCACAAGATTGTGAATTGTATGGGATTGAACCTTCAATTCTTGATGAAATGGCTGATTTTAGTACAAATAAAAGTATGCACGATGACTTATCAGATAAACTTGAAGGTGCCTTTAGTGACTACTCAGTAAATGAACTTACCTGCCAAAGGTTTGTTGAAAATTATCACCAAAAAGAAATCAAAGAGCGTACATCTCGCGTTGAACGTAGAGGTTATGGTGGCGTACTTTCCGACCAAGCAGAAGAAAATAAAGTGTTAAATGAAAAAGACTTTAATGCTTATGTCACACGCATTTGTCAGCCTTACGTTGATCTTAGAAACTGTCTGGTCAAAGAACACAGACAAGCTCAGGCTATTCATGACGAAACACGTGGCTCAGGAAAAGCTGGTGCATGGAGACAGTACGAGGAAATTTATAAGCCAGAAGCTCGAACAGGTGCAACTAATCGCTAGGCTATTCAAATATATAATCGACGTACTTTTGATCTTCAGCATCTATCATCGCATAAAGATAGCTTTTATAGTGTTCTAAATGTGTATTCATATCACTAATAAGATAATGAAGACGATATTCAAATCGTTTATCACCATTATATTTATTCCAAAAATCAAGTGTAAAAGAATCTTTAATCTCTTTAAAGAATTTGAGTTGCATCACTTTTAACTCTTCATCATGAAAAAACATATAACCATGCTCAAGGTCATGAATAAAAAACTCTAAACAATCTTCTTTATGAAGTATAGGTTGAAATTCTTTCTGGATTTTCATTGTGACAGGCCTAATCCCTTGTGCTTGTAAAGAAAGAACTTCGAACGGGGTTAGAATTGTTGTGACGAGTTTAAAGTCCCACTCTCCGAGGCACCATTTCTTTAAAGCCTCTAAAGCCTTAGACCTAACTTTTTTAAAAACAAATTGCTGCAAAAGCTCTGAGACATTTTCACTTTCAGCAAAGGCTCGCTCAATTTTTTTGTTAGGATATTTCTTTAAATGATAGTAAATAAAAAAAGATGCTGCCATGGAAGCATCATCAATATTACCATTTTCCCATTCATTTAATTTTAATTCAATCATTAACAATCTTATAATTCTCTCTTACAAGATCATCAATTCTATTTCGTTCGACTTGAAGACTTGTATTGATAAAGTCAGATAGAACACAAAAGAGAATCGTGCCTTTATCCGTTTCAACAAAGCCAGAAAGGGCAGCTGTTCGATTTAAAGTACCTGTCTTAGCAAAAACTTTTCCTTTAAGGTCTAGTAGTCTACTTCTTAAAGTTCCATTTTCACCTGGAGTAGCAAGAAGATCTCTAAAGACCTCATACTGCGAGCTTGCGTAGATCAATTCCAGCAATTGAATTTGGACACTACAAGTTGATTTATTCGAATAACTAAGACCAGAACCATCGGCAACTCTAAATGTGTCAGAATTAATGGTCAGGCCTTGGAGTGAATAATAGTCTTCCATATCACTAGGCTTACCCAAGAGATCTAATGTCGCTTGTGCCATAGCATTGGAACTCGTCTTAAGCATTAAAGCGAGATAATCCAACTCTCTAATCCCCTCTTGAAGCGCCCACCACCCAGTAAAGAGTTTCATCGTTGAAGCGGGCTTAACTAATGAGTCAAAGTTTTGAATCGCTAGGACTTGCCTGCTGCCATCATTCTTCACCACTTTAAAGATATGAGAGAGAATCGGGCCAGTTGATTTGGAGTCATAATCTGGATCGATATCAGGGCGTAAAAACTCAGTTGTATCTTCATAAGAATTAAAGGATTCAACACTAGTGCTGGTAGCACTTGAAGTTGTTATGGTGCTTAAGAAAACTAGGCATAAACAGAGCATTTGAATAAAAGTCATAACTCTTCCTTTTTAGTGGAAACTTAGCCTATAAGATTCAAAAACGATTGAAATGACACAGCGTTGAATTAGGATGAAAATTCTACAATTTTTTGGCGTTCTTGGCTCTAAATAGCTGAAATGCTTTTATTAATAAGTCTATTAAATATCCCAAGAAAAGACCCAAGACTATATTAATGGAGCTGATCACAAACCAGCTCAAAAGAGCTGAGATCTCATTAATCATCGTTGATAGACTTTCTTCAATCACAGCAATGGGATGAATACCGTGAACGATAATCCCAAACCCAACTAATAGCATGGCCAAGGTTCCAACATAGCTCAAAAGATTTAAAAAGCTTGGCATCATTTTAACGACCAAGGCACCACTTTTTTGAACAAGTGAATGAAAGTTACCTTTGGCAAAATATAAACCGATATCATCGGCCTTCACGATTAAACCAACGACGCCATATACAACTAGAGTTAATAAAATTCCTACACCGAGCATGACACTAGTCTGCTTAACGAACGATTCGCTGAGTACATTCGAATAGGTAATCGCGACAATTTCAGCAGATAAAATAAGATCGGTTCTTACGGCACTAGCAATTCTTTTTTTCTCCAATGCAACAAGATCGACTTCAGCTTCTAAATCTTCAATAACATGTTTTTTAGAGGAAAATAGCGAATGTACTTTTTCAAATCCTTCATAACAAAGATAGGCTCCTCCCAACATTAAAAGTGGAGTTATACTCCAAGGCAGAAAGTGACCTAAAAATAGTGCTGCAGGGGAAAGAATAAATGTTTTATTAATAAGTGATTTTTTGGCAATCGACCAAATGATGAATACTTCTCTATCTGGCGATAAACCAATAACATATTTTGGTGTAACGGCGGCATCGTCAATGAGAATGCCTGAAACCTTGCCACTCGTTTTTGCAACCTGTGTAGAAACATCATCAAGTGAAGCAGCACTTGCTTTAACAAGGGCGGAGACATCATCGAGTAAGGCTAAAAGTCCAGAGCTCATAAGATCATCTTACTCACTATAGTCCTCTAGGTACACCCATTTAGTTTAAAGCATCTTGAGATTGAGCCTTCAGGCAAAGCTCTATTTCATCGGTTGTTATAAAATCAACTTTTCTCTTGTGGTACTTTAAAAGTCTTTCATAGTCGTTAACGGTCCACACCCCATTTTCATGACCAAGCATTCGAGCAAGCCATGTGAATGGTTTTAATGGGTAATGAACATTCATCCCCCTAGACCATGCAAAAAATGGAATAAACTTACTAAGTCTTAAAGACTGAGACTCCGGTATAAAATCTCGGACAACTTGTAAGAACTTCAAGCGAAAAGAGATAAATCTAAGACGAGAAAAGTCCACTCCTGAACTTTCAACAACATCTTTAAAAAGATGACTTGGCTTATCTTTAAGCTCAACAAAATATAGGCCTTTATAATTTGCTGTTTGGATAAGTAGCTCTTCAAGGCTTACCAAACGCTGGCCGTCTTTGAGTCGACAATGCTGGCTAATCTCTGACCAAAGAAGATCTTTCACTTTAGTTTTTGATGGGCATTCTATTGAGTCATCAACAACTCGCTCTAAAGTACTATCATGCAAAAGAAACGGAGTGCCGTCCTTTGTGTGGTGAATATCAAATTCAACTCCATCAGCTCCAGCATTAATGGCATTAATGACTGAATCTAAAGAATTCTCGACAGATTCTCTTAGGTAGCCACGATGCGCGATACAATCAGCACCAAAACAGTTGAAAGTGGTCATCACTATTAAAATAAAAATAATTTTCATGCTATGCAGCTATCATGACAAAAGCTCTAAGACTACTGATAAATAGTGAACGACATGCTAGCTTTATAAGTATGCAAAATCATAATATGGACCTAACAAAGAAAGTCGTCATTAGAACACTTGAGCTTGATTGGCAGCCATCGCCTATGCCTGGAGTCCTTAGAAAGCCCCTAGAGCGACAACAGCAAGAATCTGGGCATACAACTTCGCTCGTTAAGTACGCCCCAGAATCAAGTTTTAAGTCCCACATTCACCCACTCGGCGAAGAGATCTATGTTTTAGAGGGAATATTTAGCGACGAAAGTGGTGATTATCCCAAAGGTAGTTATTTACGAAATCCACCCAACAGCTCCCACTCTCCATTTAGCAAAGAAGGCTGCACTCTACTTGTAAAATTAAACCAATTTGATTCTCGAGACCTTGAAACATTGAGAATCAAGCCTTCACCAAACGATTGGAGAGATGGTCACGGTAATCTAAAGGTTCTGCCTTTGCATCAATTTGAAACTGAAGGGACTGCGCTTGTCTTTTGGCCGAAAGGTGAACAGTTTATTCCTCACCGTCATATGGGCGGGGAAGAGATATTTGTCATCTCAGGCGTTTTTCAAGATGAATTTGCTCAATATCCTAAATATACTTGGATAAGAAGCCCTCACTTATCAACTCATCATCCCTTTGTTGAAGAAGATACGTTAATCTTTGTCAAAACAGGACACTTAAAATGAACGATCGATCTGTCGTTTTATTAGACGAATCTATGCTTGAGCAATATGTCGACTACCTACACGCGCACATGAGCGAATCGGGTATAAACGGAAATCTTATCTATACTCCATTTCCATTAAACTACGAGCATCCTAAAGAGATGATGCTAAAAAATATTGGAGATAATATTAAAAAGCCTTTTGAGGCTACAAGATGGGAGAGAACTTTTATCTGTATGGATGGAGTTGATATCGTTGCTCATGCTGCTCTTAAGGGGCATTATCTAGATGCGGCCTTGCACCGATGTGAAGTTGGACTCGGAATGAATCAAGCAGTTCGAGCTCAAGGACTTGGTAAAAGAATGATGGAACATTCAATAGAGTGGTTAAAAACAAACTCGCCTATTGAATATATTGATCTCTATGTCTTTTCTCACAATCAAGCCGCAATTAAGCTTTATACAAAATTAGGTTTTAATCATGTGGGAGTTAATGAAGATATGTTTCGTGTTAATGGACTACCCATTGATGACAATAGAATGACGTTAAAACTAAGGTAATATTTTTGGAGCTTTCAAAACATAAGTCACATAGAAATCAAAAATACCTAAGTTGGCTTAGAGAGCAAAACTGTGTTGTATCAAATAAGAAAGCGCAATGTGCTCACCATATACGTTTAGGTACGAATGGTGGAACAGGAATTAAACCATCTGATTATTTTTGCTTACCACTCATAAACGAATACCACACGACAGGCTCTCTTGCTCTTCATATGATCGGAGAAGAAACCTTTTTAAAACAGTTTGAATTAGATCCAATTTCTCTTTTTATAAAATATTTAAAGGATTATTTAGCATCACAATACGACATCCTTTATTCATTGGAGCGAACTGACAAAAAAATATGCTTAGCTGAGTTAATAGAAATTATCGAATCTAAGAATGTAAAAAAACCAAAGAAAAAAGCTGTCTCAAAGCCAAAAACCAAAATACCGAAAATTAAAACTGAAAAAGAAATAGAGTTTTACGAAGTCGCCAAAGCACTAAAACGTGCAAATGATAAAGAGCTTAGAGATAAATTAAAACAAGAAATTGACCCAAAACAAAGTGAGTTTTACAAAAGATCGAAGGAAGCTCTCAAGTTAAAACAAAAAGAATATCGCGATAAAAATAAAAAGAAAGTTTCAGAATTCAGAAAAAAACTCGCGAAAAAATTAAAAAAGAAAGCTAAGTGACTGACAAAACGTAAGTTTGACGCGCAAGACCTGAGCATCTCGTCAAACTTACGTTTAGACGTATATCGCCAATTTATGAGACAATACCCAAAATTTTTACAAGGAATTAAAAATGGCC
Organism: Bdellovibrionales bacterium CG12_big_fil_rev_8_21_14_0_65_38_15; assembly: GCA_002787775.1. GTDB lineage: Bacteria > Bdellovibrionota > Bacteriovoracia > Bacteriovoracales > Bacteriovoracaceae > UBA4207. The sequence goes on from PCUW01000022.1 coordinate 30,143, forward strand.
GAAGAGAAAGGACTAAAAAAACCAGTTAAACTACAGTCAGAACTTGCAGCAATGCTTGGAGCAACTGAACTACCAAGAACTGAAATAACTAAAAAGCTTTGGGACTATATTAAAAGTAATAAGCTTCAAACAAAAACAGCTAACGGAAAACCAGAAAATGCTGGAAAATTCATCGTTACTGATGAAAAGCTTCTTCCAATTTTCAAAAAAACTAAATCAACTAGTAAATCAGGAAAACTTACTGATCTAACTGGTCTTAAAGTTGGCGATACTATCGATATGATGCAAATGGCAGCAGTCGTAGGCGCTAATATTAAAGCTTAATTGCAGTTTAATAGCCTGGGCGAAGTCCCAGGCTTTTTTTATGCTTAAAAAGTACAAAACTCTTCTTAAATATATCCTCTGTGCTTTCCTTCTTTTTGCTGGGACTTACCACTTAGTAAATCCGCAAGCGTTTATGTTCCTAATGCCTCCATATTTCCCTATGCACTTAGAAATCATTCTGTTCACTGGGGTTCTAGAAATTATATTTGCTCTAGGAATCTTGTTTGAAAGAACAAGGAATTTATTTGCTGTTCTAACAGCGCTCTATTTCATCGCCATTATTCCGGCCCATCTCCATGTGGCCATGAATAATATTTCGATGCTTGGAATAACATCTCCCTTTCTTCTTTGGGGAAGAGTTTTATTTCAGTTAGTCTTTATTCGTTGTGCATGGTCGCTTAGGTAGTTACAGACAATATTTATTTGCTATCTTATTCATTACAAGCTGTGGACAAGACGAGCACTGACATTGATCAACGACTCCGTTTGTTTTCTTTATATCTAAAGCAGCTTTAAAAAAAATTTCTTCATTTAGATAAGTCTCGTTGTCTTTGTAAGAGCCTAAACTTGGTCCGCCGTTGCAGCTTTTAATTTGACCACTATCAGTTATTGGTCTCATCAAAAAGGGCATATAGCAGCGATTTTGTTCGTAAAAGCTGAGCTCATTAGAGGATTCCATCTGATCTTCTTCTAACATAGCCTCAAAACCATCTAAATTATGATTAATACCGTTTGAATTAAGACTAGTTTTTAATTCTTGGATAATTCCTTCTAATTCAAACTCTTCATCATTTGAAAGTTTCAAGTCATTATGATCTATGAGTCTAGTCAGTGAAAGATGACTTACGTTTTTATCCTTTATAAATTCAGGTATTTTAACAAGGTGTTTGTAGTTTAGTTTTGTAATAACAAAATGAAGTGTAAGATTCATTCCTTTTTGAGAAATTAGCTCAATAGTCTTACTCAGTTTTTGAAACTTTTCTTTTTGATGATGAAGAGGCTGATGCATCTGAAGCCAAGATTCAAAAACAACTGAATGCAAGCTAATCCAAAAGGCAACATTATGAGTTTTATAAAAATCTAATTCATCATGCTTTATACTTGTACCATTTGTAATAATCTGAATATCAGCCTTTCCTTTTGAACGGTTTTGAATATAACTAATTAAGCTTTTAATTTGTGGATATAAAAGAGGCTCACCGTTTGAAGTGAAATTAAACTTTAAGGTCAACTCATTGAGAGCGTTATCAATAATAGTCTTTACCTCTTCAAATGAAAGAGTGTCTCTGCCTTGCAGTCGACCTTTTTCGTGAATATCTGTGATACAAAACGGACAATTATGATCACATGTTGAGGGAAGAGTTAAATGACAGATTCTTGGGCCAATAAATTTAAATTTTAAATTCATTCCAAGAAAAATAAATCCATTAACGAAGAGCAAACAAATCGGTTTGGGCAATGAGTAAAACAAGAATAAAACAAGACTTTTCACTTATAGCCTTTATCAATCTAAAACCATCAATCTTGATGGTTTTAGATTATATCAAAGCTGGCTATAATGTAAGATCAGAAATGGAAACAGTGGCAAACTGACAACTTTTTAAATTCGCTAGAACCTTTATAGTCGACAATTTATCGCCTTTATTTTTTATTTTTCCTTCAACAAAAATGAATGAATAAGAATAACCACTTCTTAGTTCTAATGAAGAACTATTGACTTCAAAATCAAATCCGAATTCCTTCATTTTATCTTGAGCTAACTTCTCAGCTTCAATATCACAGCGATGATGAACTGCTCTTTCATCTTCTCTCCAATCTTCTTCGCAATAAATGTCTGAATCATAAATGTGAGCAATTGGCGTTTTAAGGTCTTCAGAATAGATTGATCCGTATGTGTTCCCACCATCACAATGATCTTCGGTAGATCTAAAAACCCAGTAGTTTTGTCCATCTACTTTGATTAATGATTGTGAAATAGCATCGTGACATTCTTTAAATGGAAAAGATGCAACAACATCAATCGATTTCCAAACCTCTTTGGTTAAAACATCTCCTGCTGTATGATTAGCATAATCAAAATCACCTTCTTGGAATGTCTTGCATACAGAAGAGTTAGCATTTAGTGCCATCGTAAATAAAAAGACTGATATTAAAGTTTTCATCAAAAGCCTCAAACGTTATTTAATTATTGTTGTTTAGTAGACTTAATTAGTGCTTTAATCAACTTTAAATAATAGATAGATATATTCTACTAATTCAATTAAGAGAACATTTGCAATCTAACCTATTGATAACAGACACTTTCAGATTATTGATACACCTTATCTTTAAAAAAACATCTGCATTCTTCATGAAGTTTTTACATCGTATAAACGCCTATAAATTGTTTATGACATTTATCATCATTATTAACTTATCTGTCTTTAGGATATTACCGATAGACTTATAGACGATGCATACTAATCACCAAGCCATTGATAATTCTAATCAAAAAATCATTAAGGATATGATTAGGATTTTATTTTTCATCACAATACCGATCTTTGCTCTCTCTTTACTACGATCTATTGAGCAAGGCTGGCTTCCAACCATGGCCTTACATTCAATCTTATTCATTGGAATTTTTATTTGTTTTATTTTTAATCAGAAGATCTCACTTAAGCTTCAGGCAATGTACATTATCTTATGTTTTATCCTTCTTGGTTTCGGTACAATGATAAATTTGAAATCATTTAGCGAAGGCGATAGTTTTTTTCTTACCGCTCTTATTTTTACAATGTTATTTTTTAACTTTAGGTCTGTTCTTATCATAGCAATCGGTCTAGTTGTTTTTCAGTATGTTTTTTTAAAGTCTTTAGTTTTAACTCCATCAATTCAAGATTATTTACTTCTTACAAGTCTTCCTCTTTTAAGTTTTTTTGCCGTCTATATTATTCATTTTATGAGATCAACACTCTTATCACTTATCAAAGATCTTGAGGAAGCTAAAAAAGAAGCGGTAAAAGCTATGAATGCAAGAAGCCAATTCCTAGCGATCATGAGTCATGAAATTAGAACTCCACTTAGTGGAGTTCTAATGGCGTCAGAACTTCTGCTTGATACCGAACTTGATTCCTCTCAAAAAAGTAAAACAAATATAATTCAAGATAACGGCAAAGTTCTTTTAACAATTGTAAATGATATTTTAGATTTTTCAAAAATTGAGGCTGGTAAAATCATAATTGAAGAATCGCTTATAGATCTTAGAATTTTAGGTCAATCAGTCCTTGAATCATTTAAAAATCAATCTCGCCATTCAAAAGTTGACATCAAGCTTGAAATCGCCTCGGAATTTCCTAATTTTGTTTATTGTGATCCTATTCGCGTCAGGCAGATTATTTTCAACTTAGTTGGTAATGCCTTTAAATTTACCAAAAATGGTCATATCTCCCTTATTTTTGAAATAGTAAAAGATGAGTCTGATCATTTTGAAATCTCAATCTCTGTTGAAGATACTGGAATTGGAATAGAAAGTAATAATTTTGATTTCTTATTTGAAGATTTTCATCAAGTCGATAGCAGTATCACACGCGAGTATGGTGGGACTGGCCTTGGTCTATCTATAACAAAAAAATTGGTAACACTTTTAGGTGGATCAATAACGGTAAAAAGTAATTTAGGAGTGGGAACTACTTTTACTTGCTTTTTCCCAGTAAAAAAAGTCAGTCGAGAGGAGCTTGTCTCGTTTCAAGAAAAAAATAATTCAACTCCAATTGAACTCAAAAACACAGAGTTTTTAAAAGTTCTCATTGTAGAAGACAATAAGATAAATCAACTTTTAATCAAAACGCTTCTTGAAAAATGGGGCTTTCGATCTATTACAACAGCAGATAATGGCTTGGAGGCGATGATAAGTTGTCGCAGTACTAAATTTGATCTTATCTTAATGGATATGCAGATGCCTGAAATGGATGGCGTAGAGGCAACGAAGAGAATTCGCGCCGCAGAAGCCGATAATCCTAACACGATGACTCCTATCATTGCTATTTCAGCGAACGTCAGTACTGAAGACATCCAAGTTTGTCTAGATGCTGGTATGAATGACTATATGTCTAAACCGATTGATCGAAGCCGCCTAAAAGAAATTATAGAGACGCTTTTCGATTAGGATTAGCATCATCTTTGGAGACATTCTGACTCCAAAACATCTTACAATGTTAAAAAATTCCTTACAATAAGGCTTAATTGCTGGATTTTTTACAAATTAATTTGGCTACTTGCCCCACCTCTTTTAAATATTAAGAAACAATCATGTGGGGGAATTCATGAAATTACTATTAATGGCAATCGCCTTATCCTATTCATTCGTAAGTGTGGCAGACACTTGCACTGTAGCAATGACTAACGGTTATAATAACGTTCGCACCTACAGAGGTACTGGCTATGGCAGAAACGATGCTTGTCGTGAAGCTTTAAGAGATTGCAACCGCGATCGTATCTCAGATTATCGTTATAGAAACTATCGCTGTGAAACTCAAAGATATAACCCAGGTAATGGCGGCGGATATCCACCAAATCCAGGTTATGAGTCATGTACTTATAAACTTCAAGATCGTTACGGCTACAGCCTTAGAACTTTCTACGCAACTGCTTACTACCGTTCACAAGCTTGTGCTGATGCAAACAACCAGTGTCAAAACGAAAGAAACTATAGAAACTCTCGTGGAGAATATGGTCTTTCTTGTTTTGAATCTTACTAGGCTATTCAAATATAATGAATTGAAGGCGGGAGAAATCCCGCTTTTTTTTGCCTAAAATCAGTAAGTTAGCTTTTAAAGTTAACTTCTTACCGATTAATAAATATTTTCTATCCTAGAAAAAGCCTGTCTTTTTAGCTAAATTTCTTAAAAATTAAAATAGGACATAAAGTGGGAAGAAAATCAGCCAAAATTGCGAATAAAAAAGGTGCTGCTGATAAGGCGCGCGCTGCCCTTTATACAAGAATGCTTAAAGATGTTTTTATGGCATCCAAAAAAGGTGGACCTGATTTAGGCTCAAACTTTTTACTAAAAGTTGCTGTTGAGAGAGCTAAAAAATTTAACGTCCCAAAAGACAATATTGATAAAGCCATTAAAAAAGGCCAAGGCTCAGATGGCGTAGGTTATGAAGATATCACCTATGAAGGTTATGGACCTGATGGCGTTGCCATCTTCATTGAGGCTTCAACAAATAATGCCACTCGTACGGTCTCAAATGTCAGAAGTTATTTTAGAAAATGTAGTGGTTCACTCGGAGTTACGGGCTCACTTCAATTTGTTTTTGAACATAAGTCTGTCTTTACAATACCGACTGATGGAATTGATGAGGATGACTTTACTCTTAGCATGATTGATGGCGGCGCTGAAGATGTTGAAAATGAAGGCGATATGTTTAAGGTCACCGGCGCCATGGAGGCTTTTGGGGCAATCCAGGAAAAACTGCAGGAACTAAACCTTACTCCAGAAGAAGCATCACTTGTTCGTATTCCTTTAAATAAAAAGGAAGTCACCAACGAAGAAAGCCTAGAACTAATTGATAAGCTTCTTGATATGCTTGAAGATGATGAGGATGTTGTTACTGTCTATCATAACCTCGAAGAGGATGATGACGAGGAAAGTAATGAGGATTAGAATAGTCTAATTCTTTGATATAAGTGCAAAATAAAATGAAGTTTTTGCTTAGCACGATAGTTTTTATTTTAGTGACCAGTAACCTATGGTCCAAAGAAGCTAGTATTTCATTGGCTTGCAACAATTTTCCTCCATTAAAAATTGAACATCCAAAAGTTGATAAACCTGGATTTGATATTGATTTACTTCGAGCTGTTTTCAACCTATCAAATCAAGAACTTAAAACTGAATTCTTTCCATGGAAAAGAGCTTTAGTCGTAGCAAAATCTGGCGAACTTGATGGTCTTTGTAGCTGTTCATTTACAAAAGAACGTGAAGATGATTTTTATTTCACAGATGAGATAGGAAGAAATTCAATAGGATTCTACTCTTTAACGAAAATACCATTCACCAAACTATCTGAACTTAACAACATGAAAGTAGGTGTCGTTAGAGGTTACAGTCTTGAAGATGACTTAAAAAAGAATAAGATAGATTTCATCGCATCAAGTAACGAGCTCAACCTACTTAAAATGCTTGAAAAAAAGCGTATCGATGCTATCTATTCATTCAAAGTTGTAATATCTGAACTTTTAAAGACAAATTCATTTCATGATAAGTTCATTTATACAGAAACGTCATCAGCCCCATACTTCACATGCTTTAGTAAAAAGTCTAAAAGATCAAAAGACCTTTTGAATCAATTTAATCAAGATCTAAAAAAGATTAAGGCTGATCATACATATCAACAGTTGCTAGAGAAGTACGATTTATAAATCTAATTTAAGCCACTAACTAAAAAGCTAACAGCAAGTAGTATTAAAACAATAGCACCCGCTATATTTATTCTATCCCCTAACTTTACTGATGCTTTTTTCGCTATCTGCATACCCAAAACAGTTGAGATAAAAGCAAAGGCGCCGATAGAAATTGTATAAGGCATTAGCGGCTTTTGAGCTAAGCCAAGAGTTACACCTACAGCGAATGCATCAAGACTTGTGGCGAAGGAAACGATAAGAATTTTAAAAAAACTATGAAACTGTTTGTCTTTTTCTTGCTGATCTTTTTTATCATTTAATGATTCGTAAATCATGTGTAAGGCAACAATAACAAGGATGACAAAAGAAACCCAGTGGTCATAGGCATCTATAAACTCTGCCATTTTTGACCCTGCCAAAGCTCCTATAACAGTAAATAAAGCTTCAGCCATTGATGAGCTTATAGCAAATTTTAGTAAGTCTTGTATTTTGTAAGGTCTAGTCCCCATAGCTAACGCCGCAGAAAAAGAATCTACACTAAGAACTATACCAATTAATACAACTTCAATTAACACTAGACACTCCTTAAGCTCTTAATAATACATTTTACCAGTAGAACTTAGTAGCTAAATTAATATCAGAGGTTTTTGATATGTTCTCATTTTAGAATAAGTTCGTTAAGATTTGTTGATGAAATTACTACTTATCTCTATAATGTGGATCTTCCCTGCTTTTTCTCAAGTTAACCTTGTTCGAATTTCAAAATCGATTGAGATTAAAAGACCAATTCAAGAAGTTTTTGAACACGTCAAAAATACTCTTAATGATGATACTTGGAGAACAGAAGTAAACACTATGGAAGCTGATGGACCATTTATGATTGGTACGACTTACACAGAGGATGCCCATATTGGTTTACAAACAAACTTCATTACAAAGACGACTCTAATTTCTTTAATAGAGAACAAATTAGCCTTTTATCAAACACCAGAGAATGCCAAGTATTTTTTAAGTAGCCTTAGAGAAGTCGAGTCTTTAAATGACCAGAAGACGAAGTTTACATACACTGTAGAGTTTGATTACGAAATGAGCAAAGAAACTCTTAGAATTAAACTTCCAAAAGAGGTTTTGGAGTTTTCCTATGGTTTGATTATGAGTCAATACTTAAAAAATCTTAAAGAATACTTAGATTGAGTTTAATCCAGACTTACTAGATATAATTTTTCAACCTTCTCTCTGGCCCAAGCAGTTTTACGTAAAAACTTTAGACTCGATTGAATTGATGGGTCATGAGTAAAACAGCGAATATTTATATGTTGTCCAAGCTCCTCAAAACCATAGAGTTCAACCAGTCTTGTTAGGATGAACTCTAATGTAAGGCCATGGAGTGGATTATTTTGTTGCTCGCTCATATTCCTTATAAACTTATCTTAATTTTTGCTCTTAAGCACTGGTCTTGAGTACTAAAGCTGCCATTTTTATGAATTTCACCTGTTTCGGCCACAACACTCATCTGTGTCCATGGACCGCGCCCATCATTATCACTTGTGGCACAAAAAGCGATGGCCTGAGAGTTAAAGATTGCCTGCTGTAAGCTGGCGACACAATTACTCATACTACCAAGATTATTTACTTTAGAGACAAGTTCACCGTCACGATAATGAGCAACCGCCCATGGATCTCTTCCATCGTTATCTTTTGTAATACAAACAAATAGGCTGTTTCTAACGTTTACTGCAAATGGCTTAACTTGTTCGCAAATTGCAAGTTCGCCCACATTTGACTGTGGAAGTTTTTGAGTTTGAAGTGTGCGTGGATCTCTGACTCCGAGGACCCATGGAGCTCTTCCATCATTATCCCTAGCGATGCAACTTAGGCTTGATCTTGGAATAGGGCCTGGATTAGGATTAGGATTTGTTGAGTCTGTCAGCAGATCTAATGTATCTTTCAATCGCTCACGAACACGTAGCAAGGTACGTTGATCTTGAGGGGCATTTAACTCTCTTCTAATACTGACAAGAAGATCTTTAATCTCTTGATCGACCTGAGCCTGTAGGGGTAGTGAACACATAACGGCCATAAGTAGAATTAACTTTTTCATCTTAGTTCCTGCTTTAAGATTTTAATGATGAAGTAGATTTAAAATATGAAATGGACTTTGACACGAAAAAATATCATTCAGTAAGAAGTTGTCTATTTTTGATGAAATTTAGCTCTATTTTTATAAAAAAGTAGTGGCAAATTGACCCTATTTTTTGAAGATATCTAGCTTCAAGTCATAAGATCGTCCAATCCACATAATGTGATCCCGGTGATCGACTAGATCATCTTCTCCCTCGGGATGAATAAAGATATCAAGACCTTGTCGATGAACTAAAAGCCAACTTGCGAGAGATTCAAACTTTTCATACGGAACTGTAATTTGGCATGAATTGATGGGATGTGGCCCAACAGGTCTATCCCATACGCGACCGACCTGTAGTTGAAATTCTTCGGCTATTTGCGCAGCTAGTGCATTGGCAATTTCCATTTGATGAGAACTAAAATAAAGATGAAAGTGATAAGAAGAAAAAATCATTTTAAAGTTTTAACTCTTTTTAGATCCGTTTGACCATCATGATCACCAAATTCATGTTTAGGATGATCATCCCAAAAATGACCTTTCTCCTTCATTTCAATATTTCTCGCCTGATGCATAGGATAAAAAATTTTATCACTCGGCGTATGTCCCTCGCCTACAACAATCGCTTTGACCTCACTCTTAGTATTATTAATGAGTGTATGAGCATGGCCGGTTCCAGGAGGTAAACCGACACAATCGCCAGGTTTTAAATTAAAAACATTACCATCAATCCATATTTGCGGCTGACCCTCTAAAATGAAGATAAACTCTTCTTCTTCGCTATGGGCATGAGGCCAAGAGCTTCGATCTCCTGGGGCTAAAACTTCATAATTGATAGCAACACGCTTAAGTCCAAAGGCTCGACCAAGAGCCGCCCCTGTGCCAAATGTTTCACTATCTCCGGGATAAGAGAAGGATTGATTAGTACGTAAATCTTCACAATGTTTAATAAATTCTGGTCTATTATTCATAAGGCATCCTAATACAAGCTGCTTAGGTATGGAAAAATTCTTATAAAAATTTCATATCCCCTACTCAAGTCCATGATTTTGATAAAATCCAACAAACATAAGAGGACTTCATCATGAAAAGAATAGCTTTTGCAGCGTTATTACTGATTACTCTAAATCAAGCTCATACGGCTGAAGTTGATCAATTTACAACAAGGCACATAGAACTTAAGAACTCTAAAGATATCGTCAATATCGAAGCCAATAGACATGTACAAGAAAGTCTTAAGCAGCTCCAGAGTTCTGGTTGTGACGAAAATCTATTATACACAGAACTCAAAAAGGGATTTGCCAATCACAAAAATGGTAAGCTCACGATACATATGTTGCATGATAAGGAATTCCCACGTCACCAGATAGCGTTAGGCGAATCAGTTTATGCTGACTGGAATCGCTTAGACGGGTATCTACTAGGTCGTCCAGCGGCAGCAGCTAGCCCTTTGGCCCTTGGACCTCTAGTCAATATTGATGGAATTCGCGTTGGGACAGATAAGTTTGAACATATCTTTGGTCGAGGATTTCAATATTTTAAACGCTTTCACCTGAAGGAGCGCGCTCTTAAAAGTGTCATGAAATACGGTATCCGTGGAGAAAAGACTATTTTCGGTGGCAATATCTTAGCGACTGGTGTTTTCAGCTATGCTGATTTAGCTGCAAATTTTAATGGCATGAGATTTTGGAACCATATGCTACAGCTTCGCCCCGACATCTTAGGTGATAATCATGGGCCATATATTTCATGCCAGGATAATCAATTTGTTCAAGTTAAGCAGATTGATTTTAGCCACTATATTGATGAATCAATGGATGAATCTATTAACTGTTCAAAATTTGCTCGTAAGAAATCTGCAAAGAAGTTTTTAAGACGAGTTGAAGCTCTTGGTTATAGCTGTCCGATGGATCCGGATAAACTAGAAATGATGAAAGAAAAATATGGAGAATTCTCCAAATGGATCATTAACGATGAAGGCATCGAAGACGTTTCATATTTTAATGAGTTTTAATCATCAATAAGTTTGATTCTTGAAGCGACTAAGCCTTTAGGTCCTTCGTTGACAACAAATTCGACAGGGTCTTGATCGTAAACTTGTGCGCCATTAAGCGAGTTTACATGAAAGAAGACATCTTTCATTTCAATATCTGGCTTAATAAAACCAAAACCTTTCTCTTCGCTGTAAAACTTAATTGTTCCAGTAATGACATGACCCATGTCTTCTTTAGTCGCAATCTCTGCACCCCAAATAATCTCAGAAACTTCCTTGATTTTGTCACCCTTGTGGATTTTTTCAAGTTTTGCGATAACAGCTTGTTCCGTTTTAGCATCTACTAAAAGATTCTCTCTTTTTCTTTTTTTTGTTTTTTCTGTGTCGTATTTAACGAGTTCTACTTTTACTTTTGGCATATAGTTCTTTTAGTTAAGGTAACGTTCGATTAAATGATTTTTTAAATAAACTGGATTTAATGTTTCGCCGGTTGCTTTTAGCATTAAATCATCAGTTGTGTGAAGTGATGCTTGAGACCAAATATTCTTCTTTAACCAATTAAAAGCTGGTGAATAATCACCTTTTTCAATATGTGACTCAATTTGCGGACATTCTTTTTTTACAGCATTAAACTCTTGAGCCGCGTACATAGCACCTAGAGTATATGACGGAAAATAGCCAAATGAGCCATCAGTCCAATGAATATCTTGTAATGGTCCTTGCTGGAAGTTGTCACGCGTATCAACTCCTAAATAGCTCATCATTTTCTCATTCCACATATCAGGGATATCTCTTGCCTCGATCTCGCCGCCAATCAGGGCCTTTTCTATCTCATAGCGTAGAATGATGTGAGCCGGATAGGTTACTTCATCAGCATCAACACGAATAAAGTCTGGTTTAACCTGGCGATAGATATTAATTAGGTTTTCAATCTCAAAAGCTTGAGAAGCACCAAAAGATGCGACGATATCTTGATGAATCGACTTTAAAAAAGCAGAGCCTCGACCAAGCTGCATTTCAAAGAACAAGCTTTGGCTTTCATGGATGCCCATTGAGCGAGCTCTACCAACAGGTAAAACTCTTAATTGTTCAGGTAGATTTTGTTCATAACGGGCGTGACCTGTTTCATGGACGATGCCCATCAAAGCTTTAACGAAATCATTTTCATCATAGCGCGTGGTCATTCGAACATCTTCAGGTACTCCCCCACAAAAAGGATGAGAACTGATATCAACACGACCTCGTGTAAAATCAAAGCCAAGTTTGGCCATAACTTTTAGACCTAGGTCTTTTTGTTTTTCTACAGAGAAAGATCCTTCGGGCTTTAACACTTTTCTAGTTTTTTGTTTTTCGACAATTTCTTGGATCAAGCCTGGAAGCCATGCTTTTACGTCGCCAAAAATACGATCTAAGTTTTTTGTATTCATCCCTGGCTCATAAAGACCAATGAGAGAGTCATAAGGACTAAGTCCTGATTTTTCACTTAAGACTTTAGCTTCTTGTCTTGAAAGATTTAAGACTTCTTTAAAGTTTTCTAAAAAACCTTTCCAATCATTATTAGTTCGTTGTGTTCTCCATGCATGTTCACATTTTGAACCTGCTAGAGACTTTGCTTTAACCAGATCTTCTGGGACCCAGGTTGATAGATCATATCTACGCTTCATTTCACGTAGAGAAGCCTGCTGGACTTCATTTAAATCTTCACCTTCAGCTTTATTTATAAGTTCCCCAACTTTAGGATCAACCATTAACTGATGGAGTAAAACACCATATTCTGCCATTGCTTTTGAGCGAGCTTCATTTGAATTGGAAGGCATCATAGCTGCTTGATCCCAGTATGTAATGGACTCAAGGTGCTTTAAATGATGAAGTCGCTCAAAGGTCGTCTCAAGGGCATTGTAAGATTTCATTTATTAATTAGTCCTTTGGCTTTCTTCGTACTGTCGTTGCATTTCTTCTAAGCTTAGTTCTGCTTTCGCGGTTTCTTCATCAAGTTTTTTCATCTTTCTTAGCACACGAAGCTCACGTCTTGCATCTCTTTTCACTTCGTTATTAATGACGTTAAGAGGAACTTCCATTCCAACGCTTAAAGATGGCTCTAACGTATAGATCATTGATTGCTCAATTGAACCTTCGTCACCAAAATAAAGAGCATTGTTAATTTTACCGGCAACACCACGAACTGTTGGCTTAACAAAATAAGACACACCATTTCTTTGTTTATACTTAATCATAAGACTAGCATCTACGTGGAATGCATAACCTGCAACATGGAACTTATTATCGATATCTCTATAAGCTGCAGTATTTTCTTGATCCGCAATACGAGTTCTTGTTTTAGGAAATAAAATACCTGCACCAACTCCAGCAACAGCATCAACACCAAAGCGTCTTGTATCTATTAACTTTTCTCTATAAAGACCTTCAATATAAGGATAGTTGTAGCCGTCAGTGTGCTCTAAAAGTAAAAAACTTGCATCTCTTCCTGCTACGACCTCATCAAAAGAGCGGCGTTCGCCATCAACCCATAGCTCACCTGTGTAATCACCCTCGATGTCGTACTCACGCTCAGGATCGAAAACCCATTTCATATGGTCAGTTCCTGCGCCAATACCAAAGCGCGAATCTCTAGAAAACCAATAACCAAGCTTTAAGTTGTATTGAGGTACTGAAAAGTTTGATGGCTTTAAATACTTAATGCTAAGAGGTGATGGTCTATCTTGACCAGCAGCATTTCTGATTGTGTAAGATCCTTGATCTGTTCTAACTGTAATATCAGAATTGGTATGAAACCCACGATTATATCCCCAACTTATAAACAACACGCCTTTTGGGCCAGTACTATAGGCATCGTTCATAACCTTTCTTAGTCTGGCGATTTCTTTTTCTAGGTCAACTGTACCGGCAGAGGCTTGATTCGCACCACAAGTCGATACTAGTGATTGTTCTTTTTCCATCTCTTTAATCAAATCATCGACCATCATATAACTAACGGCGACAGGAACCATCTTTTCTGCTTCTTCAGCACCAACATTAGCAATGAGGTCGGCTCGAGATTGTTCAACTTGAGCTGCGATCTGGTCAGCATCAAAACCATCCCCTAAAGCCTGCTCTCGCTCGCTGGCATTTTCAAAGACAACTTCGATAGCAGGAGCTTCTTGCGAAAAAGCTGAGGCAGCGAAAAAGTTTAAAATTGTAATGATAGTAAGTAGCAATTTCATAAATAGTTCCTAATTGGTTCTTTTATTGATCTTGTAATTCTTCTAATCTTGTTTTTAATTTTTCTTTCTTTTCTTTGTTTTTTTCAATTTCAGCAATTTTACGACGAGCTTTTTCTGATTTTGATGGAAAAAGGTTTGGACTATAACCCAGAGCAACTCCAACTTGGGCACTATAAAGGTTTCCTGTCGCATGAAAATTTCCGACGGGACCATCAAAACGCGTATAAACTCCACGAGCATTTAAAGAGGCATTCATCGTTCCTTGCATGAAGTTATAACGAAGCGTTGACTCTCCAGTAAGGTTAAAGCCATAGACCTTCATCCCGGCATTTTCCGTGACTTCAAGTTTTAGATCCCCGTTATCATCAAGAACGTAATACTTTGAAACACCGTTTGCGAAGGAAACACCTGCACCAGCTCCAACTCGAAGTTCAAGATTATTTCCACCAACTTCTCCGGCAAGGTTAATGACCTTACCTCCAAAGAAGTTAATATTAGTGTTTCCATGGCTGGTTGAAAGTGTATGGATATAATCTTTTAAATCAACCCCTTGCTCACTAACGTCGCGACCACCAATTCGGCCTTCTATATCAATATTCGAATTGATTTGTGGATTGTCATGACGATCTTGAAAAAGTGTTTTTGGGTGTGAATAACGTAGACCGAAAAAATACTTACCATCTACATTTTGAAGTTCTAAGGTAAAATCATTTTGTGGCTCATCAATAAACTTACCAAGCTCAGTATTATCACTCCATACAGCATAATGATGTAGACCAGTTCTTTGAACAGGCTCTATTCCACTAATTGTAACGTCAGTATTGTCATTTTCTAAACGCATCTTTAATTTTTTATGAAATGATAGAAATGGACCAAAGGTAAAAACAATCTTCCATTTACGATCATTTTGAAGAGGAAAATCAATTTCAATAGCTTTTTGACCATCTAAGGCCAAACTATCCTTTTTAAATTCTTCACAGAGGTGTGCTAGGTCTGCAGGCTTCATGCTTGAATGTATGCTTGAAACTTCATCAGAAGAATTATTAACTCGACTGACTTCTAATTGAATAGCAACTTCTCTCTCTTGCGAAGTATTGAGACAACGAGCATCACCAATCATCGATTCTTGAGATCCATTTTCAAGTCCCTGGCATAGACTTTTAATATCGATATAGTCAGTAGATTGAGACAACGCTTGAATCGAATAAAGCGAAGCTAACGTCATTAAGAATGATAAGAATCTGCTCATAATAATCTCCATAGATAGGAGTTAATAGAGCAAGTGCCATGCCAATAATTTATCTTTAACAAAGATGCTAAACACTTGATATCACGAGTAATTCCATTAAATAAACCGTACAGTGTCTAAATAATAAACACTATATTTCCAATGGGTTAACTCATTTGTTTAATACTTCTTTGTGTTGATATAGTTGTTTTCAACTTTAATCATTGGATGATCTCTATGAAGTTAGTACTTTTGTTTATTCTATTTAGTCCGGTTTATGTCTATGCTGATATTAATGAAACCGTTTTCGTTGAAAGTACAACTGATACCGATTCAGATGGTGTGCTTGATTTAATTGCAGTGACTATAGATCGACCTTCAACAACTGAAAAACTTCCAGTCATATTAAAAATGTCTCCTTACTCTCAGGGTGGTAATTCTCTAGATTTTCATGACACAGACGTAGACTTACTTCCACAGGATCAAGCTCTTGAAGCAAGCGCTAAAAAACGATCTTTTCACTCAAAAAGTAATGTTTTTAAGAATCAGGAAACCGATAAATTATCAGGTTACGCTAACGTCTATGCAGATAGCGTAGGCACGGGTAAATCAACTGGCTGTCCAACCGTCGGAGATATGTCCGAAACACTTGGAGCAAAAGCGGTCATTGACTGGCTTAACGGACGTGCTCGTGCTTTTAATTCTAACGGTGAAGAAGTCAAAGCAACTTGGTCTAACGGTAATGTTGGAATGATTGGCGTTTCTTATAACGGAACACTACCGATTATGGTTGCGACAACAGGGGTTGAAGGTCTAAAAGCCATTATACCTATTGCTGCCATTAGCAATTGGTATGACTACTATCGTGCCAATGGTCTAGTCGTTAATCCGGGTGGTTATATAGGCGAAGATGCAGACATTTTAGGTCAGTATGTTGTTAGAAAGAATGCCTGCAAAAAAGAGCTCTCGATTATCACTCAAACGATGGGAAGAGAACACGGTGACTTTTCATCTTTTTGGCAAAAACGTGACTACTTAAAAAAAGCAAAAGATATCAAAGCTGCGGTTTTCTTAGCTCATGGCCAAGCTGATTGGAACGTAAAGCAAAAACAAGCTATCCAACTCTTTGAAGCCCTTGATGAGCAAACGCCTAAAAGATTATTTTTACATCTCGGCGCTCACAGCTACCCAAGTGATCGTGGATTTAGAAATAATGTTGATCTGTGGTTTGATCATTATGTTAAAGGTGTTGATAACGGCATCGACAAAAAACTTCCAATACGTATTCAAACAATTGGCGAAACAATTGCGAAAGAACAAAGTCTGTGGCCGCATGAGAGTACCTTTAGGCAAGTTTTCACTCTTGGAAACGGCGAGGTTAAAAAGATCATTGATATCGGATCAAAGAACAAGTTAGAAACTTTTGTAAAAAATCCAACTAACGAAAACTCAAATCGCCTCGTTTACATGAGTAAACCTCTTGAGAATGACACTCTTTTTTCAGGAACTGCAAATGTTCAACTGACCCTATCTTTAATAAACAGAAGAGCAGCAAACATAACAGTTGCTCTCGTTCAGTTTAAAGGCAATTCGGTTGGAAAAATTATTACACGTGGCTGGGCAGATCCGCAAAACCATTTAGATTTCAATGAAGGTGAACTTTTAAATCCTGGACAAAAAATCCAGTTAAAATTCAAGCTTGAACCAAAACAATTTATAATGAAAAAAGGATATCAACTTGGAGTGCTCATTGCTTCAACTGATTATAGCTATACTTTAAGACCATCAATTGGGACTGAAATTGAGATTTTTACTGGTAAAGATAGCTTTGTAGAATTTGAAGCTGATTCTAAAATTCAGTTTTAATCCTTAATAATATGAGTACGTCGACCATTTTCAAGGTCTTTAAAATACTCAGTAAAAACTTCAAGCTCCTCATTAAATCTTCGAATATCTTGAGGAGCAACAAGACGACTCATAATAGTCGTATGAGCAGCTTCATACCTTTGTCTAATTTCTAATAGAACCGATGGTTCACAGATTGTTGGACACCTTTGTGAAACATCCTGAACAATATCCTGAAATTCATCAAATGTTGTAAAAGGAGACCATGCCATTGGTCTAACAGCAAGTTCACCAGCTTCTCCTTGCAGTCTACCGGCTTGGGCCGCATCACGAGTTCGATCACTAAAGGCTCGATTAATACAAAGAAGCTGACTCGCACCACCAAAACCTGAGAGGGTTGCACCAGTTGGACCTAAGTAGCATTCTTTCCCTTTAGGTATTTCAGTTCTAACACACATTTCAGGTGAACTAGCATGTGGAAGTGCAAAGTCATCTATGTAAGAGTTAACACTTCTAAAGTCTGACTTAGACCCAGGACATTTTGTTAGCCAATTAAATCCAACTCCGCCAACAGCTCCACAATAACAGTATCGCCCGGAAACCTCTTCATCGAATTTCACTCTGGAACATTTTCCATTATCAGGAAATGATCCTGGGTATAGTGCTGATAAATTTTTACAATCAATTTCCTCACTTCTAACATTTGGATGCTCTGCCTTTAAAGCTGCGAGCTCTTCATCGGCGAGCCTATTACCTTGTCTAATTCTAATTTCAATAAGCTCTTCAATTTGATCACGGTACTCATCAAAGTGAGGATGTCTCTTAAGTTGCTCTTCTAAGGCTAAGTACCTTTCGCCGTCAACGAAACTACCACGTGAGTTGTCTAGATATTTTGCACGATGCGCTCCCCCAGAGAAAACATCGATTGCAATTTCTAAATCCACTCTATTTGTATTAGCGCCAAGAAGGCTTGTAATAATAGCATTTTTTGATTGAGTTAAATCACTCTCCCTTGAAGCTAATTGTGCTGGCTCTAACCTTGAAACACTTAATTGTATTTGTGGAGTAGACCTAACTGTTACGGGAGATGAAAGCACTGAAGCCTGAGGGCTTGCCGCAAGTCCAGCTCGAGTTAAAAAGCCTTTTGACTCTAAGGATTCAATAACTTCTTGAGCCTCTTCTAATCTTGCTCCCCTTAAATCTAATTGTAAAATAGCTCTTAACTCATCCACTTCTTCAACTGTTAAAATACCATCTGGATGTTTTTTAAAAAAACGCTCAAGCTGTCTCCCCTTCTCAGGCTTTAAGCCACCAGTAAGGTTCTCTATAACAAATAATTTTTCATCTGGGGTTAGTTGATTAAATACAGCGGGAGAAATATCTTCGTAATTAGTAATTCCCTTAGCATCTAGAGACGCCTTTATCCTATCAAATCTGCTTGCACTAAAATATCTATCAACTGTTCCTAAAACAACAATTGGGGTATTAGCCGGATCAGCAAATTCAGCAGCCTCAGCGGCGCGACCTGTTCTTCGAATAGCTTCCACTTCTTCAGCAATCTTGGCATCATTTGCGAGATCGACAATCCTCATATCTCTTCTGGCTCTAACAACCATTCGTATATCTAAGCCTACAGGTATTGCTTCAAAAGCAGCCATTGCAGACTCTGCTGCACATTCCGTAAGACTTCTTTCACTCATTTCTTTTTCAAAATCCTCTTCAGGATTACAAACTTCGGTTCCGGTAGGACTGATGACGAAATTTTTCTTAGTACAGGCCGCGTGAGCCTTTGATACTTGATACGCGAAACTTGCAGCGCTTAAGCCAGCGCTAGCAATTGCTCCAAAAGCGGCAAGACTTGATCCACCAGATGGAACAGCCGTCATAATAGCGGTTGCCGCTCCTCCTACCATGAAGGCTATATTAGCTGCTGAGTCACGATTATCAACTGCTACTTTATATTTTGAGTTAACTTTACACTGAAGAATAATTTTTTGATCTCTAGACATTGTATCATCAGGATACGAATCAATAAGTTGTTGTGCTACTCCACTTCCAACTGCTTTATTCTTAAACTCGCGATCGATACAATAAAATCCGTTATTCCCTTCAACACTCGGTGCACGATCTCTATAATATTTTTCAAGTTTACGATATCGTTCTTCAGATTTTTGAACAGCAACTGAAAACGCACTTTCATCAAAAGCCCCTGTTTCGGCCATTGAATATAATGCAGCTGCGACATCGGGTTCATACCCAAACGGGACTTTTGAAAACTCATGAGCGATTGCCATCTCATGCTTACTAAGCTCAACTCTATTTTTTTCCTTCACAATGTCATTGCAAAGAAACCATGCAAGTCCACTACAATCAATTCTTGAAAAAACATCTTGTTGATTTCTAGAGTTTATTCTTTTTTTATCAAGAATGAGCTCCCTTACTCTATCTAAAACTCCATTAAATTTTGAAGAAACCAGTTGGTTCATTCTTTGTTTTGCAGAATTATTTGTTTGATAGTTTTGAAAGGTTTGAACTCGACAAGTTAGTTGGCTTCTTGATCGAGAGGCAAGGTCCTGCCAAAGTCCATTAACGAGGCGGTCTCTATTTTCGTAAAAAACTCGCTCAGTTATATCTCTTACATCCTGAAATTTATCTTCTCTTTGAATGAACGTACATTGTGAAAAATAATTTTCAAGATCTTCAGCATTCGTATAATTTTCTTCTTTGACCATACCATTAACAGTAAGACCATTTCTTTCAAGGCATTCTTGCTCGTTGCCAAAAATACCTTCTTCAATCGTTCTACCACCATTATTAACTTCAACTAAACTTAGTGAACTATCTCTTTCGTGGGTACAAACAGGTGCGGTACGAGCGACGGAAGGACGGGTATTAATATCAAATCCATCTTGGGCCTGTAGGATTGAGAGGTTTATTGAGAATAAACAAATCAAGAAAATATGCAGATAACTCGTTGATCTCATTGAGTTATTATCGGCTTAATTGCCTTTTATCTATATCAAATAATTGTTTATGAATGAAAATCTACATAATTACTTAGACTTAAAATGATTTAGAAGTAATCAATATAATTAAAGACTTACAATTATTTATGGCGATCAAATAGAGACTTAATCTTGTCAGAGATCCAGACTAAGTAAGTTCCTTGTAAATACGTAAACTTTACAAATTTCAAACAACCCATGTCGCGGTGTGTTATTTTTTAATTTTAAATATTTTGGTCTTATGGAAATACGGGAACTTAGATGAAAAACTTAGCTTTTATAATAGCATTACTATCAGGATCGGCGATGGCCCAAATTGAATGCGGTAAGCCCTCTTTGATTTCATTTCCTACATTAGAAAAGGATTATGAGCTAGTGGGTAGATACTCTGAAGGTTCGATTAACATCGAGCAAACATCCAAAGAGCTAAAATATAGCGGTAACCTCACTATTAATAATCATTATCGATCACTAACTTTCAACTCCTACAGTAGTGGTGGAAATGCGAATATAAAATTTGATAATGAGAAAGCAAAAAGAATTGAAGATAAAGATCAAAAACAAAGATTTCTCAAAATTGAAAAGCGTAAGGACTGTAGAATGTCTCGTGGAATCAAATGTATAACTGAACCAGAAAGAATGGTAACAATTATAGAAATTGACTCAGTCTTAAATGAACTTAGTCTTTCATATTTTCGTATGTCACATGACGTCTACCAAGACTACAAACGTGACGGTGAAACTGCATTACCAAAGTCCTATAGTCATTTTATAGCAACCTATAACGACTGTTCTGGTATAAATTAAATATTAGTCGATAAGTCTATCTACAGCTGAGCGCATTTCTTCATTACGCACAACTAATACATTTAA
>PCUW01000060.1 GCA_002787775.1 Bdellovibrionales bacterium CG12_big_fil_rev_8_21_14_0_65_38_15
AAAAATCAACAACATTCTCATTATCATTTCCAAAAATGACAACTTCCCCTTCAGTTCCTCGATACCATCTTGATTTTTCAATCAAACGGTTGACGCGTAAAAGAAACTCATCGAGAACAAAAGGTTTAGTTAGATAATCATCCACACCTTTTTCAAGCAGTTTGATTTTGTCTTTACTGGCATCTTTTGCAGTAAGAATAAGAATCGGTACTTTTTTATCTTCAGCGCGAATATTAGAAACGAGTTGATTTCCATCCATGACCGGCATCATTAAATCTACAACTAAAAGATGAGGCTTAAAGCTACGCCATGCTGCTAGACCCTTAGCCCCATCAATAGCGACCTGAACTTCAAAGCCTTGTAGAGATAAATTGATTCGAAGTCCTTCCGCAATATGTTCTTCATCCTCAACTATGAGGATTCGCTCTTTTTGCATTAAGCCTCCACATTCATTGGAAGAATTAATTGAAAGGTACTTCCAGCTCCAAGACCAGGACTTGTAGCTTCGATTGTACCCTTATGAAGTTTTGCTACAACAGTCACAAGGTATAATCCAAGACCAGAGCCTTTACTTGTTTTTCCAACTTGATAAAATTTTCTAAAGATTTTCTTTATTTCGTTTTGTTCAAGGCCGACACCATTATCAGTAAAAGAAATTAACACTTGTGAGTGCTTTTTTTGTAAGTGAATCTCAAGTTTTTTGTTATCGCCGTGATTATAAACAAACGCATTATTAATAAGATTCATCATCATCATTTCAAATAATGGTGGATCAATTTGAATTTTCACTGACTCACATTGAGATTCAAATTGAATCAATCTTCCAATTTCTGCATTATTATTTTTAGCAACAATTTCATTTAAATACTGATTCGCTTCAACCGTTGTAAAATTAGGTTCGTACTTCTTTTCTTCAATTTTTGCTAAGTTTAAAATCTGATCTACATTGGACGCAAGGCGATCAGTATCTTTTCGCATAAACTCGATATACTTAAGTGCGTCCTCGCGGGGAAGATCGTGTCTTGAGAAGGTATCTAAAAAGAGCCTGATAGAAGCAATCGGCGTCTTTAACTCATGCGTAAAGCCACTAATAAAGTTTTGTTGCATACGATAAAGTTGGATCAGTTTTTGGTAGTAAATGAAAACGAGTGAAAAGCCTAAAATGATAGAACCAACAAGTATGGATAAAACCAGGATTGTGACCCATGTATGAGAATCAAGCAGTTGCCTGGCATCGAGATTATGTTTTCTGACAAACATCGCAAAGGCGTCATTGACCCTTAAATACGAGGTGATGTAGAGATATAATGACGTACCAAGTGCCAGTAATGAAAAAACAAAAATGGTAACAGGCCTAAGTAGCCAGCTTGATTTGGCAAACATGGTTGAATAATACCATTAATGGAAAGACGAAGTCATGACTACTCTCCCTTTAGAATCATATATCGACCATACTCTTTTAAAGCCTGAAGCAACTGAGACTCAGATTAAAACGCTATGCAGCGAGGCGAAAGAATTTAACTTTAAAACTGTCTGTGTGAATCCTCAATATGTCGCCCTTGCAGCAAAAGAGTTAAAAAATACAGATGTTGGTGTGTGCACCGTCATCGGCTTTCCACTAGGTGCATCTACAAGCCAAACAAAAGCTTTTGAAACAACTGACGCTATTAAAAATGGGGCGACAGAAATAGATATGGTGATTTCTATTGGAAATTTAATATCAGGCAATGACTCTATCGTTGTTGAAGATATCAAGGCGGTTGTTAAGGCGGCCGGAAGAACTCCTGTCAAAGTCATTTTAGAAACAGCTCTATTAACGCAGCCTCAAATCGCCAAGGCCTGTCAGTTATGTACCGATGCCAAAGCAAGCTTCGTTAAAACGTCGACGGGATTCTCAACTCGAGGTGCTAGTATCGATGACATAGTCATCATGAAAGCAAATATCTCTAGTGAAATGAAAATTAAAGCTAGTGGTGGAATTCGCTCAAAAGAAGATGCTCTAAAATATATTGATGCTGGAGTTGATAGACTTGGGACCAGTGCTGGTAAAGAAATTATGAAAGGCAGCGTCTCCAAAAAAGATTATTAAGGATTAAGCTTTAACGTTTTCATCATCGTTTCTGCATCATCTTTGTATTCTTTAAAGGTCGCTTCATTACCGGCCAAATTGAAATAAATATATTTAGAGTTATTCTTTAAGATCGCTATTTGTGAGAAAATAATTTTATCTTGAGTGTTATCAAAATAATAATACTCAACAACTGAAAAAACTCTTTTGTTAAGAGTAATATTTTTCTTCGAATAGATATTTAAATTCTTATATTTCTTACTATTTTTTAGGATATTCTTTTCGATATCATTTTGAATAAAATCTAATGGATCTTTAATATCAGCAGCATACTCCTTAACAAAGAATGAAGCAGAATCTTTATCAATAATAATCGGGCTATAGGCAAAATAATCAGCGCCAAAAGAATTCTCTTTCACACTCCAGTCTTTAGGAAATGTAATGGTATAGTTTTGAGCGGCAAATACAGAGCTGCAATAAATCAATGATAATAGAAGATACTTATTCATTGATATAATAATGCCAGCGGTACTCATCTTCGTAAAGTGAATACAACTTCTTCTCTTGCTTCGAAAACAGACTTAATCCCATACAAGGAACCTTGGCACTTGAACTTAAAAAATTCTCAAAGTCAGCGATGTCAAACCACGTCCCAGATTTATTATCGTGTAAACGAATACTATAATTTGCTTTGATGAAGTCAAAAACGTCTAAATCTAAGAAAACCAGCTTATCTTTATGTGAATGAACTATATTCTTATTTGTTAAAAACTTTTCAAACAAGCTATTTGCATTTGTTTGATCTGTAGAAACTACAAACGAAGAAGTTGAAAATAAATTTTCGAGTTGTTCTAAGTCAGACTGGATTAACTTTTTTAATTTGAGTTGTTCTATGGCATTCATAGCTAGGGATTTTCAACATGATAATAGATATGATGCTCACCTGAGTTATCTTTAATTTTCATATACTTTTTTACAACTGAGCCACCCGATTCATCGGTGCCCAGCAAAGTATAATCTCGATTATTTGAATAAGGATTTGCATCTAGAGGCCTTGCCGCATGAAAGTGAGCTCCAGAACCTTGATCAAAGTCTTTTGTGTGCTCAACGATAAATTTTTTATTTCCTTCGGAATCAAGGTATTCATAATAGCGACCCTGGTGAGTCACATTTGAATTATAAACATAACCGGGCTGACCTCTTTTAGTCACATCCCCTGTCACAACATATTGTTTTTGAAGCCTCGCTCCTCTTGGAACACCAGCTAAGTCTTTCGCTTTCGTCATGGCCTGACGACGGTTACGTTGGAAGTTATTTGTAACCTCATCAACAATATTATTAATATCGCATTGTGCACCAAAAACTTGAAAACTAATGAGCAGTAGTAAAAAGGATATGAGCTTCTTTACATACATGGGCGCAACCTACGCTTTAGCATGGGGCCAAATCCCATTTGAACCAACTCATCAACTTTGCCCAGGGCTACTTTAGACATCTTACCTAAAAGCTTTGCCGGTAAATACGCCACCCGCCTGAATATTCCTGCAATCTTGGTTACCTTAAGAACAATATTAGCGATTGTTATTCCTAGTTTTCCGCTAGCGGCTCCAGCGGTTAAAATAGCAATCAGTACATCAGCACCTATGCTTCCGATAATGGAGCAAATCAAATTCACTTTTTCACTTGCAGGAAGTCCACGAATGCCATTGATGACGGCCTTACTTTCTTGCACAATATTAGTGATAAAATGTTTAGCGTTATTAAAAGCAGTTCTGGCCGATTGAGCACATTCGATGGGCGACCAAATACAATTGGCAGCACCGGCGACTAAGCCACCTGTCGCATCCCATGCACCTTTAAGCACTCCCCAACCACAATCAAGGGCGCCGGCCAATAAAGTTGAGCTACTTAAGGTATCAGCACTTCGAGACGTTTGAGCACTAACTGGAAGATAGCTCTCAGGTCCTTGAGCGCAGTTGACTTGATCAGCAAATGAATTACTACAAAACCAACAGAAAAAGAAAAGTGTTAAGAAAAGCTTGTTTATCATCGAAGCTCTTATCGGTAAGAGATGAGCTTCTTTTAGAGACCGTGTATTTCAATCAGATTTGGCCGTCCCACCAGGACTCGAACCTGGAGCAAAGCTTTAGGAAAGCTCCGTTTTATCCTGTTAAACTATAGGACGTTACCAATCAAATTTATCTAGAAAGAGGTATTTTTACTACCACAACCTGGCATTTCTGGAGCATAAGGATTTCTGACGTTATCATTTTTAGCAGAATCTTGAACCCAGCTCTTTTTGACCATTGGACATGAATACACATTCCATTTTCCGCCAACATCATATTTTCTAATAATATTAGCAAGTCCTAAAGACACGACATAAAAAGCTTCTTTATTGGCTTTCTCATCTTCACTTTTTGCCATGACCATTAATTTATCATGACTAACTTTTAGAAGTTTAGAAATCTCTTTATCTTTGATCGCCATAATTTTTTTAGCGACATTCATAGCTGCCTTTTGGACACTATCGTTATTGTATTCGAAAAATGCAGCATGTAGCTCTTCATTAGCATTTAAAACTTCAGCAACATTAGTCTTAACTTTATCGTTTAGTGGCGCTCTAGCAGCAAAAAGATTGAAGCTGGCAAGAATAAGCATAGCGAAAGTCATTTTTTTAAACATTGGTGATCTCCTTTTGAATTCTATTTTGTTCAACATAACTATAAATAACAGGCACAATAAATAATGTAATAAGCTCAATGGTCATTCCGCCAAGAATAGGAATCGCCATTGGGCGCATGACTTCTGCGCCGGTTCCACTAGACCACATCACTGGTAGTAACGCTATAACTGTCGTGGCCGTGGTCATAAGAAGTGGTCTAATACGTCTAGACCCTGCTTCGACAATGATATCAAAAAGTTCTGCTGTATTTTGAGGTTTACGACGCGCATGTTCAGATTTAATAAAGCTCATTAAAACAACACCATCATCAACAGCAATACCAAAGAGCGCGATAAATCCGACCCAAACGGCGACAGATGTATTCACTCCAAGAATCCAAAGTAAAATGATTCCACCAGAAGCAGCAACTGGGATTGCTAAAAAGACAATGGCTGCATCTCTAAGTTTTCCAATCCCTAAATAAATGAGGATAAGATTAATAAAAAGAGACAATGGTATGAGCCACATTAATCTTGTGTTAGCTCTTTCTTGATTTTCCCATTGACCGGCCCAAGCGATTGAATACCCGGGTGGTAGTTTTATATTTTTAGAAACCTTTTCTATCCCTTCCTCAACAAAACCAATCGAGTCGCGATCACGAATATTCACCAAAACAGTCGCGCGTTGCAGACCATTTTCAGACTGAATCATGGCAGGACCTGTGACGACCTTAATTTGAGCAAGTTGAGAGATTGGAATATGTGGACCTAGTGGACTTGGTACTAGCACTCGTTTTAATTCTTCAATATCTTCTCTGAATTCTTTTTTATAGCGCATACGAATGGGATAACGTTCACGACCATCATAAAACTGACCAATCGACATTCCACCCACTGCCGTTTGTAGAATTTTATTCACGTCCGCAGAGTTGATACCAAAGCGTGAAGCGGCCATACGATCGATATGAAATTCAACATAGGGTTTACCAACGATCTTTTCAGCATAAACACCGTAGGCACCATCAATTGTTTCGACTTCTTTCGCAACATCTGCGGCCAAACTTTCAAGTTTATCAAGATCAGGACCAAAAATTTTAATACCAATTGGGGTTTTAATTCCAGTTGAAATCATAGCGACACGATTTTCAATGGGAAAGAGCCAAGCGTTTACGAGTCCCGGAACCTGAACCATTTGATCGAGTTCCTCCATAATAGAGTAAATCGTCGTTCCTGAAGGCCATTCGTCGTCTGGCACAAGATTAACCACTGTTTCAAACATGCCTATGGGTGCCGGATCAAGCGCACTTTTAGCACGTCCAAGCTTACCCACAACTTCACGAACAAGTGGATGAGTTGAAATCACTTTATCGGTATGGGCCAAAAGCTCTCTTGCCCTTGTCATTGATATATCTGGAGTCGTTACTGGCATATAAAGAATGCTTCCTTCATTAAGTGAAGGCATAAACTCTTTACCTAGTCTGGTACTGGCAAAGCCACTGATCAAAATCAGAACAGCAGGAATTAATAAAAACTTGCCTCTGTTTTTTAAAACATGGCGAAGCATAGGTTGATAGTATTTAAGAATAAAAATTGAAACTTTATTTTCCTCGATAGGTTTTAGACGTCCCTTAAGAAAAAATGACGATAGCGCTGGAACTAAAACAATCGAAACAATAACTGCCCCAAACATGGCAAGAGTTTTTGCCCATGCAAGAGGACCAAAGAGTTTTCCCTCAGCACCTTGAAGAGCAAACACTGGTAAGAATGTCACAATAGTAGTTAGAACAGCTGTTAAAATTGGTCCTGCCACTTCCCTAGCGGCTTCAACGATGACATCTATTCTCTTTTTAGGATCAGTATTGTTCGCTAATGCAGCGTAAATATTTTCAGTAATAATGATGCCCATATCAACCATTGTTCCAATGGCAATGACTAAACCAGAAAGACTCATAATATTTGAGTCAATTCCTAGTTGATCCATAAAAATAAAACTTATTCCAACACCAAATGGAAGTGTCATTGTTACAAGAAGCGAAGCTCTTAGGTGTAAAAGAAAGAACATGACGACAAAAACAGTAATAATAATTTCTTGAGTAAGAGCGCTGTAAACCGTTCCTAGAGTTTTTTGAATAAGCTCAGTTCTGTCATAAAAAGATTTAATGACAACACCTGGTGGAAGACCGTCTTTAATTTCTTCAAGTCGCTTCTTTACCCCATCAATAACTTCTTGAGGATTGGCGCCATAGCGCATGGTGACGATTCCGCCAACGGCTTCTTGGCCATTTTTATCTAGGGCACCACGCCTAAAGCCAGGCCCAGTGCCAACACTTGAAATATCTCTAACGCGAATAGGAGTTCCATCTTTTACGCCAACAACAACGTTTTCAATATCTTCAAGTGAGCGAAGAAAACCGACTCCGCGAATGACCATCTCGCGCTCACCTTGCTCTATAACTTCAGCGCCAACATCGAGATTACTATTTTGAATTGATTTAATAACTTGAGTAAAATGAACATCATAAGCTAAAAGTTTTCTTGGATCGATATCAACTTGATATTCACGAATGAAGCCGCCAACACTGGCAACTTCACTGACACCACTAACAGATTGTAAATGTAATTTAGCGTAAAAATCTTGAATAGCACGCAGTTCATCAAGGGATTTTTTATCAACGGCATCAGCCGAATTTTCTATGGTGTACATATAAACTTGACCAAGACCAGTTGCATCTGGACCAAGCATAGGAGTAACACCTTCAGGAACAATAGCATCAACACTTGAAAGCTTTTCTAAGATACGAGAGCGCGCCCAGTAAAAATCGATATCATCATTAAAAATAATATAGATCGTCGAGAAACCAAAAGCTGAAGTCCCTCTAATACGCTTAACACCAGGAAGGCCTTGAAGCGCGCTTGATAGAGGGTAAGTGAGTTGTTCTTCGATATCTTTAGGCGAACGTCCTGCCCACTCGCTGAAAACGATTTGCTGATTTTCGCCAATATCAGGGATGGCATCAATTCGAGCTCTATTAAATGAAAATATTGAAAAGACGGCGACCAAAACAAAGATAAGAATAACAAGAACTCTTCTTCTTATGGCGCCTTCAACAAGATTTTGGATCATATTATTCAAGATAGCCACCAAACAGCTGAGCTTGAGCATCTAAAAGGAAGTTCCCTTTTTCTACGATCTTGTCTCCCTCAGTTAAACCTTCTAAAACTTGAATATAGCTTCCAGCGCTATGACCTGTTCTAATCGTTTTAGCTTCAAAGCTTTTTTCACCTGTTTGAATCCAAATAATTTTACGTTTTCCAGTATCAACAACGGCAGATCTTGGAACAACCAACTCACGACTATTTAAATCAACTTGGAGATTTCCATCAGCCACCATCCCGATTTTTAATAAGCCATCTTCATTATCAAGAGTCGCTCTAACTTTAAGCGTTCTCGTTTTTGGATCTATCACAGGTGATACAAAATCAAGCTTACTTTTTAGAACAGTTCCAGGAAGTGCCGAAAATCTTAGGCTTACATCTTGATTATTAGATACGAGTGCGGCATCAACTTCATAAACATCCATTTCAACCCATACGGTTGATAAATCAACCAAATCAAAAAGACTTTGACCCTCTTTAAAATATTTTCCTTTAACAGCATTTCTAGCTGTAACAATTCCGCTAGTTGGTGAATAGATAGTGATCGTTCTTTTAACTTCGCCGTCTTTAAACCACTGCTCTCTTTGGGCTTCACTAATACCCCAATTGGTTAAACGCTCTTCAGATTGGCGAAGAAGATCACGGTAATCTTTACTATTAGGTTGTTTAAGAACCTGTTTTTTTGCAATAACAAATTCTTCCCCAGAAGAAATCAGTGTAGGACTATAGATATCAACGACGGCGTCACCTTTTTTGACAAACTCACCTTCTGACTTGATATAAACCTTCTCTACTCTGCCATCAACACGAAGAGGAATATTACTTTCCTTTTCTTGTGCCTGCATGACACTACCCAAAAGCCTTACGTCTTTAATCATTTGCATGGTTGATACGCTAAAGACCTTTGCATCAAAATGGTTTATTTGCGTATTACTAAGCTTAACTTTTGCCACAACACTATTTGAATCTGTTGAAATCACTTCAACCATTTGTTCACCATCAATTGGACATATTGTTGGAGATGGAGACGTAATCGAAGCATCATCTTTACAAGCATAAAGCTTTGTATCAGTCATTGTGCTCGCTGCAGGCTCATCACTATTTTGCATGACGACTTTGGTTAAGTTCATATGACAAATAGGACATTTTCCAGGCTCACTTTCATGAACTTGAGGGTGCATTGAGCAGGTATAATAAGAATGCTCAGCATGCTCTTTCACTGCTTCGCTCTTAGCTTCATGCTCCGAATGATCTGAACAGCCAAAGAGAAAAAGAGAAATTAATATAAGATATTTCATTGGATCACCATGTCGCTATTCCATAATTTTTGCTGAATATAATTTTCAGAAAGCTTTGCTTCCAATTCATTGGCCCTAAGTTCAATTTCTTGAAGTCTTAACTCCGACTGCAATAGATCAAAATACGAAACCCCGCCAATACGATAAGATTTTGAAGAGACTTCTTTGGCCGTTCTGGCAAAGCTTAGAGATTTTTTTGTAAGAGCAAGTTGTTGATCCAGAGATTTTGCTTCTGTACCCAGAGAGTACAATGTCGCTGATTTTGATTGTTCATAGTTTTTGAGATTAGATTTAGCGGCAACCCACTCGTTGGCGGCAATAGACTCTTGCCCAGATCTCGTTGAGCCAAATGGCAAAGGCATAGAGATATTGATTCCAACAAAGTCCCCGCGACCATCAATATTACTTCTTTTGGTATAATTCACACCAACAGTAGCGTCTGGAAGTCTGGCCCATCTGGCTGACGACTGCTCAAGCTCTGCAGCGCTTACTGCCGCTTTAAAAGATTTTTCTTTAGGATCATCATGAATTTTAACTGATTTAATTTTATTCCATGGAGTCCCTTTTATTGAGACGGGCTGATCTTTTCCAAGGATATAAGCAATATTTGAATTGATAGTCTCGATGACACCAGTTTTTTCCGCTATATTCGATTGAACTTGTTGATGGCGAATTTGAATATCAAGCAGAGCTTGTTGAGTGATTTTTCCATTACTATAAAGTTTTTTTGAAACTTGAACCATACTCCTGAGCCAAGCTTCATTTTCTTTTAAAAAATCAAGATCAAGTGAATGTCTTTTAAGGCTAATCAGATAACTCCAAAAATTTGCTAATAGCTTTTGAGAAGTAAATTCTGATTGATAATAAAATTGTTTTGCTCGCTGTTTGGCCGCATCTTCTTTTTTTGAAATGCGTGAGCCTAAAGGTATCTTTTGGGCAACACCAAAAACAATTCCACTCATGGGAGTTTTATCTCTTCTTAGTCCGTCATCAATAGGTAAATTTGCTGCACCTACTGAAACCATAGGATCACCCCACGCCCCAGCAACACTAGCAGCATCATCCATGGCCTTTGCCTGAAATTGAGTTGATTTGATGAGATCGTGTTCTAAGACTTGCTTTTGAGCCTGCATAAAATCGATGCTTTCAGCAAATGCGTTAGAAATCATTAGTGTTGTAATTAAGATAAGTATTTTCATCTGTTAATACTACGAACTAAAACGGAAAATGTGACAAGATTTTTATGGCTTTTTATTAATAAATTTCAACAACTTATCTAGCGAAAGAAATCAAGGGCAATTCCACCACGCTCATGAAATCTCTCCATAAACTTCGGCGTAATTCCTGTACTACGAAGAAACCCATCTTCACGCTCAAGAATTGTCTGATGCGTTATCCTATCACTTTCAACGCCTGTTAGCTGAATTAATGA
>PCUW01000001.1:0-1023 GCA_002787775.1 Bdellovibrionales bacterium CG12_big_fil_rev_8_21_14_0_65_38_15
TTATCCTATCACTTTCAACGCCTGTTAGCTGAATTAATGACTGAACAACACGTTGTCCTTCTTGATCTCTAGAGATTTGAACAATGAAGTGAACGGCACTGGCAATCTGTCTTCTGATCACATGATATGGAACATCATAACCTGCTAGCATATACAGAGTTTCCATTCTTGAGATGGCCTCATAAGGAGTATTGGCGTGAATTGAGCTCATACTTCCTTCATGTCCCGTGTTCATGACTTGTAAAAGATCAAACAGCTCATCTCCTCTAACTTCCCCAATGATGATTCTATCCGGACGCATTCTTAGAGTATTTTTAACTAAATCTCTAGTGCCGTAGTACTGCTTTCCATCATTAAGATTTCTAACGGCTTCAAGCCTAACAGCATTTGGTACATTGATTTGTAACTCTAAAGTATCTTCGATACTTACGACTCGCTCTTGATTCGATAACTCTCCAAGTAGAAGATTCAAAAACGTTGTCTTGCCAGTGCCTGTTCCGCCGCTAACAATAATATTAAATCTTGCAGAAACGAGGGCCTTAAAAAACTCAACCCACTTTTCATTAAGCCCAAAGACACCTGGGTTTTCATCAAAGCTTTTAATATGTTTTTGATATTTACGAATCGAAATGGCTGGATGTCCATCAACATAAGGTTCGCGAATAGCGTTTAGGCGTGATCCATCTGGAAGTCTTGCATCCATAATGGCATGTTCTGAATTAAATGTTTTTCCATTTTGTTTTGCTACGTCTTGTAAAAATTCATCAACATCTTTTCTTGGAAGCTGAACATTGAGCTGAATGAATTGTCCGGATCTTTCGACAAAGACACCATTGGCTCGATTGAGAACTATTTCATTAATACCTTTCTTAGCCGATAGCTCGTTTAGAAGATTCCATACAGCATTATTTGCATTCATATTCTTTTCCTCTATACCGGTCTATCGATGAAAATATTTGTTTCATTAATAGAGGCTCCATAAGCTAACATATTAATTGTTAATTCTTCTCTTTGATCCATAGA
>PCUW01000001.1:1070-1212 GCA_002787775.1 Bdellovibrionales bacterium CG12_big_fil_rev_8_21_14_0_65_38_15
TGCATCAACTGTAAAATAAGCCAATCGATTTTAATCACTCTCGAGCCCATTGCTCTAAGCATTCCCTTAAGTTCCGTATCATTGACGATATTTTTTACTCTTAGACTCGTGTCTAAATCACAGCCACTTACCTCTGCACCTT
>PCUW01000001.1:1287-6413 GCA_002787775.1 Bdellovibrionales bacterium CG12_big_fil_rev_8_21_14_0_65_38_15
AATTTTGTACACAGTTTTGAGAAACAAAAGTTTCAAGTGATAGAACATCATTTAAAAAAGTTGGGTCTTGAGCTGAAGCATAATTTCCATTCCACATATAATTTAAGTAGAGTGCAGAAATTTTATCGCGAAAACCCATCCAACCAATTGATTTAATAAGTTTACCGACGGCACCAAATTGATTCACTTCGGAAAAATTTATTCTAACGAGCTCATAGAGATCTTTTCTTTTATAGATATATTGATCTAGTTCTTTGTAGAGTTGTCCGTTTGAAGACATGTTTGCTTTCAATAGCAAAGTCAGATGATCAGGCAATAAAGTATGTGGAAAATCATTCATATAATTATATTGTAATTCTCCACCTAAATCCCCGAAAGTGCGGTATTCTGTTCCTATGAAATTACCTGTTTTTGAAGAAGTAAAAACAACCGACTTTAGTGTTCCAGTACTGGTCAAGCTTCTCCACCGCGCTGGTGCAGGAAGATCTGCTATCTATATCCATTTAACGGCCAAAGAAGCTGAACAGGCCCAAACCCAAGCTGACGCGGTCGTTTCAGCGTTTGAACAACTCGGTGTCCATCCCAATCTTCCCTATCCATGCTATGTTATTAGCCCCATTTTGAAGTTTCATCCTGTTTTGAATGTCGTTGCTCTAGAACAAAATCTCCCCTCTCATTTTAGACAAAAAACCAAAAGACTTAAGAATAAGGAGCAATCGCTTCTTAACCGAGTGAAGTTGGTTTCGGATAAAATCACCAATCTCGATCTGAGCGAGCTCGATCAAGCTGTTAAAACTGAAATGAAAGAGCATAAAAAGCTTTATAAACTCACAAGAGAAACACATTTTTTAGAAATGCTTTTAAAGAGTATAAAATAAATGGTTAAGAAAAATATCAAAAGAGTCCCTACAGATAAAATGAAAGAACTTAGTGGTTTTGAGGAAGTCTTTGATTTATTTGAAAGCACAGAAATTAGAGAAGGATCCATTGATCCACGCTCGGGTGATGATACTTTTCAACTTTATAATTTTTTAGAAAATGAAAATATTAGACTTCAAAAGCTAGATCAGTTTTATAGTTCAAAAGTTAAAACGTTAAAAAAACATCCACAAAGTAAAAATCTTTTAGCAGAGCAAAAGCAAAAAAAAGAGCAATTACTCAAACAACTCGTGCCTAAAATCCTGTCCCATGACTCCGCTTTTAACGAAGAGATGGAAAGACTTTTTAATAAGGCTTTCAAGCCTGTTGATCAAACTACTGAGTCTGACGATTAAGAAGAATCGGTCCACCAACATGTTTAAATTCTTCAAAGGCCAGCCCATTATAGTCATAACCATCAAGATGGTTTTGAACAAGGTAAGCTAGATAAGAATCCATACCGTGAATCTGGTCCATACCAAAATTTTCAAGAAATTCCTTAACGGCTTTTAACAATTCATCACTTAAAGCGATCTCACCTTCGGCGTTGGAAAAAGGATGAACAAAGCTTTTAAATTCATCAATCGTTAATCCCATACGCTGTGGCATACCAGCTTTAAAATGACCAAGACGATGGTTGGCAAAACTTGTTAACAAGATAGCTTCGAGATCGATCTCATCGACTTTATAATTTAAGTAATAATCATCAACGAGTTGTCCCGCCTTAACTAAAGCCTTAAATGTTTCACCAAACTTAGCTGCAAATGGGGCCATTTGTGAAAATGTCTCGATATGGGTGGACCATCCCTGCCATGATTCAAGAGTTTTAAGCTCTTCAGAGGGAAAATATGGGCGATAGAACTTAGGAATATCTAGAAAGCTCTCATCTAAAAAGTCGCCCCAGTAAGTTCCTAGAAATTTATCGTCGTTATCAAAACCTGTTTCGCGCAGTGCTTTTTTAATTTTTCTTTGCTCTACAGAAATCAACGTTAATCCAACTTTGTACAGATCTGTAAATTCAAACACACTGAATACGCCCTGTTCTCCCCAATCTTTTTGCGACTTAACCCACTCATGTCCAAGCGCTAAGATATTACGTGTTCGATGTCCGACTCTGTTGACGGCCATGCCGCCTTCTTTAATACCATCTTGCAGAGCAAGACTGGCATTAATGAGTCTAATAAAATTGAAGTTTAAAAATCTTGCGCGTTTTTCATCTTCAACTTTATTAAGTTCAGCAGCTAGATCATTAGTACCCTCGGCATAAGGGGCAATGGCTTGGTAAGACACATTTTGATTTTCATGAAAAGGATCGAGGCTACCTGTTGCCGCTTCTTTTTTTCGAACAAATCCATCGAGCATTGAAAGGTTGGGAAAAGGCGATTCGTATTCTAGGGCGTCGTAATAATCGACAAAACCATAATCTCTGAGACGCTCTTTTTTTTCTTTGTATTCAATTTCTTCAAGTGAAGAGTATGAGTCGCTCACAAGTTTAAAGAGATAAGTATAAGCATGCTCTACTCCTTTTTGGGCGTAGAGTTCTCTGATAAGAGCTTTTGCTTCATGAACTTGTTCGTAGTCTTCAGAATATTCAAACAGCAAGAGACTATCGTCTGTTAAAAAATAATAGTCATGATCAGGGTAATTTGGATCTTCGACATCGAAGGTCCAGACATTGAATCTGGCTTTTAAAAAAAGATAGAATTCAGAAGAATTAATAAACTCTTGTTTAATCTCATCAACCTCACATTGGTGATAAGCTTCAAGCCAATAATCAAAACGATCTGGATCAAGATCATCTCTTTTCCAAAGGTCGATATCTAAAAAGACATTTCGCTGCTCTGGAGTGAGTCTTGGCAAAAGAGCTGACATATTAGAAGAATCAAGCGCTCTAGAAGCAACATAGAGGGGCTGCATCGGAATTGCTGAAAGGCTTTGACCGTCTTCGATTAAAGACTGTATCGCCTCCAAGCCGTTATAGGCTTGAGCCTCGGCCAGTAAATTCTTGATCATATCTTTCAAGTGAGCTCCAAGAGTAATTTGGCTTATTTTAGCATGTATAAATCAATATTCGTCATATTAAAACCATCGGTTATTTAAGAAGATTAGCAAAAAAACGATAAGGTAGTCATTAGGAGACATTCTTGGAAAACACAGACACAACCATCGTTGCGACACGTAAAGACTTGCAGCTACCGCGCCGGTTTTTTCATATGGGCTCAGGCGTTACAGTTGCCTTTATTTATAATTTCCTCTTAACCCATCAACAAGCCGTTTCAATTCTAGGAACAATCGCGTGTGTTCTCTACATTATGGAACAAGTCAGAATTAACTATCCAGAGTTTTCAGGTCATTTCGAACAATTTTCTAAGTACTTACTTCGTGCTGAAGAACAGCTTAAAGAATCAGCTGGTATCCCTTTTGTGATGGGACTTTTATTAACCATCCTCTCCTTTCCAAAACCAATTGCTGTCGTCTCTATTCTCACCTTGGCCATTGCAGATCCACTCTCCGCTCTCATAGGAATTAAATACGGAAGACTTAGAGTCGTTGCTCATAAAAGTATTGAAGGATCGTTAGCTTTTTTTGCTGGATGCTTTACTTCAACTGCGTTGGTTTTTCTTGGTTATGCTCCAACAACTGGAACAGCTTTAGGCTTAGCCTTTTTTGTGGCCTTTACTGTCGGTGTTTTTGAAATGGTGCCGATTAGGCTGGATGATAATTTAACCATTCCACTTTTTACTGCCGCGGTCACTTGGCTTTATTGTATTATTCTTGAAATCCCCGTTTATTAAATGAAGTATCAAACTGAATATATTCCCTCTCAGTACCGCGTTGATTATCTTTTTGAAGATCATGGTGGCCCTGTTTATATTTGCCTTCACGGCTATGGACAATCTGGTGATAATTTCTATTCCTTAATTAAATCTGCCCTGCCAGAAAACTCAACCATCCTTGTTCCCAACGGTCCTTACCCACTTCCTGGAAAAGCGAGGACTATTGAGTGCCTCGGATTTGCTTGGTATTTCTACGATTCAAAAAGTCAGCAGTACTATGTACCGTATGATATTCCTGCCAATATCGTTAAGGATTTAATCGATCATTTAAATTTAACTGATAGAAAAAAAATTATTATTGGATATTCTCAAGGTGGTTATCTTGCTCCTTTTCTGGCGCAAGAGCTAACAGCGCTAGAAAAAGTCATTTGTATTAACTCTTCTTTTAGACCGGATATGATGAAAGAAGGAAAAGAAGATTTTAAAGTTCACGCTATCAGTGGAGCTGATGATGATATGGTCAACCCAATTGAAGCAAAGAAAAAACATGAGCAATTGAGTAACTTAAATCGCGAGGGTGATTTTAAACTTTTAGAGAACACGAATCATCGAATTAATGATGAGATTCTAAGAGAACTTAAGAACTACTTGGTTTGATCAGCACCTGCCTTAGCAAGCTCTTTTAATTCTTCTTCATCATCCACTGCATGCATAAGCTCAATATAATGTTCGCGAGCCACTGAGTCTTCAGCTGTGTTGATAAGCTCCCCTAGCGCGCGTCTCGCTTCGTTAGAACTCATCCTTGCTTTAACAATCTCAACACATAATAAACACATACCTGACTCCATCATTATATTGTTTACTATTATAGCATTAATATAAGACCCTAGTATTACATTCATTGACTTAAATTTATGGCGGCTTTTTAGAAAAAAAACAGTGAATAAAAATTGTGGTTTCTCGTGATTTTTTCGTAGCTATCTTTTTGATATTACAGGGTTTACTAAGACATATCCAAGCTTAATGCTCTTGTATATTGACCCTATTTCTAGGAAGCATAGAATTCAGTTACTTATATGTATGCAACGGCTTTGATTCGCAGTTGTCCGTCCGCTCAATGTTGTACGTCAGTAGCAGAGAATCAAGAGTCATGATGAAGGGAAGCGAAAGCAGCGATCTTATGTGAACCTTAGGCTTATGCCATTGAATAAGGGGAACAGGATATTGGAATGCGCTTTCGTCCTGTCGTGAAAACGACGGAGGCGGACATGAAGATCCGTAATATGATGACCCTACTTTGTTTATCAACGTTGGGAATCCTTGCAACTGGCTGTCAACAAGACGAGTTTTATCAGAAAGAATTTTTGGAAGGCGTTGGCGTTCCGGGTAACCCTATAACGGATAACATTCCGACTGTAGATCCTACCCCAA
>PCUW01000001.1:6443-16997 GCA_002787775.1 Bdellovibrionales bacterium CG12_big_fil_rev_8_21_14_0_65_38_15
AACTCCTACTCCAAACCCTACTCCAACCCCTGATCCAACACCTGGTATTTGTGGAACAGGAACTCCAACTGAATCTAACGATCAGTTCGTTCAAAACGTAGCTCAAGATGCTTCTGTCGATATCCTTTGGGTTATTGATAACTCTGGTTCAATGGGTAACGAACAAGATGACCTTGCTTCAAACTTTGATTTATTTATTCGTGACTTCATCACTAAAGGTGTCGACTTTAAAATGGCGATTACTACAACTGATGGTAGAAACGGATTAAACGGTTTAATGATTGGTGATACTAATCAATTAACATCTACTGCTGCTGCTGCTAATGAAGCTCAGTTCATTTCAAATTTCCAAAACTGGATTAAAGTCGGAACAAATGGTTCTGGTACAGAGATGGGTCTATATGGAGCAAAAAGCTTCTTTGAAAGATATCAATCTTGGGCAAGACCTAACGCTTACCTTGCTGTTGTTTATGTTTCGGATGAAGAAGACTTTTCTGCAGGTGCTGTAGCTGACTACACTGCAGCTCTAAGAGCAATTAAAGCGAATGCTGGTTATATCAAGCCGTATTCAATTGTTACGACTGAATTAGTTGGTAATCAGTGGGAAACAATTGGTACTCGTTATATCGAGCATACAAATAATATGAATGGTGTTATCGCTGATATTCACCGTCCATTTTATGACACTCTAAGTGATTTTGGTGGATCGATTCTAAACCTTTTAGACACCTTTCCATTATCAAGCACACCTATTGATAATCAAATTCGCATTACTCTTAATGGTCAAGAGCTTACTAGTGGATGGACCTATGATCCTGTTAATCGCGTGATCCGTTTTGATCCAGCTGCGATTCCTGATGCAGGCTCTATTGTAATTGCTTACTACAGATCTTGTGTCGGAGGAATTTAATGGTAGTTAAAGCTCGTGGCATCTATCGCGCCACTTTACTTGCAACAGCAATCCTTGGGCTCCTCCTCGCGGGGAGCCTTAAGGCTTCTGAAAAAGATCTTTACGACTTTTTATGGCTTGACCCTGACAAGAGCGTCTACGTTCTACAGAATAAAGTTTATAAAAAGAAGAATAGCTTTTACGGCAGTGTTGGTTTTTTGCAAGGTCAATCTTCAAACTACCAAGACACTGTCGGATTTAAAGTTGAGGCTGGTTACTTCTTCCATGAAGACTGGGCCATTGATCTTTTTTATTCTGGCTATTCAAACTCTGACAATGATGCTTACAAAAGCTTGGCGACGATTAACCAGTCAGTACCTTTTGTAAGACGTCCACTTTCAAATTATGCGATTGGAGCCGTATGGGCTCCGTTTTATGGGAAAATTAATACTTTCAATAAAATCTTTTATTTTGATTGGAGCTTTGGATTAGGAGTGGGTAAATTTGATACTGAAAGTAATGCCAAGTCTGTATCAATTCCAACTCAGGCTAATACATTTGCAAAAGAAAGCTATACGACTATTGTAACGAAGACAAAACTTCGTTTTCATGCGACGAAAAACTTTCATATCGACCTAGAGTTACTTAGAAATAATTATAATGCTCCAGGAGCACAAATCCCAAATCGTGCGACACAAGAGTCGTGGCGAAATAATACTGACATCATTCTTGGTGTTGGTTTTTCATTTTAATAGGAGGATAGATGAAAGTTTTATTTATCCTTTTATTTCAATTATTGAGCGTTAATGCTGCAGCTTCAGTTAATGAAGCTAGAAAAATCTTTAATACATCTAAAGATACGCATAAGAATGCTCATATTGCTCAAGAGCTTTACAAGAGTAAGTATTATTACTCTGCCGTTGTCTTTGCTAAGCGCCATCTCATTGAGACAAGTGCATACAATGAAGCCCTTGAGAATATGATTGAAAAGCTAATTTTAAAAACGGGTACTGATAATTTTACGACTCTTAATGATTCGATTCTTGGCAAGTTCCCTTCACCTTCATTAGCTTTTGTTCACGGTATTAAGTTGTTTAAAGCTAAGAGATATAAAGAAGCGAAACAACGTTTAAGCTTAGTTCCTATTGATCATAAATTTTCTCCAGAAGCACGATTAACTCTTGGTGCTATCGCCAACATCAATAACGACCAAAAGACGATGGCCAATGAATATAAGTCATGTATTGAGCAAGCTGACAAGAGAATGAATGAAGCTGGTGATAAAGATAAGCTAGCACGTTATTTCAAGATTCTTAGTGATACATGTCGCATTCATATGGCGAGATCGTTCTACGAAAATGGTAAGCATGAACTTGCCATGACAACTTATGATCAAATCGAAAAAACATCATACCGTTGGCCATATATCCTAGTAGAAAGAGCTTGGACGGCTTATCAGATGAAAGACTATAACCGTGCTTTAGGTCTTGGCGTGACTTATAAGTCTCCCCTGCTCTCAAGTTATTTCTTTCCAGAAGCTGAAGTGCTCTCGGCATTATCTTATTATCGTTTATGTCTTTATGATGATGCTCTAGCAAAAGTTGAGCAGTTTTATGAAGTTTACAAGCCTAAGGCTGATGAGCTTAAGTCACTTATTCTTCCACAAAAAGGATCACATAAATTCTTTCTAGAGCTTGCGTTAGCTCCAATTAGTGAGAATGAAGGAAAAAGTCCTTTTATTCGCCAACTTCTAACTCAAATTAGAAAGAAAATTATTTTTAACGTTGATCTTGTAAACTACAAAAGAGCAATCAACGAGAATAAATATGTAAACAGTCTTAAAAATGATTATTTCGGAAGAACAATCAAAGCTGAGTTACAAAGAATGATTTCTTTTAGAACGAAAAAGCTCAATCACTTTATCAAAAGATTAATGTTCAATTTCGTTAATGATATCCATGCCATGAGTTATGAGATGTTTAATATCAAGCTAGAAATCATGTCGAATAAACGAGAGCTTGTTTATAAAAATAAGCAGCTAATCGCCGATCGTGGTCGCGGTAGCTATGAAAACGTCTCAAGAAAAGCAGAACAACAGTTTTATGAGTTCAAAGGTGAGTTTTGGGCCGATGAGCTGGGTGATTATTCGTTTGGATTGAAATCAAATTGTGAAACGGTTAAAAGGCAAGCCACCGAAATCACAATGAGAGGTGGTCAATGAAATATATTGTAACACTTATTTGTCTGATCTTTACAGTCAAGTGTTTCGCCCAAGCGACCGATAAAGACGTGATCATCAAATATAAAGAATATGAAAGCTTTGATTTGGGAAATTTAGAAATTAAAGGATCTGTTTTAGCACCAGGAGATCTCTCGGTTAGAGAAAGAGAGAGAAAGATTTTTGCTGCTGGTTTATATGACAGAGCCAATTTTGTACCGGAATTAGAAGAAGATATTAGAAACCTCAGATAATTAAAAAGTTAGACGTTTGTAGGAGGACTTTAAATGGATGCAGCAACAACGGCCCAAGCGGCAACAGATATTGCTCAAACAGCAGCCGCAGTGGCAACAGATCCAGCGAACCTTTCAGGGTTAACTGAACAGGCAACAGATCCTGGATTTATCCATGCCCTAGCCTCTTTCATGAATGATGGTGGTATCTTCATGTGGATCATTCTAGCCATTTGGTTAGTTGGTATCTGTATTAGTGTAGAAAGAGTTAAAGCGATCATTACATTTGATATTAATGGTAGTGCGCTCATGGGAAAAATTAAAAAGCATGTGCTTTTAAATGAAGTCCAAGAAGCGATCCAGCTTTGTTCAAATAGTAATTCTCTTTTATGTCAGGTTATGAGATCGGGCTTAAAAAGAGCAAATCAAACAAAAGAGCAAATTCGCGATGCTGTTGATTCTGCTATTTTAGAATCACTTCCAAAGCTTGATAAAAGAATGAACTATCTTGGTTTGATTGCCAACGTCTCAACGTTGATTGGTCTTCTGGGAACGATTCAAGGTCTTATTCAATCATTTGCTGCCGTTGCTGATGCAAACCCTGCAGATAAAGCAAAACTTCTTGCCAACGGTATTGCCGTTGCCATGAACACAACGGCACTAGGACTTGTTTCGGCCATTACAATTATGGTTGTTCATACAATCTTAATGAGTAAGTCAGAAAAAATTATTGCTGAGATCGAAGAGAACTCTACAAAACTTGTAGACCTTCTAGGAACAAAACATCAGCATGCTTCTGTTTCTCATAAGCCAGCTCCACAGGTTCCTTCAACTCCTAAAGTCGCCTAAGCAATATTTAAGGAGAATGACTTGTGAAAATGATAAGACGAAGCAAAAAAATTGAAAGATTAAACTTAACGCCTATTTTAGACGCTATTTTTATCTTCATTTTCTTTCTTCTAATGTCTGCACAATTTATCGATATCGTCCAAATCGGCAGTGATGCCCCAGCTATTGCGACGATAAGCCAAGACAAAAAAGATAAAGAGCCACCACTAAACTTAACTTTAGATATCAGAAAAGATGAGATCATGGTGACAACTGGACTAGAAAATAGAGTTTATAAAAAGATTAAAATTCAAGAACAGGATGGAAAACTTGTTCTTGGAGAATTGATTAAGACATTGGTTCAGATTAAAGCAAAAAACATTGATGAGAAAAGTATTATTATTAAGCCAAACCAAGAGTTTAAATATCAGCAGTTAGTAGAAATTATGGATGCAGTTAAAAAACTAGAAAAAACTCAAGGTGTTGTAAAAGGTAAAAGTAAAAAAGGTAATCAAGTACAAACTGATACCCTTTTTGATCAAATTATCTTTGAAACAGTAATATAAGAGGTCTTGATGAGAAACCCAAGTCTTAGACAGCAAAGAAAAGACAAGGCAATGGCAGATGTTGATATTACATCTCTATTGGATGTTCTTGTTATTCTTTTGGTGTTTCTACTTAAAAGCTATAACGCTTCGGACTTAACGCTAGATTTAGCTAAAGACATTACGCTGCCTAACTCGAATACAGAACTACTTGGTAATCACGCTGTGATTGTCCAAGTCAATAAAGACAGTAAGCTATTTGTAAACAATAAAGAGCTTGGTGCTGTGATTGGAAATGCTGATAAAATCCCGGATCTTTATACAAGACTTACTGAGATTAAAGTAGAAGATGATAAATTAGCGAAAGAGAATAACTTAAAAGAGCCAAAGAATATTAACTTGGTCTTTGATGCAACACTGCCGTACGCGACAGTGAGAAAAGTGATGCATACTGCAGCTTTGGCCGGATACCCACAATTTAAATTTATCGTGCAGGCAAATTACTAAAAATGAAAATACTGATACTACTTCTATTGACCTTAACTTTAAGTGTTCATGCTGCTGGCGTGTCCAAGCAGCCTGTTATGCCGGAGAAATGGCATACGCTTTGGAAGCTTATTGATGAGGAAGTTAAAACGATTAAAGGTATTCGTCGTTTAAGCCCACGTCTAACTCATAGACTCGTAGAGCTTTATTCTGAAAAGATTAAACTTGTTCGCGAAAAAGAAAACAAAGCTTTTTTTGCGGCTTCTCCTCAAGTGAGAAAAGATCTGGGTAAGCCGGCTTTCTTTAAAGAGTCGGCGGCCATGCATAAAGAAATTCGCATCATGGCGATGAAGCTGCTTAGGAACTTCCCAAAATATCCTTCCAAGGCAGAAGTTTGGTACACCCTTGGTCTAAACGAACGTGATTATAATAAAGATAAAGATTCAGAACGTTTTCTCCTTAATGCTCTACGCTTTGCAGGCGGTAGAGGTGGTCTTCGTCACAACGCGATGACTTCTCTAGCAGAATACTACTATAACGGTAAAAAATATAAAAAGTGTCTAAAGTACTATGATCAGGTTGTAGGCAATGCCAACGATGAGTGGCGCACTAAACATTTATACAATATGTCTTGGTGTCATGTTAAGACTTCTAATTATAGTAAAGCGATTGATAATCTGAAATTAACTTACCAATTGATCCTTGACTCAAATAGCGAAAACAATCCACATCCTGTGAAATATACTGATATTGGAACGCAGGTTCTTGAAGCTATTGGTGTATTCCATATTCTAGACAAAAGACCGCTTGAA
Source organism: Bdellovibrionales bacterium CG12_big_fil_rev_8_21_14_0_65_38_15 (assembly GCA_002787775.1). Classification (GTDB taxonomy): domain Bacteria; phylum Bdellovibrionota; class Bacteriovoracia; order Bacteriovoracales; family Bacteriovoracaceae; genus UBA4207. Next base: position 12,455 of record PCUW01000001.1, read on the forward strand.
GCTCGTGATTTCTTCGTCGAAAAAATTAAAGATGACAAAGAAAAAGCAGAGACTCTTTTAAACTTTGCTAGAAAAGTGGCTGATAAAGGATTTTTCCCAGAAGCTCAAGAAGTTACGCTTAATGCTCTTGAAATTGGTCGCGCTGCTAAGCATACAAGAATGATTGCTAGCACTCACCTCTTTCAATTAGATTTTTATCGTAACTTTAAACGTGAAGATCTTCTTTTTAAAACAGCTCAAGACCTATTATCTTTTCATAAAGAGACACCACTTGAAGAAATGGAGAGAGATCAAGCGGTTGATCGTATCCAGGCTTTTGCAGGTTGGTTACAAGAAAGATTGGCCAAGACAAAATATGAGCTAGCTGATCATCATCCAAAAAGCGAAAGAATCTTAGCGTATTTCGACATTCTTGCTGGGATCAACCCTGTTAAGACTCCTTGGTATCGTTATTATCAAGGTGAAACATTATATGTTGTAGAAGAAGATTCAAGAGCATCTAAGACATACAGCCTCTCGTTTAATCTTCTTGAGAAATTGGACTCTAAAGAAAAAGACATCGATGAGCTGAGAAGAAAGAATCTTAATGCCCTTTTATCGATACTTACAAGAGGAAATGTTAAAGGCAAAGAGCTCGCTTCTCTTACCGAATACACTTATACAAGACATTTAAAAACATGGCCTGTGGATGAAACATCAAGAACGATTTATGGCAGACTCTTCACTCTTTATCTTGATCAGTCTCGTCCAGTTGAAGCTGATGCTGTTTTATCAAGCTACGTTAAGCATTACGACAAAGACATCAAGATCCAACAAGATATGATGGCGACGTTAATGGATGATCAAATTAAGAAGAAAGATGCGACGTCATTATCTTCTTCAATTAAACGTCTAGAAAAAGGATATTTAGATTTCGATAAAGATAAAATCAACAAGGCTATTGGTATTCTTGGTCAGCTTCTTTTCGAGGAAACAGACAAACTTCGCCGTTCAGGCGATCCAGCTCTTGCTCTTGAAGGACTTGCAGGCTTAGCTGCCGCAGAAACTTATCCTGTTACTATTAGAAGACAAGCTGCTTTCACGCAATCAGTTGTTCTTCTAGAACTTGGACGTGGTAAAGAATCTTTTGAATGGCTTGGTAAGTCTATCGTCTTAATGGATGCTGAAGCCAAAGAAAGTGTTCAAGAAAAGAAAGATCCATTTGGTAAAGCATTACCGCAAATGAATGCCATGAGTGAAGAGCTTTTATTGGCACAGGATTTTGCTACGTCACGTTCAATGAGTGAAGCTCTCTTAACAAAGATGTGTTCAGACAAACGAAGTGAAAAGAAACTCATGAGAGACCTGTTCTCGAGAGCATATACAATTCGTTTACTTGATAACAACAAAACTAACGAATTATTAAAAGTTGGTGCTAAATGTGATCTAGGAACAAAGTTTTTGATGGAAAAAACTGTTGAAGCTTATCAACATGCTCTTGGCCTTGGTGATCTTGATCGCTCCATGGATGAATGGAAAGCTAATGGTAAGGTCTTAGCTGCAATCGATGGCGAAAAAGACCTCCTACTCGATCTTGCAAAACGTCGTTTATGGTTAGATCTTGATAATAGTGATGCTAAAAAAGCTATTAAAATGGTTGGGTCTAAAGATTGGTTAGATAAAACACTAAGTGCCATCAAGAAAATTGAACAGATTAAAAAAGCTGCCAATGATTTTAAACTTCCAGAAATGACGCCGTTTAACCAGGATGTTTACAATCCTGCGCTGGAGAAAATTTTAACTTCTGTTCAAACACTTGCAGCACAGGCGGAAGAATATATGAACGGCGAAGCCGAGCTTGTTTTACGTGCCGTTGCTTCAATGAATCATGTCTATACAACGGCGGCCAATCTTATCGAAGGCTATACTCCACAAGGAGTTCCTGATGAATTCGCAGGGCAGTTTAAAGGATTTATGACCCAGGTTTCAAAGCCAATGAGAGTTAAAGCAGCTGCGCAATCTAGACAGATTGAACGTCTTGTTGAAAGTGGAAAACTTGAAAGTCCAAATAGTATTGCTGCCTTTAAACATGGACCTGTTCTATCTAAAATGAACTGGAGTCATCCAGCAGCTGTTCTTGCTTTACCAATGACGATTCCAGAAGTGCGCTATAGAAAAACAGCAAGTACTAAAGGAGAAAGATAATGGTTAAGATTATTCTTCTCCTATTCTTTATAACTTCATGTGCGAGCTCTCGCTTTGAACGCTCTACCGCGCCTCAAAATGATTCATTCTTGGTTGAGACGACGATTCGCTTTGATGGCAAACGTTTAAATGATTGGGCCCAGGACAACGGTGTTCTTGGTGAAGCGACTAAACTTTGTCAAAGCGGTGAAAGTGATAAAGGACAACAATTATTAAAAGATAATCTTTCAACGTTTAGAAAAGATTCATCATATTGGATGGTTGTTGGTAATTGTCACTGGTATGGAAATGATAGCGCTAAAGCTGAGTATTTTTATCGTCTTGCTTTAGGACTTGGAAAGAGCTCAAAAGTGACTCAGGCCATTCACAATAATCTTGGTTTACTTTATATGCAACGCCAGCTCTATCCTGAAGCAAGATCAGAGCTTTCAAAAGCGGATCAAAGCTTAACAGCTAAATATAATTTAGCTCAGATTGAATTACTTATGGGTAACTCTAGAGGTGCTAAATCATTGCTTGCTGAGCTTTATCGTAACAATAGACAAGATCCTGATGTGTTAGCTTCACTAGCTGTTGCTCACCTTCTCGATGGAAACAATAAAGTTGCTTTAAAAGTATTAAGTGAAGTTCCAGAGATTGAGAATAACCGTCAGGATATTTCATTTTATAAAGCGATGGGTTTTTATCTCAGTGGAAACGTTGAAAAAGCCGAAGAACAATTGAATAAGGTCGATAAGGCCAACGAGACTATTTCTAGGCTTTCAGATATGGCCAAGAAATTAGAACAACTCGTTCAAGAAGAAGTTCAACGCCGTGAAGATGCTGCTAAAGCCGCTCAAGAAGCTGCTGAAGCAAAACAAGCATCAACACAAGGCTAAGATCGGGAGAAAGCGAATGAGCAAGCGAACGCTCACTACCATGATCTGTTATGAGCAAGGCGAAGTTCGCTGGCGCTTTGATTTATCTAAACGCAAACTTTTAGTTGGCTCGTTTGAGCATGCTGATATTCAACTTAATGATCCTCATATTTCAACTTACCATGCCATGATGACCGTCGAAAATGGCATTATTAACGTCATCGACCTGCAATCAGATAACGGTGTTTGGGTTAACGGACAACGTGTAGAAAGAGCAAGTTTGGGTGATGGAGACCGTCTCCGTTTCGGGCCGGTCGAGTTCCTTATGGAAGAGATATCGAGCGAGACGGACCGAATCGAAGACGTCGATCAGGATGTGATTAAGCTCGAGGAAGAGGATATCGGAAGTCTTCTTCCCGGGTTGCCTCCAAAAGAAGGTCTTGTTGTTATCGATGATGAGTACTGTGATATCACTTTCGATGAAAGTTCCTTCCAGGCAGTATCAATATCTCAGATTTTAGCCAAAGCAGTTGATGTTGATAGTTTTGTTGATGTCAGTGAAGCTGAGTCAGAAGATGATGACATTGTTGTTCCTATTGATGATCGCTCAGTTGAAGTCATGGTTTTATCTAATGGAGTCATCTTAGGAACTGAATACCTCAGAATGCGCCATAAACAATATTATTTGGCGGGCAGAAATACAAAAGATTCAGTCTTATTTCCTATTTTAGAACCAAATCAAAAAATTCCTTTCGCCAAACAAATTGGTACAGGCATTGAGTTCTTAGATATTACTGGCTTTGAAAAAACTCAGGATGACGAAGCGACTAGCTGGACTTATAGAACTCTACAAGTCATAGCCAGAGAAGTTGAAACTCCTCCACACTTAAAAATTGCATCTTTGATTGGCAAAGATACGGCCTTCCTAAAAGATTCTGGTAAAATTTTTGGGACCGTGATGGGTCTTATGCTGTTACTTCTTTTAGTAGATACCAGTATTAAACCACCTGAAGAAAAACAAATTGCTGTTATTTATAGAAAAGCTATTAAGTCTGAAGATGTTACAAAAACAAAAACAGCAGAGACACCAAATAAAGTCGATAAAGATGATGGTGTAAAACAAAAAGAATACGAGAAAAAAGAAGTTAAGACAGCTAAAGCTGCGGCTCAACAGCCACAGCCAAAACAGCAACCGGCAAGTGCTCCGGCAGCGGCTGCCCCTGCTCCATCTCAGCAAAAAGTAGCAGAGAAACCGAAGATGAAAGCTTACGAGTTTAAAATGAACTCGGCCATGAGCTCATTTATGAATAGTAAATCTCCTACGGTTGATGCCAACAGTGCTTCAAGATCACTGGCTTCAACTTCAAATGTTAAAAGTGCAAACACTAATTCTAAAAACCTTCTTAAAGCACAGTCTTCAGGAGCAGTTGGTAGTCTTGGTGAAAGTATGAACGGTGCCTTTAACCGTGATTCAGGTGCTAAGGGACTTGCGGCCAAAGGTG
>PCUW01000044.1:0-10752 GCA_002787775.1 Bdellovibrionales bacterium CG12_big_fil_rev_8_21_14_0_65_38_15
TTAATGCCAAGTTGGCCATTGGTTTAAAATTCTAATACAAGCCGATTTCTTTAAGTCTTTGAGTCAAAAAATCCCCAGCAGTAATTGGTGCATACTTCGCGCCTGAACCTTCACAAGAAGATAGACATGTTAAATCTGCATTGCTGTGTGGGTGAACAAAGAATGGCATCGAGTATCTAGCTGATCCATCATTATCAGGATTAATTACTCTATGGGTTGTTGATGGAAGAACATCATTAGTTAAGCGGCTCATCATATCGCCTGTATCAACAACGATTTGACCTGGTTTTGAATCAACATCTAACCAAGTGCCGTCGTGATCTAACAACTGAAGCCCTGAAGCCGTTGCACCTACAAGCATGGTGATGAGGTTGATATCTTCGTGAGCTGCTGCTCTGATTGCATTCTTAGTATCTTGGCCTTTCGTAGGAGGATAATGAATAACTCTCAAAATAGAGTTACCGTCATTTACCATTTCTTTAAAGAAGTTTTCAGGCACATCAAGACCACGTCCGATTGCTTCTAAAAGAGCGACACTTGAAGCATCCATAGCAGAATAAAGTTCTAAGAATATTTTTTTAAATTCTTTAATTTCACTTGGCCATTCGTTTTCAGGGTAAACACCTTTGTACTGAGAAGTTGCTAAAAGCTCACGACCAACATGCCAAAACTCTTTTAGATCTGGAGTTTTACTGTCTTTAGCATGCTCTGTTTTAAATGGAGTATAACCACGCTGGCGGCCGTTAGCTGCTTGATGATATTTATTTTTTACTTCAAATGGTAAAGCAAAAAACTCTTGAACAATCTCATAAGCTTTATCAACTTTTTCTTGGGCCACTGTATGATCAGTAAGAGTAATGAAGCCATAATCTTTAAGACCACTTGAAATTTGATCAACAAACTTAACCTGATCAGCTGAAGTGCCGTTCACGTAGCTTAGAAGACTTAACTCAGGTACCTGACGCATAAAAAAACCCCTTAAAATGGAATATGCATGTTTTTCCTAAGTTTCAAGGATTACGTCAAGGCTAGCTAGCTATCTAGAAAAAAGATACATGGTCTAATTACGGGAAGTTACATGGGAATTGATCAAAATCAGCTTATTTGAACAGTAAAGAGCCTACACGAACAAGATCTGAGCCCTCTTTCAAGGCAATCTTATAGTCATCACTCATACCCATAGAAAGCTTAACTTCATCGAGTTTGAAGTCTTCTTTTAGCTTATCACCGTAGGATTTAAGCAGCTTAAAGCAGCGTTTGGCCTCTTCATCTTTATGTTCTGTTCGGTAGGTTCCCATCGTCATGAGACCTTCAAAGAGAAATGAAGTTGATGAGAGTTTTAGTAAATTGGCTACGGCCTTTTTGAGTGATTCATAATCTTCAAAACCACCCTTTTCTTTTTCTCCGCTCGTATTAACTTGGAAGAACAAAGAAATGGGTGAAAGAATATCTTCCTTATATTTTAAAATTTCACGCAGTAATTTTTCTGAATCAACGGAGTGAATAGCGTAGAGTCCGTGAATTTTTATAAGTTTAGAAACTTTATTGGTTTGAAGATGTCCTATAAAATGCCATCTCACCCCATCACGATTTTCTTGTCTAAAGGCTTTAGCTTTTGTTTCTAAATCAGAAACTCGATTTTCACCAAAATCTCTATGACCTATATCGTAAGCAACATTTATTTCTCGAACATCGGAGTACTTAGTGACAGCGACTAAAGTTGCTTCTCCTATCTCTTTTGAGATATTTTCAAAGCGCTTAGCCAGTTGATCGATATCAATCATTATTACTTCTTTTTTGTGAATTTCACTTTGGCCTGAACATCAATATCGTAATTCTCTAGAACTTCTTCCATCAATTTTTTAGGATCAACTTTTGATAGATGTTCAGATAATTCCGCACGAACAGATTGAACGAAATCTTCTTTGACCGTTTGTGCATTTTTTAAAAGACCATTAACGATTTCTTTTGGAAGAGGAAGATCGCCTAAGACTTTTTTAACAGCGTCTTCTGTCATAAAAGCAGCTCCAACACCAATGGAGACAACTTTTTTGATAACGTCCGAAATGCCTTTATCTTTATCGTCAGTGGCCATAAAACCTCTTAAGCGTTTTTCGCTCTTTGTTCATAAGCTTTGAGCATATTAGGAAGGTTAACTTCCGTTAACGTTTTTACGATCATTCCAGCGCCTGGAAAAAACCCTTTAACTTCAACTTCTACATTATAAACAACACCAGTCGTGCCATTTCCTAGGTCTTTAAGCTCCCAAGATCCAGCGTTAACTTTAAAAATATCACCCTTTTCAAAACTCCAAGAAAGTTTATGAGGTGCGCTCTCTTCCATATTTAAAATATAGGTAAGCTTCTTAATCATATTGAGAGAGTATTCAACTCGAATTTTGCCATTACTTCGATCAAGAATTTTAATGCCACTAACTCCATCAACGAAGTCAGGATAGCTTTCATAATCACTGATCACACCCCAAACTTTATCAATTGAGGCGTCAAAAGTTGTCTCTTTAGTTGCTTTAGCTCCGGCCATGGAACTCTCCTTTCTTAATATCTAGGTTTCTTATCAAAGTGGTGTTCTGCTTCAATTCGACGAATTGTTCCACTTTGTGAGCGCATCACCATTGAGTGAGTAACCGCACCCCAAGATTTGAATTTCACGCCACGTAGAAATGTTCCATCAGTCACACCAGTGGCACAAAATAAAACATTTCCACTAGCAAGATCTTGCATATGGAAAACACGAGTAATGTCTTCGATACCCATGACTTTTGCTCTTTCGATTTCTTCATTATTTCTTGGTTTTAAAATTCCTTGAAAGTCTCCGCCCATACAACGCATGGCCGCAGCAGCAATCACACCTTCAGGAGCTCCGCCAATCCCCATAAGAATATCAACACCTGAGTTACTGTCACAGCAAGCTAAGGCAGCAGCAACGTCACCATCACCAATCAGTTGAATACGAGCACCAGCCGCTCTAACTTCTTCAATGAGTTCCATATGACGAGGACGATCGAGAATGATCGCAGTTAAATCTTGAACTCGGCATTTTTTGACTTCAGCAAGTCGCTTTAAGTTTTCAAGAGGAGATTCTTTAATATCAATAACGCCTTTGCCTTCAGGGCCAACGGCGATTTTTTGCATGTATGTATCAGGTGCATTGAGCAATCCACCTTTTTCAGCAATGGCCATCACAGAAATTGAGTTTTCCTGTCCGCGAGCACAAACACTTGTACCTTCTAAAGGATCAACTGCAATCTCAAGTTCAGGACCTACGCCACTGCCTACTTTTTCACCAATATAAAGCATAGGAGCTTCATCGCGCTCACCTTCACCAATAACAATAGTTGCATTACATTCGACAGAATCTAACATTTTTCTCGCTGCATCGACTGCGGCTTGATCAGCTAACTTCTCATCGCCACGACCCATCGTACGGGCACTGGCAATAGCAGCCATTTCTGTAACACGGACAAATTCTAACGCTAAGTTTCTATTCATTATAACTCCCAAGGATTTGACTTAGTATAAGGGAGCAAGGGCAATGTGAGAAGTTACAATTTAAGAGAGTTTTAAAGTTAAAAACGATCTTGCTCCCTCAGGAAGATGACTATCTCCCAGAGCTTCGACAATATCGCAGGCCATAGCAATCTTGTGCTCGTCTACGGCTTGATCAACTTGAAACATGATCTCATCTTCACATATTAGTGGAGTATCAAGGTCTCTTTTAGAAATAACGCGACCTGTTTTAAGTCCTTTTCCGTCATACCACTCAACATAGTTTTCCATCATGATGATTTGAAAACGAGAGACTTCACCATCATTATGGCGCCATACGAAAATCTCAAAAGGACCATCAGCACGAACCCAGAATTTAAGATTACTTGGAACGTCCATATCTATATCGTGCCCATGAACAGGACGCATGCTTTTTACGATATTATCTACTGACAAAAATGTCTTAATATTAGAAATTAACTTGGTATCGTTAGCAAATTTAACACCTAAACGCTTTCCACTAACCCATTTCACTTTACCTGTAACGGTAAGACTAGATCCTTTCCAGTGAACTTCACCCTTAAGATCTTGTCCTTCGATATAGGTATGACCACCGTCTTTAAGTCCAAGCTGCATACCAGTAAAAGAAATATCAACTACCTCAAAAGCCTGGGCACTCGTGGCTTCGCCTTTAAAAGTTAAAAAACAAAAAGGAAAACGTGGGAAAATTCTTTTTTCAACGTCTTGGTAACCTGTCTTAATGAGATTGAGCTGACCTTCCATAGTTTTCCTATCTTCCTTTAAAAATATCTCCTAATATCTTAGCATGTGAGGGGCTCAACGTTTTACGGGAAACATTTTCTCTGTTAGCCTGAATTATTGAATAAATATCGGAATAAAAGACACTGATGAATGCTTCAAACGCGCAAGAATGGGAAATAGATAACCTACCAAATAGGTTAACTATCTTTCGAGTATTACTTATACCAATTATCATTGGCTCGATGTTTTTAGGGACTCTAACGTGGGAAGCCGTAGTTCCGTGGCATAAGACTCTTGGCTATATTGCAGCTTGGACATTTGTCGCGGCATCGATCACTGATTTCTTCGATGGCTACATCGCTAGAAAAAGAAATATTGTGACAGTCTTTGGCTCATTTCTTGATCCCATCGCTGATAAATTCTTAGTCATTTCTTCGCTTGTTATGCTTCAAGAGCTTGGTCGTTTGCCAGGCTTATTGGTCGTTGTGCTGGTTTTAAGAGAACTCTATATAACTTCACTACGATTATTAGCAACGGAGCGTGGACTTAAGATTCCAGTTGGCCAGGCGGGAAAATGGAAAACAGCAACACAAATGGTAGGTGTGCCTTTTTTGATGGCCTATGATCGACCTTTTGGAATTCCAATGCCCGAAATCGGCTTTGCTTTAATAGCCCTAGCGAGCCTACTGTCAGTTTTTTCCGCCCTAGAGTATTCTTTGGGACTCCTGCGTAAAATTAAGGCTAAAAGGAAATCGGCCCATGCAAAAGAATTCACCAAAGCGTAATATCCTCGTCACCGTCTCAGGTCCCGACCAACCTGGTATTACGTCAAAGCTCATGCATCTAGTTACTGAGCATGGAGCAAACCTTCGTGATATGGGCCAGGCCGTAACCCATGGTCTATTATCTTTATCTTTTTTGATTGAAGTCACAGGAGAAGAACCAACTGTCGTTAAAGAATTACTCTTTTCTTGCTCGCAGATGAACTTAACACTTACATTTCAAGAAATTGCTCTTCGAGATATGCCGACTCTTGGTGAGAAGTTTATTTTAAGTTGTGTATCAACTCAAAATCTTCCGGCATCGTTTGTAAGAGATGTTGCCGATGCCGTTGCAAGCGCAGGAATCAATATTTTACGTATTGATAATATGACTCCGCAAAATTTTACATGTCTGGAAATCACTACAACAGTGCCCAAGGGGTTAAGTTGGAAGAAAGTTAAAGAAAAACTTTTAGAGATTTCTACATTACACAAAGTCGATGTTGCCTTTATTAAGGACAATGTCTTTAGAAGAAGCAAACGCCTGATTGTTTTCGATATGGATTCAACACTTATTCAAACTGAAGTGATTGATGAGATGGCCGATGTCGCAGGTGTTGGACCTGAAGTAAGACATATTACTGAAGAAGCGATGAACGGCAAGATGGACTTTAATGAATCTTTGAGACAGCGAGTTTCAAAACTTAAAGGACTTAAAGAATCACAAATGCAAACAATCCTTGAAGGCTTACCTTTTACACAAGGGGCTGTTGAATTTATTCAGACGGTTAAATCTCTTGGATATAAAGTTGCTCTAATTTCTGGTGGTTTCACTTTCTTTGCCTACGCCTTAAAAGAAAAGCTCGGTCTTGATTATGCCTTTGCCAATGAATTAGAAATTGTTGACGGAAAATTAACTGGTGAAATAGAAGGCACCATTGTTAATGCTGAACAAAAAGCTTTCTTATTAAAAGTTATTGCCCAACAAGAAAAAATCTCACTTGAACAAGTTGTTGCCATTGGTGATGGCGCCAATGATCTACCAATGCTAGCAGCGGCAGGTCTTGGTATTGCCTTTCACGCTAAAGACATTGTTAAGCAGGAAGCCGAACAACATATGAGTCATGGGCCAATGACATCAATCTTATATTTTCTAGGGATTCCGGGTCCAGGACAACATAACTAGGAGTTTTGGTTGCGCTTAAAACTGAGAAAAAATCAATCTTCTTTTCCAAATGAAGTTCTACAAGAAACTTCACTAAAGATATTAGAAATTCTTGGTGATGGGCTGACAAGTATCCCAAGTGATATCTCTAAACTCAGCCAGCTCGAGTCTCTTACAATTCAAGCGCCACTTTTAGAAACATTACCAAATGAAATTTTTGAGTTTAAGAACTTGAAAATTCTAAAAATCAAAAACTGTGCAATACAAAAGTTAGCTTCCGCCAATCCAAGCCAAAACCTAGAAAAAATTCAGCTTGCTCAAACAAGTTTATCTGAGTTTCCTGTTTGGCTTTGCAAGCTTTCAAAGTTAACTGAACTTGATTTAGGTCATAACAATCTGACAAAGCTACCTGTTGAATTTTCATATCTTGAAAATCTCAAGCGTTTAATTTTAGACAGTAATAAGTTCGAGGAACTTCCCCACTCTATTTTTAATCTTAAAAATTTAAAACATTTATCTATTGATGGAAATCAATTCTCTGAAGAAGAAAAAGAGAGAATTACTGATCGACTTGGGATTTGGTTTTAAACCTTGATACGTGTATTTGCTTTTCTTAAGCGATCTAATAACGTATGAACAAGAGCTTGGTACCATTTTGGCAGTTGCTTCATAGAGGCTTCAAACTTAGCTCTTGGAATAACAGTGAGCGTACATTCAGTCACAGCTTTTACTGATGCGCTTCTTGGTTCTTCATCTAAAAAAGACATTTCGCCAACAATTTCACCTGAATAGATTGTTCCAATCTGTTGAGTCTTATCACCTTTTCTTTTGACAACCGCCAAGGTCCCAGATTGCAAATAATACATATCTAGGCTTTCTTCACCTTCGCGAACAAGAAACTCATTAGGTGCTAGCGTTCTAATCGGATCACTCATGGGAACCTCATTTATTGATCAATATATAATAAATTATACATTTGATCTAACAGGATCCCTCATAAGGGCAATTTTAACCCAAATCAAATATAACTTCTGACTTGTGCGAGTTCCAAGAGGCCGTCACAAGCTTCTTATCAGAAGTATCTGACAGTAATAGTTTTGCTAATGGTCTAAGAACGATCTTATTAAAGATTGAAGCTAAAGGCCTTGCTCCGTAGCGCGGGTCATAACCTTTTTCACTTAATATACTAACAAGGTCTTCATTTAAAGCGAGTTTAAGATTTCTATCAACTAATCGCTCATTGACCAGCTTAACTTGCTTGGCGACTAAATCATGCATAATATCAGGGCCTAGAGATGAGTATTCTAAAACAGCATCTAAGCGGCCTAACACTTCAGGCTTAAAATCAAGCTCGATATCTTTAGAGTTTGAGGTCGCAATGATCACAGTATTTCTAAAACTAATGGTTCGACCTTTATTGTCAGTTAATCTTCCATCATCAAGAATTTGCAATAAGATATCTGAAAAATCTCGATGAGCTTTTTCAATCTCATCAAAAAGAATAACAGCATAAGGCTTTCGTCTGATGGCTTCTGTTAAAACTCCGCCTTCGTCGTAGCCAACATATCCTGCAGGTGCGCCAATTAATTTAGAAACAGAGTGTTTCTCTGAAAATTCAGATAAATCAAATCGAATCAATGCATCTTCTGTGTCAAATAAAAGATTAGCTAAAGCCTTAGCTGTTTCTGTCTTACCAACACCCGAAGGTCCTTTTAGTAAAAATGAACCAAGTGGTCTTCTCGTATCAGTGAGACCTGCATGGGAAGAAATCAAAGTCTCTGCAATTTCGTGAATCGCTTCAGTTTGACCATAAACTCTTTCTTTAAGCTTCGATTCCAAATCAAGAATATTTTCTTGTCTTGTCTTCATAATTTTATCGACAGGAATTCCAGTTTGTCTTGAAATCACGGCAGCGATATCTTTTGCACTTAAGACCCAATCATGATTTGTGCCTTGGACTTGGCTTTCAAGCTCAGGAATTACAGAATATTTAAGCTCGCTTGCTTTTTCATAGTCTTGTCTTCGTTCCGCTTGCTCAAGCTCAAACTTCATTTTTTCAAGTTGATTTTTAAGTTCAGACACTTTTTTAACAGACAAAACTTCTTGTTCCCACTTACCTTTTTCTTCAACAAATATCTTCTCTAAGCTTTCTATTTCTTTTTCAAGCTCCGGAGTCTTATTCATTTGAGAATAAATCTTCTTAGATCTAATATCGGCTTGAAGTTCAACCAGTTTAGCCGGCATAGCCTCAGCAGATAGTTTGAGTGCACTGGCAGCTTCATCGATAAGATCAATAGCCTTATCCGGAAGTTGTTTATCCGTAATATATTGATCTGATAGAACAACCGATTGAAAGACGGCATCATCAGAAATTTTTATTCCATGATGAATTTCTAATTTTTCTCTTACACCTGTTAAGATTTCGATCGCATCTTCTTTTGATGGCTCATTAACTGGAACCGGTCTAAATCTTCGATCAAGGGCAGCATCACCTAAAATATACTTTTGATATTCCTCTGGAGTAGTAGCACCGATACAGTGAAGATCTCCACGAGCAAGTGCGGGCTTTAAAAGGTTAGCAGCATCCATGGCTCCATCAGTTCGGCCAGCACCAACAAGCTGATGCATTTCATCGATAAAAAGAATGACCTGACCTGCTTGTCCTTTAACCCATTTAATTAATTTTTGAAGTCTTTCTTCGAATTCACCGCGGTACTTTGTACCGGCCATTAATGAGCCCATATCTAAAGACATGACTGTTTTATCTGATAAAACATCAGGGACATTACCTTTTACAATAGCTTCGGCCAAACCTTCAACGATAGCAGTTTTACCAACACCAGCAAGGCCGACAAGAACTGGATTGTTTTTTCCACGACGGCCTAGAATTTCCATCACAGCTCTAATTTCTTTTGAGCGACCGATAACAGGATCAAGCTTTCCTTGCTCTGCTAATTCATTAAGATTTGTCAAAAAGGAAGGTACTTCTTCTTCAGTGTCATGGGATTCGTTTAAGATGGCCGGATCAAATTTAAACTCAGGCAAGGCTTGATTTAAATAACGCAAGAGATCCGTCTCACTTACTTCTTGGCGAGCAGCCTGGATGGCGTGAGAGCTGGCATAAGTTAGCCATTCAGAAAACTTTGAACTTGCCTTTAATTGATCAACAGAAATTTTTGAAGAAAGAACAGCTATTTGATCAAGCATATTCTTAATTTCTTTTTTATGAGATTTAAATGCTCTTGCACTGAATGATTGAGGATTTGAAACTAATCCATAGAGTAAATGAATAGGTTCAAGCTGAGCATTTTGTCTTTTAAGTGCCTCTGTTTGAGCAATATCAAGAGAACCTGCAACGATTGAATCAAATTTATTCATAATAACTCCTTCTATTTATAACATGGGAGCTAAAAGATCTATGTCAAGGTTGCTTAGAATAAATTGTATAGAAAGCCGGAAATCAATCGAAATTCACTTCTTTGTTTTGTTAAAGGTGATAGCTCAACTTGTGAACCATAGACCTTCAATTCTGTGACTAAAACGCCTTTTATTCGACCCCAACGATAACTTTGAGAAAGAGTAAACATACCATTCCACGTCTCTTTCGCTTTAAAAGTTGAACCTAGATGTTGAGGCTCAAAACCTTGAACGCCAAAATAATAGTTGGTGTAATCACCATCCCAATACTGCGCCAAAATTCGAGGAGAGATTTGATATCTGTTCGTAATATTGTATTCAGGGTTCCAAGCAAAGTTAGCCACCCAGCCACGTGAAACCTTTCCAATATCTTTAAAATATTGAACATAGAAATCACCTGATTTAAAAATAAATCCAGAAAAAGCTGAGCGTTTTCGCTCACGAAAGCCATCAAGCCTAAAGGGCTCACCTTCAAATAGAAAAGTAGAAATTAAAGTTGCTTTAGGAAAAGGTAAAAGGAGAACACCGGCACCGTCTCTATTTATGAAAAAAGGACCGACTCTAACAAGAATCATCGGCACAGGTTCAAAGGCAGGATCATTTCGCCAAAACCTTTTGTCATTTTTTTTATAAATATTAGAATGAAGGTTAAAACCAACACCAAGATGAGCTTCATAAATGGGGAAATATCCAGAGAGATCCCATGGTCTTAGTTTTGACTTTTCAAATTGAATATTATCTTGATTTTCAATTCTAATTTCATCAAGAATCGGAATACCAAATCTATTATTAAGGACAATCTCAATGGAGCCAATTTCCATGATTCCTTTATCTGAAGACATTTGTCTTTTGATAACGCAATCACCACCTATTGATTCCGGAATAACAATAATTTTAATATTATCTGCGGCATTGAGAATCAGTGTTAATTTTTTAGGAGCAACTTGTTGCTCTTTAACACCAAAATATAACCGATCAAGAAAGTTCTGTTCTTGCTGCCAACTACCTAGTGGTGTCTCCATCGTTCGATAAAATGACGGCGCAACACCTGGAACAAATTCACATTTTGCTTGATCAAAGGCTGACTTATAAACAACTTCTGATCCAGAAGGATTAAGTTTTAATTTTAAAACTTCAATAT
>PCUW01000044.1:10790-18563 GCA_002787775.1 Bdellovibrionales bacterium CG12_big_fil_rev_8_21_14_0_65_38_15
TTTACCAGGATAAACCGTCATGCCTTTAGAATAAAGATAGTCATGATATTCATTAAAATTAAAACCATCAGGTTCAATAAAGGCAGTAAGTACTGAAGAATGAAGTGCTTCTTTAACCAGAGCTTTAAAGCCTAGCTCTTTCATTCCATTAAGTAATTTTTCATGCATCTTTTTATAATGCACTTCTCTTGCAGAAACAGTCACTTCAAGTGTTTCTTTGAGCGCTTCATCCATAGCATAAAGAACCTGAACAGGTGGCGTAAATGGGAACTGCCCATCAGCTGCAAACTGTTTCGCATGTCGATTAAGATCAAGATAATAGCTTTTAGTTGGAAGTTTAGCGGCAGCTTCTATAACGACTTTTTTAGCAATGACGATTCCAACACCAGCAAAACCGTGAATACCTTTATTAGAAGAAGCGATAAGATAATCAACCTTATCTGCATTCAGATCTATAGTCAGACATCCATAAGATGACATGGCATCACAAAGAGTTAAGACATTATTATTTTGAGCAATCTCAATCACTTCACTAAAAGGATTTAAAATACCTGTTGTTGTTTCATGGTGAATCCAAGCAACGGCACCAAATTTTTGAGAAGAAAGCTTATCATCAAGATCGGCGAGACTCATAGGATCACCCCATGAATAATCTAAGCTTTCAAAAGCGATATGATAGACATGACAAATTTCTTTCATTCTTTTGCCGTAAGCGCCGTTATCAATAATTAAAATGGGCTTATTCGTAGCATTTGAAAGGTTTAAAATAGCGGCTTCAACTGCGGCCGTACCTGAACCACCAAGGAGAATCGCGGTGTAGTCATTGTCGTTAGCCTTTGCGACTTTTAAAACATTAGAGCGGATCGTTTTAACTAAATCGCCAAATTCTTTTTCTCTGGGACAGATATCTGAAACAACCAATGCTGACTTCACTCTAGCTGTTGTTGTTGCTGGTCCTGGATTTAAAAGGATATTTCTTTTAATCGACTTATTTAGTAATTGATCCATATTAGCTCTTTAAGAAATTTTTAAAACGCTCAGCCACTTCAATAGGAGTTGTCTTAGGTCGCCCTAATTTTTCAGGTGAGCCAGCTTGAATTTTCATATGAATAAAAGCGGTACCTTTAAAATCAGTTTTTAGAAGTGAGATAAGATCATCTGCTCTAGAGATTTCATAGCATTCACTATAGCCGCAAGCTGAAGCAATCTGAGCAAAAGCTACATTTTCACTACCACTTGCCTGTCCACCTGTTGAATCGTGAACTTCATTATCTAATAGCAAATGAACGAGATTGTTTTTATTAAAACGACCTAGAGTCGCCATATTTCCCATTCTCATCATCAGAGCGCCATCACCATCAATAACAATGGTCTTTTTTGAACTTGTAAGCGCGATCCCAAGACCAAGGGAAGGAGCACAACCCATCGATCCAACCATATAAAAGTTTTGATCGTTATCACCAAGATCATGAAGCTCTCGACCGGCTTTACCAGTACTCGCTAATAATGCCGCTCCATTTGAGTATTCTTTAACAAGCTCTAAAGCCTGCGTTCTTGTGATCAATTCTTTTGTGAATTTATGGGTAACGTCGGCTTTAGCGGCCACCGTTAATTTTTCTTGTTTTGTTAAAGAAAATTTATCAACGTCACCGTCTCGCATAATGAAGAAATAGGCTTGTCTCTTATCAAAAGATTCTTTGGCACGTTTAAGTGCCGGAGCGATCTGCTCAAGAGTTTGAGGAAACCACTCCCACTTAACTTCCATTACTTCCAAAAACTTTGCCGTGATGGCACCCATAATCTGGTGTTGAGGCTCATCAGCCTTTCCACCAGGCTCACCTCGAAGAGTCGTAATGCCTAAAAAAGGAATATTAAAAGCACGAGATAAAGATGTAATAGGATTAACAGCATTACCTAAGCCACTATTTTGAAACATCGCTACTGCAGCGCCGCCACCAAGCCATGCACCACAAGCGATCGCCACAGCGTCACCTTCATTGGTTGAATCAACAAAATTAAATTCAGGAAGGGAGATCGTTGCATTAATAAGTGGCTTTAAATAAGAACAAGGAGTCCCTGTAAAAAGATTAAAGCCTTGCTTAGAGCACTCAGTTAAAAAGTCTTGTGCATTAATCATAGTGTATTACCTGCAAATCCTTGGCCGCGCATTAAACCAGCATAATCGTCCACATCAATCCAACCACCACGAGTATAGATAACATCGATTTGAATGGTTTTTGAAATTTCACTAATCAAATCAAGCATACTAGCATTTTGGATATCACCTGAAGCGTTCATTTTAGTTAATATTTCAAGAGCAAGATTACTAGTTTTTGGTGAGAACTTAACAAAACCAATCCACTCACCTGTAGCATCTTTTGAATTTGTACGTTGTCCGTTAGTAAGCTTTTTAAGCGTAACGTTTTCAGTTAAGGCATGTTTTGAATCTGGCTTAGAGCAAACAACAAAATCACCAATATATTGATCTTCACGGTCACTTAAATCGCCATCAACTAAAATGGCACATTCACCATGATTTTCTAAAAGAAGACCCATGACATGCTGTCTTGCAAGAACATCACCGTAAGCAATAACACAATCACCGTTTAGTGAGTCTTTCGCTTGCCAAAGAGAAGCCAGCTCACCTGTTGTCTCATATTTTGAATTAATCATTGTTGGAACATTTAAAGACTGAACTGAATCAGCAGCGTATCCAGCTACGATTGAAATATCGTGGATACCAACAGCGCGAAGAGAATCAAGAGATCTTGCTAGAAGTGGCTTGCCGTCAATTTCAAGCATGGCCTTAGGCTTATCTTGCGTTAGCTCGTCAAGTCCATTACCTCGTGCCGCCGCTAAGATGATCGCTTTCGTTCCTTCCTTGGCCGGAAGATAAAGTTTTTCAGCTTCTTCAAGTTCAGCATCATTTTGTAATCTAAAGATTTCTTTAACTGAGACAACTTTTTCTTCAACAGATAAAAGTGACTGTTCATTAAAGATTGTTTTTGTCACTTCTTGCATTGCTGCCACAGAAGCTCTTAATTGATGATTGGCCCAGATGACTGTACTTACACCGATTTCTTGAAAGACGGGTGTTGGAGTTGAATAGTATTTTGTAGGAACAATAACTACAGGCAAGCGATTGCCCCACTCTTTCATAAAAGAAATAATTTCATCAGGCTTAGAAAGTTTTGAGTGCATAAGAATCGCATCGGCACCGGCTTCATGATAAGCACTGGCGCGCTTTAAAGCTTCTTTAAGTCCATGACCTGCAATGAAGGCCTCAACACGAGCTAAAACACAAAAATCATCATCAGATCGAGCATCAAGGCCTGCTTTAATTTTGCCGCAAAACTCTTCAATATCAGCTAAAGGCTGTTGTTCACCGCGAAGAAAGCTATTAGTTTTTGGGAAAATCTTATCTTCGATACAAACACCAGCAACACCACGCTGACATAATTTTTTAACAAGTCTTCTCATATTGTTAAAATTACCAAAACCAGTATCGCCATCTAATAGCATAGGGATACTTGTGGCATCAGTCATATACTCACAAACATCAAGAACCTGGGTCCAGCTGGCTTCGTTATTATCACGAACTCCAAGTGAAGCGCTGATAGATAATCCGCTTCCCCAAAGACCTTGAAAGCCAGCCTCTTCAGCGATGCGAGCAGATAGTCCACTATGAGCTTCCATTAAAAACTCAAGTTTATTTGAAGTTAACATTGATCTAAGTTTTGTTGTCTTTTTCATCTACAATTCCTAAAGTCGTTCCATCAGCCAAGCGGTGGAGATAATAATATTGGCTATTAAGAGAGCAAAAACATAATAAATTTTCGGTTCATGTAAAATCAGCGCAAGAGCCAAGACAGTAAGATGGCTCGCTCCAGCGGCTAACCCCCATAAAGGAAGTACTTGTTTAAATCTTGCAATTTGCTTTGGAGAATAATCTGGGATCTCACGTTCTGCTGCCTGCGCTTTCGTGAAGAGCAAAAACAATCTCATCAAAGATTTAGAGAATAAATGACCTGGCAGGTTCTTAATCCTTTCAAACTCAGTTTTATATTTTTTAACCTGAGCGGTTTTAATCGATAAATCATTAGCTTCGAGAGCTAAAAGTTTGAGGCGTTTGTCATTATAAACTGCTGCATGAAAAAGAATCATCAAGCCGGAAACAAAAGGAATTAAGCCCCCATCTCCGTGAACAGCACCTAGGTAACATAGTGCTGTGACGTGACCAATCATGGCAAGAAGGTCAACAAACATATCAACGAGATCACCGTAAGGATAAGGGTTACCCTTCCATCTCGCCCACATACCATCACAGCAATCAAGAATACTGAAAATTAAAATAAACCATCCAGCAAAGTGCATTAGAGAAATATTATCTGTAAAAATAATGAGATCAGCGCTCCAAGCAACAATAAGTGCGAGGATTGAAAATGTATTTGGAGTTAACGGAAGTTTTTGAAAAGCCTTGATCACAATAAAAGCTGATGGACGATAAAAAATAAAATCGGTCGGCTCTTCAAGATAAAAAGGTTTGATAAATTTTTTATAAGTTGTCATTCTACTCTTTAAACAAGGCTACTGCTTTTTCATAATCTTCAGATGTATCAATTTCAATCCAACGACCAGGGCCCACTTGAAAAGACTTTAAATCATGCTCTTTTAAATAAACATTCATGACATGTTCCCAATTTAACGGTTGATTTTTTTCAATCGCTAAGAAAGCTTGGCATGTTTCATTTAAACTTTTAGCTTGAGAAGCGCTAAACCAAAGAGCGCCAACAGCTTCGCCGCTAAACGAATACTGCTCTAACTCTTCTTTTGAAACTGCTCTTTTATCTACAGTTAAGCGAACCATATCGTTATAATCAACAAGTGCTTTGGCACACTCGATATCATCAAGAGATGAAGGGCCAACCAAAATTCGACCAAAATCTCCAGCTTGAAGAAAATCAGCAACAACAGATTCGTCATAAGCTAGATCCGCATCAAAAACGACAATATTAGAAGGCTTACAGGCTTTTAGTCCAAGCCATAAAGAGAATGTGTTGCCGTAACTGACTGGGTCTTCGTTAACCACAACAGTGATATTCATATCACTTGCAACTTTTGATAGCTCTTCTTCAATTAATTCTTTTTGATATCCAAGAACTGCAACAATATTTTTTATACCTTGATTTCGCCAAATACGAACATGACGAGCAAGCAATGTTTCATCTTCAATTTTAAGAAGTGACTTAGGAATATCAGTCATGCCACGTAAACGCTTACCAATACCAGCGGCTAAGATAAGAGCTGTTGTATTTTCGTTATTACTCATTAAACGCTCTCCTTAATCCATAGTCTTTCCATTGTCCTGCGCTTTGGAGCAGAAGGATTTTTAGACCATTCAGTAAAGATGATTGAATCAGCTGGATCAGCGAAACAAGTACGACCATGTAGAGTTCTTGAATCTAAACTTAAAAGAACGTCATAGGCTTTCATGGTAAATCTTGCTTGAATATCAGAAGAATTCAAATAAGCATCTAAGATATCAATCGCTTTAATTTGCATTGCACTCATTGGTTGATCAGCTCGTTTATGAGCCGATTCCATATATGGTCTCAAGTGCCTAAATTGAGCATGGCCATCTTTATCATAAGTAACGATTGGTGCCTGATATAGCTCATCAGAGACCCCACGTTTCTCCCACCAGTAATTAGACTCTAATACTTTTAAGTACTGTGGAAAATCTTTTTTCATTAACTCAACAACACTATCTCCATTAACGATAATGTTTTCGCCGCCGACTGGGGCTGGTTGTAAACAACTGAGAATTAAATATTGCCATGGCTCTGGAATATTCACATTATCTGTGTGGATACTTCCACCTTCATGCGTCTGATGATATCTCGCCCCTTGGGCCATGGTTCTATTTGGATCACGATCATAAACTGTTACAAGTTTGTCGCCTTCAGTGTTTTGAACCAGAAGAACACCAAGTGCACGGCCTAGAACAACTGTATAATTTCTAAAAGCATCTAGACTTAAATTCTTTTGGTCAGCTTCACTTAAGCGAACAAGAAGAGCTGGTTTAGAAGAATAAAGTTCATCGCGTAAATGGTTAGTCCATTGTAAAAATAAATCAGGGATTTCAATCGTCGTATTTTGTATTGTCTGACTAAGCGGAAGATTCAAAGCATTCTTTAAACTTTGGAAAACATCACTAGGAATAACTTTTGGTGTGAAATCAATGACACTCATAAACAACCTACAGATTGGAATAAAATTTGTCGATTAGACTATCACTTTAAAGACAAGATGAGTTGAATTTCTTTAAAATTCGCCACGCGTTAATTGTGATTAATTAATCCGTCTAAGATATCTAACTTTGGATCATATAAATGGGTTTGAACTTCAAAAAGATTAAGAAGCGTATGAAACAAATAATCGTGATTATAAGAATTATTTAAACGTTGTTTTAATTTCTCAGAATCTATATCAGCTAAAAAACGCGGCCCAAACCACATAATAGCAGGCACATGGGTCTGTGCTTTGGGAGCCATGAAGTATGGCATGCCATGTAAATAAACACCATTTTCCCCCAAGGACTCACCATGATCACTGAAATAAATCATGGCGCTTTCATCATTTGGATAAGATTTAAGCAGCTCAATGACTTTAGATAAGAAGAAATCTGTATATAAAAGCGCATTATCGTATGCGTTAATAATTTCATCATTAGAACAATCACTTAATTCGTTCGTCTTACAATAAGGCTTGAATCTGCCAAACTCGTCAGGAAAGCGCTTATAATAGGCAGGCCCATGATTACCCATTTGGTGTAAGACAATCAATATATCTTCACCTTTTCTATTATCAATATACTCTTTTAAACCATTAAGCATGCCGATATCTCGACACTCACCCTCGCATACTGAGTTGACCACAGGATCTCTAAAGTTTTCATAAGCAGATCTTGTAGCGACGCCTTTAGAGTCTGAATTATTATCTCGCCAAAGAACATGAACTTCATTGGTGTCGCGTAAAATATCAAGAACGTTACTTACACTTGCGGCTTTTTCTATATCAAATTGTTCTCTAGTCAGTGATGAAAACATACAAGGTACAGAAATTGAGGTGGAAGTTCCACAAGAAGAGACATTTTTAAAACTAAAGACATTCTCTTTTTCAAGTAAGGGAAAAGTTTTTTTAGCGTAACCGTTTAATGAAACATGATCTGAGCGCACAGTTTCACCGATAACTAAAATAATAATCTCTCGTTCAACATGCCCTGGTTCATGAACTATTTTAGAATCTTCACCAATGATTTTATATTCTAATCTTTCAGACTTAAGTTGATTTTTGGCATACTTTTGAAAACTATAGATCCAACCAATAGGGTTAACATATGTTCTTAAAATTTTATGTTCTCTAAAAAATGTAGCGTAAGTTTTGCTTTGAAGCGCAACTGTACTACCAATAAACAATAGACCTACAAGCAGTATCTTAATAAAATTAAAAAATCTTAATTTGTAAGACATTTTACTGATTGTTGTCATTTTTAAAAATAATAAAGGTAATACACCTAAGAAAAAGATAGAAGAAAATAACTTGAATGAAAGTAAATCGAGCGCTTCATTGATATTTGTTTGAGATGCATTGAGGAACATTAACGAATCAATTGGTGCCCCGATGTGATTCATGATGAAAGAAGCGAGACTACTTATTAAAATCAAAAAACCAAAAACTGTTTTTTTAAATTTAAAGAGACCAATTAAGCTA
>PCUW01000044.1:18582-19254 GCA_002787775.1 Bdellovibrionales bacterium CG12_big_fil_rev_8_21_14_0_65_38_15
AAAGGATACACCTCTAAAGTTTTTTCTATAAAAGCATAATTAAAGACAAGAAAGAAATAGGTTGTTACAAATAAAACAAACTTACTAAAATCTAGTTTTATACCTTGCAGGGATAACCGAATAGGCATTTTTCTTTTACTCTTTTGGCCACGGCCTTAGGTACCATATCTTCCCAACCATCTTGTCCCTCTTGAATCATTTTTAAAACGACTCTGGACCAAATTGAGAATTGTTCTTTATTAAATGTAGTAATGTCAGTCAGCTTATTCGTCTCTTTTAAAAATTCAACAAGCTTATGGGTAGATGAGCTTACACTTAAAGAGTCGATGGTATTAATCCCTTCGCCTTCATCTTGTTTCGATGGGTAAACGAGGATTCTAGTATTGTGACCCGTTAACCTTCCAAGACTTCCAAGCATACCGTCTTTAACATTAAGATATTTCTTTTCATCAAATAATTCACTAACTGGATAATAACCCATCACAAATGCTACTTGGGCGCGATTATAAGAAGAAATAAAATTATTAAGATCGGAGAAATCCTGAAAGTTCGTGATTAGAACAGGATGCCCAATAACAGTCAAAAGATCGACTCTGGCTAAAAAATCTTCATTATCCACTTCACCGCGATCGCGTAGATTATGCATCGATATCTCTGGCAAAACTAAAACAT
>PCUW01000065.1 GCA_002787775.1 Bdellovibrionales bacterium CG12_big_fil_rev_8_21_14_0_65_38_15
GGCTAAGATGAAGATCGGGCTTGGTCGGTGAATAAACGCGAAGACCAAAAATCATCTTACCTAAAGTCTTACCTTCAGACGTGTAATAACTAATAAAGAAGTAGGTGAAAAACACAGACATCAACACACCAAGATGAACGACTGGAAGACCATTCGCTACACTCTCTTGAACCTGATAACGAAGCTGGTAAAAGAAGCTTGTAAAAAAACTTTTATAAGTCAGCATAATTAGCTTTGATGTCATGCCAATCATGAACATATCAAAGGTAAACGCGAAGACTCTGTGTTTTGATAATAGCTTTAGATCTTGGGTTGGCTTTGCAATTTCCATATAGATCTCATCGGTAAAATGAGATCTATATTAAATAAAAGTGATTTGCTCGGATTTAGCTGAGGTTTCGGCTTTCATCCCACGTAGTTTTAAGCTCATGCAGCTTTTGAAGCGCTTCAAGTGGCGTCATTTGCATCACATCGACCTTAGACAACTGCTTTTCAAGACGTTTGAAATGAACCGGAAGCTCTACTTCTTTAGCATCGTCTTCAAAGAAACTTAGTTGTGTGTTTTGAATTTTAGTTGGCTGTTGCTCGTGGTTTTCAAGTCCGTGCAGAACTTCTTGGGCGCGCGCTAGTAGTGGTTTTGGAAGACCCGCTAGTTTTGCCACGTAAATACCAAAACTTTGAGAAGCCGCCTTTTCAACTAAGCGGTAAAGAAATTGAACGTCCCCGTCCAAAGACTTTGTCTCTACTGTTAAGTTCTTGGCCGCAGATTTTCTATCTTCAATGAGTTCAATCAATTCGTGATAGTGAGTCGCAAATAAAGTGGTCGCTTTAGTTTCATCAATCAGCCATTCAACAAGGGCCCAGGCAATTGAAAGACCATCCCAAGTCGATGTGCCACGTCCCACTTCATCAAGGATGATCAAGGATCGATCAGTTGCGTGTCTTAGAATTTCTGCGGTCTCGGCCATTTCAACCATGAAGGTTGAGTGACCGCGAAGAATATCATCACTGGCACCTAGTCTTGAAAAGAGAAAGTCACAAACGCCAAGGTTGGCGGCCTTCGCTGGAACAAAACATCCCACCTGAGCTAATAATTGAACGATGGCCACTTCACGCATGACTGTAGTTTTACCGGCCATGTTAGGACCGGTGATCAGTCCAAAGCTTCTCTCTTTTGTCAGAGTAAGGTCATGACAAACAAAAGCATCTTTAAGTGTTGCTTTAATCAGTGGATGCCAAGCTCCTTGAAGTTCAACTCCACGGTGAGCTTGTTTAACGTTTGGTTTAGCAAAGTCTTCTTGCCATGAAACAAAAGCAAACGAGGTGAAAGCATCAAGCATACCAAGCTCAGTTGAAAGCGAGCCTAGTCCTTCATTAAGACTTTTAATCTCTTCAATGAGTGCATTGAAGATTTCACGCTCAACTTTTTCTAAGCGTATCTTCGCTTGCATCATATCTTTTTCAAGAGCACTTAATTCATCTGTAATATAGCGCTCGGTATTGACCAGGGTTTGTCTGCGCTCAAAAGTCTTAGGCATTTTATCTGAAAGACTTTTTGGAATTTCTACAAAGTAGCCAAAGATATTATTACTTTTAACTCGAAGTTTTTGAAATCCTGTCTCTTGTTGGTAGCGCTCTTCAAGTTTTTGCAGCTCTTCTTTAGCACCACCAGCAAGTTTGGCCAGCTTGTCTCTATTTTTATTAGAACCAGGACGGATCAGGTTGCCTTTATCAAGTGCTGCGCCGATTTCATCATTGATGGTATTTCGAATAACTTCTTTAAGCGCTTCTAATTTTTTCATTAAGCTTTCGCTTAGTGGATTTAAGCAATCGATCGGAGCTTTAACTAAAAATAATTCAATCGCCTGATAGACTTCAATGCTTGAAGCAATATTGAGAAGATCGCCACCAGTGGCTTTACCAGTCGAAATCTTGGCCATGATACGTTCAAGGTCACGAACCTTAGAGAGTTCTTCTCTCGTATCTTCAAGAGTCGAGATATCACTGATTAAATATTCAATGAAATTTTGGCGCGCCAGAATTTGTTTTTCATCAGTTAATGGAGAAACCATTAAGCGCTTAATCATACGATTTCCAAGCGAGCTTTGACAGCGATCCATAAAACCAAGCAAGGATTCTTTATAATGGTCACGAGACTTTGGAAGTATTTCAAGACCTGTTAATGTCGGAAGAGTAACTTGCATACTGCCGCTATCATCACTTAGACGTAGGGGGCGAATATGCGTGAAGTTTTCAATTTGTTGAGTGGTACCAACGTAATAAGCAAGGGCTCCAACAGGACCTAGAACATCAACATGTTTTTTAAGAGTTTGATCACGGTTATAAGTTGGAACAATTTTAGTAAGCCAAGGCTTAGTCACTTCACGACTAAAATAATCACTGCTTAAATGTGTTTTTAAAATTCCTTCATGCTCACAAAGACGATTAATTTCTGGAAGATCATCCCACTGGCCCATAAAAGTTATAAGTTCGCGCGGAGAGTGAAGGCGAAGCTTTTCAATAAAAGTTGAGTCGTCTTTACAAGCTTCAGCGACAAAGTCCCCAGTCGTGAAATCCAGTAGCACAAGCCATAAACAATCTTTTGATCTGGCAGCACAGGCCATGAATTTTTGATCTTTATCTGCACGCTCTAAATCATAAGGAAGGCTAGGCGAGACCACTTGAGTAACTGCGCGCTTAACGATACCTACAGCATCTTTTGGATCTTGAATTTGTTCGGCGATGGCAATGCGAAGTCCCTGACCAGTTAAGCGATCAACATACGCAGGTGCAGCGTGATGAGGAATGCCGGCCATTGGTATTTCGATGTCGCCAACTTTTCCACGATGAGTAAGTGTTATATTTAAGCGCTTTGAAACTTCAACGGCATCTTCAAAAAAGACTTCGTAAAAATCGCCCATGCGAAATAAGACGATGATGCCAGGATATTGAGATTTGATTTCAAAATACTGCTCCATCATAGGAGTCAGCTTAACGTCAGCATTGATGACGTCAGTCGTTGTCGCGTAGCTCAAAACCGTCTCCCTAGATTAAGTGTGTGTCTTAAGTGTGTATCCGAGCGGTATGCTCAAAAATACCATGAGGCAAAGAGGGTCAGCAAGCCTCAATTGTCCCAATTTTGTTGTATAATAAGGTACTTATGGGTGGTTTTAAGCGCACAGATCTCTTTCTTCTCTTATTCGTTGCAACCTGTTTGGGGCTGGTTACATTTTCATGGACCGGCAACTGGGATAGCGATGAATTTAATACGGACAGCCCGCTGGCCCAGGCACCGGATAGTGGCTACACCAGTTTCTTTCAAAAGGCGCTTTATTTTAAAATTGTTAAAAATGCACCGTCTATTCATATGGAAGCGAGTCAGCTGAGTCTAAATTCGCGCAGCAAGTGGATTTATTTTTTAGATCCAAGTGGGCGAGCTTTCTCCAACGATGGAACGCCGATTGATTATACTGCGCTCAAGGGAAGTCTTGATCAAAGCGGTGGGCGTTTAGCGCTTGAAGAAGATGTTCAAGTTATCTCTAGAGATTCAACCATTTCATCTCAGCGAATGAGTTATGTGATTTCTCAGGATTTACTAACAAGTACTGGAAGTGTGAAAGCGAAGTCACTCAATAAAGAAAATGGTGATCTGGTTTGGATTAATAGCGATCAATTGGTGGCCAATCCAAAACGGCGTGAGGCGGTTTATAGCGGAAATGTGCAAGGTCGGATTCAGAGATCTCGCGCCTATGAAGAAGGAATCTCGTTTTCATCCGATCGGGTGGCGCTTGATTTGAACCAACAACACGTCGAACTTCAGGGCGAAGTCTCTATGAAAAAACAGCAACTTACAGCGCAAGCCCGCAGAGGAGAGATATTCCTCGAGAATTATAACAAAAAGCTCAAGTATTTCGTCCTTTATGACGATGTGAAGCTTAGAGAAAAGGTATCAGCAAAAGGTGAGCGCTTGGAGCGCAAGGCCTTCGCTGAAAAATTAGAAGGCATAATGAGTGAGGATAGAATTATCCTCACCGGCTTTCCTAAAGTGCTCCAACGTGGAGATATCATTAAAGGAAACCGCATTACGCTGAGAGAGAATAACGAGGTGGTGGAAGTGGAAGACGCTAACACCAACTTTAAATTACGTTAGTAGATAAAGGATTGAATGCAACCAACTGTGCTTGAAGCTCAACATTTAAAAAAATCTTATGGCGGAAGAACCGTTGTGAAAGATGTTTCATTGAATGTGAGCCAAGGTGAGGTTGTGGGCTTGCTTGGTCCTAACGGTGCGGGAAAAACTACATCGTTTTATATGATCGTTGGTCTTGTAAAAGCCGATGAAGGATCGATCACCATGGATACGGATGTGTTAACGCAACTTCCGATTCATGAGCGAGCTATTAGAGGAGTGGGATACCTTCCTCAAGAAGCTTCGGTGTTTAGAGATTTAAGTGTGGAAGAAAATATCTTCGCTGTTCTGGAAAATAGAAGACTTCCAGTGGAGAAGAAAAAAAGTTTGCTCGATGCTTTGATTAGCGATTTTGGTCTTGATCATATTCGCAAATCCCAAGGTGGAGCTTTATCAGGTGGTGAAAGACGACGTGTTGAAATCGCTCGTTGTTTAGCACTTGAGCCAAAATTTGTTTTACTGGATGAACCGTTTGCAGGGGTTGACCCTATTGCCGTCGGAGATATCCAAGAAATTATAGCTGGTTTGAAACGTCGAAATATTGGCGTTCTTATTACAGACCATAATGTTCGCGAGACTCTAGGGATTGTTGATCGCGCGTATATTATGAGTGCTGGTGAACTGCTTGTAAGTGGAACACCAGATGAAATCGTTAATGACGAGAGAGCAAGGAAGTTCTACCTCGGCGAAGAATTTAAAATGTAATTGAAGTACGTTTTTAAGTTTTAGTTGGTAACTGAATTAGGTAGGTACGCTATGGCCAAACTTTCTCAAGGTCTTCATCAGACGCAATCCCTTGCAATGACTCCCCAGTTGCAGCAAGCGATTAAACTCTTGACCCTGACCCATTTAGAAATGACCAATGTCATCGCTCAAGAGATGGTGGAAAACCCCATGCTTGAAGAAATGTCAGCAGGTGATTCTGAAGGTGCGGCGGCGAATGAAACTGACTATCAAGCCGAGCGATTGGAATCACAAAACCAAGAAGCTAAAGCAGGTGATTTCGATGAAACACCGATGGTGCAAAAAGATGATTTTGATTTCCAGTCTTATATAGAAGCCTATAACTCAACGTCGAGTACGCCGAATATGGCGACTCGTGATCCAGACGAAGCTCCTAACTACGAAAATATGGTGTCAAAGAGCATGACTCTCGCTGAGCACCTTGAGTGGCAACTGATGATGGATGAGTTAAGTGATTCTGAAAAGAAAATCGCTCATTTAATTATTCATAATATTAATGACGATGGTTACCTTGAAGTAGCCTTTGATGAAATCGTTCAAGATAGCGGTTGTGATCGTGATCAGTGTCAAGAAATGCTGGAGACGATTCAAGCGCTTGATCCAGTTGGTTGTGGTAGTGCCGATCTTGTTGAATGTCTTTTAGCGCAAGCTCGTATCGCTGAAGAGAGATCACCTCTTTTAGAAAAGATTATTAGAAATCACCTTGAAGATCTTCGTCACAATGATTTTGAGAAAATTTCAAAAGCGATTGGTGTTGATAAAGAAAGAATTAAAGAAACAGCGATGCTTCTTCAAAACTTTCACCCAAAACCAGGTCGTTTAGTAAGCCCAGAAGAAACTCATTATATCGTGCCAGATATCTTCGTTGTTGAAGTGGCAGGAGAGTTCGTTGTTCAAGTGAATGATGAAGGAGTTCCACGTCTAAGAATTTCTCAGATGTATCAAAACCTTCTTAACGCCAATACAGCTAAAAATGATCCAACTCGTGAGTTCGTGCAAGATAAACTTCGTGCGGCGATGTGGTTGATTAAGAGTATTCAAAACCGTCAGCAGACAATTAATAAAACAGCAAAAGCGATTGTCAGCCAACAACAAGAATTCTTTAAAAAAGGACCTCGTTTCTTAAAACCAATGATTCTAAAAGACGTGGCAGAAGAAATTGGCATGCACGAATCAACCGTGTCTCGTGTAACAACCAATAAATACATGCATACGCCGATTGGTACTTTTGAGTTAAAATATTTCTTCAATACTGGTGTCGGTGGCAAAGACGGTGGGATTGATGTTTCTAGTGAAGTTCTGCGCATGAAGATTAAAGAAATGATCGAAAATGAAAGCCCGAAAAAGCCATTATCCGATCAAAAGATTGCAGACCTTCTTAGTCGGGACGACGTAAATCTTGCCCGCCGTACAGTGGCCAAGTACCGAGAAGCAATGGGAATTGCCTCTTCTGCGATAAGAAAACGTAAAGAATAATTGGTAAGGACCGAACTGAAGTTAGGCCCGACAAAGAGGAGAACAGCTAGTATGAAAGTCACTATTTCCTTCATCCACATGGAACACACACCAGCTCTAGACGAACGTATTCAAGACAAATCGAGTAAGTTCGAAAAATATTTTGAGGGTGATGGTCGAATTAAATGGACGTGTTACGTTCAAGATCAAAAGCATTATTCAGAAGTTCATCTCTATGGTCCACATGGCCAATGGCATGCAACTGCTGCTGCAGATAATCTTTATAAGAGCATGGACTTAGTTGTCGAAAAACTTGAAAAACAAGTCGATAAATCAAAACATAAAGTGAAGAATAAAATTCACCGTGGCAAGCCACCACTAGAAATCCACGATCCGGTAGAGGCGTGGGGCGATTTCGAATCCAAAAAAGTCTCTTAAGTTTAATCATGAAATCGGAGAATTTCGTCGTCAGTAAAAGCTCAAAAGTCCTGCGACGTAGTTAAAACTACGTCTCGTCCTTTGAGATTTTACTTCCTAGAACTTCTCTCGATTTGATGATTAAAAAAAATTAATACATGTAAGGCACAGTTGATCTGTGCCTTTTTTTATTTAGAGCAATCCTGTTTGTTTGGTATACTTAAAAAAAACATCAATGGTTACAAATGAACTATTTAAAAGAAATCCACCTCTTGCTTTCAGTCTTTATAAGTTTTTTTACAACTTCTATCCATGCTACCGAAGCGCTAAAGCCTTCTTTTGAAAATGAAGTTTACTATTACAGTAAACATTATGTTCTTCACTCTGTTTATCATAAAGAA
This sequence comes from Bdellovibrionales bacterium CG12_big_fil_rev_8_21_14_0_65_38_15, assembly GCA_002787775.1. GTDB lineage: Bacteria > Bdellovibrionota > Bacteriovoracia > Bacteriovoracales > Bacteriovoracaceae > UBA4207. The sequence goes on from PCUW01000065.1 coordinate 7,207, forward strand.
ATGAACGGAATACAAGTTTACACTTGGGAGCCTATGTCTTTTTATTCTGATAAAGAGTTGAAAACTAAAGTCGCAGAAATAACTGATGAAGGATTCTTTTATAAAGGTAGTATTGTTGCAGAATTGCGTAATCTTGAAAAAATAAGCGCTTCTGTTGTTTTGAAAAATCAAACAAAGCTTGCATATAGAATGCTCAACGTTTTTAATTATTCTTGGAAGGGAAATAAAAAATGTAAGCTGCAAACAGATTATAACTATGATTTAGCAGGTCTTTATTTCTATAAACATTCTGCTTGTCCAGAAGCTAGTGCGGCATTGTTGTACTTTCTTCATTGGTCAATATCTCCATTCGCTGCAGAGATTGTTTCTCAAAAGAAGGAGATGCACCCTTTGTTTGGTATTCATTATATTTTTATTAATGAAATTGATGGTAATATTGCAATGATAGATCATCCAACTTGGGGGAAGATATATTTTGATATTAGTAAAATTTCCTATGTGAGAATATTACAACCTCTCGAAACTTATCTAAAAGACAATAAGATTGGACAAAAATTATTATCAGAAATTAAAACATTAAGTACTAATCCTTGGTCCAAAATAAAAGGGCAACAAAAGTATTCTGGTGATGAATATTTAGGAATTGATCTTGATAATGCAGTATTACAGCAAGAGGATGATAGCACTTTATGTTTTTATTCATATTCTACAAAGAAACACGACCAAGCATATTGGTGTTATAATGCAGATATTAATAAATTCTTTTTATCGTATAGAGGGGGGGTACCATGGGCAAGAATAGAGAATATTCAAAATGACATCTTAATTTTAAAAAAAGAATTAAAAACAAAGTAGTTCCAACATAATTAGCCGCAAGGATTGTTTACTTCTTAAGACTACTCAACAAGATGTAAGATTTTCCAGTCATTCAGCGTCTCCCAGGCTGTTCGATATGAGCTATAGCTTTTCTTTGCTAAAGAGCTGACTGATTGCTTAACGCTTGTTTCAAGAAGTTGCAGGCAATCCGCTCGATAGGTTGGGCCGACTAGAACTCGATAATAGATTCCTCGATGAAGTTTTACTAAATCACTTAGATCGATAATATCTGATGGTCTGCTTCGAAGTATTTTATTAGGGATAATAAGTTTGCCTAATTTAAACCTCTCATCTGGCCCATTTCTCTTTAGAAAGAGTTCACCTGATGAAGCGCCAAGAAGTAACTTTTGACCCTTATAAAGTGAAGCTAGTCGTTTAAAGCGTATATCACCATGTAGATTCTTAGCAATCGTAGACCAAAAGGCGAGTAGCAAAGTATCTTTTTTTAGTTCAGTAATGGCCCTTGTTAATCTATCAACGTTAATGACAGTGGAGTGTTTGAAGATCCAATCGACTAAGAGCGAGAGTGTTCGCCAATCTTCATTTAATCCTTCGATACTTGCGCTGATCAGTACATCTTCAATATTAGGATTGATGAGAGGTTTAGTGGATAAATGAATTCCAATTCCCGCCATGGCACTTGTTAGCTCATCGCCCTTAAAAAAACTTTCAGGCAGGTTAACTCTACTAAAGCTCATGACTTAACCTTTTTGCTAGTTGGTTAAAAACATTATCTACATGCTCTGGCCAATCTTGATTCGTATCAAGACTTTTAATCCACTTTTTAATGACATAAAGCTCAGATTTTGTGGGATTCAATTGAAGACAATCAGCAAGATCAAATCCTCGATCACAGTAGGCATAGAGTTTTGTTCGAAGTAAATCAATTCGTCCAAGAGTTCTAAGTCTAAGGGCTTGACCTTGAAAAATCACTTGTGTGCGATCAATCCAATTTTTCGGTAAATCTTTAACTAAGTCCTTAGGACCGTTATTAAGCCAATTCGAATCAAGATTGTGTAATTTAGCAAACTGCTTTGACGCTTTAAGAATATTGTTTGGAATAATGGGGTGGAGGACGTCGCAGTCTCTCGTTTGGCGTGAAATAATACCTAAAACTGAAAGTGCTGTTCCACCGATGATGACGGCTTCAAAACTAAGATTCTTTTTATTAATGAATTGATCAAAATGCATCAGGACTTCGCTTGGTTTCATTAATACCCTAGTGGTATTACTATATATAATACCACATGTTAAAGACGTTCTATAGTATTAAACTGCAAGGGCTAAACTTTTGAATAAGCTCTAAGCTCTTAAATTTATTAATATTGATTGAAATTCTTTTAAAAATTGAAAAGATTAACTTTAGATAATGACGACTAGTCGACCAACTTAGGATGAGCGGCTTTTAAAGCCTCAGCTGCTTTGAGGTATTCACCTTTGGTATATCGCTGTAAAATCCCTTTTAATACAAAGAATGGATCTGGCTTTTCATCTCTATCTAGAAGTTGATGGACATAATCTTCTGCTACTCTAAAAATAATCGCTAGAGGAGTAATTCTATTGTCTAAGTGATCTTCAGGAAAGCCAATACCATTGGGGACACCGTGGTGTTGTAAAATAATATTCTCAGCTCCATAGGGAACATCAGGGTGATTCTGTAGAAGTTCACAAGCACTAAAGGCATGCTTTTCAACTCTTACTTTTTCTTCTTTTTTCAAGTCAGACTCAAAGAGTTCTCCACCGGTATGAATGGTGGCTAAGTGATCTTGTGGAATACAAATATCGTGAAAGAAAGCGGCAAAGACTAATTTTGCCTTTTGCTCATTGGTACCCCAATCCACATTATCAAGCATGGCCTGAGAGACGACGGCCGTCATAAGGCAATGTTTCCATGCAATTGAAGATGGGTTTTTAAGCAATATACTTAGAAGGTCTTCTAGCTTTGGGCTACTATTCGCAATTTTTTCGATAGCATTTATTGTCGCTTGGGAAGCTTTGATTGTTGATTCAGTAATACCCATTGAGCTTAGCAAAGTTGCAACAGTATTAAAGGATTCTCCTGTTAGTCCAACCAGATTTTTTGTGTCTTTTTCATTTGTAAGTAATTGCTCTAAACGTGCACTAACACTTTTTGCAAACTCAAGACGATCTGTATTCAAAATATATAAAAAATCAATTCCATCTAATAAAAGTTCCTCTATTTCTTCTTCGTTAAACTTAGAGTTCTCGTCTCGCCAAACTTTATAAGACTCATTTTGTTTCTTAAAAACGCTAAGCCCCAATTCTTGACTTCCACGAAGAATCCCTGTTGGAAAAGGGTAGTATTCTGGCACGTTAAGCTCAATCATTTGCTCTGCAGTCACAGTCATTAATGCAGCCGCTTTCTTGATGACTTGTTGCCAATCAGTACGTGATACTTCTTCAACTTTTCCTTTGATTTTGGGGTTTTCCCCTAAGAGAATTACAGGAACATCGAGCTTTTGAGAGTTGACAAAATAATAGACTTTTAAAATGGTATATTCATCACCGGCCATGTTCTCACTAATGATGAGGTCTGGAACAAAATCATCGCGTTTTAAAAAATCAATTAACTCATCAGCATCGCGCTTAATGATAACCTTACTTCCAGTATAGACTTCAAGGTTTTGGACCAACAGCTTCCTGAGATTGGGATCACTCTCAATCAACAGGATATTCCTGGGTAGTACAAACCCATCCGTTTTATTATCGCTATCCATAGATCTATTTTACCATGAGTTATTGGCCTATAGCTCTTCGTTATGGCCTAAAGCTTGCTTTATAGTCCTATATGTATTGGCAACCTATTAAAATCCTATTAGCAAAACGGGGACTACTGTCTATTTTTTTGACAGTTGCTCTCTTTGTTTCTTCTTGCGGGCCTAGCCAAATCAATCCCTTTCAATCCAATACGATTAATGCCTCTTTAACTGTCTCACAAGCGCTTAAAATGTGTTCAGATCAATCTGCCGAAGAGTTTGTGGCTATTTCCGCTTTAAGATCAAAGCATGAACTAGGTTATCAATGGCTTGCTAGAGTGGTGGTCACCAATCCTAAAAAAGAGCTTAATACAATCTCGTACTTATCCAGAAAAGAGCTCAAGGCGAAAGCGATTGAGATGCTTAGCGGTCCACTTGCAAGCGCTGAAATAATCTCACTTGATCAGGCGATTAAGTATCGTAAGCAGCTAGATGAATTAAAGCTTTTACAGCAACAAATTGAGCGTCTTGAATTTCTTGAATGTCATATGGATGAGTATTTCTATCTTGGAAAAATTCCTTTTAAGTCCTATGTCGAATTAGTAGGTGGAGTTGGAGATGAACAAAGTGTCGTCGAGCTTTGTACAGTCTTTAGAAACTCGGCCAGCTGTAAAGCAGAGCTTTATATGGCTAAAGCACATTCGATAGTTGCACAAATGATTAATAAGTATAAACAGCAATTTGAAATACGCTTTTTAAATCCACGTTTTAATCTAGGCGCGAAGCACCCATCGATTAGCTGTCAAAAAGTTAATGGCAGCTTTGAACTTAAGGTTTTAATCAACGCTTCACCTGTAGACTTTATGGCCGTTAAAAATGCCGCTAAGTTTTGGCGATCTGATGATAAGAAGGTGAGCCTTTCTATTATTGAATCGAATAATGCTGAAGCGATAAAAATCAATCGTATTGCCAGCGGTCCTTCACACGTCAATATGCTTGAGAGAAGCTCTATAAATCTCGCACCAGGCTTAGATCATCCTAAAGTCATTGCTCATGAAATGGGACATATCTTAGGTTATCCGGATTGTTATTTCGAAGCTTGGGATAAAGAAAAAGAAGCCTTTCTTTATTTAGACCTTGATCCTATGGGCAACAACCTTATGTGTAATATCAACGAAAAAGCCGTCATTCCTGATCAATATTTTGATCAGCTGATCCACTCTTATTGTCGTTAATCTTTTTTAAGCATTTTTAAATGGGTCAAAACTGTTGCTCTCGCAGCAACATACTCGTGATGATCAAGACGCAGTCCATGACCAACGTGACGAATGAATTCAGCTTCATCGATAGAAACTTCACCGTCACTTGCAGCTAAATGAAATAAAGCTTCTAAGATTCCAACGCGCTCTTCGTCATTTAAAACTTTATCAAGAGCACCGGTATATTGATGAACATCCAAAGAGGCGAGGGAACTCACTTCTTTAAGTGTAACTTCAGTCACTGTTTGAATTTGCTCATCACTTAATTTGCACCATTGTTTTAAAGAAGATTTAATATCTTCAATCTCAGACTGAGTAACTTTGAAGTCTGCATTAGCAACGCATGCCAAAAGGCCAGAAATAGCCGCTATTTTTACTCTAGTTTCTTCGTCAACATTTGGTAGATATTGTGCCAATTTTTGTGGCAATGAGGCGATCTCCTCTTTTGGTGAGGTTTTGCCAATATTTAAAAAATCCCACAGTGACATGTTAGTCCCTTTTGTATGAAGTTTTTGCTAGAATATCCCTAGCATAATCATCCTGGCGTAAGCCCGCAAGGAACAGGTGTTAAATAATGAATTTGTCCTCAATTTATATGAGTCAAGAAGATGAAGGCGACGGTGAAGGTGGCTTATCAACAATTGTCAAAGATCGCGTTAAAAGACCACCGCGCTATAAAGTGTTACTACATAACGATGATTACACAACGATGGAATTTGTTGTTTATATACTAAGAGCCGTCTTTGGTAGAGAGCTTCCTGCGGCCCAGGCGATTATGCTTCAAGTTCATAACGATGGAGTTGGAGTTTGTGGTGTTTATACTTACGAAATTGCAGAGTCCAAAGTCGCAAAAGTTGCAAAGCTAGCGAAAGATAATGGGCATCCTCTTCTTTGCAGCATGGAGCCGGAATAATTCGGTGGAGATCATTTTATGATGAGTAAAAAGTTAGAAATTATCCTCAATAGTTCAATTAAAAAAGCAAATAAGCTTAAGCATGAGTATTTAACGCTAGAGACGATTCTTTTAGAACTTGTGACCAATGATGAACAGGTCCAAGAGATTATTAGATCGACTGGTGTTGAAACAGCGGTGGTTAAAAAAGAGTTAGAAGACTTCATTAACGACTCCTCTAATTTTAGTATTCTTGATCAGACTCAAATTACTCTTTTAAGTGAAAAACAATTTGTTGATGATGAACTAAGATCATTAGCTCGTGACAGTGGTATTGAATATCAACCAGAAATTAGCGCCTCTTTGCAACGAGTGATTCAGCGTGCGGCCATTCACGTTCAAAGCTCAGGTAAGAAAACAATTAGAGGCATCAATCTTTTGGTCGCAATGTTTCAAGAAAAAGAAAGCTTCGCTGTCTATGTATTAAGAAAACATGGCGTCGAGCGCTTTGACGTAGTTCGTGCTATTTCTCATGGACTTGATCAATCTTTAACTGAACACCGAAGACAAGGTGAAGCTAATCCTGAAGAGCAGGACCCTGAACTTGGTGGAACGGGCAAAAACTCTCGTGCCATCGATCAATATGCACTTAATTTGAATGAGATGGCCGAAAAGAAAAAGATCGATCCTGTAGTTGGTCGTGAATCAGAGATTGAAAGAATTGTTCAAGTACTTTGCAGAAGAAGAAAAAACAATCCTCTTTTAGTCGGTGAAGCCGGCGTTGGTAAAACTGCTATTGCTGAGGGCTTGGCTTGGAAGATTGTTCAAAAAGAAGTGCCTGAAGTTTTAGAAGATACCATCGTGTGGTCGTTAGATATGGCTTCTCTTCTTGCTGGTGCAAAATTTCGTGGTGATTTTGAACAACGTCTAAAGAATGTTGTGAAAGATCTAGAGAAGATGAATGATCAAGGTCAAAAGACTGTTCTGTTTATCGATGAAATGCATGTTGTAATAGGAGCAGGAGCGACAGCTGGCTCATCTATGGATGCATCCAACCTTTTAAAACCAGCACTATCTGCTGGGACTTTAAAATGTCTTGGCAGCACTACTCATGAAGAATATCGAAAGTTCATTGAAAAAGATCCGGCCTTTAGTCGTCGTTTTCAAAAAATTGATGTTGAGGAGCCTTCGCTTGAAGATACTTATAAGATCCTTCTTGGGCTTAAAGATAAGTTTGAAGAACACCATTCAGTTAAATATCCACCAAGTGTTTTAAAACTAGCCGTCGATCTTACAAATAAATATATAACGGACCGAAAAAATCCAGATAAAACAATTGATGTCATCGATGAAGTAGGGGCAGCCATGCAACTTCTTCCAGCTTCAAAGCGTCGCTCACAAATTACCAAGAAAGATATTGAAAAAGTGGTGGCACAGTTAGCACGCATTCCTCAAATCAGTGTGATTGGTGAAGAAAAGAAAAATCTTAAAGATTTAAAAGAAAATCTTCAGATGCTGATCTACGGACAAGAGCATGCGGTAGAAAAAGTCGCCGATACAGTGATTATGTCTAGATCAGGTCTAGGCGATGATCGAAAACCGATGGCGAGTTTCTTGTTTGCAGGACCAACTGGTGTCGGTAAAACAGAATTAGCACGTCAATTAGCGATTCAGCTTGGAAGTCATCTAGAAAGAATCGATATGTCAGAATATATGGAAAAGCATTCAGTCGCTAAATTGATTGGAGCTCCTCCAGGTTATGTTGGATACGATCAAGGTGGATTATTAACTGATGCTCTTAAAAAACATCCTCATTGCGTGCTTTTATTAGATGAAATCGAAAAAGCGCATCCTGATGTTTATAATATTCTGCTTCAGGTAATGGACAATGGAACATTAACGGATGCTCAAGGTCGAAGCACTGACTTTAGAAATGCTGTCATTATTATGACAACTAATGCTGGTGCTAAAGAAATGGAAGCTGGATCTATCGGATTAGCGGCTCGAGTTGGACCAATTGAAAGCACAAGTAAGCGCGATCAGGCCTTAAAAAACTTCTTTTCACCAGAATTTAGAAACAGATTAGATGCAATTGTTCATTTCAATAAGCTTGGATCTGATTTTATTGTAAGAATTGTAGAAAAATTCCTTATGGAGCTTGAAAATAAGCTCGCCGCCAAAAATGTTGCGATTGAAGTCACTGATAAGGCCAAAATTTGGTTGGCTGAGACAGGATATGATCCGAAAATGGGCGCAAGACCAATTGGAAGACTTATCGACGAACGCTTGAAACGCCCTCTATCAGGGGAGATGTTGTTCGGTCATCTTGTTAAAGGTGGCAAAGTAACGATTGATCTTGATGATAAGAATGAACTTCAGTTTTCATACGAATCTTTAAAATAGTGCCAACCATTGAAGCCACTTTTTGGACCTAGGGGAAGTTTTTTCACCTAGGTTCAAAAAAATAATGCAATTATTTCATACCTCCATTCAGTCTTTTTTTTGATCTTTTTCAATCCCAATTGATCATCAAGATGAAAAAAAAATCAATGTGATGTTTTTAATGAAAAGCTAGTGTTCATCGTGCTTTCAACTGATGAAATGCTTTGAATTGAACTTCAATTCATGAGAATTGAAGCGGAAGTGTTAAAGTAAAAATGCAATGAGTTCGATAAGATTCATGTAACGCTTGAATTTTTTTGTTTGCGTTAAAATAAAATTGTGTTTATCCTAAACTTAAGTACGTCGAACTAGGAGGATGTCATGGCTGTTAAGAAGAAAGCTACAAAGAAAGTAGCAAAGAAAGCAACGAAGAAAGTAGCTAAAAAAGCAACTAAGAAAGTTGCTAAGAAAGCGAAAAAGAAAGTAGCTAAGAAAAAAGTAGCTAAAAAAGCTACTAAGAAAGCTGCTAAGAAAAAAGTAGCTAAAAAAGCTACTAAGAAAGCTGCTAAGAAAAGCACAGCTAAAAAAGCTACTGCTAAAAAAGTTGCTAAAAAGAAAAAATAAGAAGCAATAGCTTCTTTTTTTGAAAGAGGGGTTCCATTGGAACCCTTTTTTTTGTCCAAAATTCCAGATTTTTCCTGAATTCCTGTAAATATCCCAAATTTCCTTCAAATTCACCCGTCACTTGCTCGCATTTTTTGATCATTTCTCGACAAAAACCGAAGAATTGGCTAATTTCGCCTCAATCGTTATCACCGTCAGGATTTAAAGCTGGTTGCGGTGTGGACGGACAAGATAATTTCAAGGAAATTGTCGATTCAACTACCTACTTTCAGTAGTTTATCAGTCCTATCCTCACAAAAAATGCGCCACTATATAAGGAAAAGTCGTATGGAATCAGGATTAGGCACTACAAAACTAGAATATCCTCGCGAATGGATCACCAATCCTGAAACTGGCGACAAAGTTCTTCGATTAGGTGAACTTGAATTTCCGGCCAGAAAAGTTTGGATGAAGACATTTGGTTGCCAGATGAATTATCACGATTCTGAAAGATTACTATCTCACCTTAAAGATCTTAACTTTGATCGCACCGAAGAGTTGGAAGAAGCCGATATGGTTCTTTTCAATACCTGCGCTATTCGTGATCTTGCGAATAATAAATTCTATTCTCATCTTGGTGAACTCAAAGCGCTCAAAAAAGAAAAGAACGGTTTGGTGATTGGTGTTGGTGGATGTGTTGCTCAAACTGAAGGCAAGCAATTAATCAAACGCTATGGTCATTTGGATTTTGCTTTTGGTACTGATGTCATTGATCAGATTAACGATATGGTTTATAGAACCTATGCCGGTGAATCAAAATTCTCTGTTAATGCTTGGGATCGCTCGAATAATTTCTCGATCGAGACCAAAGTGACTCATGGATCTCCCCAAGCTTTCGTTAATATCATTAAAGGCTGCAATAAATATTGCACCTATTGTATTGTTCCTTACACGCGCGGCAAAGAGATCTCACGTCGCCAAGATGAAGTGGTTCAAGATATCAGAAGGCTAGTGGAGCATTCTGGAATTCAAGAGGTCACGCTTCTTGGTCAAAATGTGAACTCTTATGGAAAAGAAAACGGTGAGAATCTAGCTGGATTACTCATGGCCTTGGAAGATATTAACGGATTAGAGCTTGTCCGCTACACAACCAGTCACCCATATGACGTTAGCGATGAATTAATAGCCGTCCACGGCTCTGCAAAGAAGTTATCACGACATTTACATCTTCCAGTTCAAAGTGGCTCAGACGCCGTTTTAAAGCGTATGCACCGCGAGTATTCGGTTGAACATTATCTAGGTCTTTTAGAAAAACTAAGAAAAGCTCGTCCAGATATGGTTTTAACGACAGATATTATTGTCGGTTTCGTGAATGAGACGGATGAAGAGTTCCAAATGACGTTAGATATGTTGGATAAAGCTCAATATGACTCGATTTATTCCTACACTTATTCAGAAAGACCAAAAACTCGCGCCGCTAAGATGGAAGATTTCTTAACTGATGATGTTCGCGGTGAAAGACTTCGCTATCTTCAAGGCCATCAACAAAAAATCCAAGAAAAGATCCGCCAAGGTCTCGTCGGTGAGACTTTTAGAGTCCTAGTTGAAGGTCACGGAGCTATGGGTGGCATCAAAAAATGGAAAGGAAGAACAAATTGCATGAGATTAGTGCATTTTCTACCTGAAAATGATGAAAAAGATTATCAATGGCATTGGGTTGATGTGGAAATCGTTTCGGCCACAGCGTGGTCACTACAAGGCAAGTTAGTTGCCGATTGGGGTAAAAAAGCTCCTTCTATGCAATAAATTTTTAAAAAAGTGTAAAATGAGAGCATGAACATAAGGTTTTTGCTCTCATTTTTCGTTTTGGCCTTCTTTTCTTCAAAAAGCTTCGCTTTCACAGAACTTTCTTTTGATTTTGGCTACGACAAGCAAGTTTACGGATCACTTAAGCAAAATAAACAAACTTCACGCAGCTATCAGGCCAGTGTCGCCTTTTATTTGTTTAAATATACCGCCATTGAATTTAATGCCAGCCACTCTGAAGAGGAAACCCTGGAAAATAATGTGATTCCAGTCTCTGGCACCAATGTTTCTGTCGTTTCGTTATCAACCAACGTCACAAGCGACACTCTTGGTCTTGGACTTAGACAGGCCTTTGCTGCACGCGGCGCTTTTGTGAGGCCTTTTTTATCGATTGGATATGCCAACCAAGTGATTCGCGATCGAACAACTTTTACTTTTAGAGATAATACATCTGGCGTGACTGATCGCTTTTCTGATCCGATTAATAAAGCTCGCTTAGATTCAATCTTCATGAGTTTTGCCATGCAATTTCAATTAACAGAGCTCTTTTCGATCAAAGGCTCAGTTCAAAGTGTCTTTCCTGCCTTTGAATTTGATCGACTCACTGATGATCTTAAATATACTGCAGGCTTTTCTTGGATTTTCTAAAACTATTACTTCTATGCTTGCTGCTTTCTGGATGTGCTAAGGTAATTTATATTGCTGAGCAGACTAAAGGGCAGTTGTCTCTTCAGTGGAATGGTATTGAAAACAAAAAACTCTTAGATGATGTAACAGTACCTCCTGAGATTAAACAAAAAGTTCAGCTGATTGAAAAATATAAGCAATACTTTTATGAGTATTGGAAAATTGAGCTCGGTGGCATTTATTCAAAGACAACCATGCTTGAAAATGAAGCGGTGACTTGGCTTGTGATCACTTCAAAATGGGATGAAGTCAAAGCACTCAAAGAATGTTTTCCTTTTACCGGTTGTTTTCCATATTTAGGATTTTTTAATAAAAAAAGTGCCCAGGCTTGGATGAAAGACAAGCAAAGATCAGGTTTTCAAGCTTGGATGAGGCCTGTTTATGCTTATTCAACACTAGGATATTTTGAAGATCGCATTCTTTCGTCATTTTTTGAATATGATCAATACGAATTGGCCGAACTGGTTTTTCATGAGCTTTTTCATGTTATGTATTTTTTAAAAAACAATGTGGAATTTAACGAAAATTTAGCGAATTTTTACGGCGAAGAAATGGCCAAGGAATACTTCGAAAAGAGTAGTGATTCTGGTTACTTAGAATGGAAAAATAGACTTAAAGCGTCCTCAGTTTTAAGACGAAAAATCTCCTCTCACGCAAGTGAGCTTAATCAGCTTTATGCTGCACAAAAACCAAAAAGCCAAGCTGACGGCGAAGCCATTCTTCAATCGTTTGTTGATGAAAAATTTAAACCAATGATCGAAAATGAATGTAATAAATTGGGACTAAATAATTGTAGTGCTAAAAAAGGCGAGTGGAATAATGCTCGCTTTGCAGCAATGCTAACCTACGAAAAAGCCGCGCCTGACTTTCATAGTCTTTTTAAGACTCATGGTGACAATCTAAAGGACATGCTAAGTTATATAAAGGATCGTGAAAAAGAGTTTAATGACAGTAATCAAAAGGATTTCACTGCCTTTCTTTTTTCATCCACAATTGATCAAAAATAACTGAGGTATAGTTTGGCCCGTCACTTTTTACTTATCGATCCCCTCGATAAACTTGTACTCAAGAAAGATTCAAGCATTCTTTTAGCACTTACTCTTCAAGAGTCTGGCCATGATGTCTTTGTTTTTTTTGAAAGTGATTTTGCTTATAACAATCGTTCAAAAACTAAAGTCGTTGCGACAAAGTTCACTGGCTCCATTGATAAAGAAACAAGTTATATCAACGATTTTAAATTAACTGATAAAGTTGAATGCGAACTTCATCACTACGACACTCTTCATATGCGTCTTGATCCACCTTTTGATGCAAGATATCTGCGTGTGCTTTGGATGCTAATCGCTTGGCAAGAACAGTCCGGAATCAAAGTCGTCAACAGTCCACGAGGCATTGCTCTTCATAACGAAAAGCTTGCAGCTTATGCCCGCGAGAAATCTCTTCATAGTTTTGTTGGAGCTTCTTTAAGTGGTTTTGAAAGCTATCTTTTGGAACTTAAAAAACAAGGTGTCGAACAACTTATTTTAAAACCACTTGATTTGTTTCAAGGTTACGGCGTTGAAAAAGTTTCAATGAGTGAAGCGACAACAGCGTTTGTTAGAAAAGTAAAAGAAGCCGGTGGCGCACTTGTTGCTCAGCCATTTGATAGCTCTGTTTTAGAGGGAGAAATTCGCTCAATTTACTGGAAAGGTAGAGAGCTTGGAACGATTCTAAAGGTTCCACCAAAAGGTCAATACCTGGCTAATATCGCTCAAGGAGCAAGCTTTTCTAAGCACGAATTATCTGCTGATCTAAAAAAAGAATGCGAAGATATTTGTCTTGAACTTCATCGTGATGGAGTTGATTGGATCGCGTTTGATATTTTAGGTGACAATATTTCTGAAGTGAATATCACGTGTCCAGGCCTTCTCGTTGAAGTGAGTAAGGCCATGGGCGAGAATTTAGCTAAATATATTAGTTAATGATCGGACGGTTCCAAGAACGTGTGTAGTCAGTTGAAAATTGTAAATCAAATGAAACACATTCAGTATGCCAAACCGATTCCATTGGACGAGTTGGATCAGTGCCACAGTTGCCTGCAACAGGACAATCCCACTTCATATCTTTAACTTGAACAGTTACTGGACCTGTTAGGCCTGCTGGAACTGAAAAACGATATGGATAAGATGGCTTATTGACTGGAATCTTTTCAAATGTAAATGATTCATAAACGCCACTTGTATTTGACGTTTTAATTTCCACAGTCATCGATAAAAGAGTGTAACCCATTCCGATATAGCCGCAATTCCCACCGCCATTAGTTGTTGCAGTACCTTGTCCTGGTGCAGTTCTTGGAATAACGCGAATATTTAATTCAGCATCAGTTTCAAGAGAACCATTTCCTGGCCATGTGAATGAATTCCAAGAAATCGGAGTTGGACATGTATTTCCATTTCCGATATTGCCACAGCCTTTGGTCACTACTCTTGGAATAGATTTACAATAAGTTGATAAGCCGGCTGGCTTAATAATTGTACAGTCTGCACTTACACTATCAGTTCCATTAAGATCAGCGTGCTGACCTGGTGGCGGAGGATTTTGTGTAGGGTCGACATAAGGAGTAGGAGTTGGATTCGTCGTTGTATTACCTGTACCATTAACGAAGGTGTTACTGCCGGTAGATTTTGTATTCGTTTTTTTAGTCAAACAGCCACTTGTAAAGAGAGCTACAGCTAAAATCATCAGAATTGTATTTGTCTTTTTAGGCATCATAAATTCACCTTTTTCATCCTATTCTAGTAGTTTATCGGTTAAATACTCGAAAACCTTTAAGATGGACTAAAGATCTCGTATTGAATCAAAGCAAATGGCCTGTTATGATGGTCCCATGAACGCATTTTCGACATCTTCCAGACTTCCGTTTCTTAATCCCGAGCTTCATGCTCTGGCTTTTTGCGTGGTCGCCGATCATGAAAAGGCTCAGACCTTGGTTGAGCGAGCAATGTCGGCTTATGCTCTTCACCATCAAGAACTCGAATTCGGCGAGCATCCATGGACACTTGCGATTGATGATCTGTCTGAATGGACGCCAAAACATCGTCTTGAATTAATGCAACAACTTTGGGAAGTGCTTAAGCGCGAAAAAAGTTTTGAAGGCACTGGCTTTCATGCTTTAGGTGTTAGTGAACGTGTCGCTTTATACCTTCGTGCCAGAACTCCACTTGAGTTAGAAGATATCGCAGGATTATTACAAATCTCAAACGCTGATACAGTTGCACTTTTGGAGCGCGCTCGTCGTGAACTTCTTGAACGAGAAGCTCCAGGTTTATTACTTGAGTCTGAAAAATCTGATTGCCGTCATTCGATGAAAGCTGAGGCCTTAGCAGCTTTAGATGTCGATCGCTTTGGAGATGATTTTTTAGTACGACATATGCAAACCTGTCCAATATGTACAGAGAGTTATAGTGTCGCAAAAAAGAAAAGAGATGCATGGCTTGCCTTTATTCCAGAAGGTGCAATACCAAGAATTATGCAAAGAGATTTCGAAGAGCGTCTTCCAAAAATGCTTAAAGAAATTTTGCCTGAAAATAAAAAGTCGATGAAATCAAAAGCTAGAAAAGTAGGACAAGGAAGTGCGGCCGTAAGCGCAGATCTTCTTCGTACTCTAGTCAATCCAAGTTTTGTTTTTGCGGTCGCAGGTGTGGTTATAGTAACCTTAGCTTTTTGGGCCTCACGCTAAAAATCTCAATTCACTCTTAATTGATAATAAATGGTCAGAGTATTGTCTTTGTTTAAAAGATCTTTCGGTGGATTCGGAAGTTTTCTAATATTTCGAAGAGTTTTTTCAAATAATTGGTGAATATCATCATTAGGCGATGATTTTAAAATTCGAATCGTCATAATATTTCCTTCTCCATCAAAAATCACTCTGGCAGTTAGAAAATGATTTTGTTGCAAAAGGGGATCGCGCAGTCTTGGCATCGATCTTACAAGGTCATTATAGGTACTTAAAAAAGAAGAAACATAAGTTTCAAATGTTCTTTTTTGAAAACTATAAAACATTTTTTCTGCACTATTAAGCTCATCTTCAGTTACACCTTCAGGTGGAATGAAGTTGACATCAAAATCAGTTTTAGAAAGTTTTTGAGCATCGCTTTCTGCCACGCCCATATTTTTAAGAGTGTTGTAACGATCTTTTGCTCTAACCGTTCTTACTTCAACTGGGGCTTTAGTGTCGCTCATAATCTGAAAGGGACTCGGGTCCATCTGATCTTTAGGCATGACATTTGTTTTTGGAACAGGAGTAGGTACTTTTGAGGTATCAACACCACCTAGTTGACCCAATTTAATCGAATCATTTTGATTCGCTTGTGATGTTGGCTTAGGTCTGGTGACCGGTTTTTTAATAGGAGTATTGAAGTCTTTTGCTCCGTCTTTCACGCCGACGGTTCGATATTTTTTCATCTGCTCCGAAGTCATCGTCGTGACTTTAATCGGCTCTTCTTTCGCTTTTGGTACATCAGCCCCATGATCCATCCGAGCAATGAACTCGGTCATTACACTAAAAACCAATAGATGCAGGATCAGGCTGACAAATGAAGGTAGAATAAGTGGTCTTAGACGATAAAAAGTCATGTATACTTTATACAACTTGAAAGGTGTAAAAGTCCGCTTGAATTCGGTCTTTTTTACCAATTCTTGACACGCCAGGCCTGTTTTTGACACCATTAAGGTGAAAACAAGCTTTGTGGCTTGTTATTTTAATTTCCACGGTAGGAAATCGTTATGACCATGAAGGCTATTAAATTCCCCAAAATGAAATCTCGTAAAGAATGGGCCGCCCTCGGCTTATCTGTCGGACTCATTATAAGCGGAGTTTTTCTCTTATCTGATTCACAAAAATTACAACGTCTCGCTGTTCTTGAAGAAGGAATGGGAACATGTTTTCAACGTGTGGCCCAAACGTTTACAGCGAAAATGATTGGCGAAGATCGCTCTGTCTATCTTGATAAAGGATTTACTCAAGCTTCAGAAGAATGCTTCGGTGAAGCTGCTTCTGTTGCTAATCAAGTTTCAGTAACAACAGTGGCTACTAAAGCAGCTGCTCTTGTTAATAAGCTTGCTAATGAAGTTAGTTTTTTCCACGCTAAAATTCACGGCACTGATGAGAGCTTTGCTAAAAATAACGATATTGTTCAATCATCACAATTAAACTCACGCTTTCAAGGCCTTGAAGCTATTCGCGAAGAAGCTCTATCTGACGTTGCTGGTGCAAAAGCTCAAGCTCGCTCCGGTGTTCTTCGCTCTAAAATTGCTTTTTATCTCTTCGCTTTCTTTTGCCCATTCGCTTTTGTGATGTTGTGGTGGAATGCGCGTGAGCAAAACCGCACCAACCAAGAAGTTGAAGTTGAAGCCTTCAATTCTCTAGAAAGTGGAAGAGCGACTCTTAATGCTACTAAAACACTCATTGATCGAGTGCTTGCTAACAATGATTTGCCTAAAACTAAAGATCTTTTTGATCGTACCTACGCTCTATTAAGCTTAGAAGGTAAGGGTGGCCTTAAAGTTAAAACAATCACGGCGCAAGATAATGAATCTCGTGAAGTTGCGATTGAAAAAGTTTGGCAAGAATCAGAGCAAGCAGATCTTGTGGTTGAAAATAAATCAAGACAAGCCCAGCTTAAGGCCATGATAAAGCCTGAAGGCCCTACTACTGATCTTGAAGCAACTCTTTCAAGGCACCTTGATCTTATTAGTGGCACTGTCTTTACCCGTGGCATTCGTCTTGATCTCAATATTGATGAAGAAGCAGGCATACGTATTAAAGGTAAGAGTGAAGAGCTAGAGCAGATCTTATTTCACGCTCTAAGTGAAGCCGTTAACAACGCTGCTGAAGGTTCAAAACAATTATCTGTTTCAATGAAGAGACTGGGTGGTATTGCGCTGGTTAATATTGATGTTCAAGGTTCAGTTTTCCCTGAAGAGATTCTTTTAGAGTCATCAAAGGTTGCTAGAACGAAGCCTCTACCAAACGTTGATCTACAAATCGCTCGTGAATTAGTCGAAGGTATTGGTAAAATCAGTTTTGAAAATACTGAAACAGCCAGAAGAACTCAATTTGTGTTTAACGTTGTAGAAAAAGCTAGTGATGTTCGAGTGAAGAATGTGACTAAAGCGACAAAACGTGAACTTAAAGAGATGTTCGCTAATCAAAACTAAAAAAAGCGCTTCTTCGTTTCCTGGTAGCTTTTGCCAGGAAAGACTTCTTTCATGATGGCCAAAAAGCCTGTGACGTCCCAACGATCAACTACCGTTTTTCTAGTAATTCTTTGAAAGCTCTCAGGCTGAAGCGTAAAGAACTCATGATAGAGTGTATCTCCTACGGCCTGGGATAATCTCTTTGCAATAAAAGCTAGATCTTGAAGTGATTTGCCTTTGATATAAACTTTAAATTGATCTTCTTCGCCGTGCTTAAGTGAGAAAATACTTAAAACCGTTTTAATATTTTCACGTTTTTTTGGATTAAGTTTGGCCCGTCTCGATTGCATTAAAAGGTCTTGATACAAATCACACTTACGATAAGGATTAATGACCTTGGCACATAGATAAGCTAAAAGCATAGGATAGAAAAATCCAAGAAAGCGTTTATCAATTTGTTTGGATTGTAGGTGAGATAAAAGACCTGCCTTATTGGCTTGCGTCCGCAGATGATCTTGTAAGTGAAGGCCAGCCAGATACGCTAAACGATTGACTGAAAAATGGGGACAGTAGTAGTCGCGACCACTTAACAGTTTAAAAGCCTTTGCCCGTTTGATTTGTTCGCGTTGCCACTTGATGAGCGAGGGCTTTTGAATGGTATCGACTCGATCTAAGACTGTTTCAAGTTGTTCATGATCAAATAGATTAAAGTCCTCAAGATCATCTTCACTTAGACCTAAATTAAAAGAGCGATTGATACGTCCACAATAATAGAGAAAATTCTCCGCCGCTTCTTCTGAGGCCGTCTCCATCATGGAGTTGTGAAGATCAAATTCAATATCCTCGGCAACGTTTTCATACCAGTACAGCATGCTTTCGTATTTTACCCAAGGAGGCGAGCTTTGAAGGGAGAACTCTTTTTGATTGAAGCGAACGAGGGAGGCATCGTCTCCACCACTTTTCCAGTAAACGCCATCAAGATTTTGATGAAGGATGCAGTGTTTAGGTGCTCTGGTAAATTGTTTCGAGACTCGACTTGGAAGTTTATCTGAAACGATATGCAGTTCACCAAAGAGAACAAGCATCGTGGTTTTTTTATGAATTTTAAGATAATTACTAATCAGTGAAGCGGCATGTTTATCTCGACTGGCTAAGTTTCCTTTTGAATTAAGAGCGATAATTTCAAGCCCTTGTTTTTTTGCCATCTCAAAAAATGGTCTGTAATGCTTCCAAGGAAATCGCCAGCTTTCATGATAATTAATACTTTCTAAAAACTCCTGCTCACTAATCAATCCTTGAATATAACTATCAAGGTAGATCTGATCCTCTTCATTGACCATCTCCATTCCAAGAGAGAGCTTCTTGTCTTTTGTTTTAAGCATATGACGAAGTAGTCTTTGGAGAGTTCTGGAGCTTTGATCAAAGGTGTGAAAATCCCCTAAATAGATCAGACGAGATTTATCGATTTGCTCAAAAAGCTCATTCATCGGTACAGCTTTAAATTTACGTTTTGAAAATCGTTCTTGATCGCGGCGATAGCGAATCAGCTCGGCCGGAGGGTCTCCCTCTTGCGCCAAAGCTCTCTTTCTCATCGAAAGATAAATAGAGCGTTGAATTTCTCTGACGTCGTCAATCGTTGCCAAGACTTCTCACTATTTGAAGATATCAATATTGTAAGGGGACATGGGATATGGAGCAAGCAAGTCGATTAAAGTCTTAGCGAAGCTGGGATTGAAGAATATTCTCAATAAGAATTTGTGTCTTAGATTGCAGTTTGGTCATCATTTGAGAGAGATCACGGTAATTAGAGACGACCTTTTGTAGATCACTCGCGCTTGGAAGCTGAAGACCGTGAAGAATTTGAGAGATAGGGGCACCTAAGCTTCCGGTTAAGATAAATCTTACAAAATGTAGATACTCTTCGCTGCCATGAAGTTCAATAATGACTTCGCCTTTATGCAACAGCTCAAGACTGCAATTTTGCTGAAACTTATTAAAGTTTACTGTCTCAAGCTTCAAGTTAAGGGAAGGGCGATCACTGGTGATAACTTTCACATATAAATCATCGTGGTGCGGAAGTAGTGGTTTAGCTGAAAGCTCAAGTAGTGGCGTTAATATTAACGGATTTTGGTAATTAATCACTTCAGGAGATTTTTCTAAGCTTTGAGAAGCACTCATGAGTTGAACTTTAAAGCTAGAAAGCATTGATAGTGAATGCCAGCTATAAGTTTCTACAGAATCTCTAATTATTCTCTCTGACATCTCAAACTGAGCCTCGACATCTTTTGGATGAGTGGCCAGGAGGTCATTAGAAGTCTTTTCCAAAATTGAAAGTGCTGTTGTTACATCGCTTGAGTAAAACTTTGGATAAGCAAAGAATCCAGGAATTAAAGTACTGCTTAATTTAGATTTTAAATTAGATGTACTTCCACCAAGAGAGAGTTGAATTAATTGCTTACCAAGAACCGAGTTAAAGAATGTTTTAAACAAGTTCGGATTCAGATTATTCATCTTAGGCATGAGGCCAAAATAATGGAAATAAGCATTTCCATACTCTTCACGCTTAGCTTTGTAAGCCTCTGAAGAAATCAACTCAAGGCTCATTTCACCCGGGTCTCTATTATCAACAATCAACACATAAGGGTGATGTTGTTTTGTTTTAAACATTAGACCTAGAAAGTCTTCTTTAGCATTTGCCGTCGCTTGATACTCAAGAGTTTCTAACTGGAAGAACTGATCAAATGGAACACAACGACCCGTCAGCTTCTTAAAGAAAGAAGGGTGAGTGATTTGTGAATTATCTTCATTGGCCGAAGTTAATAATTTCCCTTCAAATAAGGCATCCTGATGGAAGTTATACGAAAGACCATCTTTTTCAGCTTGAAACAGTGGAGTGGCATAAGCTTTCTTAGAGAAAACAAAATTTTCAAATTCTTTAGCAAACCATGAAAACTGGCTGAACATTTTGAGTTCGCCGTCCCATTGAAAGTTTTGATAACTTTCGCGAGCATTTGCAGGAAAGGTTTTTAGATCTCTATGGGTAAAGACATAAAGGTAGTTTGGAATTTCGCCTTTACCTTTTACGTTTTCAAGACTGATTCCTGCGTGAACCTTGGCCATGCCTAGAAGCTGTTGAAGCTTATCTGTACGACTTGGAACAAAAAGTTTCTGATTAGTTAAAACAAAAAGCCATCCGTCGCGGTCAAGATCTTTTAGCTGCTCTCTCACCTTAGAAATTAAATGTTGGTGAGGATTACTCTTTGGCTGATTGATAAGATTAAGTACGATACGTTTAAAGCCACCTGTACTTGCACCTTGCTCTCTTGAAAATAAAGAGAATTGTCCAAGGCCATTTGAGCTGGTCTCATACTTTTCGCGCATGATTTTAGAAATCAATTGAAGAACAGAGAAGTCCTGCTCTTTAGCGACTTTCACTAAGAAAGTTAAAAATTGCAGTTCATGACAAATTTTAACAAAGCTTCCGTCAGTAAAGTCTTTACCCTCAAAGTCCGGACAAATGATATCTTCCCAAACTTTGTTGACGTTATCCTCTTGTGCCAGCCAATGAGATAAGCATAGAGAAGTCAGCTGATCCCCAGTGAATTTAGTTTTAATCACCCCAAGCGTTTTTGGCTTAGTTGTAGGACAAGTATGAGTTTTCTCATTTAGCCACTGAGGCATATAAACTAAATTCAGTGTTAAAAATCGGCCAAAAGAACAATGTGATAAAGAATGTGAGTAAGGCGAGTCATCAAATACTTTCTTATTTTTAAGAGCGTCAGTATTGATGGTCTTAAAACTGCACATCTTCACCATTTCAGTGATGTGAGTGTTTTCTAAAATATGGCGAAGCTTATCGAGGTGGACTTGATCTTTATCTGAACAAGGTCTAAACCAGCTATAGCAGTTAGGTCTAAAAGAATCACAAACAAGCTCACTTGAACTACCTGGTCTAAACAATTTAGTTATAAGGTTAGACGGGTTTGCCATATGGGCAACATTAAATGGCTGCTTGATTTCTCTCATCAAGATGTTCAAGAAACGAATCTTAAACATATAAACGGTCACTGCTCTAAAGCAGTAGATATCTCTAAAAATGGATAATTGTTCAAAATGAGCAGAATTCTCATCTTGAAGCTGGCGCCAAAACTCTAAAGGGGACTCTAGGCCAATTAAAGACAGTTCACGAGTTGAGCAATAAAGCAGGAATTCCTCATGAATCATATTGGCCAAAGTCGTTGTTGGCTTTTTAATGGCTTTGAGCTGGTTTATGGCTTCATGCCATAAGGCGGTGATTGACTGGCTTAAAATCGCTGTATTCTTCGACGGAAGACTATCTCCCTTCCATCCAGGAACGAAGTAGTTAGAAGGAATAAAGCGATCTAGAGCTTTGTCGCTTGTACGCAGATCGGCGCCAACTTGCGCTGAAGCGGTCTTCCTTTGAATGGTGGGGATGAGCCATGAGTCTGCTCTGAAGCCTTTCTTATCCATGGCTTCGCCCACTAAAAAAACAATAAATCATATTCAATATTCGTGTGTGTTTTAGCTATTTAAATTGGTTCATTTTTGTACCTAAGAGGGCTGTTTTTGTCACAAATATATCCTTAATTTTTCTTACAATTCATTTATAACTCATTGAAATAATGAATATTTTTCCTCTCAAGTTGCGTCAAAAATAATCCGATAAGTTGCTTGACAGGGACCTAATATAAGTCGCTTTTGCGAGGGTATTTTTATGGCAGATAATAACGATGAACAAATCTTTAACGAAGACGAGCTTCAAGACATCATGAACGAGTTTGAATCACTCGAGCAGGAATATAATGACGCTCCTGAACAAGCTAAAGAAGTGAAATCTGTTGCTCCAACAAAAGTTGAAGAAGAGGTTCAGCAAGTTGAAGACGAAGGCGAGCTCAATATAGTTGATGAAATCGTCGATGATTTCAATGATGAAGTTGAAGAAGAGACTCATGACAATGTTGTTTCAATGTCAGCCAAAACTTCAGCGCCAAAATCTGCACCAGCTGCAACTCATACACATCATAATGCTTCATCAAATGTTTCAATGTCGATGGAGTTTCCAATTGGCGATCAAGTGGCGCAGATTGGATTAAATCCAGAGTACGGCTTTTCGTTTAATATGGACGGAGTTGAGCTTACGATCGATGCTGAAAATGGTTGTGTGATGACTCTTCCAGGCGGAATGACATTTACATTCCCAGCTCAACATAATTCAAAGCAAAAAAAGTCAGCTTAAAAAATGTCATTATCCCTTTTGGGCGGCATCGCTAAGGGCTACACATTAGTAGTCCCTAAAGGCGATACGGTCAGACCAACTTCAGTCATGCTTCGAAGAAAAGTTTTTGATGCCAATCAAGACCTAACTGGTACAGTTTTCATTGATCTGTGCGCCGGTACAGGTGCGGTGGCGCTTGAAGCGTGGTCGCGTGGAGCATCGCAATGCATTCTGGTTGAAGCCGATCCAAAGACTTTCAAAGTTTTGACTCAAAATATAAAAAATCTTGAAAAGCGTTTCCAAGAAGAGCTTGATGATCGAGAGATTCAAGCAAAATGCCTGAAGGCGTTGAATTGGATGAATCAATTTCAATTTCAATACGAACAATGGGATTCACAAAAACAAGCAGACACCATTCTTTTTTTTGATCCACCCTATGAAAAAAAAGATCTTTATCAAGATATTGTAAGTTTTAGTCTAAGAGAGTGGTTTAAGGGAAGAATCTGGATTGAATCAGATCGTCAAAAGGGCTTGGCCAGTGATTTTTGGCAAAGTTGGGGCGAACAATACACAAAAACTTACATTCAAGGCACAAGCTACATTGCAGTACTCGATTTGCGGTAACGAGTAGGTTAGAATTTATGCAAATCACGAACAGGAGGACTTATGTCCCAAGTTGCAAGAAAAGCAATTTACGCTGGCACATTTGATCCGTTTACCAATGGTCACGCCAATATTCTTAAAAGAGCTTTAGATCTCTTTGATGAAGTCGTTGTCTTAATTGCAGTTTCACCTACAAAGAAGCCACTTTTTAGTATGGATGAAAGACTCGCGATGATAAGTGAGCTTTATAAAAGCGAAAAGAAAATCACTGTTGATTCATGGGATGGACTGATTGTTGATTATGCTAAAAAGCATAGCATTGGAAATATCGTTCGTGGACTTAGACCAACGGGGGATTTTGAAATTGAATTTCAAATGGCTTCAATGAATCAAAAACTTTATCCTGAAATTGAGACTGTCTTTTTGATGACTGGACCAGAACATTATTATGTTTCTTCATCCTTAGTTAAAGAAATTCACAACTACGGTCGCGATATTTCTCAGTTCGTTCCAAAAGAAATTTTAAAGCATTTACCAAAAAAATAAGGATTATTTTTAAATGAAACTAAGTTCACGCGTAAAAGATCTCAACGAATCAGTCACCCTAAGACTTAATGCTAAGGCCACGAGCCTGGCCGATGAGGGAAAGGAAATTTATAACCTGACGGCAGGTCAATTACCTTTTAGACCTCTGCCTGAATTTACAAATCTTTTAAGATCAGAGCTCGATTTTCTTAAAAGCTATCAGTATTCACCTGTTCCAGGATTTGCTGATCTTAGAAAAAAAATTATTAAAAATATTGAAGCGTCTAGAGATATAAAACTTCCATCGGACTTTGAGTGCGTTATTGGAAATGGTGCTAAGCACGCTATCGCCAATGTGCTTGGTTGCTTGCTTGAACTTGGTGATGAAGTTGTTTTACTTGCACCTTATTGGGTTTCTTACCCAGAGATGGTGAAGTTTTGTCGTGGCACACCAGTCATCGTCGGCAGTACCTCTTTTGATTTATTTGAGCCAAATATTGATGAAATAGATGCGGCAATCACATCTAAAACTAAAGCGATCATCATTAATTCTCCTAATAACCCATCAGGAACTCATTATAGTGAGAAGTGGATGAGAGAATTTGCTACAATGATTAAAAAGCATCCAGACGTGGTGATTATCAGTGATGAAATTTATTATGAACTTGCTTACTATGACCCAAAGCCAACTTATTTTTATCAGTACGATCCTGAGCTTTTAAACCGCACAGTTATCGTCGATGGCATATCAAAGACACTTGCAAGTACTGGCCTTCGAATCGGTTGGTGTCTGTGTCCATCAGATTTAGCAGCAGCTGTAAGTAAGCTTCAAGGTCAAACCACTTCTGGTGCAAATAGTCTTGTTCAGCGCGCTCTATCGGGCTTTGACTTAACGCTTATTGAAAACTTTCTTGAACCAATTAAAAGACATCTTCGAGATAATTCTGAAACGCTAAAAGAAGCGCTAAGAAATGAGAAGCTTTCGCATTCTTGGTACCAATCGACTTCAGCTTTTTACTTCTTGGTTGATTTTTCTCAAGCCCCAATCATGGAGCACTTTAAGAAATCAAATGATGATCAAACTGACTACTCTTATGAGCTATGTGAACAGCTTTTAGAAAAATTTGGTGTTGCCATGGTTCCAGGCCAAGCCTTTGGTATGGTTAATACAGCGAGATTATCTTTAGTGATGGAAAAAGAACCATTTAAGATTGCTTGTCAAAAACTCACTGAGTTTATGGCAAATAATTAGAGATCAAAATGCATATCAAGAAGAGTGAGAGCAAACACAATGCGCTCACTCTCTTTTTCTTTATAAGCCGATCCAATTTCTGTTCCGTAGAATCCAACTTTTAAATTCATAAACAAGAGATCAAAACCTACACCATAAGACACGTAGCCACCATTCCAACCGCCATAGACGGATAGAAGAGGAAGTCTAAGGCGTGAGCCTAGTTTGATTTTACTGGCGAAAGGAGTTCTCGCATCAATGATATTGCTGTAATCTGCAGAAAAAGTAGCATCAAATATTTTGAAGTCCATACTATAACTAGTACCTAAGTTGACCGACATTTCTTGCGGTTGGATATCACGGTAAGCCGAATTATCTTTTTTAAACTTAGTGTCACCTACATCAAGAATCGACAGACCAAAAACTAAAAGACTACCAGGCATTCTAAAGACTTGTTCAGCTCCGACATCAAAACCCCAACCATCTCCTTGAGTGTAGCCAAGCGAGCGCCTAATTTCTTTATAGCCACTGGCACTATTAATGATTTGTAAAAGTTCCGTTCCAAAAAGATCAAAACGTCCTTTTAGGCCATCTCTTTTAACGTGTTTGATGGATGCACCAATTGAAAACTGTGAAGGGGACTTGTAATTTCCTTTAAGGTTATGCGAGTAACCCATAATAAAGCCACGATCATAACGATAATCAATATTAAGATTAGGGTAGACGGCATTTTCTAAAACCATTGATGTTTTATTATTGGCAAAAAGACTAAAAGCAAAGTGCTGCATTTTAACTGTAGGTGTTCCACCGACTTGAAAGAAGACTGGAATACCTAGGACTCGCTCTGTAATTCCCTCAGCTGTTTTTGGGAAATCTTCAAAGCGTCCATCAAGACCAAACTTCATCTGCTTAACATTTTTATCAAGCACATCAGGAAGTTCAAAATCAGGATTAATAAATTGCAGACTCACACCACTGTGGCGAGATAGAGCTGCGGGATTATAAAACAACGTATTTTCATCATCAGCGACAGCAGTATAAGCATCACCCATCAATGAACCTTCGGCCGATCTTCCAAGATAACTAAACTCAGCTTGAACATTGGTAGCAATGCTCAGCAAGAGAAAAGATAATCCTAGAAGAAATTGCATCACTGGTGTAGACCCTCCCAGATGACGGCGTAATATCTTTCTAGATGTTCGATATTATAAGTATTGTCGGCGTTGTTTTCGCAGATGCTTTGAGTTTTAACTGTACACGTGCCACCAAAGTCGACACCGTAATTTGTATTCGCATCGGCACAAGCAGTTTCGATTGATGTCCCAAGTTCATCAAGATCACCAAGGTTGCCATTATTACCAGTAGGATCAAGAGTGACGTTGGTAAGAATATCAATGAAGTTATTCATTAAAACGATGCCTTCGCATAGTCTTGCTCTATTACCAGTAAGATCGGGGTTACCCTCTACAAAAGTATCGCAAGTACCAAGCGCTCCCACGGCAGTCAGATAGGCTTGGGCCCCGTTAGCGGCGTTATCAGTGTAATTGATATAACAACCATTGGATGAAGGGTTGGTGCCTGTGCCTTTGGTTCCAGTTGTTTGATCGGCGTTACCATAATAACGTGAAAACTGACCAAGCTGGGTGAGTTGAAGATAAAGAGTTTGAATGGCAAGATTGCTGGCTTTAGAAGTTCCAATGGCAGCGGCGCGATTGGCATAAGAGATCGTTGTAATTCCACCGGCCGCTAAAAGTGTATTAATGGCGGCACGAAGATTTGTATAAGCACCATCGCTTGGGCTGGTCATTACAGCCTGAGTAAATGTCGCTGTACTTCCTACAATCGCAGTACTGCTAGCAGTACTAAGTTTATCAAGATCAGTTGCAAAAAATGTAACGACTTTCCACGGAGCATTACAGGCTTGAGCCGAAGCATAGGCAGAGAGCCAGTCGGCATTAGACGTTTGTTGGCCAACACCATTTAAGACGGCGATGGCTTCTCCACATTTATTTGAACTAAGTAGGCGATGCGCTTGTGTAATTGCATCATCAAGTTCTTCTTCTGTAGATAACCCACAACCGTAGGTCAAAATTAAAAGAAAAAGCAATACTAGAGTTTTTTGCACGGTTTTTCCTCCCGCTCTACCTTTATTGTAGTCTGATAAAGAAATAAGTTTTAGGTGGCAAAATCTTTTCAATCAATGACTTGCTTCATACAATTTAGGGAGAGAAATGCATTGATAGTCGACCATTATGGTCAAGCTACGGGTCAAGCCAATGGCCCAAGTAAAAATGAATTTTAACTTTGTCCTATAACCCACACATTTTTAATCGTGATTTAATCCATTTTCACGACTCTTTTGGAGGTCGCTTTGAGTAAGACTTTCGTTCTAGATACGAACGTAATTTTGTTAGATGCCCAGTGTATTTTTCGCTTCGGCGCTAACAATGTTTTTATTCCTCTAGTAGTTATTGAGGAAGTCGATCGCTTCAAAAAAGATCAAAACGAAAACGGGCGAAGTGCGAGACAATTTTCAAGAGTCGTCGATGACCTACGAGGCTCAGGATCCCTCGCTGATGGTGTCAAACTTGAAAACGGTGGAACACTTACGATTTCAGTTGATCTGATTGCAAAGACTCATAGTGAGCATATTGATTTAAAAATCAATGATAATAAAATTCTCTCAAGTGCTTTAGCGCTTAAAGAAAAAGGTGAGAACGTCACCCTAATTACTAAAGATATCAACTGCAGACTAAAAGCAGATATCTTAGGTTTATACGCAGAAGATTACGGTAATCAAGATAAGTCTCTTGATGATATGTACACTGGTCAAAGAAATTATGAAGTTAGTCTTGCTGATCTTCAAGAGTTTGAAAAAAATCGTTTCTTAGCTCTTCCAGATGCTATGGAACAACATATTCATCCCAATGAATATATGATCGTGACAGAAAAGGGTAACGATAGACATCGTGCTTTAGGTCGCTACCATAAAGGAAAAGGCGGGATTGTTCCTTTGATTCCAATGCGTGAAGGTATTTGGGGAATTTATCCAAAAAATATCGAACAGCAATTTGCACTTGATGCTTTATTAAACGATGAGATCAAATTGGTTTCACTGGTTGGTAAAGCTGGTACTGGTAAAACTCTTCTTGCCATTGCTGCAGGTCTTGAAAAAACGATCAGTCATGAAAATTATTCAAGACTATTAGTTTCTCGTCCAATTCAGCCAATGGGTCGCGATCTTGGTTACCTGCCAGGGGATGTTAACGAAAAGTTAGCACCGTGGATGCAGCCAATTTTTGATAATATGGACTTCCTGTTTGGTCAGCACCGTAGTGATAGCTCAAGCAGTTATGATGATCTTATTAATCATGGACTTCTTCATATTGAACCACTGACTTATATCAGAGGTAGAAGTATTCCAGGTCAATACTTGATCGTTGATGAAGCTCAAAACTTATCTCCACACGAAGTGAAAACCATTATCACTCGTGCTGGTGAAGGTACAAAAATTGTTCTAACTGGGGATTGTCAGCAGATTGATAGTCCTTATTTAGATGAAGTGAATAACGGACTTGCTTATTGCGTAGATCGTATGAAATCAGAAGATATTATCGCTCATACCATTTTAAAAGTGGGTGAGAGATCGGCTCTTTCTGAGGCGGCTTCTAAACATCTGTGAGTCATAAATGGGCCATCAATTTAGGCGCGCGCACTTACGCGCGCCTTTAAATTCAATCTTACTTTATGAGGATGATGGCCACGTCTTTAAGGCTGGAACAATTAACATATCCGAAGGTGGAGTTCTTTTAGAGAATCTACCTCGTATTCCAGAAATTAATGCCATGCCATTGATGATCAATCTCCTTTTTTTGCCAGAACTTTCAAGGCAGAGGATGGATCAGTTATTATCGAAGACTTCGAGTGATTATGAACGAGTCATTATTAGAGCAAAAGCAAAAATGGTTCGAAGCTTCGATGTACAAGAGGAAGTTGATCAGATATTTATCACCAGGATTGGCTGTGAATTTGTAAAACTCCCTCAAGATTCCCTTGAAATTATCAAACAATACGTGGCAAGGTTTGCTAAGAACACGATTTATCTTTTATCGCTTTTTGAAAACCACGGTAATCGACCTGAGCAAATTTATTTTTTACGCCATGTCGCTGGTCTTTTAGGCTACCAAGCCCAGTTGCCGTTGCCTCGATTAAGACAAAAAGTTTTACATGACTATCAGTCATTGGAGAGTTTATGAATTTATTATTATCACTATTTATGATGGCCGGTTTTAACGATCCTTGTGTTAGACACCAAGAAATCAATATGGGTATCAAAATTCAAACAGGTGACTTTGGTAGTGGCCAATGTTTTATCACTGTATCCGATAGTAAATTTCGTGGCATGGTTTATCGCAATTACCTTTTTTCTACCCAAGGTGATGTGATGATTTTTAATTCTTTAGGTGATGGCCCAAGCTCTACAGATACAGGAGCGAGAGTTTTTTATCTTCGCCCTGTTAAGTACCAACTTGGCTGGAGATTTGCTAAAAACGGTGATCTTCAAATCTTAACTCCTAGTGGATCTCTGGCAACTTTTAATAGTGAAAAAGCTGATTGGACTGAGCTTACCGGTGGAGAAGTTAAAGTTGATGAAGAAATCACACGAACCAATAATGGTGGCGTTGAAATAAAATATTTTGACGGCTTTCTCATCGATTCAGGTTTTAGATTTGGTGGACATCCAAGTACGAGAATGGATAGAAAAAGTTATGTCACTCGTCGTGGACAAGGAACTTGTGAAGTTGAAAATAAAGAAGTTTTTTATCGTGTCGGGGATGAAGTGGAATTTAATTATCCAGACGCTGAAGATTTCAACGCCTGGTACGAAGATCGTTGTTTATAATTATTTTCTAATCACAGTGTCGACCTTAGCGTCGACATTGTTTTTCATACCAAGAAGAGACTTGGCAAAAGTCATCGATTCACTTTCAAGACGAGTATAAAACTCACCCATGGCCTGACGAGCGCGAACCAGCACTTCCGCATCAAGACCTTCTTTATCTAGGTCACTAATAATATCTTGTGTCTCATGGATCAGTTCATTAAAGCTTAGAACGCCAAAATAGTCGCTCCAACCCTTTGATGCCTTTTTCTCACAGAGGCTCACTACCTTTTTTGTATTGTGCATACGTCCTACCAAAATAAATGTCACATCGTCGTGAAGTTGGGCGACTATCGCTGTTCCTCCATAATATGACAAACACTTGAAATTATACGTGAAACAATTACATTGGCTTAGATGCGTTATTTATTGATTAAGCTCGCTAAGGGTTTGCAATTACAATATTAAGAACAGTGATTAACTATTTCCATTGCTTAGATATTTAGACGTAATATCAGGAGTTTAGTCCTTTTTAATAGAATAGTTTTTATTGAATTGGACTCGCTTTAAACCGATGAGAATTCAAGATAATGAAGTACTTTATTCTATTTTCTATTCTTATCTCCAGTGTTGTTTTTGCTGATGACTTTTGTAAGTCACCACTTAAACGCCAAGGAAATCGTTGTTTTTGGGAGCCAAGAGCACCTTTCAATATTCTAAATGGCTGTCCCAACTTTCAAGAATTCGATAATGTGAGTGGCTGTAATATCAGTGGAAGTGCTGATAGCTGTGGGAAATTTTTAAGACAGAGCTGTCAACAAATTCGAAATACTTGTGTTGGAAACCAGTTGCACTGGAACGATGTTAAAAGACAGTACAGTAAAAATCCAAATCTCATGGCAGCAAAAGACTTCAATCGTCTTGATAACGAGTATAAACGCAATGAGCAGTATTGCAGGGATGGTCATAAAAATAATAAGCCATTTATCTCGGTAAGCATTAATGAAACTGATCAACCTATTGTCGATTGTGACATTATTAAAGCTGATGCGAATGAATGGATTAAATCAGCATTTGAATCAGGCTATAGAAGAGCAAAGGTTTCTAATGAACTTGTTAAGCATTATAGTTCTGATGAAATCGGCTACGGCCTATGTGAAAACTTTCTAAAAAAATTAGTTCGAAATTATGTTGTACCTCCAAATCCTACAAATACTATCGTTCTCGCCAATCAAGTTTTAACTAGTGAGGAAGGGCTTATTCCGAATCAAGTAAGTTGTCCTACTTCTAACTCGAGCGGGTTAAATGGAGCTTCTACGCAAGGTTTAGATGGAGTCTATCCAGGTGGAAGCTTATTTGGAGACGGTAATATAAGCTGTCAAAATATTCCAATGGAGCTAATCGATGGAGTCGAAAATGGTCAATGTTCAGTTAATCACAATAAATTATTAGAACACTTAACAAGTGCTGAAGGATTTTTAGGTAATCTTAACAGGACTTTCGATGCTCTTAATCAAAATGCTAACGGCAAACAAATTAAGCAGTGTACTTCTGAACAATTAACAGGAAGTGAGAATCAAAATCCTGCAGGTATTGATTCAAGTGGTCAAAGAAAGCTATCTGTCGCATGTCCAACACAAGCAGCTGACTTACCTTGTCTAACTTCAAACGAAATATTGAATTTTTTAAAACAAGATAGCGACGAGCTCGATCAATCTTATACCCAAGGTGTCTACGATTATGTTGATAATATTGGCTGTGGTTTAGAAAGCGTTACAGGTATTGGTGACGGTCAATCTTCTACTGGTCAGGACTGTGAACAATTTAACAAAAATTATGGTAAGGGAAATCCAAGACAAGCAATTGCTCGTATGATTGGGCCTGAAGTTGTTCCTGCACTTGTTAAATCCCTTGAACAGTTTGATTTAGCTCCAATGACTTCATTAGGTAAGAAACAGGTACCAACGAGTATAAATATTCCAGGAATAAACAGAAAAATCTGCTTAACTAGTTCTGGGAAACACTATAGTGAATCATCTCAACCGAATAAAGAGCTTGAAGAAGGATCAACCAATCACTCTAATTTTAATCACGGTATTATTAAAATTATTGATAATTTTGTTACAACTACGAGTGATTCAGATGATAGAAAGCGAATTGATTGTGTTAACGTACCGGCTGAGATTTTAAGACATGCTATCTATAACGATAGTTGTGGTGGCATAGATAAAATTCGCGAATATCTCTCAAGTGGTATTGATAGTTATAATAACGGAAAAATGGCTGCCAATATTGTTATAGGTGGAATCGCCTCACTGATCCCTGGGGGACCATTTGTCGCTGCTTTAACTGCCTGTGCTGTTAGTTCAGTTCAAACTTATAATGAAATTTCTAATAATGATCAGTTCAATCGACAAGCGGCAGTCGAAGAAATTGCTCGTGCTAATAATGTTTTAAAAGCTAACTATGAACAATTGGAAAAATTATATACTGAAAATAAACAAGCGATTGAGGCGGGAGCTACTCCAAACTTAGAGCTTGTTAAGTCATTAACAACTTCCTGCGTAGGCTCTTTGCTCACCATTAGAAAGTATGCAACAATTTCAAAAATATCGACTAGGGCATCAAAGCTTCTTCCAGCTGGTAGGATTCAAAATCTAGCACGTATTGCTGCTCGTAACCCAGCTTTAACAGAAAGTCTGGCAAGTATCAGTCTCAAAAGGAATATTGAGGTCATTGACTTAATTGATATTGCTGAACAAGTCGTTACTGATCGAATGGCGAAAAGAATATTTGGTAGCCAAGAGCAATCTAACGATGAAATCTTTCTTACTCGTTTAAACCAAATAAAACTTAAAGCAAAACAACCTGGTGCTAATAAAGCAGAATTATCAAATGATTTCTTAACACTTATGAGTAGAGCAGATAATAAAACGTCTCAAGATTTTATTGATCAAATCGCTATTAGAAATACACTTGAACCAAACTCCTTAAACCCAACAACTCGTCTTGTTTCTGAAGTTGAAGTACGTGCACTACAAGAAACCATAAGTACCGCAACGGAGAATTTGCAAACAAGAATGAATCAACAAGATAATGGTATGTCTGATACTCAGCGTTTTGATAGAACTCTAAATACTATTAGGAAAATTGATAAAAATTTATCTAAAAAGCCTGAAGTAGAATCCGTTGTCACAAGTGCCGTCGGGTTAATGAATGATACTTCTAAATTTCAACAATGGTGGGGAGATGTTGTTCTTGATGTTAAAACTAAAAATCCAGAGGGTTTTAAAACGAAAGAGCAATTTGAAACAGCCTTAGAAACCGAGCTTGTTAAACGCTATCAAGTATTAAATGGTCCTGATGCTAAACCGGTCGTATTTTTAGACCCTAATGGACCTGATAGAATTGAGATTGACTCAAATGGGAGTGAGCGAATTATTAAAAATTGTTGTAATTCAGCCAGCCACCTTATTGAGGTAACTCAAGGTCGACCATTTATAGATATCAACGATCCAGGACCATCAAATCAAGAAAAACCAGAAAATCATGGTCGTCTGACTCACACCATACAGCAATTGTATTTAGCAACATCACTTGGACGTGAAAAAAGTAATATGCTTTTTGATTATTTCAAATCCGACACATCAGGAAAAATTCAAGATAGATTAATTGATGACAACAGAAGTATTGGCATCACAAAATTATCAGATCCAGAGGCGTTAAATCATCTGATTATTGAACCTACAATTCTAAACGTTCTTGCGCCTTAGTCTTTTCTTTTTTATCACTATAGAAACAACAAAAATAATAGCGACGGCAAAGATGACGAGATTAAACTGTTTTATCGAGGCGATAACGCTCTCGCCGTACTTATAATAGAGAGTGAAATACACGCCACATGAGATAGTCGCGGCAACGAGGTCTGATAGAGCAAACTTAAGCGCGTTCATCTTTGATAAGCCAGCTGTGAGAAACAATCCGTTTCTTGCGCCAAAAGGGATAAAGCGACCAAAGATTAGAGTCCAAATACCGTACTTCTCATAGAAGCCAGAGATCTTTGCTAGTCTTTCTGGCGGAACCATATTGGCAAAAAGTTTAATTTTAAAAAACTTCGGTCCAAGAAACCGTCCTAGGCCATAGCAGATCAAATCTGCTCCATAGGCACCTAGATAGACGGCTAAAAAGAGCGACCACATTTTTTCTGGATTTGAAGCGGCGACAACTCCAGCAACAAACAACATTCCGTCTTCTGAAACAGGTATATTAAACCCACCAAGAAGCATAATGGGAAAGAGTATCCATGGGGCATTGGTGGCTAGATTTTGAATTTGTAGTAGTAGGTCTTCCATTAAGCTTTCGACTTTTTATAAGCCCAAAGTTTCTTGATGCCCCAAAGAATAATAAATACTGTGAGTGCGCCAAAAAACCATATCTTGAACTCACGCACAGTCGAGAGAATTTCACGACCATAATAAGATATAAGATAAACTTGAGTTGGAACTGAAATTAAGGCGGCGATTCCATCAACGGCGACAAACTTCCATGTTTTTGTTCCAAGCATGCCGCAGGCAAGATGACCTGGAAAACGAAGACCTGGAGTAAACCTAAAAATTCCACCGGCAAAGGCTCCATATTTTTTTGTCCAAGAAAAGATTCTCGCCTTAGCTTCAGGACTTAATTTTTTAAGAGCTTTAGATTCAAAAATTCTAGGACCAAAATGTTTACCGAGGCTAAAGACTAAAAAGTCGGACAGAAAAACGGCTAAGAAGGCGACAATCGCGACATTGAGAGTTTGAACGCCAACCGCTCCCTCGTAAGGAGGAGGGTATTCTGCAGGATGATTCGCCATATGGGCAACGAGGCCAGAGGATAAAAGTGTGACTTCTTCGGGAACTGGTAAGCCAAAACTACTAAGAACCATCAGTACGACAATAATTGCGTACACAATAAGAGGAGAGTATGCATATTGGGCGAAAAAACCCAGGATCTGTTCTTCCATTACCAAGATTCCACGATGGCTAAATTAAAAAAGGGCCGCCCATAGAGGATGGCCCTTTGAAGGCAAAGTGTTAAGCCTTTTTACTTAAGCTTATTGAAATATTCTTGTGAACCTTTTGGATCTGGCTTCATTGTATCAGCGCCATTATTCCAACCAGCAGGACAAACTTCGCCGTGCTTAGCTGTATATTGGTAAGCTTCAACTAGACGAGCATACTCATCAACGTTACGGCCAACAGATAGGTTGTTGATTGAAGCGTGTTGAACAACATCTTTGTCATCGATAACGTAAGTCGCGCGAAACGCTACAGCGCCGTCCATTAGACAACCGTAGTCAGTAGCAACTTTCTTAGTCAGGTCAGATAGAAGAGGGAATTTAATTTCGCCAAGTCCACCCTTGTTACGTGGTTGCTGAGTCCAAGCAAGGTGAGAGAAAGCTGAGTCAACTGAACAGCCGATCACTTCACAGTTTAATTTTTTGAAAGCTTCAATTTTGTCAGAAAAAGCTGTGATTTCAGTTGGACAAACAAAAGTGAAATCTAGTGGGTAAAAGAAAAGAACTTTCCATTTACCTTTGAAATCAGCCAAAGAAATATTTTTGATGTCGCCATTAATGACGGCGTCGCCTGCAAAATTTGGTGCAGTCTTACCTACGATAGTTACAGGTGCAGTTGTGTTTTCACTCATCTGAAAGCTCCTCTTTAGAGTTAGATTGATTTGGAAAAATCTTTTTTTAAAACAGGTTAATGTATTGAGTCTAGGTGAATGATTCAAGTCTCGGGGCGTGAAGATTCCTTGATAAAAATGCTCCACATTAAAGAGGAAATATTAGCTTGCGCAACGCATATGCTTGTTTTTATTAAGGAGCAGGCTTAATCTTTGCTTAAATTAAGCTTAAGTTTTTGATCATCCAAGTCGAAAAGTCACAATGATATCAATGATTTTGCTTACACGTTGAAGCCCTACTGTTGCTTAGAATAGCTGGGATTTAGGAGTTCCATTTTATGACCCAACCAAAAGCTTATATTCCAAACCCAATCGTTATCGAGCAAACAGCACGTGGTGAAAGGCAATACGATATTTATTCGCGCTTATTGCTGGATAGAATCGTGTTTCTTGGTACTGAAGTAAACGACACTGTTGCCAACCTTCTTATCGCCCAAATGCTATTTATGGAGCAAAGCGATCCTGAAGCGCCAATTCACTTTTATATCAATAGCCCAGGCGGTTCTGTTTACGCTGGTCTTGGCATTTACGATATTATGCAACATATTACCTGCCCAGTTCATACCTACTGTGTAGGTCTTGCGGCCTCAATGGGCTCACTGCTTTTAACTGCAGGAGCTCCAGGGCAACGCTATTCAATGCCTCACAGCCGTATCATGATTCACCAACCGCTTGGTGGTGCTCGTGGGCAGGCTAGTGATATACAAATTCAGGCTCAAGAAATTCAAGAACTAAAAGATCAGTTGAATGATATTTATATCAAACACTCTCACGTTCCTATGGAGCGTTCAGTAATTGAAAAAGCCACTGATAGAGATAATTATTTATCACCACAAAAAGCCATTGAAATGGGCTTGATTGATAAGATTATTTCTCGCGAGAAAAAATAAGCATAAAGAGAGCTTACGCTATAGGACTAAGGGAGCCCCATGAGCAAAGATAAGAATTTTGGAAGCGCACTTCATTGTAACTTTTGTGGCAAATCACAAAAGGAAGTCAAGAAGCTGATCGCTGGTCCAGGCGTTTACATTTGTGATGAGTGTATTGAGCTATGTAACGATATTATTTTTGAAGATACGGTCAAAAGCCAAGGCAAAGCTAACCTTGATAAGGTTCCTAAGCCACACGAAATTAAACTTCATCTTGATGGTTACGTGATTGGACAAGAACGTGCAAAGAAAATTATCTCTGTTGCTGTTCATAATCACTTTAAACGTATCGCTCATACACCATCAGGTAGAAAGGGTGATGAAGTTGAACTTCAAAAATCAAATATTCTTTTAGCGGGACCTACTGGTTCTGGTAAAACATTGATCGCACAATCACTTGCAAAATATCTTAACGTTCCATTCGCTATCGCAGACGCCACAAGCTTAACTGAAGCTGGTTATGTTGGTGAGGACGTTGAAAATATTATTCTTCAACTCCTTCAAAACTGTGACTTCGATACAGAAAGAGCAGAGCGCGGGATTATCTATATCGATGAGATCGATAAGATTGCCAGAAAGAGTGAAAACCCATCAATCACCCGTGACGTAAGTGGTGAAGGTGTTCAGCAGGCTCTATTAAAACTGATTGAAGGAACAACTTGTAACGTTCCACCTAAAGGTGGTCGTAAGCATCCACAACAAGAATACATTCAAGTGAATACTAAAAATATTCTCTTCATTGTTGCTGGTGCCTTCGTTGGTCTTGAAAAGATCGTTGAAAAACGTATGACAAAAAGACCAATGGGTCTTATGGCCGAAGCAGCTAACGATGAGGCTTCTGTGGTTCAACGCCTTGGTGGTATTGAAGCAGAAGATCTTTCAAAGTTTGGTTTGATTCCAGAATTTATTGGACGTGTTCCAGTCAATGCTATGCTTGAAGAACTCGATGAAGTTGCCCTTGTTAGCATTCTTACTGAACCAAAAAATGCCATTACGAAACAGTATCAAAAACTTTTTGATATGGATGGAATTGAACTTGAGTTTGAGCCTGATGCTCTCACAGAAGTGGCGGCCATCGCTCTTAAAAAGAAAACAGGTGCGCGTGGTCTTCGTGCCATCCTAGAGCAAACCATGCTTGATGTGATGTATGAAATTCCAACCAATGAAAAAGTTAGCAAAGTTATCATTACAAAAAACAGTATTCTTGGACTAGAAACACCAAAACTTGTTGAGGGTGTGAGAAAGCAAGCCGGGGCACAAAGTGCTGAAGTCGGTAAAAAATCCATTGAAAGCGCTTAGATTTTCTAACAAAACGTGACAGTAATTAAGAAGGCCAAAGAGGATAAAAACTTTTTGGCCTTTTTTGTTTTTAATAATTCTAAGTAGTTAGCTGATATATTCTATAAAATTTTTTGTATCTCAGGCCGTCAATTCAGCTTGTTTTGGGCAAGATTGTCCAGCAAGTTTTTTTTGACCGAAACCCTGAATGTGTCACAATAGTAGATGAGAGACGGTAAACGGGTCGCCAGGGCAGGATGCCTTAGCAATGGTCGGTTTACCAGTAATAGTACAGGAGGTGCTATGTCTGATAAGAAAACTGAGAATTCGAAGCGCTTTCCACTGCTTCCTCTTAGAG
Source organism: Bdellovibrionales bacterium CG12_big_fil_rev_8_21_14_0_65_38_15 (assembly GCA_002787775.1). Taxonomy (GTDB): domain Bacteria; phylum Bdellovibrionota; class Bacteriovoracia; order Bacteriovoracales; family Bacteriovoracaceae; genus UBA4207. The sequence goes on from PCUW01000065.1 coordinate 45,375, forward strand.
ATGTGATCATTTTCCCGCACATGGTTGTTCCATTGTTTGTAGGGCGCGAGAAATCCATGGCGGCATTAGAACAAGCCTCCAAAAACGGCAATGAGCTGTTTCTTGTGACTCAAAAAGATGCGAGTGTACTCAACCCTGATCGTGAAGATGTTTACGAAATTGGTACAGTCGTTAATATCATCCAAATGCTGAAACTTCCGGACAACACCGTTAAGGTTTTGATCGAAGGTAAGTACCGTGCGAAGATCGACGGTTTCCATGCCTCATCAAAAGGCTATGAAGTCGACGTTACTAAATGCGGTAATGAAGTTGATGATGCTGTTAATCTTGAAGCAACGATGCGCTCGATTAAAAGTATCTTCGAACAATACGTAAAACTTAATAAGAGAATCCCACCAGAACTATTGATGAGCATTTCATCAATTACTGATCCTTCTCGTTTGGCCGACATCATTGTTGCTCACTTAACAATGAAAGTGCCTGAGAAGCAACAGATCCTTGAAGCGATTAATGTTGAGAAACGTTTGGCCCTTCTTCTTGAAAAGATGCAAGGTGAAATCGAAATCATCAATGTTGAACGTAGAATCAGAACTCGCGTTAAAAACCAAATGGAGAAGTCTCAAAAAGAGTACTATCTCAATGAGCAGATGAACGCGATTCAAAAAGAACTTGGCCAAAAAGACGACGGCAAATCTGAACTGCAAGAGATGGAAGAAAAACTTGCGAAGAAGAAAATGCCAGAAGAAGCTCGTGAAAAAGCGGCTAAAGAACTTAAGAAACTTAAATCAATGTCTCCAATGTCAGCAGAAGCGGCAGTTGTTCGAAACTACGTTGACTGGATGATTAATCTTCCATGGCATGAGTACACAGTTGATAACAACTCTGTGAAAAATGCTCGTGATGTTCTTGATGATCATCACTATGGCATGAAAGATGTAAAAGATCGTATCGTAGAATATCTAGCAGTTCGCTCTCTTCTTAAAGAAGAAGGAAAGGGAACTCTACTTTGTCTTGCTGGTCCTCCTGGTGTTGGTAAAACTTCAATTGCGAAAAGCTTGGCAGAAAGTCTTGGTCGTAAGTTTCAACGTATTTCACTTGGTGGCGTACGTGATGAATCTGAGATTCGTGGACACAGAAGAACTTATGTTGGTGCGATGCCAGGTAAGATCATCAATGCACTGAAAAAAGCCGGTACTTCAAATCCAGTTATTCTTCTTGATGAAATCGATAAGATGACAAGTGATATGAGAGGCGATCCAGCTTCAGCGATGCTTGAAGTTCTTGATCCAGAACAAAACAAAAACTTTGGTGATCATTATATTGAAGTTGAATATGACCTTTCAAAAGTTATGTTCATCATGACAGCAAATGATCTATCTCGTATTCCTGGTCCACTTCGTGATCGTATGGAAATCATTCATCTCTCCGGTTACACACCCGTTGAGAAGCTTGAGATCGGAAAGCGCTATCTTCTTAAGAAGGCTGTAGCGGCTAACGGTCTTCCTGATTACGACGTTCAAGTGAGTGACCCTGTGATGCTTAAAATCATCCGTGGTTATTCTAAAGAAGCTGGGGTTCGTGAGTTTGAGCGTCTTGTGAATACAGTATGTCGAAAACTTGCAACTGAAGTTGTGACCAATGGTGGACCAGAAAACAAGAAATTCAATGTTACTGCTAAGCAGTTAGCAAAATTTCTTGGCCCTCAAAAGTACGATGGTACAGATATCGAGGGTGAATCACAGGTAGGACTCGTTAATGGTCTGGCTTGGACTTCGGTTGGTGGTGAACTTCTTAATATCGAAGTTGTCACTGTCCCAGGTAATGGCAAGATTCAAGTGACTGGTAAGCTTGGTGAAGTGATGCAAGAATCAGCGAAAGCTGCTCTTTCTTATGTTCGCTCAATCAGCGCTACACTTGGAATTGATTCTGAATGGTATAACAAAAATGATATCCACATCCACGTACCAGAAGGCGCTACTCCTAAAGATGGCCCATCAGCAGGTATTACGATGGTAACAGCTCTTACTTCAGCTATTACAGGCATCAAGGTTCGCCAAGATGTCGCAATGACTGGAGAGGTTACAATCAGAGGACGCGTTCTTCCAATTGGTGGCCTAAAAGAGAAAATGTTAGCGGCTAAACAAGCTGGAATTAAGACTGTGATTATTCCTTATAAGAACAAAAAGGATCTTCCAGATATCCCAGCCGAAATCAAAAGCGGCTTAACTGTTAAAGCCTGTTCTCATGTTGAAGAAGTCTTGAAATTCGCTCTTGAACTTCAAGATCCAGAAAGCTTCATGAAGCACGTTACTGGCCTAAAAGTCATCGACGGCTCAGTCGGAATGGAAGTTGCGAACTAATTGAAAGTTAATTTGTAGCATTAATAGTACTAATCTCTCACCAAAGGCCCCTTACGGGGCCTTTTTTTATTTAAATAACAATAACTTATACGTCTATTTATCATTGACATCAAAGCGCTAGGTCATTATTCTGCCGTCACCGAAAAATTCAAAAGTTTCGGGCGTGTAGCTCAGTGGGAGAGCGCTGCCCTTACAAGGTGATGGTCGGTAGTAGAAGCAGTGGCAAACAGGGAAATTTTTTGACTGTTATTTCCTTGTCCCGTAAAAAGTACGAAACA
>PCUW01000027.1:0-718 GCA_002787775.1 Bdellovibrionales bacterium CG12_big_fil_rev_8_21_14_0_65_38_15
TATGGAAAAGGTAAAAGATTATGTAGGTTGTGGGCGTTTCCACCCGTCCAGCATAAATGATCACTTAATATTATCGGGTTAATTTCTTGGGCAAGGTTTCTAAGCTGACTTAAATATTTTGTATCTAGTTCATCGCTACTTGCAATTGAAAGAGACACCCCATGCATGGCAATAGGATGTACTTTCCTAACATGATCGAGCATCCTTCTAGGTCTGCCCAATGTGTTCATAAAATTCTCTGAAATAACTTCAAAAAAGTCACAAACCTTTTCTTGTGTTGATTCCAGATAAGGAAAATGGGTGTGGCGCAAGCCAACACCCACTAAAATATTTTTGTCAGCTTGATTAAGCTTCAAACTTCCCGCCTTTAGCATCACAATCTTTTTTCGATAGTTTCTTAAAGCCCTTACCTTTACAGCTATTATGGCCTTTGCAAGAACTCATGCTTTGGCATCCTTCTTTACCATCACAGCCATCCATTTTAGTGGCGCAGTCCGAGTGACCTTTACAGGCATTAACCCCCATACATTTACCTACCGTTGAGTCGCTGACCGTTTGAGTCGCCGAACATGCTGAGACAGCAAGTAGACCAGTTACAGCGGCTGAAAGAAGAAGAGCTTTTGAAGATGAACGAGACATAGTACCTCCTACTATTTGTTAAATCGATCTATAGTAAGTGCAAGGAGGTACTCAGATATTACAAAGAAAAATAATTTTT
>PCUW01000027.1:744-3166 GCA_002787775.1 Bdellovibrionales bacterium CG12_big_fil_rev_8_21_14_0_65_38_15
TTACAAAGAAAAATAATTTTTTAAGCTACTGAAATTATACAGTCGCTTGAGCCTGCATGAAGGTATAATGAAAGACCGCATTGGGATCATCGGCCACTTTATCAAGCTCAATTCTGGCTTTATCAACGATGTCTTGAGAAACCACATTGGCCTTAACAAGCTGAGATGAGGCTGATAATAGCAGATCCGTCCAAAACTCAATTTGTTCTTTTCTCTTTTGAGGTGTGCGATTGTCATAGTGCCAAGTAATCGGAACAGTCTTGATATCTTTGTACCCAAGTGACTGAAGCATATTTCCTAACTTCATTCCAATAAATGGATCGCCACCTATTGAAGATTGATAATCATTAAACGCCATCCAATATTGCCAAACGTGTGGCGAGTACGGCTCTAAGAAGAATGACGAATTCATGACTTCATTAACCACAATCATCGAACCGGAATTTAAAACACGTCGAACCTCAGACAATACACGTAGAGGATCGGGCATATGTTCTAAAACCCAACACAAAAAGGCTCCATCAAAAGAGCCTGACTCAAAAATCATTTTTGAGGCGTTCATTTTTTTTATTTCAAAACGATCTTTGGCAAAATCTAAACTATCGAGTCTTTGCTTTGCCATAGAAATTTGAGCGTCAGATAAGTCGATCCCAGTAAGCTTAAGCTTGGGATAACGTCTTAAAATAATCTCACTTTGCGCACCTACTCCACAGCCTACTTCTAATAGCTTTTTGACTGATGAGAAATTAACATTTTGATAAATTGAATGCTCTGCATAAGCGGCTTGTTGTCTAAGACGATCCTGTTCCTCAGGACTAAACCCATGTAAATAAGGAAACTCAGTGGCTATATTATTATCTTCTGTTTTCAAAAAATTCTCCTAGCGCTAGGATGTCATAGTGGAATTATATTACTACAAATTACTTGCTCTCTTTAAAAAAGAAAAAAGACCCTATGTGTTAGCCGGCGGTAATAAGGGTATCAAGAACTTAGTAGAAGATTTTTACGAGATCATGGATAAAGACTCTAAAGTCGATCAAATCCGTCAAATGCACCCCAAAGACTTAACGCTTTCTAAAGAGAAGCTCACTAAATTTTTAAGTGGATGGTTTGGTGGACCTAATTTATATTGGCAAGCTTATGGCCACCCTAGAATGAGAGCTAGGCATATGAAATTTACCATTGATGCGAGCGCAAGAGATCAGTGGTTAGCCTGCATGAAAATGGCGATACAAAATACGAAATGGAATCAAGAATTTAAAGATTATACTTATAAATCGATGAGCGACTTTGCTCATCATATGCAAAATCGGAAGTAGTATGCCTAGCTTTGCAAAAAGAACACAGACTCTAAAAGAATCAATCTTCACCACCATGTCTAATCGCGCAAGACAAGCTGGAGCTATCAACTTGGCCCAAGGCTTTCCAGATTTTGATGGACCAGCTTGGGTTGTAGAAGCAGCAAAAGACGCCTTATCCAAACCAGATAGTTTGTACAATCAATACGCTTCTGCTTTAGGCTCTCCTATTCTTAGAAAATCTGTGGCGAATCAACAGCTTCAAGACTGGGGAACGCCTTTTGATGCTGATAGCGAAATTACGATTACCGTTGGTGCTACTGAAGCCATCTACGCTACTCTTCAGGCTTTAGTGGATGAGGGGGATGAAGTCGTCGTGTTTGAGCCAATGTACGACTCCTATGCAGCTACTGTAGCTATGATTGGCGCTCAAGCTAAACCAGTTACATTAAGGCTACCTGACTTTTCTTTTGATATAGAAGAACTCAAAAAAGCTTTCAGTTCTAAAACAAAAGTTGTCATGATCAACTCTCCACATAATCCTACGGGTAAGATCTTTAGCTTGGAAGAACTTAAAGTAATTGGTCAGCTCGCCATCGAACATGATGCTTGGATTATTACGGATGAAGTTTATGAGCATCTTACTTACGATAAAGATCATAGTGAATTTGCAAAATGGAGATCAAGCCCAGCTATCAGAGAGCGTTGTGTTGCTATTTCAAGTGCTGGTAAGACTTTTGGTATGACTGGTTGGAAAATTGGTTGGACACTAGCACCGGCTAACTTAAGTGAAAAAATAAGAATGGTTCACCAATACATTCCTTTTTGTGCTACTCACCCACTGCAAATTGCCGTTGCCCAGGGACTTGATAATCGTGCTGACTACTTAAAAGAGTTCAAAGCTGACTATGCCAGAAAGAAAGACTTACTCTTTAATGGATTAAAGGAGCTTGGTTACAATGTGATTAAGCCTGACGGGACTTATTTTTTACAAGTTCAAGTCAATGAAGATGCCTTTGATTTTTGTAATAAGCTTATTGATCAAAAGAAAGTGGCAGCGATACCAACCGCACCTTTTTATTTAAAAGATAAACAAGGTGAGAAATTAGTAAGATTTTGTTTTG
>PCUW01000006.1 GCA_002787775.1 Bdellovibrionales bacterium CG12_big_fil_rev_8_21_14_0_65_38_15
AGAAGGTCCCGAGTTCGATCCTCGGTCGCCGCTCCAATTTATACCGTAATTAAAACCACCTCTTTGTAGGTGGTTTTTTTATAACTTGTCGGCAAAATCCGAAAACAAACCATCGACTTCTAATTCTCCCAAAACAAAGCTCATCATTTCTTTTTTATTTTCAAAGGGTTTGAAGATCGCATCATCTCGAATTGTGTAGGGGGCAACTTTAAGATCATATTTATGAGCTAATTTCATCACATCATTTTTAAAGGCACGATCATTTTTAATATCATATAGCTGAGGTAAATAGGGCCCGATATACTTGGCGTATGTGGCGATTTCTTTTAATCCATCATCAGTCAGCATCTTATCGTAATCAGCAGAACTTTCTTTCCATTCATTAACCGCAATAAGTTGAAGCAGTGGAATATTGGTTTTGTTTTTAATCATCTTCAATGTGTTGGGCTCAAAACACTGAATGATGGCTTGGCCATTTTCTTCATAACCATAACTTTTTAAGACAAACAGTGTTTTACTAACAATATCCTTTCCTTCACTTTCATGAAATTCAGGAGCTTTAATCTCTGGAATGATCCCAATTTTTTTACCTGTGGATTTATTAAGACCTTGAACTAATTCAATATATTCAATGAAGCTTGGGACTTCAAAATGCGAGCGACCATGTGGGAACCTACCTGGAAAAACGGCTTCACCTGTTTCTAAATTAACTCTTTCATGAACGCTAAGCTTTTTAATTTCATCAAGACTAAAATCAACAGCGTAAAATCGTCCATCAGCTCTAGCGCGATTAGGAAATAGATCCTTCACATTTGTCGTTGTATCAAGATGTGGATCATGCATGACAATTAACTGATCATCTTTGGTCATGACAAGATCTGGTTCAATATAATCAATATCCCAAGAGTGAGCTAAGGCAACAGCCTCTAGAGTATGCTCTGGCAAATAACCACTTGCTCCTCTATGAGCTACTTTGATTATTTTTTGTTGGCGACACGAAAGACAAAGTAACGTTACAATTACGAATAACAATATTTTTTTCATTAAATACCTTAAGAGAGTTTTTATGAGTAATACTGTACTTCAAGACCCTACCCCAGTCGAGTTAGTAAGACTTAAGCGTTGGAGAATGAGCGTTTTCTGGGTCTGTTTAGTCGGTTATATTGGCTACTATCTTTGTCGAAAAAATCTCTCTGCTGCCTTTCCATTGATGACAGAAGTTTTTGGTTATACCAATTCTCAGCTAGGATTGATCGCCTTCTATTCAGAGCTTGCTTATGCCCTTGGTAAAATTATTAATGGTCCTTTAGCTGATAAATTTGGTGGGCGAAAACTTTTTCTCACAGGTATGATTGGTGCCATCACTTGTAATATTCTTTTCACTCAAGGTACGACTCTCACCTATTTCATCGTCGTCTGGTGTGTCTGTCGCTACTTCCTGGCCATGGGCTGGGGCGGATTAGTCAAGATGATTGGCCACTGGTATGAGCCAGAGAGAAACGGCACCATCATGGGCTTCATTTCACTAAACTTTCAATTTGGTGGCGTTCTTGCAACATTACTCGCTGGTTTTCTGGTCGCGAATGGTGTTGGTTGGCAAGGCGTGTTCTTCTATCCCTCTCTCATTCTATTTGTGATCTTTATCGTTAGTTATTTTTCTTCCAAAGAAACTCCAAGAGATCTAATCCCACATACTAACTTTGGTCACAGCAAGCTAAAACCTAAAGCGGTTTTAGCTCAAGAAGAAGGCGAAGAAGAAATCAAGGAATCACCACTTAAAATAATTAAAGGCCTGCTAGCAATTAAAGTCTTTAGACATATTCTCCTCTTTAGTTTTTTAACAACATTTCTTAGAAGTATTTTTTTCTTTTGGACCCCAAAGCTTTTAGTGGATCTAGGAATGGGTACGGCTAATGCGATTTTAAAATCAGCCTTGTTTCCATTTCTAGGCTGTCTTGGAACAATTCTTCTTGGCTGGTACACAGACAACTATGCCAAAAATGGAGACCGAGCGAAGGCGACTTGGGTTATGCTTACTGGATTAATCGCTTCTTTACTAGGAGTCGTCTATTGTATTCAAGTCGGTGGTATGAACGACACAATTGTAATCCTTCTTGGTGCTTGTGGATTTTTCCTACTAGGCCCATATTCGATGAGTAGTGGATGTCTAACTCTCGATATCGCAGGACCTAATGGCGCAGGTAGTGCATCAGGCATGATTGATTTTCTTGGCTATGTAGGTGGATCAATCGCTGTTTGGGGAGCTGGAAAGCTTTCTGATGTTTTTGGTTGGGGTGAAGTTTTCCAAGTCTTAGCCGTTACCGCCACCCTTGCAACCTTTTCAGCTTGGATGATGAGCCGCGAATACCAAAGAAGAAGCAAAGAAACTAACGCTTAAGCTTGACGCACAGTCATATTTTCTCGTAAATAATAGCTTCTACGGGGAACACTATGACTATTGCGCTTAATCCATCAGACCTATCTGAAGCTCAGAACTTATCAAAACTGGTAAGAACACTTAATCTTACCGGTCATAATCCGGCGACCAGTGGAAACTACTCTTTGCGATCAAAAACAAAAGCTGGTTACGCTTTGGTTTCTGAATCAGGTATCGATAAAAGCACCTTTCAAGAAGATAATTTAATTCTTGTTAATATTGAGTCGGCCAAACAACACGATATCTTTGAAGGCCTAGGCAAAAAGTCTTCTGACGAAACCGCGCTACACTTAGCCATTTATAAAGCAACTGATGCCAACTGTGTGCTTCATAGTCATATGCTGGATGCTATTTTATTCGCTGAACTTTTTAAAAACCAAGATATGCTTAAACTTAGTGGCATGGAACTTTTAAAAGGTCTTGATGGAATTAAAACCCATGAAACTGAAGTGATTATTCCATGTTTTGAAAATACTCAAGATATTGATGCGCTTGGAGAAAAGATCCAACCGATTATTAAATCTCAGCGCTGCTACTCTATTATCCTCAGAGGTCATGGCATGTATGTATGGGGAGATAGTGTTAAGGTTGCTAAGCGCCACTTAGAAGTTTTTGAATATCTCTTTAAGTATGAACTTGCTCTTAGAGGATTAAAGCTATGACTACCCTTTTTCTTGCTGAAAAAAATGAAACGATTACTGATCTAGATCTGATTACAAAATACCTCAATAATCATGGTGTTGAATTTTCGAGATGGAGTGCTTCAAAAGAACTTCACGATGAATCCACTCAAGATGAAATACTCGCGGCCTATGAGCATGAGCTGAAACCGTTTATGAATAAGAAAGGTTTTAAAAGTGCTGATGTTATTAATGTTCACCCTAAAACAGAAAATATCGAAGCTATTCGTCAAAAGTTTTTAAAAGAGCATACTCACTCTGAAGATGAAGTGCGTTTTTTCGTCGATGGTGAAGGTAAGTTTTGGTTCAATTTTGGTGAAAAAGACGTCGTTTGCTTAACATGTGTGCGTGGTGATTTTTTATCTGTACCAAGTGGTTATAAGCATTGGTTTGACTTAGCTCCCAAATACCATGTCAAAGCGATAAGAATCTTCTCCACCATGGAAGGCTGGGTCGCCAATTACACTGAATCAGGTATTGATGAAAAATATAATAAATAAAATTAAATTCATTCTCATGGACGTGGAAGGAACAACGACTTCGATCGATTTCGTTCACGATACACTTTTTCCATACGCCTATGACAAGATGGAGAGCTTCATTAAGGCCAATCCAGAGCTTGTTAGTGGGCTTGATAATCCGACTGCGACTTTAAAACAATGGATTAAAGAAGATAAGAAAGAGCCCCTACTTAAAACGATACAAGGTCATATCTGGAAAGAAGGATATGAAAGCGGAGAACTAAAAGGACATCTCTATGATGATGTTCCTGCCGCTTTTAAAAGATGGAAACAAGATGGATTAGGGCTTGGCATCTACTCTTCGGGTTCAGTGCTTGCTCAAAAACTTCTTTTTACCTATTCGAAGTTTGGTGATCAGGATCAACTGATCGAAGCTAATTTTGATACGAAGATTGGTCATAAGCGTGAGAAGCAATCCTATACCAATATCTTAAATGACCTAAACCTCAGTGGAGATGAAGTTCTCTTTCTTTCTGATATCAGTGAAGAATTAGCTGCTGCCAGTGAAAGTGGTATGCATGTCATACAATTAATTAGAAAAGATCCAGTCAATTCACCCTTTGATCAAATTCGCTCTTTTGACGAAATCTAGAAGTTGTCTAAGTTATAAAGTCTATTTTTTTAGATAAGCTAGCGCCATGAATAAAATAGAAATTGCCACACTCTTACACCATCGTGACCCATACCTTTTAGTCGATGAGGTTATTGAAGTTAATAACAATTCCATTCATGCTGTCGCAAAACCTACGATGAATGATTTTTATCTTCAAGGTCACTTTCCTGGAGCTCCCATTGTTCCAGGCGCTATGATGCAAGAAATGACAACTCAAGCGGCAGGAATACTACTGACGAAATTCTACTCCCCTGTTGAAAATTATAATTCAGATACCACTAAGGGTTATGCTCTTGGAGTTCTTCGAGCCATTCATATGGCCAAGTACAAAAGTATGGCAAGGCCTGATCAAGTGCTTAATATTAAAGTTTCACTGACTGATCAGGTAGAAAATAGTTTTCGCTTTAAAGCGTTCATTGAAGTGAATGATAAGAAAATCATGCAAAATGAGTTTACGCTGGTGAATATTTCTGACGAGCCATTGTTTGAATAGAATTCACCCAAAGAAACTTCTTGGCAGTCGTTGGACCAATACCAAGCCTAAAAATAAAGAAAAGCATTTTGAAATCATCAAAGTAGAATTTGATGAAGATCAAAATGTTATTGAATGTATTATTCAGGCCGTTTTCACAAAAAGCGAATATCCCATCAACTGGCGTGATCTAAAAAACAATGAGTTATGGCTGATGGGATGGAAATAAAAATGGAACACTCTGTTCCATAATATTTCTATTTCAGCTATGCTAAGCCATGGCAAAAAATACAGATGCTTATATTCAGTGGTTAGAAAGTGAACTTGCAAGACGTATGCAAGTTAATCCACTTTATTCTATGCGTGCTTTTGCCAAGCAACTTGCTTTGAGCCCAGGAGCTCTTTCAGAAATAATGGGAGGTAAGCGAAAGCTCACCTATAAGAACGCACTGAAAATCTGTTCATCGTTAGGTCTATCCAAAATCGATACGCAGAATTTTGTAAAGCTTCTGGATGAAACAAAAGATCATGAAAAGCAGAAGAAGACTCGAAAGCAAAAGCAACTCGATGATGACATTTTTTCTCTCATCTCGAATTGGTATTATTTCGCCATTCTAAACCTAGCTGACTGTGACGACTTTAAGTGGTCAGCCACATGGATTGGAAAGCGTTTAGGAATTACGCCTTTTATGGCGCAAGAAGCAATTGCCTTATTAGTAAGAGTTGGTTTGATTGAAAAGACAAAAAACTCCTATAAGGCTATCGATGATACCGTTTTATCACCGGACGACATCCCTTCTGCTGCAGTTAGAACCTATCACCATAGCGTTTTACAAAAAGCTCAAGACGCTCTTGAGATGCAGACCATTGATGAGCGAGAAATAACAGGGCTTTCACTGGCGATTAATCCTAAGGACATCAAGCTCATCAAAAAAGACATACAAGAGTTTCAACATTTATTGATTGATAAGTATTGTAAAGGTAAACGAAGCGAAGTGTATCACTTAGAACTTGCACTTTTTAGACTAACGAGTAAAAAATGAAATTATTTTTATTATTACCTTTTATTTTAATTTTTCAAGCCTTCGCAGGCCCAACCATCGTTGGTAATGGTGACGACGGAAGTGATCTTGAAAACTACAAGCCACTTCAATCAAAAAAAATTCTCTCTGCCCATGCTGAGGCACTAACTATTTTAAAACGTTTGAATGTCCAAGGAATTAGTCATCTTGGCAGTTTAATTCCGGAGTTAGAAAATACGAAAATGTATATGGTTGAAAGTAATATTTCTGCCGAACGCATGCAAGAGTTGGGCGCATTTCACTCTGGTAGTAATAAATTGATCTACGCCAGAACAATAGCGCGTCCCTACGCGACAACAAGATTTTTCCCTGCTGCCGAAAAGCTTGACTCAAATCAACTGATCGCTCTTCATATTCACGAAGCACTTCACCGCTCACTTCCAGAGGCTTTTAGGGAAGATGAGAAGGTCGTTAGTGAAATTACTCTCGCAATTGTTAGCCCCCTAGCAAGTCATGATCAAGTCAAAGAAGTCACCAGAAAAAAAATTGATGATTATACTGGTCAATATAAAGGAAATTTTAAAGATCACACCTCATTTGTGACTCTTTCCTATAAAGGCATTGTAGGTGTGCAAAAGACTGGAACATTTTCACCGCAAACACGCAGTTACCAACTTAGTAACAGAATCTATCCCTTTGATAATAACTGGAGTCTTTTAGGTTTAGGTGTTGATCTTGATTATGCTAAAAATGAAAGACGAACAACTCTTGGTACTTTAGGTCTCTTTTTAAGCATTGATCTTTTTACTCTTCGTGGTTTTGATATTTCCTTCTTTTCTAAATGGAATAGGGCCTTAAGTGACACTCAAGATTTTACAAACTATATGATTAGTCGCGACTCTTTTCACACAGGAGTTACTTTTAAAAAGAAAAGAGGCTCACTCCTATCTGAAAACCTCATCTCCTATACTTGGCAGAGAAAAGATAAGAGAACACTTAATGCCCAATCCTATGAATTTGACTTAGGTTCAATTACAAATTTAAAGTCTCAGCTTCTCTATCAGCGTAACAATAAATATTTCGGGGGATTTATCGACCTACACCTTATTGGTGCTACCGATGTTAAAGTCGAGGCTAAAACAAGTCGATCTTCAGTCCTAGCCCTTGGGCCGGTATTCGAACATCATTTTGATGAGCTTAGTTATCAGATTTATTATCACTACGTCGTTGATTCGTTATCTAAAGGGTCTACTGTTTCAATAAACGATCAACTCATCGGTGTACAGTCACGTAACCATTTGGGTCTCAGTCTTAAGTATAAATTCTAATAGATTCAATTAGATAGACTTGCCTTGATCCAGTTTTGGAACACTTTGTTCCAAAACAGATGGAATATCATCTTTGATTAGGCGATAAATGTTTCAACGGAGGTTCACGATGAAACATTTACTATTACTGCTCTCTTTAACAACAATTTTTGCTTCTTGCGGTCAGGTTTCTTCTGAGGATATTGATCAAGATATCATTGAGACTGATTACTATCTTAACTACAATGGCGAGAACTCTACTTTAGAAGCTTCAGGAAAATTCACGATTGGAGGTAACACTACATACGTGACTTTAGATGGTGAAAGTAACTTAAAGGTTAACAACGAAGTAACTAAAATTGATGTCAATTTATTTGGACAAGTTAGCTATGTGTTTAAACAATCATCGGCTTATCAAATGAACAAGAATTATCAATTTGTTTATACCAACAAAGATCAAGACAAATTTGTAAATAGCTCGACTCTTCCTTCAAGCGCTAGTTTAAGTGTGCCTGCTTCCATCGAAAGCGATGAAAACCTTTTTGTTGATTGGAATGTTGATCAAGTTAATGATCAAGCAACATCTATGTATGTAGGTTTGTCTTATAATAATGGATACACGACTCATCCTGTTTCTGCTAAGAATTCAAATGGTCAGCTTGAATTAGATTCAGTGCAGTTAAGTGAATACCGTGGACAAACGATTAAACTACACCTGTGTAGAACAAGAGTTAAAAGGAACATAGAAAACCCAGGAGCAGGTGGACGCTTGGAAGCCAGATATTGCTCCGCCAACAAGACTGTTGAACTTAAGCTCTAGATTCTAAATCGGTCCACTCTTCTAAAAGACTTTCGAGGTTCTTCTTTTCTAAATCAAGCTGGCTTTGAAGCTGGCTTGTTTTTTGGGCTGAATCGGCTTGTGAGTAATCGATATCAGCAAGTTTTGATTCAAGAGCATCAACTTTTGATTCTTGATCAGCAATTTCTTGCTCGATCTTTTCAAGTCTAAGGCGTTCTTTATTAGACAAACCAGCAGATGACTTTGAACTTGTTGATCCTTTGTTTGGCTTAATTTTGTTCAGTTCTTTTTCAAGTTCTTGAGTTTCAAGATAGATCTCAGCTTGAGGCCATCCTGCTTCAAAGATTTCAATATGCTCATCATAAATAAGCCAACACTTATCAGTTACGTTTTCAATAAATGTTCTATCGTGACCAACGATAATGAGTGCTCCTTCGTAGGCGCGAAGTTCTTCTTCAAGAATTCCAATTGTCTCAAGATCAAGATCGTTGGTAGGTTCATCGAAAATCCATAAGTCTCTAGCATGCTTCATGAACTGAGCAAGTTGGAGTCTATTTTTTTCTCCACCTGAAAAGGTATGAATAGGCCTTTTAATTTCTTCAGTCTTAAACAAGAATCCATCTAGGTAGCTTGCAACGTGACGTTTTTCACCAGTGTTAGACATCACAAAATCAATGCCCTCACCGACGAGCTGCCAAGGAGTTATGTCGTTTGGAAGTGATTCTCTTTTTTGCGAGAAATGGCCTATATCAAGTCCATCAAGGGTTCTAACTTTGCCATTTATGGGTTCTTGCTCTCCCATAAGAACTTTTAATAGGGAACTTTTACCAGCTCCGTTATTACCCATTAAGGCAATTTTATCACCCTTAGCAAGTGCAAACTTAAAATCTTTAATTAAGATCTTATCGCCATAACCAATATCAACTGATTCAGATTCAATAAGCACCTTACTTTTTCGACCAGAGCTTTTTAAGTTGAGATTTACTGTCTTAGAGGCCAGTGCTTTTAATTCTGTAATACTAGATTGCAATGAATCGTAGTCAGCTATTCGCTTTTTACTTTTAGTTCTTCTGGCTTTGGCTCCACGACGAATCCAGGCGGTTTCACGGCGGTTATTATTTTCAAGTCGGTCGAGTTCTTTCACACGCCTAGCATCTTCATTTTGAAGGTGAATCAAGTAATCAGCATAAGTTCCCTGGAAACTAACTAGCTTGCCACTTTGAATATGAACGATACGTTCAACCACGTTATTTAAAAGACTTCTATCGTGGGAGATAACCATGAAGGTTTTCTTCACGTTTGAAAGTTCTTCTTCAAACTTTTGAATTGTCTTAAGGTCAAGATGGTTGGTTGGTTCATCCCAAAGAACGACTTGATGTGGACAAGACAAGCCAAGCGATAACGCAATTTTTCTTTGCTCACCACCTGATAAGCTTTTAACCTTTAGTGAAAGATCATCAATTCCAAACCCCTTGAGGTAGCTGACAAAAGAATTATAGATGCGATCTTCGCCTTCGTGTGCAAGCTCTTCAAAGATAGCCTGTTGCTTTTCAAGCAATTTTTCAAAGTCTTCTTCACCTAGGGCAAGCTTTTCATTAATAATATTGAGCTTTTGCTTTAGCACTTTGAAGCTTGGGTAGTATTCGTAGAGATAATCTTCAATATTTAATTCACCAGGTGGTAATAATTCTTGAGGAACATAAAAAATAGAGAGGTCACGACTTTTATCATAGATAAACGCAGGCACCGTTATGTCTGGAGCTTGAAGGCCCATGATCACTTTAAAAAGTGAAGACTTACCGTGACCGTTAAGTCCAAGGATACCAATTCGATCGCCTTCATTAAGCGTAAAGGTCACTTCTTTAAAAAGCTGCTTATGTGGATGAGAAAGAGTTAAATTTTGTAGCGTTAAGAGTGTACTCATTTATTGATTGATCTTTTTAAGGTTATTAATAAAAGGGACCATGAGTTGTTCATAGCCGGCAAGTTGACTGGGTTCAAGCGAGTCTATGAGTTGAAACAATTCATCTTCTGT
>PCUW01000047.1 GCA_002787775.1 Bdellovibrionales bacterium CG12_big_fil_rev_8_21_14_0_65_38_15
TAGGATGAATTAAATGGAAGTTTGGCAGGCATGACAAAAGGAATTCCTCTTCTTTTTGCCGTACGTAGACAATGTTTCCATAGGTAATCTCTTTTGGGTGCAATTTCAGCAGGGCCTTTCGTTTCATACGAGTGAATAACTTGAGCAAGTGTGACGGGCACAGGCTTTAGTTTGAAGTTTTCATTTTTGACCCAATTCCACGCCAGATAGGAATAAGGGGAAATAAAATCAAAATAAAATTGAACTGGAACACTCATGCTATTATTACCCATGATGAAATTTATAATTCTACTGAGCTTGGTTAGTTGTATCTCTGGTAAAGATTATTCAAAAGAAGAATGCGAAACATTATCTCTTGAATCTTATCGAGGCTCTCCTAAATCTGCTCATCTTTTAAAAGAAAATTGTTCAGAATTTAAACTAAAATACACAAAAGATTTATGCCAAAAATCATTCGAGGCTCTTATTTTAAATGGTAATGCGCAAAGCCTTAAACAGAAATTTGGTGATCGAGTCATCGAGTGCTTCGATCAAAGACAAAAAGACAAATTCTTAACTCATTGAGCTTCCAACGATGACAATGACTGCTCCAACAACGAATAAAGATAAAAGAATGTATAAGTTCCTTTTGCCTTGTGCCCTTGTTTCTTTATCTAGACGGACTTTCTTTGTTTTTGGTTTTTTAGCCATTGTTTTCCCCTTATAATCATTAAAAGTACCAAAGAGGAATGTTTTGAGTCAATTGACGCTTATCGCTTTAATCCTATTAGTCGCTTTTCTGTGGAAATTCGGGCCTTGGTTTAGAAAGCAACGCATTTTATCCTACGATTTCCCAATTGGTTGGTGGCACCACGTCGAACTTATTGATCCAAACCACTCTGTTTGGCCAGTTCATAAAAGAAAGAAGCTTGAAGCCTTTGTCAGACTCTTTATTGATCAAGTCGAATTTATACCAGCTCCATCATTAGTCCCCGAGCTTGAGATCAAGCACCGTGTGGCAATCGCAACACAATTTTTCTTAGTCGTTCAAAATATTCAACCGAATCCCTTTAAAGGCTTAGAGAGGATCTACTTACAAAACTCTCAAGCTGAATCAAATGAAACGAATGGTCTGATCACATTGTTTTGGGAAGATAAGAAACACAACTTTAAAGCCATCATGGATGCTAGCCAAATGGGATCTATGCTTTCAAATGAAGATAAAGAGTTTATGAATGACTACTTAACGGGTAAAACTATCTCCGATAAGGAAATAGCTCAAAGACTAGAAAGAGTCCTTGGATAATTTAATTAAAAAGATGTTGAGCAATACCAAATGGCATTAAAACAACTAAAGCTACTGACAGAACAATAGCACTTCCAACTAAAATAATAGCGACGGTCTTACCGCCAAGCTTAAAGATTTGCATTTTGCTATTATAGAACAGAATTCAATTTTTTGAAAAGAGATCAAAATGTTCATATTAATCTTAGGTTTAGGTCGAACTGGACAAAATTTAGCTGAAATTGCCATCAAATCAGGTCATCAAGTGGCCGGAACGACTCGTAAAGCCAATCATGAATTAACGCAGCTTGGAGTTATACCTATTATTTGGAGTAGCGCTGATGGAACCCATGCCCTGCCCGATGCTGATCGTGTGATTTGTGCTTTTCCACCAACTGACCACTACCCTGTTCAACTCGCTTCACTTTTTTCAAGATATACAACCACACCAATTATTCAAATTAGCTCGACCGGAGTCTTTGGAAAAAATGAAGGGGTTGTTAATGAAAAGACAACTCCACTAGCGAACGATCCTAGAAGTAATTTATTACTAGAAGCTGAAAAGGAAGTTTTAAAACAATCCAATGGTCATATTGTTCGTGCAGCAGGTCTTTATGATGAAAAAAATCATCCTATCCAATTTATCGCTGGCAAAAATAATATTAAAAATCCAAATGGTAGTATTAATCTCGTTCACAGAAGAGATTTAGCTGAAATCCTTTTTGAACTATTACAAGAAGAAGAGATTCCTCAAATCACACATGCCGTTCACCCTGATCATCCAAAACGAGAAAAATACTACAAAGAAAAAGCTAAAGAATTTAATTTAGCTGAACCTCATTTTGAAAATTTGGATGGCATCGATAAGGTTGTGACAAGTCAGCTCCAAAGAAGCTGGAGAGACTTATAAAAAGGGGCCCGCTTGGACCCCATTTTTTTTAAAGCATAATGAGTAAGAAAATAATCGCTAGTGCTGGAGAAAATGCCCAGATAGCGACAGTAGCAGAAACAACTAAATAATAAATTAAACCAATAAATAGCAATGCTGTTAAAACATATAGAGCGACATAAACATCATACTCATCAATATTGGCAATATGACGACCTGATTTGTTCATGCTTGAAGCCAAAGTGTCATTTTGAACTTTTGACTTAAGATCTACAAGATAGGCTTCAGTAGAGTCGAACTGAGAAAGCTCATCATTTACAGCTTGAATCTGAGCATTCATTTCGCTGTCAATTCCTTCAAGTTTTCTTTCAAGTGAAATTAGCATTTCGATCTTATCAGCGTCACTATTCATTTGTGCTAGCGTTGGATCAAGTTTAACAAGCTTCTTAAGTTTTTTATCTAAAACTTTTAAGCGCTTGTCTTGATCATCATGCTTAAAAATATCTTCTAAAAGATCTTTTCTTTTATCGAAATTTTTCGTTACTTTTTTCGCGGCTTTAATCTTCAACTCTTCAATAGACGTTGGATTTTTTTGCTCTTTTTTAATGGCTTTATCTAAACCACGAAGAACTTCTTTCGTCGCATTCTCTTTAGTAACAACTGCCTTTGATTTAGTTAATTCAATCGTAGCGGCATAACTAGTCGTACTCAAAACCAAAATGAGCGTACTCGCAATACAAGATCTTAGTAGATTCATAAAAACTCCAGTTTTTAGATAATAAGGAGTTTTAGCAGGCCAAAAACAGCCCTAGAAGGGAATTGTAAAAATTATCATATGCCTAAGAGTTTGAAATAGCTCTCCTAGCCTATCTTTGAAACTCCGCCCATATAAGGCTGAAGAGCTTTAGGTATAGTTACAGATCCGTCTTCGTTTTGATGACACTCTATTAAACTTACCAAGATTCTAGGCGTAGCAACGGCTGTATTATTTAAAGTATGAACGTACTCTACTTTGCCTTCATTATTACGGTAACGAAGGTTGCTTCGACGTGCTTGCCAGTCGTGCAAAGAAGAACATGAGTGCGTTTCACGGTACTTCTCTTCAGACGGTACCCAACATTCGACGTCATACATACGAACTTTACCGGCCCCCATATCACCAGTGCAAACTTCAACAATACGATATGGAAGCTCTAGTGCGTTTACAATTTCTTCAGAGGTTTCTAAAAGTTTTTTATGCCATTTCTTTGATTCTTCTTCGTCGTTCTTACAAAGAATATATTGCTCAACTTTCATAAACTGGTGAACGCGAATCAACCCCCTAACATCTTTTCCATAGCTTCCGGCCTCACTTCTAAAGCAAGGTGAATAGCCAGCGTATAGAATTGGAAGTTGTTTTTCATCTAGCATTTCGCCGGTATGAAGTGAGTTCGCTTGAACTTCTGCTGTTCCAGATAAGTAGAGATCTTGCTCAGGTAGGTAATAAACTTGGTCACGACCAGCTGGAAAATGTCCTGAACCATAAAGCGCATGTTCACGAACCATGGCAGGAAAACTTGCCAGCGTAAATCCTTTCTTCTGTAAAATATCGAGTGCCATACGATGGACGGCCATTTCAAGTAGAACCATTTCATTTCGCAGACTATACGAGCGAGAACCACATACTGTTGCAACTTTTTCAAACTCGGCCCAATTATTTTTATCAAGAAGCTCGACGTGATCTAATGGCTTATATGAAAATTCTGGTAGTTTTCCAGCTTTTTTAACTTCAACGTTTTCTGAGTCATCTTTACCAATTGGTGCTTCAGGAGACGGAATCATTGGTACTAAATAGAGGAGTTGTTTTAATTTTTCTTCTTCCTCATTAAGCATTGGCTTCATAGCATCTAGATCTGAACCAATTTTACGTCCCTCTTCAATGAGAGCGGGTCTTTCTTCATTTGTTGCTTTTGGGATTTTTTTAGAATGAGCATTTCTCTTTTCTTGCAGCTCTTGCGCCTGTTGCTTGAGTTTGAGAACGACTTGGTCTTGAGCTAGTAATTCATCAAGATCTAATCCTACCTTCTTTTGTACGATTGCTTTTTTAACAGCATCTGGATTTTCACGAATAAACTTAAGATCTAGCATTAGAAGCTCCGCAACATAATAAGGGACTAAAAAACACTCCCATGCTACTTAAATCATTGTGATTAGACTAGCTTAAGAACCACTCACACATTGTTAATTTGGCACATTTAATTGTTCAGATTAATACAACACATCGTTACAAATCCTTGATATTTAAGACTATTTGTATTGCGCCATAAATATTTGATAGTGTACTCAAGAAAAAGTTTGATCAACCGAACAGTTAATGTATAATTCATCAAGAGGGTTTATGTACGTCTGTATCTGTAACAATATTACCGAAGATCAAGTCAAGAATGTCGTCTCTAAAGGATTGACTGGTAAGGATGCGCTATCACACCTAGGTGTCGGAAGTGGTTGTGGCATATGCGTCATGGATGCTATTGATAGACTAAATTCTTCAATTGATCAGTCTCCTAAAACTAATAATTCAACTCCGTCTAAGTCTTAAAACCAACGTTATCTAAATCAAACAATACTCTGATTGTGACGACTCATTCTTCAGTGTAAACTACTGCCATTATATAATATTGGAGTTAGTTTTATGAAAGGTTCACAAAAAGTTATCGATGCCCTCAATTCAGTTCTCACAAGAGAATTGACAGCTATTAATCAGTATTTTTTGCATGCAAGAATGTTACAGAACTGGGGCTTAGAAAAGCTTGGCGTTCTTGAATATAAAGCTTCAATTGATGAAATGAAACACGCTGATGAACTTATCAAGCGCATCTTGTTTCTAGAGGGTCTTCCAAATCTTCAAAAATTGGACAAGCTCGATATTGGTCAAACTCTCGAAGAAGTCATCGCTTCCGACCTTAAGGTTGAGTATATTGCGATCCCTCTTTTAAAAGATTGTATTAAGGTTTGCGAAGAAGAGCGTGATTATGTGTCTCGTGATCTTTTTGAATCAATTCTTGCAAGTGAAGAAGGGCATATTGATTGGCTGGAAACTCAACAAGAACTTATTTCTAAAGTTGGCCTTCAAAACTATATGCAATCTCAAATCATCATGAAGGAATAATCCCTACTTGTGGATTTAGTTCAGGATATCACGCAAGCTAAGTGGGTCTATAGTTTTAAAGAAGACATGCTTGTATTTGGTGGAGCTACATTAATTTCTTTAATGCTAGCTCTATATCTAGATACCTTTATCCCATTTTATTGGGTTTTTATTTTCTTTGATCAACCGCATGTTTTTACAACATTTTTTTATACCTACGGTTCTGAACGATTTAGAAAAAAATTTAAAATTAGATTAATTCTACTTCCTATATTAGGCTTCGGAGTCTCTTACTATCTTTTTACTCAAGTCAGCGATTATGCCTGCTATTTTGTCTTATCAAATATGTCTATCTTTCATTTCATGAAACAACAAAGTGCATGGTTTTTTATTTCTAAATATAAAGAAAAACCAACAGGTTTGAACTTAAAATACGAAAACACTATCGATAAGCTTGTTATCTATTCTTGTATATGGGCACCGTCATTAATATCAACATCTTCAATTATTGGAGTGAGTGGTTGGAGAATACCGAAAGACCTAATTCAAATGCCTCAGGTCTTTGTCTGGCCTGTTGCTATTGTTTGGTCAGTTGCGTTGGTTTTATACATAGGACTTCAAGTCTTTAAATTTAAAAAAACTAAAACGATATCTTGGGGGAAAAACTTTCACCTTCTAAATGCACAAATTATTTGGTTATTTGCAAGATTTGCTGAAACGCCAAAACTTCAAGTTTTTGGCCAATTTTTAATGGTTTTTGGACATTCAATTCCCTACATCTATTTAGGACTTAAATATAGAGAAAGTCGCACCGGAAAAGAAAAGTTTTTTCTAAACTTTTCAAGCCTAAAGACTCTTTTTATCTTTCTAATGACCTTTGGAATGATCGTTAGCTATCTTGAGATAGAAACTGAAATAAAATTTTATGATGCGGGACTCATTCCTTCATTATGGCTTGGAGTCGTCTATACTCATTTTATGATTGATACATTTATGTGGAAAACAAAGACTCATCCTGAAGGATTAGCTTTTTTAAAAGCTAAATAAAGATATGAGTAATAATGAAATGAAATACAATTCTACTTCCCTTCTTCAGGCACAAATTAATCATTGGGGAAAAAAAAGAGATATCGAAAATCTTATTTTTTTTACAAAATTAAGTGATGATTTTCACTTAAAGCTAGAACAGAACCATTCATACAATATTGTTCTTATGGGGGATTTCTTTTCAGCTCTAACAGCTCTTCTTGAAAAGAAAATTATAATAAAAAATATTTATGTATTATCAAATGCGGTTAAAGAAGTTATCGAGCATTTTTTTGATAGCTCAAGCTTAAGCATTATCGTGATTAATAGGTATGAGCTTTTCCCTTCAAAGGAATGCTTATACGAATCACCAAAAAGAATCATTTTTTCTGGTCGACTATCACAATCAAAGAATTTTGAATTAGCCTACCTTACGGTTTGGCACCTTATTCAAAACTACTATCAAGATTGTAAATTTATTATTTTAGGACAAGCAGATAATGCAAAAGGAATCGCCCAAGCAGAAGATTGGACCAAAGATTTAATAGCGAATACAAAACTCAAAGATGATCAATTTCTTCTTTATGAAAGAGATGATGTCTATTTAAATGGTTTTAACAACTTTAGATTTAATAAAAATCAAGTGGAAGTGATGAGTCATTTAGATTCAACACAGTGGCTAGAATATCTTGATCCTAAGCACGACATATTAATTAATCTTTCTGCCTATTATATGGATGACTTTGGTGTCTCGGTTGCCCAAGCACAAGCAATAGGAATGAAATGTATACTCTCACCTATCGGTGGACATCTTGACGCCACAGAGACAGAGCCCATTTTTGTCCCTACTCAATATATAAAACCGACCTCTTGGTTCAATTGCCCTTATTCAAAACGCTTTGAAAGAGATTGCGGCTTGCAGATTAGTCGCTACATCAAGAATATACTTGAAACCAAAATGTGCAATTCTTTTTCATTTAGTAAAAGCAATCTACCAAAAGAGATTAAAACTCCCCAGGAGCTTTACCAGTTTGACTTTAAAGAGCTTAGTTCTGATAAAGGCCTTGTTTTTTCTGATACTCAACAAGGTCGCTCTTTTTTTAAAAAATACTATCACCTCTGGATGCCTATTAGAGCTCAAAAGAAAGCGTTAATTCTTTCGAGCTATGAAGTTTTTTACTGGTTTAGCATGCAAGATATTTTGCCCGAGGCAGAGTCCTTATGGTTTGAAAAACTAGCACCTACATATGACATCGACAGAATAGCAATTCATGAACAGACTGATCCTAAAAAGTATATTAAAGAACTTTTATCATATGACATCATTATCATCACCAAGTTAACTCTTAGAATTGCCATATTAATTCGAAATATTAGAAAATTTAAAAAAGATATTAACTTTATTGTTTATACACATGAAATACCAAGCCTTTTGGGAGCGCCTTATAAATACCTAGACCTTGAAGAAACCTTTCAAGAAAATGATCTATTTATAACTTCATCACAAGCTGATAACTCATTACACCAAATGACCTTTAGTAATTCGAAGTCATTGATCATTCCTTATAAAGTTTTAAATCAGCAAGTTAAAACTTCTTATAAGCCGAAACCTGATTTTATTTACGCAGGCAGAATTTCTGAACAAAAGAATTTACATACTCTCATTTTTGCCATTTTCTTTTTAAAGAAGAATTTCAACTTCGAAAATGTATCATTAGAGATCTATGGGAAAGAGGATCATTTTGGAAATCCCAATATGGGAAAGACAAGTTCATCCTACTTGGCGTATTTGCTTGAACTCATTGAGTCTCTTGATTTAACAGAAAACATTGCTATCTACAATTTCATTTCCCCTGATGACCTAAAAGAGATCTACACTAAAAAGCAAAAAATCTTCATCTCATTTAGTCTTCACCATGATGAAAACTTTGGAATTGCCCCATTTGATGCACTCAGCTTGGGTACTTTTAGTATCCTTTCCAACTGGGGGGGATATCAATATCAAAACACTCTATTTAGTGATGGAGTTGAATTGATCCCTGTTCAAAGCTCAACACACGGACCATTCATTTGCCCAACTCAAGCAGCACAAAAGATCGCAGCCATTCTCAATCTTCCACGCTTAAAAGTTCAAAATCACGCAAAGGCCCTCAAGGAAAATATCTTAAGCTCGATTTCATTTGATGGTAATTTAAGTTTAAATGCATTATCACAAACTCAAATAAGCAAAAGTCTTAATAAGCAATACGAACGATTTAAACCACATAGTGGAGCTCATTATGGGAAAGTCTTTACTGGCTTTGATGATCCCATTTTTTTAGAAATCTGTAATCAATACGGAATGAAAGATCAAATGCTTGATTTCAATCAGACGTCTATGATTTTAGCCCCATGGGTTCATATTCGCCCAGATATCATTTCAATTCATGATCCTTATTTGGGAAACCTCACTATTAAGAGAGATCAGCAGGAAGATAGGCAATTTAGTGTATACTCCCCAAATAATAAAGAAGTTATAGTAAGTGAATTTGAAGCGAAGACGTTATGGCAAATGGGACGACTTTATGCCAAATGATAAGGGCGACACAACTCAATATGTAGGATTAAATATTGGTGCTCATGACAGCTCATGCAGTGTTATTGAGATCAAAGATAGGAAAGTCATTCGTAAAACAGTCGCACTTGAAGAGCGCTTTACCAAAATAAGATATCAAGGCAATTTTCCTCTTTTTTCAATAAAGCAATTATTCTTGCATGATAAGAGTTTTAAAATTTGCACTGACGATCATATTGCAATCAATAGCTACGGTGCTCATCCTCGTGCTTGGGAAAAAAATATCTCAGTAAAAGCACCTTACATAGAAGCCCTAGACAAGCTTGGACTATCTCACTTTTCTTCTTTAAATAATTCTAACATAAGCTTTTTTAGTCATCATCTTTGTCATGCTTATTCGTTGCTAGTTGACTACCCTTTTGATGAATCTCTTATCTTCGTTATTGATGGCTCTGGTTCTGAACATGAAGTCATCGAAGAAGATTTTAAAAAACCAGAGTTAAATATTGCAAATGAACAATTAAAGGCAAATTCAAGAGAATCTATTTCAGTCTTTTACCAAAAAGGCTTAGAGTTAAAATGTGTTTTAAAGAGCTTTCATAATCTACTTGATTTTCCTGATGCTAAAACTCAATTTTTAAACTCTATCGGAGGGCTCTATGAAGCAGGCTCAATTGAAATTTTCAAATCGGAGAGGTTTGCAGGAAAAGTCATGGGGCTCTCTGCTTACGGTAAAGTTTTAGATCAATTTAATCGTCTTGATTCTTTTACAAGCTTTGCCAAAAAAATTAGAAACAATGAAAAAAACTTTCATTTTGAAAACTTTAATACCTTAGAGGCAGCTGACTTTTCTTCTTATGCTGATATAGCAGCAAGCTATCAGCATCTTTTTGAAGAGGATATGTTTAGCCTAATTAAGAAAGTTAGAGATAGTTTTCCCAATATTAGAAATATTTCAATAACCGGTGGCTGCGCATTGAATTGTATTTTTAATGCGAAACTGGCGAACCTAAATCTTTTTGAAAATATTTATATACCTCCATACCCCAATGATGAAGGGATCTCACTTGGGGCAGCCACGGCCTTAGCTTTAAAA